>JAQBPN010000100.1 GCA_028287505.1 Fibrobacterota bacterium | reverse complement strand
CCCTGGGGGCCGTGGTAGACGGCGTACATGCCGGCCATGACGGCGAGCAGCACCTGCGAGGTGCAGATGTTGCTGGTGGCCTTGTCCCGGCGGATGTGCTGTTCGCGGGTCTGCAGGGCCATGCGGTAGGCGCGCTGCCCGTGAACGTCGATAGTAACGCCGATGATACGTCCGGGCATGTGGCGCTTGAAGGCGTCCTTGGTGGCGAAGAACGCCGCGTGCGGACCGCCGAAGCCCATGGGCACTCCGAAGCGCTGGGCGGAACCGACGGCGATGTCGGCGCCGAAAGAGCCGGGGGAGGCGAGCAGGGTGAGGGAAAGCAGATCGGTGGCGACGGCCACCTTGATGCCGGCGGCGTGGGCCTTGGCGACCAGGGACGCGTAGTCCGCCGCGTTGCCGAAGGTGTCCGGATACTGGATGAGGGCGGCGAATACGCCGGCAACCTGGCCATTGGCGATCTCGGCCTCGTCTCCGATGCGGAGCTCGATGCCGAGCGGTTCCGCGCGCGCGCGCAGCACGTCCAGGGTCTGGGGATGGCAGCGCTTGGAGGCGAAGAAGGCCTTGGCGGATTCATCCTCGCGGATGGAATACAGCATGGTCATGGCTTCGGCCGCGGCTGTGCCTTCGTCCAGCAAGGAGGCGTTGGCGATTTCCATACCGGTCAAATCGATGACGGCGGTCTGGAAATTGATCAACGCTTCCAGACGGCCTTGGGCGATTTCCGCCTGGTAGGGCGTATAGGCGGTATACCATCCGGGATTCTCGAGAATGTTCCGTTGGATGACGCCGGGAAGGACCACATCGTAATAACCGGCGCCGATATGGGATTTGAGGACTTTGTTCTCGGAGGCCAGGGCGCGCGCCTCCTGGAGAAAGCGGTGTTCGTTCTCCCAGGCCGGCAGATCCAGGGGAACGGCAAGGCGGATAGAGGCGGGGACGGTTTTCCGCGCCAAATCATCCAGGCTTTCCGCTCCCACCACCTGCAGCATGTCCCGGATTTGACCTTCGTCCGGGCCGATGTGCCGGGAAACGAATACACCCTTGTTCTGAACGCTCAATTCCATATGCCTCACCCGCGTGGAAAACCCCGACCGTCTGATTGGGGATTGGCTCCCGTACGGTTGGGAGCCCTGGCAACAATTTTACTAAATTTCAGCCGATACCTACAGTCATGATCCTCATGGTTGCGGGCCCGGCGGATCGGGGTCCCCTGACAAAATGTCAGGTCGGATGAGCGGTCTGGGCCGAGGTAACGGTTGGATTTTCCGGAAGTCTTCGATGGGCCCCGGGCGATTGTGCGCAAAAAGGAAAAGGTTATGGGAATCAAGGTCGCGATAATGGGCGCCACCGGAGCGGTGGGCACGGAACTTCTGGACATCCTCGCCGATCGGAAATTCCCGATTTCCGAGTTGCGGCTTTTGGCATCCGCCCGCTCCGCGGGAAAAACCCTCCAATTCGCGGACGAGGATATCAAAGTCCAGGAGTTGACGCACAACTCCTTCAAAGACATCGATCTGGTGCTGGCTTCTGCCGGCGGCAAGATCAGCAAGGAATACGCGCCCTCGGCGGTCAAGGCCGGCGCCGTGGTGGTGGACAACACCTCCCATTTCCGGATGGTGGAAGGCGTGCCCCTGGTGATCCCGGAGATCAATCCGGAGGACATCTTCAAGCACAAGGGAATCATCGCCAATCCCAACTGTTCCACCATCATCATGGCCCTGCCCCTGTGGCCATTGCACAAACGCTACAGGATCAAGCGCATCGTGGCCGCCACCTACCAGGCCGCCAGCGGCGCCGGCGCCGTGGCCATGGACGAGCTGGTGAGCGAAACCGCCGCCTACCTCAAGGGCGAGGAATTCAATCGCACCGTGATTCCGCATCCCTACGCCTTCAACCTCTTTCCCCACAACTCGCCCATGACCGAAAACGGCTATTGCGAGGAAGAGATCAAGATGGTGAAGGAGACCCGCAAGATTTTCCACGACGACGTGATCCGGGTGACCGCGACCTGCGTGCGAGTGCCCGTGCTGCGCGCCCACTCGGAAGCCCTCAACGTGGAGTTCGAAGAAGAGCCGGACCTCGAGGAGGTCTACAGGATCCTGCGCGCCGCCGAAGGCGTGGAAGTGATGGAAGACCGGGCCAAGAACCGTTGGCCCATGCCCCTGGACGCCTCCGGACGGGATCCCGTTCTGGTGGGCCGCGTGCGCAAGGATAACACCCAGCCCAATACGCTGGACATCTGGGTGGTGGGCGACCAAATCCGCAAGGGTGCGGCCCTCAACGCCGTCCAGATCGCGGAGAAGCTTTTCAAGAAATAAAACCCGTTGTTGTCTCGGCTCCGTTGAGGGGTTAGGTGGGACCGGGTCAATCCGGTCCTTTTCCTTTTGTGGGAAATCCAGGGAAGCGCCGTGGAATGCTCGCGAACGGCCCAAAAGGCCGTGAGCCAACCCCTAATCCCTAACCCCTTCTTCTTGCTCCCATTGCATCGAAACACTATAATCCCTCCATGTCCATTATTCTCGGCCTTCTCATTTTCTGCCTGGGTCTCTACTTCCTCAGTCTGTTCTTCCAGGTGGCCCGCCTGGAAAAGACCATGACCGAAGGGGTGACGCTTTTGGAACGGTATATGATCACCAAGTACTCCTTGGGAGATGAGTCCAAGAAAAAGGCCGCGACCGGCGAAGCGGATGGGGAAGCGGAAAAGCCAGTCAAAACGGCCTGAATGCCGTAACCCCTCCCGGAGTCCCGCTACGCTTGGGCTCCCGGCCCTCGGGCCCCAGCCGCTTCCACCCTGCCATTGTTTGTTAACTTTCCTCCCCGGAGGAGTCCCCGCTCATGAAGAATCTGGTTACCCATATCGGCGCGCTGCCGGTTGAACAGTTGGCGAAGAATTTCGGCACGCCCACCTTCATCTATGAAAAGGCCGTGATCGAAAAACGCATCTCCGAACTGAAGGTGTTCGAAGTGATCCGTTTCGCCCAGAAAGCCTGTTCCAACCTGGCCATTCTCGCGCTGATGCGCAAGAACGGAGTGGTGGTGGACGCGGTATCGGCCGGGGAAATCTACCGCGCGTTGAAAGTGGGCTATACGGCGGAAGGGCATCCGCCCGGCATCGTATTCACCGCCGATCTGTTCGACGACGATGCCCTCCGGATGATCAAGGAACACAATATCCCCGTGAACGTCGGTTCACCGGATATGATTACCCAATTGGGAAGGTCTTGTCCCGGAGCGGAAGTGACCCTGCGCATCAACCCCGGCTTCGGCCACGGGCATTCGCGCAAGGTCAACACCGGCGGCAGCTATTCCAAGCACGGCATCTGGCATGCGGACCTGGAAGAGTGCCTGCGCCTGGGCGTTGAGGCGGGCGTGAACATCCAGGGCCTGCACATGCATATCGGATCGGGAAGCGATTACCACCATCTGGCCACGGTATGCGACGCGATGGTCAAGGCGGCCAAGCGCATGGGGCCCCAGCTTAAGGTCATCAGCGCCGGAGGCGGCCTGCCCATCCCTTACCGGAAGGAACAGGCGCGCATCGATATCGCCGCCTACCACGGCCTGTGGGACAAAGCGCGCAAGTCCATCGAAAAGGACCTGGGCCATCCCGTAGGGCTGGAAGTGGAGCCCGGACGCTACCTGGTGGCCGAGTCCTGTTCCCTGTTGACCCAGGTGCGTTCCGTCAAGAATTCGGGCGGCAACCATTTCTACCTGGTGGACGCCGGCTTCGATACCTTGATCCGGCCCGCCATGTACGGCGCCTATCACGAGATTTCCATCAGCCCGGCGGACGGCCGGGTGGTGGGCAATGCCATCGACACCATCGTGGCCGGTCCCTTGTGCGAATCCGGGGATGTGTTCACCCAGGAAGAAGGCGGAGTGGTCACCACCCGCAAGCTTCCTGAAGCCGTGGTGGGCGATTACCTGATTCTCCACGATGCGGGCGCCTACGGCGCGGCCATGTCTTCGAATTACAACACCCGCAAACTGGCGACGGAAGTCCTGATCCAGGAGAACGGGACGGATGTAATCAGGGAGCGCCAGACCTTCGACGCCATCCTGCAATTCGAGCGGATCCCCAAAAACCTTTCCTGAGCGCGTCTCCTGTTTGCCGGGTAGCCGCCGCCTTGCCGACGCCGGGCGGCTTCCGGTACGCGGCGACCCCGAATCCCCGTAACAAACCCGCGCCGGTATCGGACGGAAGCGGTATATTCATCAGGCTCCATGACAAAAGCCCTCCGCGCCCTGGCGCCGCTCATCCTCATCCTATCCGTTTCCCGCGCGGCCATTCCCGAAGCGGCTCATCCCGACTATGGCCTGGCGGAAGTCCGCATGCCGGCCCTTTACAAGACCATGGGCCTGGCGTTTCTCAAGGACGGGACCATGGTGCTGGCCGTCACGGACTTTGTCGGCGGCGGGGAAGCGCCGGATGCGGACGTGAACGGCAAGGTCTATCTGATCAAGGGCGCCTCGACGGATTCCCTGCCCGGCCTGGTCAAGGAGATTTCGAATACCTGGAGGCAGCTTTCCGGCGTGGTCGTGGTCGAGGATCACGTCTACGTTTCCGACCGCGACGGTTTCTACGAGATTCCCGATCTCGTCGCCCCCCCGGATCTGGCGGCCAACCGGCGCCTCATCGTGAAATGGCCGGATGAAAACCACTGGAACAAAGGCCCCTTCTGGCATCAATGGGTGTTCACGCCCCTGTATCGGGACGGCTATTTCTACGGACCCTATTCGGGATCCATCAACGGGGGAGGCTGGTCCAATGTCGATCCCACTTCCGCGCTGAGCGGCGCGTTCCTTAAATGGAACCTCGGCGGCAACCTGGAAGCCTTCGCGGGCGGCCTCCGATCTCCGAATGGCGCCAATCTGGATCCCGCCACCGGAGAAATGTTCGTCACGGACAATCAGGGAAGCTGGCTGCCTTCCTCCACCTTCATGCGCATCCGCCAGGGACGTTTCTACGGGCACCGCCAGAACTCTCCGGAGGTGGACACGGGAGGAAACATCATCGCGACGCACGCCGCCAACTTTGCGGAAGGCCTGCCTTACGAGCCTCCCGTCGCCTGGCTGCCCCATGGCATAGTGCGCTCCTCCCCCAGCCAGCCCATTCTCCTGAGAAAGGGGACCTTCGCCGGCGATTGGTTGATTGGCGATGTGAACGGCATGGGCCTGGTGCGGGTTTCCCTGGACAAGGTCGGGGACGGGTACAACGGCGCGGTGTTCTGGTTCAGCAGGGGCACCAACCTGTCCGCCCTCAATCGCATGGCGGAAGCCCCGGACGGCGGCATCGTGATCGGGACCATCACCAGGATCGGCGGCAATTGGCCGGCGGGGGACAAGAGCCCGCTCTATCTGTTGACCGCCAAGCCCCAGGCCACGGCATTCGATATCAAGTCGGTACGCTCCCTGGATGACGGGCTGGAACTGGAGTTCACCCAGCCGGTGAATCCGGATTCGGTGGGTCCGGAACATTTCAACGTGAAATCGTCCCAGTACATCCGGCAGAAGGAATACGGCATCGGGAAGCAAGGGGACGAGAACCGGACCGTGACGGAAACGGAGCCGTCGCAGGACCGCAAGCGCGTGCATCTGAAAATCGGCGCATTGCCGACGGACCGGGTGGTCTATATCAAGGTGGAAGGGCTTTTCTCTTCCGGCGGCAAGACCCTGTGGAACGACGAAGCCTGGTTCACCTTGAATGCCACCTCCGCCCGGAAATGGGACAAGGAGGCGCCCACCTCCCGGATCGCATCCGGAGGAGCGGCCGTTCCCTCCCTGGGAGCGCGCTCGCTTACCGTCATCGATGATGCCTTGGAGGTTACGGTTGGATGCGGCGTTTCCGCGGGCGGTTGCGGGACCGGCTCCGGATTCTCCGCGCGGCTGCTGGATCCGACGGGGAGATTGCTGGCCGAAAAGACCGGTTCGGGCTCCGGAAGGGTGCGGTTTTCGCGCCCCGGGAACGGCCCCCGGGTCTACCTTCTGCAACTGCGGTCGGCGCGCAGCGGCCAAGGTAACATATCAGTTACCCAACGGATCGTTTTCTGAACGTTGCGGCGCGTCTCCGCCGCTTTCCGTCTCCCCGGTCCCGCTTTACCCGTTCCTGACGCCGCATTCCGCGCGGTAATGCGTGGCGGACCGCAATGCAAGCGGTTTCGTTTTATTTTGAACGCTCGCGTTTCTTGGGACGCCATGCCTTGAATTCCTTCGATTCCCGCAATGGAAAATGAGAGAAGCGGATCCGCACCCCAAACGGAGCGGATTGGCGGAAGCCGATCGCGCGGCAAAGAGGGAGGAAAATTCCCGTTGAGTTTTTCCCGCGGTTCCCTATTATAAGGCCATGCTCACTTTGGTTCTCATCTTCTCCTGCATCAGCCTTTTCCTGGGGTTCGCCTTCTACCGCAAGTACGAGGCGCGCTTGCGCTCCGAATCGCTGAACACCATGCGCTACAGCCGCATCGCGGATTATTACGGGCGCCCAATCCTGTTGGCCTTCGAGTACCGCCTGGACGGCACGGAGGCGCTCATCGAGGTGGACGCGGACGTGGACGAGATTTACCATTACGGCCGCGACTATTTCCTGAAGGGCCATTCGCGGGACCGGAAGCACTGCCAGATTTTCAAGTGGAGCCGCATTTCCAATCCGCGGGTCCGCTTCGATGGACGTAACCTGGAATCCCTGGAAGCATTGTTCGAGGCCGCCGAGCACGGCGGTTCCAAGGCCGCCGCATGACCCGATTGGAAATGCCAAATCCAATCAAGTCGGGATAAAAGTTGACAATCCCCGGAGCCGGCGCCTTTTCCGCGCCGATTCGGGGAGCTTCGGTTTGGGATCGGTAATTGCTTGTATCTCCCGTTACGGTACCCGCGAATGGTACCCGAACCGGCGTCCCGGTTGAGGAGGGTCGATGGAAAACGAAGATCAGGAATTCTGGAAAGCGCTGCTGACCAACCGGAATCTGCGGTCCAGGTTCATTCGGGACCTCGAAATCCAATCCATCGTCAGTCGATCCGCCGAAGATCTGGCCACCCGCTACCGGGATGAGGAAATGCTCCCCCGCAAGGCCAACGCGTCCGCTCAAAGGGTAGTTTCCAGCCGCAGTTGGTAACCCATATCGCTTGCCATGCCTTCCGGGGTCCAGGGCAAGCGCAGCGTCTGCTCCACTTTGACCCTGCTTTCCAAGCGCCAGCCCTGCCGTACATCCAACCTTAGGTAACTCCCCGGGTTCCCCACGTCGCCGGTCAGGATTTCCGCCGCGAAGGGGGCCATCCCCGTCCGCTCCCAGGTCAGGTTCAAAGGCGCCGGCCGCGAGCCGGAGTAGCCGGCGCCTTTCCAGGTAAAGGCCGCATTCACCCGCCACAACCCCCGCCGCCAGCTCAGGCTCTGTCCCCAACCTCCATTGCCCATGTTTCCCGCGCTCCCGCTCAGGCCGGGTCGGCGGTAGACCATCGTGGTCCCGGCCTCATGGGTCCATTCCCCCAACGTCTGGATGAGCGCCAGGCTTCCCTCGCCCGCAAGGAATCCCTGGTCCAAGGACCACCCCGCGGCTCCGCCCGTCCGGAGTTCCGCCCCGTAGGAACCGCCGGACGCCAGGGGAAAGCGGGAGCGGGCGGAAAGGCCGCCTTCCCCTAGGCCCGGCAGGATCCACTGCCCGTCCAGGGTATCCCGCAGATAACCCCGGGGGGATTGCAGGGGATTGGCCCACCCGGCGTCGGCCTGGTGCGCCTGCAGCCGCCAGCTTTCCGGGTCCGCATGGGGCGAGGCCAGGGACGCCTCCAGGTAACCGCCGGCGGTGGCCTCCCCTCCGGCCGGATCCTCCCGGCTTGGCGGGAAGGGCGGCTGGGCCAGGGAAGCGGCCAGTCCCAAACGCCACAGGTTCCGGTCTTCCCCTTGATTGCCAAGGGCCGCTCCGGCCACGGTCACCTCCGTAGGCGGGCCGGTTGCGGGCTCGAAACGCTGCCGGGCCGCCTGGAAACGGAAATCCAGGCCGCCCGATCCCCCTCCCGGCCTCCGCTCCAGTCCGGCCACGTAGAGCAGGGCATCGCGGCGCGCGGTATCCGCCGCGGCGCTCCCATGCGCCAAGCGGTTCCAGGCGCCTTCCGCCTCCAGGGTCCATCCGCCGGCCCGGACGCGGAGCCCCAAGCCGTCCAGGGCGGCCTGGGGGGAGAAAAGGACGCCGTCCGTTCCGGAGCTTCCCGACCAGCCCGCGTAGAACCGGCTGCCCGCGACAAAGCCGAGGCGCGTGTCCGTGAAAGCGGAATGGAGGTGTCCGGCGTGAAAGGTGACGCCACGGCTTCCCAAACGCAGGTATCGCGAATCGGGCCGATAATCCCGCAGCGACATGCGCCCGGAAAGACCGGGAAGGGAACCCTCCGCCCGGAGCAGGGGCGCGGGATTCCGGGCGCCGGGATTCTGTCTGGGCCGGAACGTTTGCGCGGCCGTCAGCCGGGCGGCCGGAGCCCGGCCCGTGCGTGGCCCGGCTTGGGTAACCTGTGAGGTACTGTCTTCCCCGTCGGCCCCGGAAGAGAGGGTTTCCGGGCATACCGCCTCCATCGCCGACCGGATTTCGCTCCACCTGGATTCCGCCTCCCGCGCCTCGGGCAGATCCGCCCAGGCTTCGCAGCCGTCGCCTGCCCCCTCGGCGAGCAGATCCAGGAATGCATCGTAGGATTCCTGTCCCGCCAGACCGGCGGAAACCCTGTCCCTGAGGATCTCCAGGGCCGCCTCCGTTTCCGGAGAATAGGCCGCCCAGGCCCGACCGGGCAAGAGGGCCCATAGCCCCAAAAGAAGCCAAACGGGGGTTATTTGGGGTTTATGGGAAGAATTCAAATCTTGCCGCTTTCTGTATCCAGCCTCTAAGATTGGGGAAAGTTAAGCCGCGAGTAACCCGCGTATTGGAACGGTTGTCACAGAGATGTCCAAAATCATCCATAGCCTTCGATTCCAGCTTCCCGCCGTGGTTGTGGGAGTGTTCGTGGGCATACTATTCCTGCTCATGTTGTTCTTCCACGAGATGACGATCATATTGGTGAAAACCAGGCAGTTGGCGGAATCCGCCGAGGTCAACGACAACGTCGTCAGTTGGCTCGCCAATCTTTCCGCCAGCGCCCGGGAACGGACCAAGCTCATGTCCCTGGGAAACGAAAGCTACCTGCGTACCTTCCAGGTTACCCTGAACGAGGTCAACGATCTTTACCGGGAAATCGAGCGCATCGGCCCGGACACGGCCGCCCTCTCCACCCAGCAATTGCGCGGCCTGCACGACAAGCACCTGGAATACATGGAACTGCTGGATGGATTCGCCAAGGACCAGACCATCCAGATGCTGTCCAACCGCGCCCAGGCCGCGGCCTCCCTGGAGCCCGCTCCCGAGCCCAGGGAAATCCCCTCCAACATAAGGGTCTCCAGACTCCCGGGGAAACACGGCAAGCATGCCCGGTCAAGGATCGGCAAAATCCCGCCGCGTTCCGCCAAGGCCGTCCGGCGGAAATCCGCGCCCCTGCCCATGGCCCCCGGGTCCGAGGTGATGAAACAGATCGAACTGGATTCGGCCACCAACGAAACCTTCAAGGCCTATGAGCAGACGCTCCGGGAAGGCCTGTACATGGCGCAAGAGGCCATGCGCGCCGAACGCAAGGACAAGCTCAACAGCCTGCGGAATTCCGTGGGCCGCGCCAAGGACCGCCTCATCTATTCCCTGCTCCTGTTGCTGGCGATGGTGGGATACGTGGCCGTCATCCTGAAATGGAAGATTCTGGATCCGATGAAGACCCTGAAACAAGGGGCCCAGGAAATCGGCAAGGGTTCCCTCGGCTACCAGGTCAACATCTCCTCCCGCAATGAAATCGGCGAGTTGGCGGACGTTTTCAACCGCATGTCCGTGCAACTGGACGAAAAACGCAACGCGGAAATGCGCCTCAAGCGCCTGGAAGCCATCGAACAGATTGTGCGCAGCGTGAACCACGAGATCAACAACCCTTTGATGATCATCAGCGGCAACGCGGAATACCTGTTGGCGGTCATGGAAGGGGGCGATGAAGGCCTCAGGAACAAACTGGACCACATCATTTCCGAAGTGCGCCGGATTTTCATGGTGACCCAACGCCTGAAGGAAATCAAGGAACCGGTGACCGAGAGTTACATAGGCACCCACGACCAGATGATAGACCTGCTCCGTTCCAGCCAAATCCGCCTGAGGGACTATTGATGCGATCCGCGCGCGCGCTGCTTATGGCCTTGCTGGCCTCGGCGCTGGTGGCGGGATGCGCCGCCACCAAGGAGCCGGCCGTCGCGGAAGATGCGGCCAAAGCGCCCTTGGACAAAATCCTCGCGCGCATGGTCTCCAAAGGGGAACTGGACAAGGTCCAGCGGGCGGCCGACAGCCTGCTCGCTTCCCGGGACCCCACCGACCGGGAGATCGCCGCCTATTGGAAGGCCGTGACCTGGCTCTACCGGGACGAGCCCGATTCGGCCCTGGCCATTCTGGAAGCGGGCCAAGGCAAATGGACGGGCGGACTGCGCAAGGTGCACACCGCCCTTTTCCTGAATCTGGCCCGGGAAGCCAGCCAGAACCGCATCGCCGGCCGGGCCCGGCACGAAGAGACGGCCAGGGTGGCCCCGGACAAATCCATGCAGGACAAGATCGAATCCCTTCAGAAGGAGACCGGGGACCTGCGCGCCGAGAACGCGCGCCTGGAAACCGAAAAGGAAAAGTACCAGAAGCTGCTGAAGGATCTGGAAACGATCCGCTGATTTTAGGCCCCCAGATTATCTAAATTTCCCTTCCGTGGACGATATACGCAAAGACCTGTTCCAGTCCCTGCACCGGCTGGTCGTCAAAGTGGGCACCAAAATCCTGGTCGGCGAAGACAATGCGCCCTCCTGGGATCAACTGAACCACCTGGTGGCGCAACTCTCGCTCCTCCATGACGAAGGCTATGCCGTGGTGCTCGTCACTTCCGGCGCCGTGGGCGTGGGGATGAGCGTGCTGGGCTACTCCACCAGGCCCAAGGAACTTCCGGAAAAGCAGGCCTGCGCCGCCATCGGCCAGATCCGCCTGATGCACATGTACTCGGAATCCTTCGCCAAGCGCGGCAAGACCGTGGCCCAGATCCTGCTCTCCGGGGACGATTTCCGCGATCGAACCCGCTTCAACAACATCCGCAAGACGGTGGGGACCCTGCTCGAGAAGAAGGTGATCCCGATCATCAACGAGAACGACACCATCACCACCGAAGAGATCAAGGTCGGCGACAACGACAAGCTCAGCGCGGACGTGGCCCACTTCCTGGAAGCTGACCTGCTGGTCATTCTTTCCGACGAGGACGGCCTGTTCACCAAGAACCCCAAGTCCAATCCCGACGCCCAAGCCATCTCCGTGGTGCCGCGCATCACGGCGGAAATCCTGAAGCTGGCGGAGGAAAAGCCCGGTTCCAAGGTGAGCGTGGGCGGCATGAAGGCGAAACTGCTGGCCATCCGCCAGGCCACGGAGGCAGGGACCCCGGCGGTACTGACGCGGGGCCATGGCGCCCGCCTGCTGGACCTGGTCAAGGGCAAGGCCCTGGGCACGTTGTTCCTTCCCAATCCGGACAAGATCGGGCGCGATAAGCGCTGGCTCGCTTTCGTGTCCAAGGCGCGCGGCCAGCTTTTCCTGGATGAAGGAGGCGTGAAGGCCATGCGCACCCGCAAGTCCAGTCTGCTGCCCGCGGGCATCCGCGACAGCAAGGGAGCCTTCAAGACCGGAGATTTCGTGGAAGTCTGCAATCTGGAGGGGGATGTGATTGGCCGCGGCCGCACGGCCTATTCCGCCGCGGAAGTCCAACTCATCCGGGGACAGAAAAGCCACCGCATTCCGGAACTGCTCAACCGCAAAGGCCCCGACGAGGTCATCCACCGGGACCAGTTGGTGATTTTTTAAGACCTGCTTCCGGCCTCCCGGTCTTCCGGGCCCCCGCCTTGCGGGCCCGGATCCGGCCTCAGAATATGGCCCGCCGGCGCCGGCCAAAGAGGCCCGCCAGGCCCCGACCGCCCAGAGTATCATGGCGGGTGCCCCAGCCTCTGGTGTTCCGCATCAACCCGGACCCGCGGTTCCTACGGTTCAACATCTTGAATGCCGTTCCGGCCAGCAGCAGCATGAATATTCGCCTGAACATGGATCCCTCCCGGTAACCGCCTATTATTTGAAGATAAATTCGCGCCGGGCGCGATGATACGCCGGCGCGGGCCTCAAGCCCATCCTTCGCGCCCGTGAACTTTGCGCCGACCCCATTCCTGTATACATTTACCTGAGTATGGACGACATTACCTCCTATGCCCGGGTTTTGGGCGAGAACGCCAGGGATGCCTCCCGGCAATTGCGGGCCCTGCCCCGCGCCAAGCGCGATGCCGCTCTCAAGGCGCTCGCGGCCTCATTGATCGCCTCACGCGAGGAGATCCTGGCCGAGAACGCCAAGGACATGGAGGAGAGCAAGGAGCGGGGCCTGAGCCCGGCCATGCTGGACCGCCTGCTGCTCACGCCGGCGCGCATCAAGGGCATCGCGGACAGCGTAAAATCCATCGCCGCTTTCGCGGATCCGCTCGGCAAGGTCCTGGGCAAGCTCAAGCGCAAGGACGGACTCAGGATTTCCCGCGTGAGCGTGCCCATCGGCACCATCCTGTTCATTTTCGAGTCCCGCCCCAACGTGACCATCGACGGCGGCGCGCTTTGCCTCAAGAGCGGCAACGCCGTGATCCTGCGGGGAGGCAAGGAAGCGGCCCGCACCAATGCCGTGTTCGCGCGCTTGTTCCAGGCGGCTTTGAAGTCCAAGGGCATCGACGAACGCGCCGTGCAATTGGTGAACAAATCCGATCATGCCCTGGTCGATCTCCTCCTCACCGATGTGAAGCACATCGACCTGGTGATCCCGCGCGGCGGCGAGCGGTTGATCCAGTCGGTGGTGGAAAAGGCGCGCATCCCCGTCATTAAGCACTATAAGGGCGTTTGCCACATCTACGTGGACAAGACCGCGGATCTCCAGGCCGCGGAGCGCATCGTCGTCAACGCCAAGGCCCAGCGGCCGGGGGTCTGCAACGCCATGGAGACCCTGCTCATCGACGGGCACATCAAGCCCGCCGCGGTCAAGCGCATCCTGGACAGCCTGGTGGAGCACAACGTGGAACTGCGCGGAGACGAGTTCATCCGCAATCTGCACCCCAGCGTCAAGCCCGCGGTGGAAGCGGACTGGGACGAAGAATACCTCGATTTGAAGCTGGCGGTGAAGATGGTGGACGGCGTCGGAGAGGCCGTCGAACACATCAACAAGCACGGCACCGGACATACGGACGCCGTGCTCGCGAAATCGCCCAAGGTCCAGAAGGCCTTCCTGGCGGGCGTGGACAGCGCCTCCCTGATGGTGAACGCCTCCACGCGTTTCGCCGATGGATCCGAATACGGCTTGGGAGCCGAAGTGGGCATCAGCACGGACAAGCTGCATGCGCGCGGCCCTATGGGCCTGGAAAGCCTGACCACCTATCGCTGGATCGTGGAGGGGAACGGCCATGTCCGGAAATAACGATGAAATCGAAGCCCTGCTGACCCAGGTCAAGTTCGGCGCGGACGGCCTGGTCACGGCCGTGGCCGTCGACGAGGCCGACGGGCAGGTGCTCATGCTCGCCCATATGAACCGCGAATCCCTGGCCCTCACCTTCGCCAACGGATATATGACCTATTGGTCCCGCTCACGGAAAAAGCTCTGGCTCAAGGGCGAGACCTCCGGCAACCGCCAACAGGTGGTGAGCGCCAGCCTCGATTGCGACGGCGACGCCTTGCTGTTCCGCGTCCGGCCGGAAGGCAACGGCGCCGCCTGCCACGAAGGGTACCGCAGCTGTTTCTTCCGCCTCCGCAAGGACGGGGCCTGGCAGATCCAGGGAAAGCCGCTGACGTAGCCTCGCGGATTGAATTCGAAATTCAAAGTGCGAAAATTTTTTTCCACTTTGAATTTTTCACTTTGACTTCTCCATGATCGACCACACCGAACACGTCCTCGACCTTTGGGACCAGGCGACCCTGGCTTTCCTGGGGGAGCAAGGTTGGCATCCCGGCGGCTCTTCCCTGCTGTTGGCGGTATCCGGCGGCGCCGATTCCGTCGCCCTCCTGCATTGGGCCCACCGGACCGCATCCCGGTCGGGCGGCCGCATCGCCGTCGCCCATGTCAATCATGGCCTGCGCGCCTCCTCCGGACGGGATCAGGCCTTCGTCGCCGCCCTTTGCAAGGGGTTGGGCGTTCCCTGCTTCGACCGCACCCTGGATCCGGCCGGCCGGCCCCCGCGTGAATCCGTGGAGATGTGGGCCCGCCGCGAACGTTACGCTTTCTTCGCGGAAGCGGCCGGCATGGCGGGCGCGGAATGGATCCTGACCGCCCATCATCGCGACGATCTGGTGGAAACGGTGTTCCAGCGCCTGGGGAGGGGAACCGGCCCGCGCGGCCTGCGGGGGATTCCCTTCCGGCGCGCCCGCATCGTCAGGCCCTTTCTCAACCGCAGCCGCGCCGAAATCCTGGCCTACCTGGAAGGGTGCGCGGCCTCTTGGCGCGAGGACGAGTCCAACGACGACGTCCGCATCGATCGCAACTGGTACCGCCATCGCTACCTTCCCTCCCTGCGGCGGGAGGAGCCCGGTCTGGACGCCCGCATCTTCACCCTGGCCATGCGCGTGCAAGCGATTGGAAAGGGCTTGGACGTTCTGGAGGAGGAGGCCGGATTGCTGCGATCCGATGACGACGGCCGCCCCTACCTTTCCGGCGAAGGCATCGCCGAGCGCGTGGCGGACGGCGATTTGGAGTCCCTGGATTTCTGGACGCGCAAGCTGCTGCGGGCCGCGGGACCGGGATTGAACCGGGAATCCGACGCCCGTCCCTTACCGGTTACAAAAGAGATACTCCTGGAGTTCTGCCGACAGTGGAAAAGCCGGCCCCGCAGCGTGCAAGTCCCCTTGAGCGCCGGTGTCGCTCTGAAATGCGAAAATGGGGGTATTTACTGCGTGGAATCAACCGGAGCCGCATCCAAAGGACGCCGGCCGGCAAAAAAAACCTGCTCCCCGGAGGCCCAAAGGGTTATACTGATCGGAGGTTTCGGAGAGCTTTCCTGGCAATGGGGAGACCGGACCTATGCGCTGGCGGCGCGGCGGTATCCCAGGCCGGAGAGCCTGGAGTTTCCGGCGCCCGGGGAGGAAAGGGCTATCTTTGATGCGGAACTCTTTTCTTGTACATTACTTGTACGAATTCGGAAGGACGGCGATCGCTTTTCCCCATTGGGAATAAAAAGCGTTTCGCGCAAATTGAAAACTTTTTTCAACGAGGAGAAGGTTCCGATCGGAACGAGGGATAGCCTCCCTCTGGTCATGAGCGGCGAAAAGGTCGCTTGGGTACCCGGTCATGGAATATCCGATTTCTTCAAGGTCAGCGGATCGACTTCTCACATCCTTGAGTTGGTGCTTAAATGCGAGAACCCCTAGAAGACAAAAAGAGCAATCTGGTGGAAGACAAAAAGAACGCCCCGGTGAACCGGAAGCTGCCTGATTCGAAACAGGCCATGCCTCCCGGCAACAAATGGAAAAGGAAAAATCTCTCCCTTATCCTGGCGATGGTCCTTGTCTCCATTTTCCTGGTGCAGCTGCTGGATTCCCAGAACCCGGTTGAAGAGAAGAACTACACGGAGTTCCGGAACATCATCGCGGATACCAGCCTGCAGATCACCTCCATCGAGCTGCAGCGCATCGGCGAGGGATACCTTCTGGTGGGCGAACGCAAGCTGACCCCGGACGAACAGGCCAAGCGCAAAGAGACGCACAGCGCCTTCTCCTCGCGCACGGTCAAGTTCAAGACCCTGCTCCCTGATTTCGACAAATCCATGCAGGAGCTGCTCGACACCCTCAATGCCAGGGGCGTGAAGATCGAGTTCGTCAAGGAAACCCGCTGGCTCAGCTATCTCAGCACGCTCTTCCCTCTGTTCCTGCTGATCGGTTTCTTCTGGTTCATGATGGCGCGCCAAGGCGGCGGCATGGGCGGAACCCGCGGCATATTCTCCTTCGGCAAGATCAAAGGCAAGCTGATGGACGAGAACCGTCCCAAGATCACCTTCCGCGACGTGGCCGGCTGTGACGAGGCCAAACAGGAGCTCGAGGAAATCATCGCCTTCCTGAAGGACCCCAGCAAGTTCAGCAAGCTGGGCGGACGCATCCCCAAGGGCGTACTCCTGCTGGGCCCTCCGGGCACCGGCAAGACCCTGCTCGCCAAGGCCGTGGCCGGCGAGGCCGAGGTCCCCTTCTTCAGCATGTCCGGATCGGACTTCGTGGAAATGTTCGTGGGCGTGGGCGCCTCGCGCGTACGCGACCTGTTCGAACAAGGCAAGAAGAACGCCCCCTGCATTATTTTCATCGATGAAATCGATGCGGTGGGCCGCCATCGCGGCGCCGGTCTGGGCGGCGGACACGATGAACGCGAACAGACCCTGAACCAGCTCCTGGTGGAGATGGACGGATTCAACAGCAACGAAGGCGTCATCCTCATCGCGGCCACCAACCGCCCCGATGTCCTGGATCCCGCTCTGTTGCGCCCCGGCCGTTTCGACCGCCAAGTGGTGGTGGACCTCCCGGATTCCCGCGGCCGCGAAGGCATCCTGCGCGTCCATCTGGAAAAGCGCAAGGTTCCCGTCCGCGAGGATGTGGAGATTTCCAAGATCGCCAAAGGCACTCCCGGCCTGTCCGGCGCGGACCTGGAAAACCTCGTCAACGAGGCCTGCCTGCTGGCGGCCCGTTTCGGCGGCAACCAGGTGGCCATGATCGATTTCGAAGAAGCCAAGGACAAGATCATGATCGGGTCCGAGCGCTTCTCCCGCATCCTCACCGAGGAAGAGAAGAAGACCACGGCCTACCATGAAGCCGGCCACGCGGTGGTGTCCCTGCTGGTCAAGTATTCGGACCCCTTGCACAAGGTGACCATCATTCCCCGCGGGCGCGCCCTGGGCATCACCTTCTCGCTTCCCGAGAAGGACAATTACACCGTCGATTCCCGCTTCGTATTGGACAAGATCGCCATCCTGATGGGCGGCCGCGGCGCTGAACTTCTGCTCTTCGGGCAGAAGAACACGGGTGCGTCCAACGACATCGAGAAGGCCACGGAGCTGGCCCGCAAGTACGTGTGCGAATGGGGCATGTCCGACCTGGGACCTCTCTCCTACGGCAAGAAGCAGGAGGAAATCTTCCTGGGCCGCGAGATCAGCCAGCATCGCGATTACTCGGAAGCCACCGCCATCCAGATCGACCGCGAAGTCCGCAAGATCGTGGATGGACAGATGGAACGGGTGACGGCCCTGCTCGGCGAGAACAGGCAGAAGCTCATCAACCTGGCGGAGGCCCTGTTGGTGCACGAAGTGCTCGAGGCCGACGAAATCGTCAAGGCCATGACCGGCGAGCTTTTGACCGATACGCGCAAGAGCCGTTCCTACCTCAAGGGCCGCTCGGATAAACGCGCTCGCGCCGAAGCGAACACCTCCAACATCACCGATGGCGAAGTCACCGTAGCGGGTCAGAGCCTGTCCGCCGACAAGGCGGCGGATGAGGGAAAGCCGGACGCCGACGAAGGCAATAAGGGCGGCCGTTTCGACGCCACCGTCTGATCGGCCCGTCTGAGCGCGGATATCCCCATGACCATTCCGGATAAAACACCTCCGGACCCATCTTCTCCGGAACAGCAGCCGGCCCCCGACGGGGCCGGCTCGTTTTCTTTCCGGGCTTCCGCTCCCATAGGATCCCACGGTTGGGGCTCTCCCCTCGCCGCGGTCAAGCCGCGCCCCTGGCGCGCCGGCGACCGGGTGCTGGGAGGCGATCGACCCCTGATCATGGGTATCCTCAACGTGACTCCGGATTCTTTCCATGACGGGGGCAGGCATGCCACCATCGATCGGGCCTTGCGCCATGCCGCGGCCATGCTGGAAGCCGGCGCCGATATCATCGACGTGGGCGGGGAATCCTCCCGGCCCGGCGCGGAATCCGTTCCGGAAGCGGAGGAGTTGGCGCGCACCCGTCCCGCCGTGCGTGAAATCGTGAAGCGCTTTTCCTGCGCCGTATCCATCGACACCGTCAAGGCAAACGTGGCCCGCGCCGCCCTGACGGAAGGCGCATGCATCATCAACGATATCAGCGCCATGACGTTCGACCCGATGATGCTGGAGCTCCCCCAGGCTTTCCGGGCGGGCGTGGTGCTGAACCACATCCAGGGCACGCCCAAGGACATGCAGAACGCGCCGGCCTATTCCGACGCGGTGGCGGACGTGGCGGAGTTCCTCAAGGGCCGGATCCAATTGCTCGCCGCCCTGGGGGTGGCCAAGGATCGCATCGCCGTGGATCCGGGCATCGGCTTCGGCAAGCGCCTGCAGGACAATTACCGCTTGATCGATCGCATGGAGGACCTGGATGCGCTGGGGTGCCCGATCCTCCTGGGAATGTCGCGCAAATCCTTCATCGGCAAGACCCGGGGCCTGGA
>JAQBPN010000047.1 GCA_028287505.1 Fibrobacterota bacterium | reverse complement strand
CGGGGCCGCCCACGCGCTCGAGCCTGTTGAAGCCCTTGGGTATCTTGACGAAGAACGGGTCCCGGCGCCAATGGGGATTGTCTTCCACGCTTTTGACCCGGATCTCCAGCACCGCGTCCCCGTACCGGTAGAGGCGCACCTTGCGCGGCACCGGCCGGCCTTTTTGCGACGACCCGCCGCTTCCGGCCCGATAGTCCGAGAAGGCGATCCGCAGGGTGGAATCCTCGCGCAGGGCCTCCCGCACCAGACCGGTCTTTTCATCGAGGCTGACGCGCCAGCGATCGCCCCGGGCGGTGTATCCAAAGGCGCCGTTGCCCAGGCTATGCATGCCTTCCGGCGCGGCCGTCATCGCGGCCTCTTTGCCCGGCATGTTACCCGGCATATCGGCGGGAGGCTGGTCCCCGGGGAAGAAGTCTCCCCACAGAAAGGAGAAGATATCGTGCACGGACAGGTCCCGCAACCCCAGTTCGCCGATCTCCACATGCTCCCCAACGCCTTCCACGTAGGCTTCGCGATCGAACAGGACCAGGGTCCACCGCTCCGACGTCCACAGGAAACTTCCCGCCACCATACCCGGCAAGCCGTACAGGTCCAGCTTGTACTCTTTTCCGGGCTTGGCCAGGAACGCCGCCGATACGGAAGACTTGCGCCCGCCGCCGAAGGCGGTCAACTCCAGTTCGCAGCGCAGGGAATCGGGAGCGGGAGGGAACCGGGGCGTTTCCCCTTTGAGGATGGCTTCTCCGGCCGGGAACCGGGGCGCGGTCGCGCAGCCGGACCAGATCGCCGGAAAGGCGAAGAGGCAGGGAAGAAAATAAAAAAGCCGGCGGCGGGATTTCAATTTTGTGAAAGGAGGAACTCATCCGGAGTGAGCAGGGTTCCGGGAATGCCTTTGTAATCCCTTCCATTGCGGGTGACGATTGTTTCGATCCCGGCTTTTGAGGCGCAGTGATATTGCAAGGCGTCTTCAAAATCGGCCAAGGTGGAATCAAGCGCGGAATCGACGACCTTTTCATCCATCGGTAGGACTTTGAACAGAATGCGAAGCTTTTTCAACTGGCTTTTGGCGGCCGCATGGCCGTTTTGCTTTCTGAGGAGGTAAACCAGATTGGAGAAAATGAGCGGGGATGTAAAGCCTTCAACCACGCCTTTGTCCATGAGACTGAAAAGCCTTTTGGCCGGGCCGCTATGCGGCTCTCTATCCGCCAGGACGTCCAAAATGACATCCGAATCCACGAAAACCTTTCGCTTCATTGGTGTCTGTCTTCAAGGTGTCTTAGGCGATCCTTTTTGAAGTCGAAATCCGGCTTCAACTTCAGAACACCCGTCAGTTCATTCACCAAAGGCGTGGAGGCTCCATCGTCGGCTTTCTGCGCTTCGGTCAGGTTTTTGAAATAGTTTTCGACCAATCCGGAAAGGCTTTTGTGGTTTCTTTTGGCATACGCTTTGGCGCGGCCGATGATGCGCTTGTCCAGCATGAGCGTGAGCTTGGTATCCATGACTCCTCCACGTATAATTATAATTTTTTTATACGTACTACTCCACCGCTAAGTAGGGAGAGGAGCTTCCCGATTTTGGGCTGTTTCAGCCTGGAAACGGCTAAAGGAGGAAACCAAAACCCGGCAAAAAGGGCTGCGAGGTCAATTGAGTTTGCGGTGCGCCAACTCGTGGGCCGGATCCAGCTTCAGGATCTGGCGCCATTTCTCACCGGCCTGATCGGAGAGTCCCAGCTTTTCGAGGATCAAGGCGTAATGCTCCAGGATGGTCGTATCCTGGGGGATCCGGGTCACGGCCATCTCGATGAACTTGCGGGCCTTGGGGAAGTCGTTCCGGCGGTAATACAGCCATCCCTTGGAATCCAGGAATGCCCCGTTCTCGGGTTCCAGGGTAAGGGCGCGTTCGATGAGATTGCCGGCGTAGTCCAACTCCCGGTTTTCCTCCACCAGCATGTAGCCCAGGTAATTGAGGATGGTGGCGTCTCCGGAATCCAGCTTCACCAGCTTCTTCATCACTTCGATGGATTCGGCGCGCTTGTTCAGCTGTTCCAGCGCCACGCCCAGTTCAAACAGCACGCGGCGGTTGTTGCCTTCCAGTTCCAGGGCCTTGCGGAAGTATTCCACTCCCTGTTCGCGGAAGCGCCGGGTCTGCGCGGTCATGCCGGTGTCGTGGGGATTGCCAAGCTGGGCCGCGCGGACCGAATCCGATTTGCGGTCCCCGCCGGGCTTGCCTATCGCGTCGGGCTTCTTGTCCGAGTCGGACCTGCGGTCCGGTTCCGACCTGCGGTCGGATTCCAGTTTCTTCGCCACTTGCGTGAATACGATGCCCTGGATATAGCTGGCATACCAATCCTTGCCTTCGCCCATCTTGGCGAGCAGGTCCACGGCCTTCTGTTCCTGGCCGTCGCGGATGTAGAAGGAAGCCAGTTTGGCCCAATACTCGGGAACCTTCGCGTCCAGGTCTATCGCCTTCTTCAATTCCGTCTCGGCAAGCGGGCGGTCGCGCAGCTCCATGCCTATGGAGCCCAGGAAGAAATGGTTGATGGGGTTTTCCGGCTGGCTCTTGATGAGCTTCTGGAAAATCTCCCTGGCTTCCGGATAGCGGCCGCGCTCGAACAGCAGGGTGGCGTAGGGAGACAGGAACTCGCGTTCCTCCGGGCTCTTCTTGATCAATCCCTCATAGGCGGTCATGGCGGAATCGGGTTTGCCCGCAAGGATCAAAGCCCGGGCCTTCTGAAGTTCGTAGTGCAGGTTTTCCGGGTTCTCCTGGGCCAGCTTGCGCAACACGTCCAGCAGGCTGGCGTACATTTCCTGGTCCTCGTAGAAGGAAGCCAGCTTCTCCCCGAAAAGAGGATTGCCGGTTTTTTCCCACGCGGTGCGGTACAGGCTGGCCACCGCGTCCACGCGGCCCAGCAGGCGATAATTCTGTCCCTGCTTTTCCACCAGGCGGACCGGGTATTCGATGCGCGGCAGCAGCTTTTCCATCACGGCCACGTGCTTGGGCACGTCCTTGAGGCTTTCGTACAGGGTGGCCAGGGTATACAGCAGGTCTTTATCCTGATCGTCCAGTTCCACGGCCTTGTTGTAAAAGGAAAGCGCCGTGGGGATGTCGCCCTTGCGCAGGTGGATCTCCGCCACCGCCTGGTATTCTCGGCTGTCCGGCTTGCCTTTGAGCTCCAGGCAGCGCATGCCGGTCACCAGCGCCGAATCCATCTTGCCCGCGGCCTTGAGCTTGTCGGTCAAAAGGAAACACAGATCGCGGCTGTCCGGATCGTATTCATACGCGATCTGGAAATAGGACAGGGCCACGGCGTCGTTGCCTTCCATCTCCTGCTGGCGCGCGCGCAGAAAAAATTCATGGGCGATGAAGGCCCTCTGTTCATTGTGGATTTCCTGATTCCGGTCCGCCTCCGCCGTGGCGGGTTTGACGGGATCGGCTTTGCGCGCGGTGGCGCAGGCGCCAAGGAGCAGGGCCAGTCCCGATAAGGACAGGGCCGTGAAAAAGGAGGTTATTCCACCGGAAGAAGGCGATGCGCCGTCCCGATGTCGGGGATTTAGAACCATGTGATCCTTACTTGGTTACGACCAAGTCTACGCTACGCCCCTTGTAATCCCCCCCTGACGGGGGGGATTGCGAGAGGATGGTGTTGGGTAGGCTCCGCGCATCCTTCTTATAGGTGATCTTTCCCAGGGAAAGCCCCAGCTTCTTGATCTGGTCTTTGGCCTGGCTCAGGGACATCCCCTTCAGGGAGGGCATTCCGGAAGGTCCCGCATCTTTGCCCTGGGACAGCTCGATATTCACCTCGCGGCCTTTTTCCAGGGTGGAATTGGCGGCGGGAGACGTTCCAATCACGGCCCCCGCGGGGAAGATGGCGTTGCGCACTTCCCTCACGCGGCCCACTTTCAACCCCAATTGCTGCAAGGTGATCTCCGCCTGGCGCAGCGACAGTCCCCGGAGGGGCGGCAGCTCGACGCTCTTCAAGCCTTTGCTGATTTTGACCCAGATCCGCCGGCCCTTCTTCACCTCGGTGCCCGTTTCCGGATATTGGGTGAGGATTCTCCCCGCGGCGACGTCGGTACTGTAGTCGCCCGTGGAGTCCAGCATGTAAATGAGCCCGTTCCTGTTCAGTATATCTTTAGCCTGCTCGGGGGGCAAGCTTACCAGGGCGGGAACCTTGACCTTGCCTTTGAATTTGCCCGCCACATAAGGCATGGCCAGCATATTGGTCAGGAAATAGAGGACGGCTCCGGCCAGCATCCAGAGCAGGAGGGCCAGGAAGAAAGGCCGGGAAAAGAGACGTGCCAACACCGATGGGGTTTCCCTCTGGTATCTTGTAGGCGAGGAAGCGAGCGACCAAGCCACACTAGGTTTTGAGTTCATCCTCCTGCAAAATCAGGAGGTCTTTTCCGTCCAGCACAATATACCCTTTTTTCTGGAAGAAATTCAGCACCCGTGATACGGTCTCCCGGGTGGTACCGGACATGTCCGCGATGAATTGCTGGGTGGGGCGATCCTTGACCACAATCATGCTTTTGCCGTCCTTGGTCTTGGACCGGATTCCCCGCTCTTCCATGAGCTGGAGCAGGGTGGCGGCCACGCGGCCGTAGACGCGCATCAAGGCCAGGGAGGAAATCTGCCGGTTGGATTTGCGCAGGCGGCGGGACATTTCCCCCAGCAGGGTGAGGGCCAGATCCGGCTGCTTTTTCATGGCGGACATGAAGTCTTCCCGGCGGATGGTCAGGAGCCGGGACTCTTCCACCGCGCGCACCGTGGCCGAGCGGGGTTCGCCGTCGAGCAGGGCCATTTCCCCGAAAAAGTCCCCCTCCTTGAGGGAGGCCAGGATGGCTTCGCGGCCGTCCTCGGCGGTGAGGACAACCTTCACTTCGCCCTTGGCGATGATGAAAAGGCTCTGGTTGCTTTCATCGTCCTCCATGAGGATGATGTCGCCCTTGCGGAAGCTCTTTTCGATGATCATCTGGGCGATGGTGTTGAGTTGGGGGTCATCCAACGCGGAGAAAAGGTCCACACCTTTGAGAAGCTCGTTTTTTAAGCCCATGCATTCATCCCTTCGAAACGAAAAAAGTCAAAGTTCAAAGTGCAATCTCTCTTATCTGTTTCACATCTCAAGCATGATGGTCTGATGCCGCTTGGGTCCCAGGGAGATGATCCCGATGGGCACCTCCAGCAAATCCGCCACCCGCTTCAGGTACTTGCGCGCCTTCTCGGGAAGATCCTTCCACTCCGTCACGCCCACCGTCGGGGATTTCCAGCCCGGCAGGGTCTCATAGACGGGCTTCACCTTTTCCAGCGCCGAAATCTGCGACGGGAACTGGTCCATGCGGCGGCCGTCGATTTCATAGGCGGTGCAGACCTGGATCTCGTCGAAATCGTCCATCACGTCCATCTTGGTGATGGCCAGATGCGTGAGGCCGTTGACCATGGCGGCGCGGCGGACCAGCACGGAATCGAACCAGCCGCAACGGCGTTCGCGGCCGGTGGTGGCCCCGTATTCATGGCCGATCAGGCGCAATCGCTTGCCGACCTCGCCCA
>JAQBPN010000027.1 GCA_028287505.1 Fibrobacterota bacterium | reverse complement strand
TGCGCAAACTCCAGAGCGACGGGCCTAGATACTATCGGCTGAGGATCCGGATTCACTCCAGAATGCGGTCTACCCGTTCACGGGTCAGCCTCATTTTTTCACCTTCCAGGATTCCGCTCGCCTTTTCAATATCGGTCTGGATGACTGTGAGCAATTCCAACAGCTTGCCCTCCAGCATCGAGCCCTCGGTTTCATCATATAGGGTTTTCACCTCGGCCATGAATCCGCGCTCGAATCCGCGCAGCCAACCTTCGCGCACGCGGGTTTCACCCAGGCCGGGCACCAGGGCCGCGGGCTTGTTGCCCGAGCCGATCCATTCGCGGTATTTCCCTTTCATGGCCTGGCGCTCATCGGGCGTAAGGCGGATGAGCAGCATCAGGCTGGTTTCCAAATCCCCCGTCGACGCGGCTCCGAGGGTGTTCTTGCACGCCCAAAGCAGGGTGCAGAAGGCCAGGAAGGGATCGCTGTCTCCCAGGGCGGAAAGCCCGGCCGCGGAAGGAAAGCGCAGGCTCCCGTCCGTATGGAATTGAGCCACGGACTTGGACCCGGTCAGGCCCCCGGCCATTTCCACTCCCAACAGGATGCAGCCCATGAGCAGGCGCAGCGCCACCTCGTCGAGTTCGGCGGCGTCCGCCCACATGGTGGTCTCCCGCCCGTCGGCGGCGTCGCCCCGGGAAAACGCATTGCGGCCCATGTCCACCAAGCCGGGACGCGCGGTCGGCAAGCGATCGCGCAAACGGAATTGCAGGGAATGCAAATCGGGGCGGAATTCATACAGCGCTCCGATCAGGGATTCCATCGAGGCCAGGAAGCCGGGATAGTCCATGCTGAACGCGTCTTCCATCGCCTCGGCGATATCCGCGGGCACGCCCAGTCGGCCGCGCAGCTCTTCGCTCTGGATCAATTTGCCCAGACGGCTGGTGGCCCTCCCGCCCGCGGGCGTCAGGCCGTAGGCGAGACTCGTGTCCAGGGCGCGCACCTTGGCCAATTGCGAGGCCAGGGATTTGAAAGTCGGCGATTTGGTGGTGAGCTTCTTGCGCAAGAGCCCCAGCAATCCGTCCCAGGTTCCCAGCAGGGCTTCATACTCGCCCGCGGAGATGCGCCCCACCACCGCGGCGGCCGGCAAAGGCGGAAGCGGCAGGGTATGGTAGTTCGGATCCGACGAAGCGACGGCGACCAGCCTCTGGTGATGCAAGGGTGAGCGATCGGTGTCGACCAGGATGGGAAAGACCGGGGGAACGGATGATTGGGGCGAAAGCGCCACCGGCTGCAGGGTCTCCGGCAGCCGGGCGGGAGCGCGGGGCGCGAGAATGGGCCTGGCCGCATCGGATCCCGGTTGCATGGCCGGGAACTGTCCGGTCATGCCCTTGGCCAGATTGCTGGCGGTCTGGATGGCGGTCATGTAATCGAAGCGCGCCTGCTGGCGCTCCTCGGTGACGCGCGCGGCGGAACGGCGTTCGCCTTGCAGGAGCCGGTTGAAATGGGAGAGGATGGACTGGATTTGCCGGTCCTTGTGGCTGTCCTGCTGCTGCACCTTGTGCACGATGGCGTCCGCGAGCGTGGTCATGGCGCGATCCACCGGCCCGTGGCCCTTGGCCAGTTTCGCGCCGGCGGCCATCACCAGTTCCACCGCGGAATAGGTGCTTCCCTGCAACGCGAATCCATCCTCGGTCAGGCTTTCCGGCATCAGCAGGGTCAGTTCCGATCCGAATACGCCCACGTTCTGGAGAAGCTCGATCAAATCGTCATGATAGAGGCCGGTCTCATCCAGCACCAGTTCCTTGACGATGGAAAGGGTGGGATTGAGCACGCTGCGGTTGAACAGCACGGTGCGCGCTCCCAGGAACACGTCCATGGGCCCGATCTGGAATTCCAGGTGGCCCTGGCTGCGCTGGTTGAAGCGGGTGGACAGGTCCACCACCTGCAGCAGAACGGACACGGAAAGGGAAGGCGCTTCCCGCAGGCTGCCAATCAAGGGAAGCCGGGCGGCCCGGGAAACCAGGCGGAACAAATCCGCCAATCCGCGGTTGGTGGTGGGATGGTTGGAGTCCAGCAATTCCCGGTATCGCTTGACCATGCCGGGATCGAAAGACTCGCCGCTCTTGCGGCCTTCCGTGATGCGGCGGGCGAAGGCGTGGAACGTGTTCTTTTCGGAAGCCGTGACGTAGGTCTGCCGGGTCTGGTCAAGATCGGCGGCTTGGCGCAACAGCCCCAGGAAGGAACCCAGTTCGTATCCGGCGTCGGACAACTTGAGTTGCGCTTCCATCTCCGCGATGAACTGCTGGGAAGGCGGCGCGAGCATGCGGCCGAACTGATCCCTGCGCAATTGCAGGAACTTGTAGATGTCGTCGTCGAGTTTCTGCCATTCGTCCGGGGAGGATTCGCCGGGATCGAGATAGTCCGGGACCGGACCGGAGCGGAGCAGGGCGCGCTTCCGATGACGGGGCCCGGTGGCCATTCCCACTTCCTGGGGATCCAATTTGGCCGGAACCGCCGGTTCGCTCCGGGATATGACCGCGGCCTGCCGGATGATCTCTTGTGTTTCCTTGACGCCGATGGCCACCGAACTACTCCTATCTAGGCGAGTCGCTCCGGAGTTTGCTTTGCAAACTCCACGCTCCTCGCATATATCACACTTCTAGGTGTCTCGCTCCGGAGTTTGCTTGCGAACAGCCCAACAAGGGCTGTGAGCCACCCGCGAGACCGCTACAAATGCCAACTCCACGCTCGACACATTATTTTCGAACTTCTAGGCGAGTCGCTCCAGGAATTGCTTCGCAATCTCCAGGTTCCTCGCATTTATCACGTTTCCAGGCGCCTTGCCCCGGAGTTTGCCTCGGCGAACTCCATGCTCTTCGCTTCAAATCAGCTGCCCCGCCAACGTTCCCCCGAGCGGGCGGTCAGGAGGACCAAGGCCTTCAAATATAGCTTCCCATAACTTACAGCCGGTCCGCAAACCCCGCTCTAGGCCCATCGCTTTTGGAGGTTGCCTGGACAAGCCGTCATGCCCTCCGATTCGTTTTTGGGAACCCGAAACAACCTCAAATAAGTCGCGCCGAAACCTCATTCTCCCGCCCTGGACCGGTTGGAAATCGTCCCCGCTTTGGCTATTTTACCCCCTTTCCATATGATAATCCCATTACATCCCCGACTGACCGACGCCGAGCTCCGCGAACTTGAGGAAATCACCCTCGAGTTCGGGGTCCGCATCCAACCCATCCACGGCCACGAGCGCTCCATCTATGCCATTCTGGGCGATGAAACCTCGCAGGATCTGATCAACCGCATCGAGGGCCTGCCCTTCGTGGAGCGCGTCGATCGCATCCAGGCACCCTACAAGCTCATGGCCCGGGAGAGCAAGCTCAGCAGCCACCGGGTCAAGGTGGGGGACAAAACCCTGCCGGGGGATTTCTGCGTCATCGCCGGCCACTGCACCATCGATCCCAAGCAGAAGGCCATGTTCCTGGAAACGGCTTTCGCCGTGAAGGAAGCCGGCGCCGATATGATCCGCGGCGGCGTCTGGAAGCCCCGCACCTCGCCGCACTCTTTCCAGGGCGACGCCAAAAGCCTGGAAATCCTCCTGGAAGCCCGGGAACGCACCGGCCTGCAAATCAATACCGAGGTGATGGACTTCGAACAGCTCAAACTGTGCGTGGACGCGAAGGTGGACTGCCTGCAAATCGGCGCCCGCAGCGCCCTCAACTACCGGCTGCTCCAGCAGGTGGGCGAACTCACCAAAAACACCCAGACCCGCGTGCTCCTCAAGCGCAGCATGCACATGGGCCCGGTTTCCGAATTCATCCTGGCCGCCGAATACATCGTGGCCCAAGGCAACCCCAACGTCATGCTTTGCCCGCGCGGCACCGTTCCCACCATCGAAGGTTTCCGCAATTCCCCCGACGAGAGCATTACCCTGCTCCTGAAGGAACGGACGTGGGCGCCCGTGGTGGTGGACCCTTCCCACAGCGTGGGCAAGGCCGTTTACGTGCCGAGCGCTTGCCTGGCCGCGGCCGGATACGGGGCCGACGGCATCCTGGTGGAAACCCATTGCCAGCCGAAGAAGGGCATGGGGGACGATCCCAAGCAGGCCGTCACTCCCGACGTGCTGGCCCAGATCATCAAGGATACCCGGGAGATCCACAAGTTCGCCGCACATTACGCGCCCAAGGCCACGGCATCGTGACCTCCGGGGGCCCGTGGGGCTTCCTCCCCCTCCCCTTCCGTAAATCCCTGGACCGGCTGGGCTTCGCCAAGCCGACCCCGGTGCAATCCGCCTGCCTGCCCAAAGCGCTGGCCGGGGAGAGTTTCCGCGCGGTGGCTCCCACCGGCACCGGCAAAACCCTGGTCTACATGCTCCCGGCCTGGCAACTTACGCTCAAAGGCTCCGCCTGCGCACTGATCCTGATTCCCACCCGCGAACTGGCCTATCAGGTATCCCAGATGTTACAGGCGCTGGAACCGGCCCTGCGCGACGAGGTGGCCCTGGCCATCGGCGGGCATCCCAAGGAGTCTCAGCTCAGGCGCATCCGCGAAGGGTGGCGCATCATGGTGGCTACGCCCGGCCGCCTGCTGGAGATGCTGGACGAGAAATCCGTCTCCCTGAAGGACGTAACGCTCACGGTACTGGACGAATTCGACAAGCTGATCGGAATGGGCTTCGAGGATCAGATCGCCGCCATCCTCAAGCGCGTGCCCGGGGGCGGCCAGAGGCTGCTGTTGTCCGCGACGGATCAGGACGCGCCCCAGGCCGCCGAGTCCTCCGGGGACACCGGCGCCGGGACGGCATCGGAAACGCCGGATGGCCCCGGGACCAATGATGACGGGGTCCCCGGAGGATCCGAAAAACTGAAAAAAGGCGCCGGGACGGCCGTGAAGATCTCGGCGGCGGCGAAAGCCATGGGCCTCTCGAACCTGCCCCTGATTCCCGTGGAACGGGAAGCCGGCAGCCGATCGATGGAGGAGTCCTTCTTCTTCCTGAAGAGCAACAAGAAGAAGGGCGATCTGTTGTTGGCGGAACTGGCGGGCGCCAAGGGCCAGGCCATCGTCTTCGTGGCCAACCGGGACAAGGCCAACCATCTGAACGGATTGTTGCGGCTCAAAGGCATCCCCGCGCGCGTCCTGCATGGGCACCTGCCGCAGGAAGAACGCGCGGACGCGTACCAGGATTTCCGCAAGGGAAGCTTCCGCGTCCTGGTCGCCACCGATCTCGCCTCGCGCGGCCTCGATATGCCGGAGGTGGAGCTCATCGTCAATTACGATCTGCCCAAGCATTACAAGGACTACGTGCACCGCACAGGACGCACCGCGCGCCAGGGACGCGCCGGACGCACCGTCAGCTTCGCCGGCCCCGATGAATATCTTCCCATGCGGAATCTCGAAAAGGAATTTCCCGGACCCATGCCGGTGCATCCCGCCTTCGCCCAGCGGGATCGCTGGTTCATCGATGCCAAGCGCAATCACGACCACCTGGTAAAGCAGGAAGACCGCAAAGCCCACATACGTCGGGAGCAGGGCTTAGAGGATTAACTCGCCATCTTGTTGAAGCAATAAACCAGGGTGATTCTTTGCTTTGACGCTACAGGATCGGCGAATTCGTTCGGTCAGCGATAACTGGGCGACTAAATCGTAAAAACAGCGAAATGGGCATACTCTAAATAGGAACGAACAGTTCCGACGAAAACCTGTTTTCGGGGAAAAATACCGGATTTTTTTTTTGCCTTTTTTCGCCCCTCGACTATATTTACCGCATATCCCTCGATTAGTGTCCGTTGCGCGGGTAATAACGGCCTAATCACTAACGGCGGCTCCGTAAGGAGCCGCCGTCCTCTTTTCAGGACTCGCCAACTCCAATCGATATTTCGGTAAAGGAAAAAACCTTACGCCGGCAGCTTGGCTGCCAAACGGACTCAGGCGGTATTCCGTTCGATGCTTTCCGCTCGTCTGATGGCATCCTTCACGCAGTCGATCAGATCGAAGGTGGTTCTGAATACCGGAATCCGGCACTCGGAAACCGCTTCCCGCAAGTCGATTACGCCGCCTTTAATCCGGAACTCCGAGCCGGGCGGAAGCCTTTGCAGGACTTCCTCCCGGGTGGAGGGAAACGTCACCATGTTGAATTTTTCCGCCAACTGCAGGTTCTCCGCCGAACCGGGAGAACTGCCTCCGAGTTTGGCCAGTACGGCGGTCCAATCGGAATGCCGGTGCGCGGCGGCCATGCGCCTGCGGATGATATCCTCTTCATCCTCGCTCTCTCCGATTCCCGGAAGGCCGGACGATCCGATATCGCGGCCGAACGCCTGGGCGGCGGTAGCCTGTTCGCGGTTTCCGATGTCGCGGCCCTGGGTCCAATTGTCGCCGGCCAGATTGTCCCTGGATTTGACTTCCGGAGGGATTTCCCCTTCCTCCGACGAAGTGACGCCCTCTTCCTCTTCTTCGCGGAGAATGGCATCCTCGTTGCGGACCTGGTCTTCGGAAGAATCGAATCCTTTGGGAGCGGCCTCTTCCGGAGTGGCCTCCTCGCCGGGGTCACGCTCGAAAGCCTCCTCGCCCCATAGCTTACCGCCAATGAATCCGGATCCCCTGGAATAATCGGCATCGGCGGGAATGCGCGCTTCGCTTCCCATGAAGTCATCGTTGCGCGCGAAGGACAGCGGCGGCACGGCGCCGTTGTCTTCCGATCCCTCGTCCCTGCTCCCCCCGAGATCGTCCACGTTCGCGCGGCGTCGGATGGACGTTTTGTCCACGTCCTCGATCTTTTCCACCGAGATACGGCTCTCGTCCGGAGCCTGCTCCGCATGGTCCCGCAACCATTCATCCGTATCGTGATCGGCGCCCGCGTCTTCAGGCGGTTGCGGATTTTTGTCTTTGGCCATTACCTTCTCCTTGGCTTCCGGCCAGTTCCCAAACCAAGGCGTCCCAGGACGCCCTCGCTTGCGATGCCGGATTTCCTTTAAATTCCGCCGGGCGGAAGTCCTCAATGCCCCAAACATCGTGGGTTTGGGCTCTCCACTGAAAATAAATTCGCGACATCGATAAGCAAGCGTAATGCCAGGGCCGGGAATTGCTGTCCGTCGGCATGGATTACGGTTTATCGGAGCGGGAAGAAACAGGAAGCGGGAACTTGGGGCGAGGAAGGGAATCACGCGGCCCCCGGAACGGGGCCGCGCGGCACTCAATCGGCCATCAATTGGCTTTGCTCTTCTTGATCAACTGCTCGAAATATTCGAAGGACCGATCCTGGGCGAGACGGCCGTTCACGAAAATGGTGGGCGTGCCCTCCACTCCGATCTTGCGGCCGAGGCTCATGTCCTCGTCGAGAACTTGGGCGACCTCGGGAGAGAGCACCATGTCCTTCTTGAATTTCTCCATATTCAGGCCCAGCTCCTTGGCTACGCCCAGGTAGACCGAATCCTTGAGATCGCGGAAATGGGGCGCGACCTTGTAGCGGAACTCGAAGAATTTCCCCTGCTTGCCCGCCGCTATGGCCGCGGCCGCTGCGGCCTTGGCTTGGGGATGGAAGCTCAAGGGGAAATGCTTGAATACGATCTTTACGTCGTTGGGATAGGCATGGGCGATGGAGTCCAATATCGGGGCGGTCTGCGCGCAATAGGGGCATTGCAGATCCGAGAACTCGACGATGGTCACGGCCGCATTCTCGGGACCCTGCACCTTCGAGGTGCCGAGGGGAATGGCTTTGGGAGTGGTATCCGGTGGCGGACGCCAGCCCATGCGCATGGCCATGAATTCGTGCTTTTCCTGCATCGCTCCGAGTATCTTGAGGATGGAATCCTGCTTGGATTCCATCTTGCTCAGGCGATTCTCCATGCTGGGCGTGGTGCATTGCGCCAGCAGCACCGCCAACGGCAATGCCAGCAGCAACCAAAGTCTTTTCATGAAACGCTCCTTAATCGGGAATTTATCGAACCCGTAAATTATAATCTTTCGCGATTCCGGACTCCACGGGCCAAAATGCTACTTTTGAGCCATGCTGCGGTTCCTGATCAGCTGCGTTTCCACTCTTTCCCTCCTGGCCAGCGGGGTCCTGCTTTGGCAGTCGGACTTCTTTCCGGAAAAGCTGCCGGGCGGGCTGGGAACCTGGATCGCGGCGTTTTTCAGCCTCTTTCACGATCCTTTCATGGCCATGTGCCTCTACGGATTAACCCTGGTGGTGGTCCTGGGAAGCTGGTTCATCACGGAAATCGTCCTCAGCCTGCTGTATTCCCTGGTGGCGGCGTGCCTCTCCTTCCTGTGTCTCATGGGTTTCCTGTCGGTGCATTACCCACCCATTTATCAATACATCCAAGCCCTAGCGAAGTGAAGGCCACCCGAGCGAAATGAACATCCAGATATTCGGCAGGAAAAGCTGCAGCGAAACCCGCAAGGCCGAGCGGTATTTCAAGGAGCGCCGCATCTCCGTCCAGTTCATCGACCTGAAGGAAAAAGGCTTCAGCCCCAAGGAACTGGACAGCGTGGCCCGCCCCATCGGATACGAAAATCTGTTGGATAGGGAGTGCAAACGCTTCAAGGAAAAGGGTCTGGCCTTCATGTCCCCGTCCCGGGTTCCCAAGGTTCTGCTCGAGGATCCGGAGCTTGTGAAGACGCCCGTGGTCCGGAACGGGTCCCAAGCCACCCTGGGATATCGGCCCGAGGTCTGGAAGACCTGGGAGTGAGGCCGCGGCCCTGAGCTAGAAGATCACCCTGCGGGTCAGTACGCCGGCAGCGGAACGTCCTTCCAGCACATAGACTCCTATGGAGGAGCGACCGCCGGAAATCCGGTGGGAGCCCGCTCCAAGCCCGTTCAGGCGGGACACCAGGGAACCGTCGAGGCCGCGAAGCGTCAGCGCCCAACTCCCGGGTATGTCCACTGTAACATTGAGGATACCTGCGCCGGCATGGGACGCATTGATCCAGCCGGCCGGAGCGGGACGGACCGGCGATATGGCCGCCTGATCCGCATGCGGGTCCCAGGACCGATCGGCGATAGTGTTCAGCGTATACCAGGCCTCATTGTCCCAGGGAGTCTTGCCGGCGGCGGATTTCACGCCCGAAATTTTGAAGGCGGCCACGTAGTCCATGGCCTTGAGGCCTGAGAGTTGCAGATAGACGCGTTTGCCGTCGTCGGACACTTCGGTCCTGGATACGCTGCGGGCCTCGTCCGCGTCCCGGCAGCACCCGTAGGCCGCGCCGCGGGTATAGTGCCATTGCTTCACGCTGAAACCGGCCGCGCTGACGGAAGCCTTGTCCACCGGTTCGGTGAAGACGATTTCGAATCCGTCCTTCAAGGAGAGAATGGTGGACATTTCGAACGCGGATCCGCCGGCCTTAGCCGTCATTCTATACAAAGGCATCAGGCCGCTCCCGGGCCAATTGCCCATATGCTCCAGCGATCCGAGATAAAGAGAACCGTCCGGACCCCAGGCCATGCGGTGGACGGCCGAATTCGCGGTGCCATTGCTGAAACGGAAAACCGTACCCTGGTATTCGCCGTTCACTTTCTCCAGCGCATAACGGGTCAGTCCCGGGCCGTTGGCGTCGCCCGCCAGCCATTGTCCGGCATACGGGCCCTTGGGCATGTAGATGGGTTGGGAGGTGGCGGACCCGGTAACCTGGGAAGGATATGGGATCCAGACCGCCGGCGGTTGGTAAGGCAGCGCTTCGGCCCAGTTGGGCGCTTGGGGAGGACTTTGCCTGTGGCCATAGAAGCGTCCCGGTTTCATGTGCATGAATGCGCAGCCGGGCAGCCAACTTCCCTGGTTGTCCATGACGAAGATGTCGCCCGCATCGTTCATGGCCGCGCCATTGGGGGAACGCAGACCCCCGGCCACCTTCTCCATGGTCTTGGCTTCCGGATCCCATTTCAGGAATGCGCCGGAATAGTCGCTGGTGGCCGGCACGTCCGAAGGGCCGCCTTGGCGGATGCTGCCGGAATAGGGCGCGTAGAAAAAACCGTCCTTGAAAACGGGTGTGAACACCCATTGGTGCCAATGGCCGGACATGGGCCAGGAAACGATCTTGGTCCGGTTGGCGGCGGGATCGCCGGAGTTGGAATTGCTGGGAATGGAGTAGAAGGCATCGCGATCGGAGACGAAGATCCTGTCGTTGACCACGGTAACCCCGGAAGGCTGGCGGAACATGTCCGCGATCTTGACCGCGATTGGGGCCGGGGAATCGAGGCCGCTGACGAGGTAAACAGCCGATTCCGGATCCGGGTCCGGGATCTCCCCTCCGCCGATTTTGCCTGTCGTCAGGATTACCATGCGGCCATCGGAGAGGAAGGCCAATCCCATGGTGCGGTATTTGGCGGCCAGGGGAACCTGCGCGATTTCGAATGCGGGATGGACGGCATCCATCCCCAATACCGCATGGGCCGGTCTTATTACGACGCCCCCCACCAGCCCCGCCAAAACCATCCACGCTTTTCCGTTTGCCATGAGCATTTTCCCCTCCTTGTCCGGCATATGCCGCATGCCCGGGCGCCTGTGCGCCTTGCGGGTGGTGGACAAGATCGCGCGGGAGCGGGAATCCCGCCATCCGAACCCTGCCGCGGCCGAAGGTTCCGTGTTCAGGACGTGTACGATCCGGATGCGGTTTCCGGCCGGTAACCCGTTGCCTGCGCGTTGCCTTGGCGGTCAGCCGAGGCGAATTCCCCTCTGAATCACCGGTTCCTTTGACCACCCCCCACCGCAATTTGTAAATTTGGCCCACAAGAAAAAGGGGCCCGTGCCCCGGGGCTCCGGCCCCGTATCCATTGGTTTCAAGGAGATCCCATGACCGCAGCCACACAGGAAAAAATGGAGTTCCAGGCCGAGGTGAAGCAACTGCTCAACCTCATGATCCATTCCATGTACAGCAACAAGGAGATTTTCCTCCGGGAACTCATTTCCAACTCCTCCGACGCCATCGATAAGGCCCGCTACGAATCCCTGACCCGCATCGAGGTGCTGGGCGAGGACAAAACGTTCCGCATCAAGGTCTCGGCGGACAAAGAGGGGAAAATCCTCCGCATCAGCGACAACGGCGTGGGCATGACCCGCCAGGAAATCATCCAGAACATCGGCACCATCGCCAGCTCCGGCACCAAGAAGTTCGTCGAGCAATTGTCCGGCGACCAGAAAAAGGACATGAGCCTGATCGGCCAATTCGGCGTGGGCTTCTATTCCGTGTTCATGGTGGCGGACAAGGTGGTCCTCACCACCAAGCGCCTGGGATCCGACGAGCCCGCCATGCGCTGGGAATCCGCCGGCGACGGCTCCTACACCCTGGAAGAAGCCGAGAAGCAGGACCGCGGCACGGAATTGGAAATCCACATCAAGGAAGACGAGAAGGAATTCCTGGAAGACTACCGCATCCGCTCCATCATCCGCAAATACAGCGAATACATCACCCATCCCATCACCCTGGTGACCACTCCCGACGCGGAGAACAAGGAAGCCAAGGAGGAAGTCCTCAACGACAAGCCGCCCATCTGGCGCCGATCGAAATCGGACATCACCAAAGAGCAATACGAGGAGTTCTACAAACACCTCTCCTACGATGAGGACACTCCCCTGGCCTGGACGCACAACCAGGTGGAAGGGGCGTTGGAATACACCACCCTGCTCTATATCCCGGGCAAGGCCCCGTTCGATCTCTACAATCCGGAGAAGAGCAACGGCCTCAACCTGTACGTAAAGCGCGTCTTCATCATGAACGACTGCAAAGAACTGCTGCCCTCGTATCTGCGCTTCGCGCGCGGCATCGTGGACTCGGAGGATCTGCCCCTCAACGTATCCCGCGAGATACTCCAGAAGAACGCCGTGATCCAGAAGATCAACAAGGCCGCCACCAAGAAGGTGCTGCAACTGCTGGAAACCATGTCCAAGGAGGAGAAGGACAAGTACCAGAAATTCTGGAAGGAGTTCGGCAACGTCATCAAGGAAGGCTTCCACATGAATTGGGAGAACCTGGACGAGCTGAAGCGCCTGATCCGCTTCGAGTCCAACAAGACCGCCGCCGGCGAGTACGTGGGCCTGGAAGAGTACGTGGTGCGCATGAAAGCGGAACAGAAGGACATCTATTACATCAGCGGCGAGACCCGCGGCGCCGTGGAGCACAGCCCGCACCTGGAAGTGTTCAAGTCCAAGGACATCGAAGTACTCTACCTCATCGATCCCATCGATGAGTGGGTGGTGCAGAGCCTGGCCGATTTCGACGGCAAGAAGCTGCTGAACGTGGCCAAGGGAGACCTGGACCTTGGCGAACTGACCAAGGAAGAGAAGAAGTCCCAGAAGCAGGCCGAAGGCAAGTACAAGAAGTTCATGAAGGACTTCGAGGAAAAGACCGGCGACCTGCTGAAGGAAGTGCGCGTGACCACGCGCCTCACGGAAAGCCCGTGCTGCCTGGTGGCGGATGAGACCGATATGGGCGCCAACATGGAGCGCATCCTCAAGATGGCCAACCAGAAGGTGACGGCCAGCAAGCGCATCCTGGAAATCAATCCGGATCATGCCATCATGCAAAGCCTGCGGAAGATGTACGACGCGGATCCGGCCAACCCCAAACTGAAGGATTGGTACGGATTGCTGGTGGACCAGGCCCTGTTGGCGGAAGGGTCCGAGATCAAGGATCCGGCCGGCTACGTCTCCAAGGTGAACGGATTCCTGACCGACATGCTGGCCAAGGGATGAAAAGGCCCGCGGCCCCTTACCAGGGCCGCGCCTCAAGGCGGCCACCGTGTGGGGAACCGCACTTTCCCTGGCCGGCGTCGTTTTATTGGGACCCGGATGAGCGGAGCCCTAGTATATTTCCCATACGCGCCTTTCGGTCCGGTTCCAGGAGGTCGACAGCCATGAAATCCAAGCTTCATTTCCCCCTCGCCGCCATATCCATCCTACTTTCCGATCCTTCCCGTCCCTTGGCCGCGGAACCTGCACTGGGCGCGTACCACGTCGTATCCGCCCATACTGATGTGTTCCGATGGTACGACTCACTCGTCGCGGACACTTCCGGTCGGTGGCCCGCCTGGGCGGTGCTGAACCTCAAATCATTCAATCTGGAAAACTCCGGCGCTAGTCTGTGCATCGAGGGGATCCACGAGTATTCGGACTATGGTGGAACGGATTTCAACTATTGCCGCCGAGGTTCCGTGGCCGTGTGGTCTTCGATCGAACGCATTCATGCAATCAGGACGGATTCCCTCCGACTCCGTGGAGCCCTGCCGGTGCTGAGACTGGCAGGTCCGGCCATGGATTCCATGCTCTTCGCATACACCGCCACCCAGGACACTTTGAGCCTGTCCACGTATTGGATCTCGGGCGCACTGGCGGGCCCCATGTTCATTCCCGGCGATTGGAAGGCCACCTCCGTGAATAAGCTCTGCAGCCTGTACATAGCTTCCGACTCCAGGTTCCGGACCTGGACTTCCGTGGACTGGCAAAGGTCTCTGGAAAGCCTCACCATCACCCGGCATACGCTCAAGCTGATCCCCGGCCCCCCGACATCCATTACTCCCTCCTCCGCCACCCGCTCTCGGCCTGCACCGGCCTCTCCTTCGGACCCGGATGCCCTGGGCCGCCGTATCGACGCCGCATCCAGCCGACCCCGACCCGGACTCCACCTTGCCCCACGCTGAATTCGCCGCCTCCGTTTCCGCCCCGGGCGGTCCCGCCATCGCCGAGTCGGTGCTGCTGACCGCCCTCAATCGCACGTTCGGCTATTCTTCCTTCCGCCCCCACCAACGGGAAATCGTCGAGCACATCCTGGCCGGGCGGGACGTGCTGGCCATCATGCCCACCGGCGGGGGGAAATCCCTGTGTTACCAGCTTCCCGCCCGCATGGCCGCGGGAACCGCCGTGGTCATCAGCCCGCTCATCTCCCTGATGAAGGATCAGGTGGATTCCGCGCGCGAGAACAACATGGCCGCCGCCTACCTGAACAGTTCCTTGACCGGAGCCCAGGCCTCGCAGGTCTATCGCCGCCTGGAGGACGGGTCGCTGGACCTCCTGTATATCTCTCCGGAACGCTTCGCCATGGACTCGTTCATCTCCAGCCTCAAGGCCGCGCGCATCTCCTTCTTCGCCGTGGACGAGGCCCATTGCCTGTCCGAATGGGGCCATGACTTCCGTCCCGACTACCTTTCCCTGGCGGCCATCCGCAGGCATTTTCCGCGCGCGCCCATCGCCGCCTTCACGGCCACGGCCACCAACGCCGTGCAACAGGACATCCTGGCCAAGCTGACCCTGAAGAACCCTTTCCAGGTGCGCGCTTCTTTCAACCGGCCCAATCTCCACTATGAAGTGCGGCCCAAGCGGGAAGTGGATTCCCAGTTGCTCGCATTCATCCGCGAGCACAAGGATCAACCGGGCATCATCTACCGCACCACCCGCACCGCGGTGGAGAAGACCGCGGCCTTCCTGGATTCCAAAGGCATCAAATCGCTTCCCTATCACGCCGGGCTGCCGCAAAAAGAGCGGGAGACCAACCAGGAAGCGTTCAGCAACGACGAGATCCAGGTGGTGGTGGCCACCATCGCCTTCGGCATGGGCATCGACAAATCCAACGTGCGCTTCGTCCTGCATGCGGACCTGCCCAAGAACCTGGAGGGCTATTACCAGGAAACCGGCCGCGCGGGACGCGACAGCGATCCTTCCCTGTGCGTGCTGTTCTACGGCGGCGGGGACATTCCCAAGCTGCGGCATTTCCTGGACCAGATCGTCGACGAAGAGGAAAAGGCCTTGGCGCTCAGGCGGCTGAACCAGATGGCGGACTTCGCGTCCCGCAACCTGTGCCGCCGCCGGCAACTGCTGGCCTATTTCGAAGAGGAATACCCGGAGCCGAACTGCGGCTCCTGCGATATCTGCACCGGCAAGGCCGAGACCACGGACGCCACCCGGGAGGCCCAGATGGCGCTTTCAGCCCTGGTGCGCACGGGCGAGCGTTTCGGCGCCGCGCATGTGGTGGACGTGCTGGTGGGGGCGGACACCAAGAAGGTGCGCGAACTGGGGCACGACCAGATCAAGACCTACGGCGCCGGCAAGCATAAGGACAAAAGCTATTGGCGTTCCCTGATCGGGGAGATGCTGGGGCGGGGCTTGCTCGCCATGGATTCCGGCCCCTATCCCGTGCTCAAGCTGACGGAAGCCTGCCTGCCCGTTCTCCAGGGCAAGGAGAAGTTCGAGATCCTGGAAATGGGGACCCGCGACAAGCCGGAATCCGAAAGCAAGGGACGCAGCCGCGTCTCAGCGGGCGCGGAGGACATCGATCAGGAATTGTTCGACCGGCTGAGGGCCCTGCGCAAGACCCTGGCGCAACGCCAGGCCGTGCCGCCCTACATGATCTTCTCCGACAAGACCCTGCACGAGATGTGCCGTCACAAGCCGGTTACCCTCTCCGCCCTGCGGGAGATTTCCGGGGTGGGCGACGCCAAGCGGGATCGCTACGGGATCGAATTCGTGCAGGAGATCCGCGCGCACGCCGGCGCGGACTGAAACCTTCCGTCCGCCCCGCGAAAGCCTTCCGCGGACATCAGGAAAGGGGCTGCGGCCCCTGGGTAGGCGCCCGGGAATCGGAAGGACGGTCCCACAGGACGGGCCGCCCGCCCGGCCAACGGCGTAATGGACACCACCGGCGCCGCCAGCAGGTTCAACAAAGCGACTCCGCCGGCCGCGCTCTGGCATTCGATGCCGGCCGCCGGGGCCGGATTCGCCCAATCGAATCCCATCACATCGTCCGCGCTTCTGCGATTGGCCCAAACCGCGGCCCCGTTGTCCGCCATCCAAGCGGCGCAGGCTTCCCCGCCCTTCTGCCGGGATAGACCCATCACATAGCGGATCAAGATGAGTTTGAAGGTTCCGAAGTCGCCCTGGCCCTCGTTCCTCAGGACCCCGGCCGCGTTGCACATGTTGGCCTTGGTCCAATCCGCCGCCTTCTGCGCTTCGGCTATCCGGCCCAACGCCACCGCGGAACCGATGAAGGTGCCCTGGTTGTAAGTGGTCGATCCCTTCGAGACCACTCGCTGGGAGCTGATGGCGTCGTAGACCTTGCCCCCCGCGGGATCCACCAGGGTGCGCTTCTGCCAGGCGTACAGGGACTCGGCCTTGACGCGATAGCCATCGTCCTTGAGAAGGCGCGCCAGGTTCGCCGCGGAAATGATGGCGGGCTGGACCACGCAGCTGTTCTTCTGGTTGTGCTCGGTGTTCTTCCACCAGATGCCCCCGCCCAGTACCGTATCCCGCTGGTTCCGGTATATCCAGTCGAAATGGGTCTTGGCCTGGGTCAGATAACGGGCTTCGCCCGTGATGTCATAGGCCCGCGTCGCTGCCAGCACCCACCACATGATATCGTCGTTGTAATCGTTGGTGGTCCAATCGGAACCATTGCGCGCCACGAACCCGTCGTACATGTCCTTGATCTGTTGCTTGTATTCGGCTTTGCCGGTCAGGACATACGCGTCCATCAGCGTTTCCCAGACATGGGCGGACATCCAGAAATCCAGGACCCCGGTTTTGTTGTCCAGTTTGTAGAAGTATTTTCCCGGCGCGTTCCAATAGGCTTTGTTGAAAGCCTGGATGGCTTTTTCCGCCTGCTCGGGAGAAACGGCATGGACCGGGGATCCGATGGACAACAAGAATGCCGCGATGAGCCCGCGGACCGGTGACTTCCCCATGTATCCCCCTGAAACTTCCGGAAATTGCCGCTTCCGGTGTGTTGCCAGCCTCTATTCTAATGCACCCGCTCCCGTTCCGCCTACCGGAAATCCCCTCAAAAATGACGGAAATCCACAAAATCGGCCCCTCTCTGTACATTTTGTACGGCTGGGGATAGATTGTTGAAAACCATGGGATAAACCATTCCTTTGAAAGGCGGGATCCGCATCCTGACCCTGCCGTTCCGGGAACGGTTCGCCGTTCAGGAAACGGTTCGGGACGTGGCAGGGTACCGCGTAGGTTACTGTATGCGCCGTCGTCCGCGTCCAGGAGGGATTTCCTAAATTCCGGGGCGGAGGTGACCGATGGCCGATGGAATGAAACCCCTGCATGGAAAAGTGGCCGTAGTGGCGGGAGCCACGCGGGGCGCGGGACGCGGCATCGCATGCATGTTGGGCGAGGCGGGAGCCACCGTTTATTGCACCGGCCGCAGCTCCCGGAACCCCGGCGGCAACGCGGACAAGGAAGCGCCGTCGCGCAAGGCCCGGCCGGAAACCATCGAAGAGACCGCGGAGAAGGTCGACGCCTTCGGAGGCAAAGGCATTCCAGTGCGGGTCGATCATATGCGCCCCGACCAGGTCGAGGCTTTGTTCGCCCGCGTCAAAAACGAACAGGGCAGACTGGACATCCTGGTGAACGATGTGTGGGGCGGGGACGACGCGGTCGAATGGGGCAAACCCTTTTGGGAGCTTTCCCTGGAAAAAGGGCTGCCCATGCTCAACAACGCCTTGCACACCCACATCATCACCAGCCGTTACGGCGCGCCGTTGCTGATGGAAACGGGGGGCGGCCTGATCGTGGAGATCACGGACGGAAACACGCTCGGCTATCGCGGGAATCTCCTTTACGACCTGGTGAAATCCTCCGTGATCCGCCTGGCATACGCCCAGGCCTTCGAGTTGCGCCGCCACGGGATCTCGGCGGTGGCCGTCACTCCCGGCTTCCTTCGCTCCGAGGCCATGCTGGAATTGTTCGGCGTCACGGAAGCCGACTGGAAGGACGGCGCGAAAAAGGATCCCAACTTCATCGCCTCCGAGACTCCATTTTTCGTGGGCCGGGCGGTGGCTGCCATGGCCGCCGATCCGCGCGTGGCGGAAAAAAGCGGACGGGTCTTCAGCTCATGGGATCTATCCGGGGAATATGGCTTCACGGACATCGATGGCGAAAAGCCGCACTGGGGGCGGCACTGGGAGCAGGCTTTCGGGAAGCCCTTGATGGCTTTGGATGAAGGGTACTATGCCTATGGGAAGGACAGTCCCATCGAGGTGGTGCAGCCGGATTGGCCTTGAGGCTGGTCCTCAGTCTTTGGAGGCCGTTGGAATCAGGAGGCGCCGGAACTCCGCTTCGTTTCCATGGAAAGCATTTTGATCCACGGGCTCCGCTTGCTCGCCTGGAGCCGCTCCTTTAATCCCCGCAACCGCATATTGACAGAATGGCGACAAGGCCGCGTCGCCGGGACACCAAAGGAGATTCCGAATCCAGAATCGGGATTGGCCGAACCCATGCGGGAAATATCTCCAGTAGAATACCTGGGTGGTATAGATGATCGGTTCCCGGCCGGTTCCGGCCGCGATAATGCGGTTGAATTCACCCAGGGATTTCCGCAAGGAGTCCGGATCCGGATTCGTCGTGCAATTTCCTCCCGCTTCGACATCCACCGCCGGCGGTAAATCGCCGGAGCGCAAGTCCATATGCGCCAGGAAATGCGCGGCTTGCCGTCCACCATCCGCGCAAAAGGTGAAATAATGGTACGCACCGACCGCCAGCCCGTGGTCCCTGGCATCTTGGTCATGCATCCGGTACCGGTCGTCGATCCAGTCAACTCCCTCCGTGGCCTTGATGTAAACGAAGCGGATTCCTTCGTTCTTCGCGGCTTCCCAGTCCACGGAGGATTGGTGGTGTGAGACATCCATCCCCCGGATCCACCCGGACCCGGAAGGCATACAACCGGCCAAAAGGCCCGCTGTGCATAGAAGTTTCAAGACCTCCACGCCGCACCTTGGAGACCCGCCCCAGCCTTGCTTTCCCTGGGAGAAACCGCGGCCGGGAACAACCGGTGGAACTCCTTCCAGCAGGCATCGAAAAACTCGATGAACGGAAGGCCGCCGCGCAGGAGGACCCGGCGGTGTTCGCGGAACACCACCACCGCGGTCCCGGCGAAAAGGATCCGATGGCCCAACTTCCAGGCCGCCCGCTTCAGGGGTCCGCGAGTGCTTTGGGCGAAGCGGATCAGGGCGGATTCGTATTCCAGATGCGCCTTTTCGTCTTCCAGGATCTTGTTGCAGATGGCCCGCAACAATCGGGAACCGGTGGCCTCGCGCAAAGCGCGGTAGTACACCAGGCCGATGATCTCCGCCGTGATCAGCACGGATATCGAGACTTCGAATCCGAACGGTCTGCGGATCATCCTGAACACGGCGTCGGTCCAATCGGAAGCCTTGGCAGGGATGCCGTGCTTGTCCATGAACCTGGCCAACAGGGCCGAGTGGTTCCGCTCTTCCCGGACGAACAGCACGGTGATGTCCGGCAGCATGCCGAAGCCCATCCGTTCCCCGTATTCGGCGGCGAACTTGCGGAGGGCGCTTCCCTCTGAGTTCTCTCCCAGCTGGAAGGTGGCCAGGGATGCGCCTATGGCCGCTTTCTCCGCATCGCTCGGGTTTTCGCGCGCCTGCCAGGGAAGCGTATCCGGCTCCTCGGCGTTCCATTGGAAATATTCCAGCCACTCGCGGAAGAACAGGTCCATCATACCGGCGTCCCTTCCGCGGCAACGCCGCGCAGGGTCGGGCGGGCGGCGGCATCGCCGTTGAGGTTGAGCCGGCGCGTCAGGAACATCACCGTTCCCAGGATGGCGAACAATCCCAGCGCCCCCATCAGCAAGGCGAAATCCTCCATCTGCAGGAGCGTGAAAAGGTATCCGTACAGGCCCGCCAGCATGGCTCCCAATGCCACGGCCCGTTTTTTGGTGGAGAGCACGGCCAGACCGTAGGCGGTGATGAGACCGATGGTTCCGAAGGCCGCGGCGGAATAGGCGAAGTTGAAAGGGATATGCTCGGTGAGCGCCAACAGGAGCAGATAGAAGAGGCAGAGCGCGAACCCAACCAGCATGTATTGGAGCGGATGGATGCGCTTGCGATCGAAAGTCTCATTCAGGAAAAAGACCAGGAAGGTGAGGATGATGAACAGGATGGCGTACTTGGCGCAACGCATGGTCTTCTGGTAGCTATCGACCGGCAGCTTCAGATCCACTCCGAAGGCGAAGGGGTTCCAATCGTTCGGTCCAACCTCCTGGGCCCGCCAGCTTTGGGGGAAACTGCGGCTGAGATGGAGGGTCATCCACCGGGCCGTGAACCCCTTCCCGTCCACCTGGTTGTCGCGGGGCAGAAAGGCGCCGCTGAAACTGGGGGTGGTCCAAGGCGATGTGATGGCGACGCGCGTCTCCTTGCCCATGGGCAGGAAATCCATGGTGCCGCTGCCGTTGAGGCGGGCATGCATCTTGAAACGGTAGCCCTCCGCGGGAGGCGCGGCCGACAGGGGAGCCCGGGCCTGTAACCCTCCGGTTACCGGACTGCCCACGTAATTGTCCGGGATGAATTCGCGCTTGGTCCCGTTCCACTCCAGAGGGAGCGCATCGGCCAGGGAACGCACGTCCGGCACCGACATGCTGACATAGGCGTCGCCCCAGAGGATATTCTCCGGCGGGATCCGCCAGCCGGAAAAGTCGGGCTGGGTGAAGCGGCCTTGGATGTCCAGATCCGCCGTGAACAAGGCCACGTCGAAAATGCCGCGATGGCGGATTTCCGGGTCCAGCGTACCCTTGAGGTCCATCAGCTCCGGCAGGAAATGCGCGTACTCGATGGTGGTATCCACCTTGTCCTTGTAATCCTTCGTCATAAGCCCATAGGAGGGCGTCTTCACTATGACCCGGTAGGGCACGGTGAGGATGGGTCCGGCGATTTGCTGGGTGCCGCCCCATTTTCCCGCCACCTCGGTTTCGGCCGAGGACCGGCTCCATTCCCTTTCATGCACCAGGTCCTTGACCATGCCGACGGGGATCAGCAGAAGCGCGATCAACAGGCCGATGAACGCCATCTTGCCCATGGAGGTCGCACCGGACTTGACGCCGGCCAGGGCGGTCCAGGGGTTCGGGGCCTGCAGCCCGGAGTTGGGAGCTTGGTTTCCAAGGTTGTGATCGGGCATATGCATCCTTTTGCCTGGGACGGGAACCATTCCGCATCCCATGCCCAAAGGATAGGGTCCGTGGATGAATGCTTTATGAACTCGATGTGAATTCGTCGTGAATTCGAAGAGAAGCGGCTTCAGGCCGGGAAGGCCGGCAGGGTCCAGAGAACGCGGAGCCCGCCCTCGGGCCGGTTCTCCAGATGGATCGTCCCCTGATGCAGACGGGTGATGGCCTGGACGATGGTCAGGCCCAGTCCCGAGCTTTTCTTTCCCGTGTCCGGCCTTTGCAGGGAGAAGAATTTCTCGAACACTTTTTCCCGGGCGAAGGCGGGGATGCCCGGTCCCTCGTCCAGGATTTCCATCCGGATGGAATCCGGCCCGGTGTCGGCGGAGGCGGAAGCGGACGGAGTCCCCGCGATCAGGCTTATACGCACGTCCAGCCGCCCTCCCTGGGGACTGAACGCGATGGCATTTTCCAGCAGGTTGTGGAATGCCTGCTGCAAGAGGAACTTCTCCCCGCGCACCCGCAGGCCGGGTTCCAACGCCGCCGTGAGCCGGATCCGCTTGCGGACCAGCCCGGTTTCCAAGCGGTCCCGGACTTCCAGGGCCAGCCCGGAGAGATCGACCGGCAAGGACTCCTGCAGGCCCCTCCGGCTTTCCAGCGCCGACAAATCCAGCATCCGGTCCACCAAGGACTGCATGCGATCGATTTCCGAACGGATGTTGGCGAGGAATCCCGCGCGCCGTTCCGGGGGCATATCCTCCTGCAGCAGCTCCGCGGCCCCCCGCACCGAGGACATGGGGCTTTTGAGCTCGTGCGTCAGGGTATGCACGTATTGTTCCACGTATTTCCGGCCTTCCAGCGCCTCGCGCATTTCCTCGAAGGCGCGGCCCATCTCCCCGATTTCGCTGCGGCCCAAGGCCGGCACCGGCACGGGGCGTCCGTCCCGGACCGCTCGCGCGTAGGCCGTCAGTCTTTGGATGGGATGGGTGATGAGGGCCGACATCACCATGCCCAGCAGCGCAACCACCATCGCAGCAATCAGGCCCGCCAGCACTATCTTCCCCCGCGCGGCCTTGATGAACAGGTTGATGCTGTTGGAGGGCTTGGACACCGTGACCACGCCGGAAATCCCGTTGGCTCCGCGGATGGGGGCGGCCACGTACATGACCGACGAAGATGGATTCTTCGTATCCACGCGGGTGGATCGCGCACCGTAACCTCCCCGCAACGTCAGGTAGACGTCCCGCCACTTGGAGTAGTCTTTACCCTCATCCCGCCCGCCGTCGGAATCGAAAATCACCGTGCCCGCGGAGTCCGTCACGTAGATGCGCAGGTCCATGCGGGTCTTGGTCATCTCGTGCACCCGGGCCGAAAGGGACCGCCCGGGCGCGCGTTTGAATGCCTCCCGGAGATCATGCACGGGAATGACGTCTTTGGCCATGCCCGCTTCCAGGAGGGAAGCCAGCAGATTGGCGGTATCGATCAAACCTTCTTCGGAGGTATCCAGGTAATGGGGACGGAGATCATCGAGAATCCATCCCACCAGGAAATAGAAGCCCGCTCCCGAGAGCAGGAAGAATCCCAGGAAGAGGCGGGTGCGCAGCCGCAACCGTCACCAGTCCTCTTTGAGGGAGTAGCCCATGCCCCGGTGGGTGCGGATGGGATCGATATCGGGATTTATCTCGCGGAGCTTGGCGCGCAGGCTTTTGATGTGCGCGTCCACCGTGCGATCCAGGCTGGACTCCGGCGAGTCCCAGGCTTTGGCCATCAACTGCTCCCGCGACCAGACCCGGCCCGGTTTTTCCATCAGCACGATCAGGAGCCGGTATTCATAACGGGAAAGTTCCAGCGGTGTTTGCCGGTAGGCGATGACGCGGCGCTCTTCGTCGTGACGGAAGGGGAATTCCCCCGCCATCTTGTCCGGACCTTCGGCCGAAGCGGGGGGCGCGGAAACGGAGGCGGGAAGCGCGACGGGAACGGGCGCGGCGATTCCGGGAGAAGCGGCCGTCCGCCGCAGGATGGCCTTGATGCGCGCGGCCAGTTCCCGGGGGCTGAACGGCTTGACTACGTAATCGTCCGCGCCGATCTCAAGTCCCACCACCCGATCGATTTCCCCCGCGCGCGCCGTCAGGAACAGGATGGGCAATTCGTGGCGCTTGCGGATTTCCCGGCACAGATCGAATCCGCTGATATCGGGAAGCCCCACGTCCAGCACGGCGAGATCGAATTTCCCGTCCAGGGCCCGCAGTCCTTCGCCGCCGGTGGCGCACCAAAGGCATTGGAACCCTTCGGTTTCAAGGGCATAGACGATATTGTCGGCTATGGCCGGCTCGTCTTCGATGATGAGGATTCGGTGTTTCATCGTGCAGGGGTCGTGCCCCTGAAGATAGCAAGGTTCGCGTCCCTTTTATTCCGGCGTCAGGCCCCGTACTCTTTCGCATACGCCTTCATCCGTTCGAGCAGGCCAGAATCCACCGACAGGAAACGGCTCCCGGACCCGGACTCGAGGAAAGCCATGATATCCATCAAGGTGACGATGGCGGTCGTTTTCAACCCGTAGATCTTTTCAATCTCTTTGAGGGCCGGTAGCGACCCTTGGCCCCGTTCCATCCGGTCCACGGAAACCACCAACCCCACCGGTTCCACCCCGGGCAGGGAAATCAGGGGCATGCTTTCCCGGATGGACGTTCCCGCCGTGGTCACGTCCTCGATAATCACAACCTTGCAGGGCTTGTCCGAGGCCGCGCGGGAAGCGTAATTATAACCGACGAGGGTTCCGCCTTCCCCGTGGTCCTTGGGTTCTTTGCGGTTGAAGGTGTAGGTTACGTCCTGATCGAAGAGTTGCTGCAGGGCCATGGACGCGGTAACGGCCAAGGGAATGCCTTTGTAGGCGGGGCCGAACAAATTGTCCACTTCCTGACCGAAGGCGGACCGGATGGCTTGGGCGTAGAATTCCCCGAGTTTCCGGATTTGGGATGCCTTCACGTAGGCTCCCGTGTTGATGAAGTAGGGCGTCTTGCGTCCGCTTTTGGTGGTGAAGTCCCCGAAGCGCAAGGCGCCGGCCGACAACATGAACTCGATGAATCCGTTCTTCAGGTTTTCCATTAACTTTCCCCGTCTCCATCCGCCCGGTCACGGTGTACCGTCCGGTCCACTTCGGGCCGGACGTTTTGCTTCGAGTGCCCGGGGACATATCGTCCCCGGCTCGCGGAGCGTGTTCCGCGTCACATGCTTCGCCCTGCAAGATAACAACTGCGGGCCCGGGAACGGATATTCCAAACCTGACGATCTTTTTATCTCGCTTCCCGGATCGCCGGGAGGTATACTGGATTTATGCCCGTCATGGATGTGATTCTCGGAGACCTCAACTACACGCTCGGCGTGGGAGGGACCAACACATTCCTCCGCGTGGCGGGAAACCTGGCCGGCAACAATGCCGCCAAGTTGAGTACCATTTTCAACCGCACCCTGGCCCATGCCAAGGGCAAGCTTTTCCTGAGCCTGCAAGGTTGCTACTCCATCGACTCCACCGCCTTGGCCGCCTTGGCGGTCCAGCACAAGGCCCTTGGCAATCTCGCCCGGGAAATGGTTCTGGTCGACGTGCCTTCCCAGATTATGCAGGTCCTGGAAGGGACCCACCTCGCCTCCTTATTCGAGATATTCCCTTCCCTTCAGGATGCCGAAAAAAAATACGGCCGAGCGGTCTGCTGACTCCCTGAAACCTCCGCCCCAAAAGCGGGCACTCCCTTTCCAACAATTGTATCTTCCCACCTACCTCGGGAGAAATGGATATGATCGCCAAAACGCCAAAAGCCGCCGTCAACCCGCTCCTGCAGGAGCTGAACCGGACCTACCTGAACATCCATTTCGATAAGGAAGACGCCTTCTGGAAGGACAAGATGGGATTGTCCTCCCGCGTCCCCGGAGACTTCGAAAAAAAGGAGATCCACCTGCAATCCTGGATCTCCGATCCCAAGTACCTGCCCGCCTTGCGAACGGAACTGGCCAAACCAGACCTCTCTCCGGACGACCGCATCGGCCTGCAGGGCTGGCTGCGCTTTTTCGACGTGCATGCGATGGAAAATCCCGAGGCCAAGACCCTGGCGAACCGCATCGTGGAAATGGAAGGCCGGCTCCAGGAAGCCCGCGGCGCCATGAAGCTGGGCTACATCGATCCCGCCACGGGGGAATCGACGCCCGCCAGCTCCATCCGGCTGGGCCTGTACGTGCGCACCTCCCAGGACGAGGCCCTGCGCAAGGCCGCCCACCGCGGGCTGCAATCCATCGAACGGGAAATGCTGGACAAGGGCTTTCTGGACATCGTCCGGGAGCGGAACAAGCTGGGCCGCATGCTGGGCTATGAGGATTATTACGACTACAAGGTCACCCGCAACGAAGGGTTCTCCAAGCGCGTCCTGTTCGACATCCTCGGCGACCTGGAAAAGCGCACCCGGGATGCGTGCAAGGCCTCCCTGGAAGCCCTGACCGCGAAGTCCGGCCCCTCCGCCCGGGAAGCCTGGAACTTTCTCTACCTGACCGCCGGCGACGTGACCACGCAGATGGATCCCTACTTCGGATTCGGCACGGCCCTGGGCCGATGGGGCCGTTCCTTCACCGCCCTCGGCATCAAGTACCGGGGCGCCACGCTCACCCTGGATCTGCTGGACCGCAAGGGCAAATACGAAAACGGCTTCATGCACGGCCCCATCCCCGGCTTCATGGACGCCGGCGAATACCTGCCGGCGCGCATCAACTTCACCGCCAACGCCATCCCCGGCCAGGTGGGAAGCGGCCATCGCGCCACCGAGACGCTGTTCCACGAGGGCGGGCACGCGGCGCATTTCAGCAACATCCTCATGCCGTCTCCGTGCTTTTCCCAGGAGTACGCGCCCACTTCCGTGGCCTTCGCGGAGACCCAGAGCATGTTCCTGGACAGCTTCATCGAGACCCCGGAATGGCTGGTCCGTTACGCCCGCGACGAGCGCGGCCTGCCCATGCCCCTGGATCTCATCCGCGAGAACATCGTCAAGAAGCATCCTTACAAGGCGTTCGCATTGCGGGCCATGCTCACGGTGTGCTTCGCCGAAAAGGCCATCTACGAAATGCCCGAAGCCGACCTCACCCCGGACAACGTCATCAAGACCCTGCGCCGCATCGAGGCGGACCTCCAGTTTCTGAATGAGGGCACGCGCCCGGTGCTGAGCGTCCCCCATCTCCTTTCGGGAGAATCCTCCGCGTACTACCACGGTTACGTGCTGGCCGAGATGGCCGTGCACCAGACCCGGCGTTTCTTCCTGAAGCGGGACGGCGCCCTGGTGGACAATCCCAACATCGGCCGGGACCTGGCCGAGCATTATTGGAAGCCCGGGAACGCGCGCACCTTTCCGGACATGATCCAGGGCCTCACCGGCCAGCCGTTCGGGGCGGAAGCCACCGTGGAAATGGTGAACAAACCGTTGGCGGAAGCGCTGGCGGAAGTGGACGAGGCCGCCGGCCGCAATGCCGCGCCCGCTTCCATGGCCGCTCCCGTGGATCTGGACGCCGTCGTCCGCATCGTGCACGGGGACGAAGTCATCGCCAGCAACGAGAACGGAGAGTCTTTCGATTCCATCGAACGGAGCTTCGCGGAGTGGCTGCTTAAGAATAATGCCGGGTAGGTAACGGTAGACGAGATTGAGGCTGGGGAGCTTTTTGGCAATATTTCGTCGGGCGTCGGGCGACCCGGCGCGAAGCGCGCCTGGGCGTCGGGCGTTAAGAAAAGAAAAAACCAGGGGCAATATTTCCTGGTTTTTTCTTTTCGCCCGACGCCCGACGAAATATTGCCAAGAACGCAATGGTCTCCGCAAAAGCCCAGGCTGCCATCACAGCTCTTAAACCGCCTCATTTGGCTGGGATCAAATAGTACTCCCCGATCAGGATCCGATCCTTGCCTTCGCCGTCGTCCTGGATGCCGCAAGCCACCCCCACCACCCCGGCGCAGGGATCGAAATGGATGACGCGGCATTCCGTCCGCACCTTTTCCAGATTGCCGCAGTTCCCGACGCAGGCCGAATCCGCCGTCTCCAGGAGATCACCCAACGGGAGCGTCACCGAGGAATCCCGGTTCACCCACCGCAGCTTGCTTTCCGGAACGCCTTCGATGGAAATCTCCTCCATGTCCCGCATTTCCGGATTGGGTACCTGGGAGGGTACCTCCACCTCGTCATAGGAAAACAGGGCCCGCGCCCGGGTCAGGCCCACGCGCAGGATGTTCCAATGCAGGGTGCCGCCTTGGGACGACCGCCACCCCGTT
>JAQBPN010000018.1 GCA_028287505.1 Fibrobacterota bacterium | reverse complement strand
ACGGCGCTTCGTTCGTAGAAGGCGGCCAGGAGGGCCGCGCGGTCGTCGGGTGAGAGTCGGAAATTTTCCCGGCCGTGATCTTTGAGCCAGCGATCCAGGTTCGAGACGAGGACTCCCGCGCATACGGATACGTTCATGCTTTCCGTAAGACCGTATTGGGGGATGCGGAAACGGATGTCGGCGGCGGCCAGGGTGTCCGGGTGGTTGCCGATGGTCTCTGATCCCAGGTAGAACGCGGTGGGATGGGCCAAATCGATTTCATCGAAGGGGAGCGACTCCGGGGATGTGGACGCCACCGCGATGCGGTAGCCCTTCTCCTTCAGGCCCTGAAGGCAGCGCGCCCGCTTGGAGTAGGAATAGATGTCCAGCCATTTGTAGCTGCCTTTGAGGACGGAACGTCCCACCCGGTAGGGATTCACTTCGGAAATGACATGCACGTCCTGGAACCCGAAGACCTCGCTCGTGCGGATGACGGCGCTGATGTTGTGCGGATCCTTGAGATCCTCCAGCACCAGGGTGAAATGGCGGACACGCTGATCCACCACCTTTTTCAGCAGCTCGCGGCGATGCTCGGTCAGCTTGAAAGCGTATTTGTCCAGGGGATCGGAGGGGACCGCGGAGTCGTTCACAGAGAAGACCTGCAAGTAGAAACGGAGACGGATTCGGGTATTGCAGTGCTTTGAACCGACGATTCGTCGGGCGTGCGGCTCCCTTGGAGCCGACGGCGTCGGGCGTCGGGCGCGAAGAAAAGAGAAAACCGTGCTCCGAACTTGTTCAGAGCGCTCTTCGGTTTTCTCGCCCGACGCCCGACGCCCGACGCCCGACGAAACATTGCCATGGAATCTGAATTCTCAAACTTCATCCAAACTCCTTCAAACATTTCTTCTCATCATGGCAGCCTCATAAAGGCTTCGATCTTCTGCTTTTCTTCCGCCGACCAGTCCTTGCTTTTCAGGATCTCCGCGGAGCCGCCGGCGGCCAGCTTCTGGGCGGTGCCGGTGATGTCGTTCAGGACTTCCTTGACCTTGCCCAGCACCACTTTCTTGAACAGCCCCAGGTTCATGATCCCGTTGATGACCCCGTTCCCGGGAAAAACCAGAAGCTTCATCTTGTACTTCAGCACTTTGTCCTTGCCGGGCGCGGGGGCGTAGGAGAAATCCATCAGGGCCGGCCCCCGCAGGGTCCACCACGCCACCGTGGCCACGCCATAGCCGAAATAGAACAGGCGCTTCTCGTCCGAGGATCCGGAAATCAGGGTCGCGTCGCCCTTCAGCCGCTTGCCTTTGGTGCCTTTGAAATGGGTCCGCTGGGGGTCGATGTATTCCGCCGTGTACGGTTCGTCCATGAAATGGCTTACCAGGCGGGCCGACAAGGGAAGGTCCGCGAGCAGATAGGCCAAGCGGGCCTCGCTGATGGGCAGTTCATCCTCAACGGTGTAGAGGACGCGGTATTCCATGCCCAGGAAACGATAGAGATTGTATCCGATCAGGGGGTGGGAAGGCCCCACACCGCGGGCCGTCAGGGTGCGGGCTTCCAGACAGCGGGCGCTGTCGTAGGTGAACTTGGGCTTGGCGATCGTGGATTGATCGGGACAATAGCCCGCCGGGACGGGAAGGGCGCAGCCCCAGAGCAGGTTGCAGAAATCCTTCTGGGTGTCGGAGATGCGTGTCACCTTTGCGACCGCAGGCGCGGCCGGCTTGGCGGCCGGAGCGGGCTTTGCCGCCGAAGCGGGCTTGGCCGCCGGGGCCGCAGGCTTGGCCGGGGCGGGAGCGGGCTTGGCCGCGACCGGCGCGCTGGCGGGGGCCGGCGCCGGAGGAACGGTTTGCCTGGAGGCAGCGGCCGCGGTGGGCGTGCCGGCCCGGAGGGGAAGCCAAGAGGCCCCAATCACCAAGATGGCCAGGAGGCAATGGGGGCCGGGAACCCGGAAGCGCTTTCGGGCGACCGGGGCGGATTTCATCCGAACCGCTTGAAGATCAGGGTGGCGTTGTGCCCGCCGAACCCGAACGAGTTCGACAGCGCCGCGTTGACGCGCTTTTCCACGGCCTCGTTGGGCACGTAGTTCAGATCGCACTCCGGATCCGGCTCCTGTTGGTTGATGGTCGGATGCACCACTCCGCGCACCAGCGCCATCATCAGGGCCACGGCTTCCACGGCGCCGGCGGCGCCCAGGGCGTGGCCGATCATGGACTTGGTGGAATGGACCAGCAGCTTGGATTTCGCGTGGTCGCCGAAGCAGCGCTTGATGGCCATGGTTTCACCCGCATCGCCGAGGGGCGTAGAGGTGCCGTGGGCATTCACCAGATCGATGGCATCGGGATTCATTTGCGCGGACTGGAGCGCATTGCGCATCGCGCGGTAGCCCCCCGCGCCGTCCGAACACGGGGCGGTGATATGGTGGGCGTCGCAGCTCATTCCGTAGCCGGCGAACTCCGCATAGATGCGCGCGCCGCGCGCTTTGGCATGTTCCAGTTCTTCCAACACCATCACGGCGCCGCCCTCGCCCATGACGAAACCGTCGCGGCCCTTGTCGAACGGACGCGAAGCGCCCGCGGGATCGTCGTTGCGGGTGGAAAGGGCCTTCATGTTCCCGAAACCCGCGTAGATGACCTCGCACATGGCCGATTCCGCGCCCCCCGTGAACATCACGTCGGCGGTGCCGCGCTTGATGATCTCGTAGGCTTCGCCCATGCTGTGGTTGGCGCTCGCGCAGGCCGAAAGGATGGTATAGTTGGGGCCCTGGAGGTTGTTCTCGATGGCGAAATAGGCCGACACCGTGTTGGGCAGGATCATGGGGACGAAAAAGGGCGAAACGCGCTTGTGGCCCCTTTCGATCATGACCCGGGTGTCGGATTCGAAAGTGCTGACGCCCCCCATGCCGGTGGCGATGATCGCGCCCGCGCGCTCAGGATCGTATTTGCCTTCGATGCCGGAATCCGCCATCGCCTGGCAAGCCGCCACGTGGGCATAGATGATGGCGCGGTCGAGGCGGCGGGCCATCTTCTGATCCTTGAACCAGGTCATGTGATCGAAGTCGCGGACGAGTCCGCCGATGCGGGTGGCCATGGTGGAATTGTCGAACCGGTTCACGATTCCGATGCCGGACTCGCCGTGGGCGAGCCGCCGCCAGTATTCTTCGACGGTAAGGCCAAGGGGATTGACCGTCCCCATTCCGGTGATGACGACTCTTCTGGTCATGGTTATTTCCCTTGCGCCTTGCGTGCCTCGATGTCCTGCGTGGTAAGATCCCGCACCGGGCCGAATTGCGAGAGCGCGGCCTGGTTGCGTTCGTCCGGTTTCATCAGTTGATCTTTGGGTCCCACCACCAGGATGCGCATGGAGTCCGGATTGAAATACTTCCGGAAAGCCGTTTCCACTTCGGCTTTGGTCATCTTGTTGATGGTGTCGATGTACTCAAGATAGTGTTCCGGGCTGCGCTTCCAGATCTCGCCCTGGGCGAAGATATGCGCGGTCGACGAAGGCGTATCGAAAAGGGCGGGCAGGCTCTTGATGAGCCCGTCCTTGGCCCTTTGCAGCTCCACGTCCGTGATGCCGTCCTTGGCCATGCGGCGCATTTCGGCCAGCACCAGCTTGACCGCATAGGCCCCGGTTTCCACCTTGGTCTGCAGAGACACGCTCACCGTGGAGCGGCGATAGTAGTCGCTTCCCACGTCGCTGTCGATGCCATAGGCAAGGCCTTCGTTGGATCGCACCTTTTCCATCAGGCGGGAAGTGAATCCGCCGTCGCCGAACACGTAGCTGGCGACAACCAGCCGGTAATAGTCCGGATCGGGACGCTTGACGCCGGGGGCGCCCATCTTGATGGTGGCCTGGGTGAACTGTTTGTCGACGATGTAGACGCCGGCGCTATCCGGACCCCGGTAGGGCGGAATGGAATCGCCGCCGTTCTTGTAGGTCTCCGGGAACTTGGCGATGAGCTTGTTCAGGTGCGCGATCATCTCGTCCCGGTTGAATTGGCCCGCCACGCCTATCACCATGTTCTTGACCGAGTAACCGGTTCCGATCCAGGGCTTGAGCTTGGCGGTGGAAAGAGGCTCCACCTCCTTTTCCGTGGCCATCCAGTTGCTCGGGTGGCTTCCGTACATCACGTGCTCGTAAGCGATGCCCATGACGCCGTTGGGGGTATCGTAGCGGTGATGCAGGTTCTCCAGGTAGCCCTTCTTCTGCACCTTGAAGACTTCCGGATCCAGGCGCGGCTGCAAGGCCACTTCCGGCATCAGATCGTACAAGGCGTAGGCATCCTTCTTCAACGCGTCCAGGCCCAACTCGGACTGGAAATCCCCGATCCCGGCGCCCAGGCTGGCGGCCACGAACTCGAGGCTGTCTTCCAGCTGCTCCGGCGTGAAGCGGATGGTGCCTCCGGTCTTGAGCATGGAGGAATACAGGTTGAGCGAAGCCACATCCGCGGGTTTGGCGGGAAGATTGGGATGGCCGAACAGGATGGTCATCTGGATCAGGGCCAGGGTGGTGTCGGGGATGAGATACGCCACCACGCCGCGATCCAGGACCACGCGGTAGTCCTTGGGATAGGGTGGCTTGTAGGTGAAATCCGGATACACGATCTTGGAATAGTGCTCGGGGATTCCGTTTCCGGGAGTCGTGGCCGTCTTGCCGGCGGCCAGGGAAACCGCGGCGGCCAGGGCCAGGGTCTGGATGGTCATCAAGCGGTTCACTGGGCACCCCCTTCCGTGGTTGCGGCCGGGACGCTCTTGGGGGTCCCTCCGGCGCTTCCGCCCTTGGCGGATTTGGCGGACTTGGATTTGGCGGGCGCCGCCTCTTCCTCGGGAAGGATCACGCCGGCCGTGGAATTCTTGCGATAGAAGTATTTCTTGCACACGTCCTGCACCTGCTGGGCCGTCACCTGCTGCACCCGATCCGGGAACTTGTTGATGTAGTCCCAGCCTCCGCGCATTTCCCAGAAGGCCAGCTCGGTTGCCAGCTCTTCCTTGTCCAGCAGTTGCCTGAGGGTCCGGGCCACCACCTGGTTCTTGGCGCGGGTCAATTCGCGATCGGTGATGGGCTTCTGCCCCAGGTCGTACAGCACATCCCAAACGGCCTTCTCCACCTTGTCCAATTGCGGGGCGCTACCGTCCAGGTCCACGCTGACGCTGAAGTTGGAGGTGTATTTGTCCAGGCCGTTGCCGCCGCTGGCGTTGAGCGCGATCTTCAGATCCTTGACCAGCTTGCGGTACAGGCGGCCGCTCTTTCCGGAAAGCACGCCTTCCACGATATCCAAGGCGTAAAGATCCGGATGATCGAAACCGGGAGTATGGAACATCAGGTCGTAGCGCGGCTTGGCGTTGTTCTTGAGAACCGTCATCCGCTTCTCGCCGGCCTGCTGGGGCTCTTCGACCACAACGGGCGGGAACTCGGCTCCGCGGGGGATGGCGCCGAAATATTTCTTGATGTCCGCCAGCGCGGAAGCCATATCGATGTCCCCGGCCAGGACCAGGATGGCGTTGTTGGGCTTGTAATATTTGCGGTAATGCTCGTCGGCCATCTCGCGCGTGAGATTGCGGATGTTGGAAGGATAGCCGATGGTGGGCAGGCGGAACGGATGGGCTTCGTAGAAGACGCCCATCAGACTCTCCCAATAGCGGCCCGTGGGGCTGTCTTCGACGCGCATGCGCCGCTCTTCCATGACCACGTCCCGCTCGGAATAGAACTCGCGCAGCACGGCGTTCTGCATGCGGTCGGATTCGAGCCAAAGAAACAGGTCCAGCTTGTTCTTGGGCAGGGTGACGAAGTACGCCGTCATCAAATCCGATGTGAAGGCATTGAGTCCCGTGCCTCCCGCCTTTTCATAGGCTTCCCACAATTCATATTTGATGAGCAGTTTGCGCTCTTCCGTGATGAGGGAATCGTAACGGCGCTTCAGGGTCCTGGCCTCGGCGCTGTCACCGGGTGTGAGACTGCGGTAGCGAGCCATCACGTCGTCGATCTTCTTGACGTAGACGGCGTCCTTCTCGGGATCCGTCACGCCCACCTTCTTGGTGCCCTTGAAGAGCATGTGCTCGAGAAGGTGCGCGATACCGTTGTTCTCGAAATTCTCATGGACCGATCCGGTAACGTAGAAGAGACGGCAGGCCACGGTGGGCGACTGTCGATCCGGGAACAGGATGACCTTGAGCCCGTTGTCGAGCTGGGCGTATTCCGCCTTGATCACGGCATTGGCGGACGTCGCCGCCATCGAAGCCGCGGCCAGTACGGTAAGGAACCAGGTTTTGTTTTTCATTTCTGATTTTCCTCCAGCACGGCGCGATTCCAGTCCACGATGGCGTAGGAATAGCCTTGCTCGGTCAGGAACAGTTGCCGGTTCATCCCGAACTCCTGCTCCTTGGTGTCCTTGGTGATGATGGTATAGAAATGGGCGATGGATCCGTTGGATTTGGGGCGCAGCACGCGGCCCAGGCGCTGGGCCTCTTCCTGCCGGCTTCCGAAGGTGCCGGAGACCTGGATCAGCACGTTGGCGTCCGGGATGTCCACGGCGAAGTTGCCGACCTTGGAGACCATCAGGGTTTCGATTTTGCCGTCGCGGAATTCCTTGTACAGCACTTCGCGCTCCGAGTTCGGCGTCGCACCCGTGATGAGCGGAACCTTGAGCAGGGTGGACAACGCATCCAACTGCTCCAGGTATTGCCCGATGATGAGGACGCGATCCGTTTTGTGTTTCGCGACCAGCTCTTTCACGACCTTGAATTTCTCGAGGTTTGAAGCGGCCAGCGCCATCTTCTTGCGGAGGTCCGCCATGGCGTAGGCCATTTTGTCCTCGGGGCGCAGGCTGACCCGGATTTCCGTGCAGGTGGCGGTCGCGATCCATCCCTGCTGCTCGAGCACCTTCCAAGGGACTTCGAACTTCTTGGGGCCGATCAGCGAGAATACGTCCTTCTGGCGCCCGTCTTCGCGGATGAGCGTGGCGGTGAGGCCCAGACGGCGCGTGGCCTGCATGTCGGCGGAAATGCGGAACACGGGCGCCGGAAGCAGATGGACCTCGTCATAGATGATGAGTCCCCAGTTGTTCTTCTGGAAGATTTCGAAATGCGGGAAGTCTTCGCTCTGGCGCTTGCGATAGGTGATGATCTGGTAGGTGGCCACGGTGACGGGCGCTATCTGCTTGTTGTCGCCCGTATATTCCGCCACCTGGTGGGCCAGCAAGGTCGTCTTGTCCAGGATCTCCCGGATCCATTGGCGGGCCGCGGTCACGTTGGTGGTCAATATCAGGGTATGGCACGAGCACTTGGCCATGGTGGCAAGGCCCACCAGGGTCTTACCGGCTCCGCAGGGCAATACGATCACGCCCGAGCCGCCTTTTTCACTGCCGCCCGCGTGGAAAACCTGGCCGGCGTCCAGCTGGTATTGGCGCAGGTTCAGGGGTTTGCCTTCCAGCGTGGTGGATCGGACCGAGACTTCCAACGGCGCTCCGGTTACGTACCCGGCCAAATCCTCGGCGGGAAAGCCGATGTTGGTCAGGGCCATTTTCACCATGCCGCGCGTATGCGGGAACAAGGTTGCGCGGCGGCTGTCCAGGACCTGGTCGATAAAGGGCGCGGTCTGGCGATGGTTCTGGATTTCCGTCATCAAGGCGGGATCGATGGTCTCCAGGATGAGCTTGCCGTCCTCGCGGAGGATGCGCACCTGGCCATAACGTTCCATGAACGTCTCGACTTCGGTGACGAGGTTATGCGGCAATTCGAAGCGGGAATATTTCCGGAGCGTATCCAGGACTTCCTTGGCGTCGTGTCCGGAGGATGCGGCATTCCACAAAGACAGATGGGAGATGCCGTAAGTGTGCATGTGTTCCGGACTCTTCAGGAGTTCGGTGAAGGGGGCTATCCTATCCCTGGCTTCGGCGTAAATCGGGTGGGCGACTTCCAGCAGGATGGTCATGTCGCCTTGGACAATCAGGGGCCCGGATGGAATGGCCCCGGTCTGGGTACTCGTCAATATGCCCTCGTTGGAAAGCGCCTAATTTACAAAAAATCGGCTTAAACCGTAAGGGAGCCGGGCTTTGCGGGGGAAAATAAGGGTTTTTCGGCCAGGGAACAACGCCTAAAAGCGAATGTTGCGCGAATTCAGCGCCCGGGTATGGCTTCCAGCAAGGTGCGGGTATAGGCATGGGCGGGGGCCCGGTACAGCTCCTCCGTTTCCTTCATTTCGACGATTTCGCCGCGCTGCATTACCGCCACTTCCCGGGCGATATGCTTGACCACGCGCAGGTCATGGGAGATGAAGAGATAGGCGAGCCCCAGGCGTTCCTGCAGGTCCATCAGGAGGTTGAGGATTTGCGCCTGGATGGAAACGTCCAGGGAGGAAACCGGTTCGTCGCAGATCAGGAATTCCGGCTCTACGCAAAGCGCCCGGGCGATTCCGATGCGTTGGCGCTGGCCTCCCGAGAATTCATGGGGATAACGGCTGAGATAGTCCGGGGCCAATCCCACCAGCCGCATCTTTTCCGCCAGGATGTCCTCCCATTCCGCCTTCCGGGAAGGAAAGCCCAATTGCAGGGCTTCCTTGAGACTGCCGCGGATGGACAGGCGCGGATCCAGGGACGAGTAAGGATCCTGGAAAATCATCTGGATGCGTTTGCGGAAGGGGCGGAAACCGGATTCGCCCAAGCCGGTGAAAGCGGTGAGGTCGGTGCCATCGAAAATGATGCGCCCCGCCGCGGGTTTCAAGAGCCGGATGATGGCGCGCCCCACCGTGGTCTTGCCGCTGCCGCTCTCCCCCACCAAAGCGAGGGTGGAATTCCTGGCGATGCGGAAACCCACGTCCCGCACGGCCTGCACGCGGTCCTTGCCGCTTCCGAATTCGACCCGCAAGCCTTCGACTTGCAGCAATGGCGTATCCGGCGCATCGGCGCTTTTCAGCGTTCCGGTTCCGGCTGCGGTGTCGCGCGCGTCTTGCCCCATCAAGGGAAATATACTATCCGACGAGGAGCGATTGCCCGATCGGTCTGCGGACCTTGGCGATCTTGATCGGGAAGTAGATGGCCCGGTAGCAAAGCGAGGACCGGCCCCAACTGTACCGGGCGCGGATGAACTCCCGTTGCCCGCACCGCTCCATCCAGGTCGTCCCTTTCCGCAGCTCCTTCTCCAGGCGGGAGGCCAGCGCCTCCGGATCGTCCGATGGGACGAGGTGGCCCCAGGGACCGGCCACTTCCGGAATGGATCCGGCCCGCGTGCTGATCAGGATTTGCCCCAAGGCCAGGGCCTCCACCACGGAATTGCCGAAGGATTCCTCCCGGCTGGGAAGACAGACCGCTCCGCTTGAAACGATGGCCCGGGCCAAATCCGCGCCGGTCTTCCAACCCAGGAATTCCACCTGCGCCAGTCCCAACGCTTTGATTCTGGCCTCGAGCTCGGCCTGGATGGGGCCCACGCCGATGTACCGGAGGGGATGCGCTTTCCGCAAGTCCGCCGGCAGGCGCGCATAGGCTTCCAGGGCCAGATCGGGACCTTTCGCGCGGGTGAGGCGCCCGAAGAAAAGCACGCCTTTGCCCTCGCCCGCTACCATGGGCATTTCCAGAAAAACCGGATCCACTCCGTTATGGACAACCGCCATGCGCGCCGGATCCAGCCCGAAGGCTTTCCGCGCTTCCACCAATGAGTAGCCGCTGGTGACGGTGACCTTGTCCGCGTTGCGAAGCCCCATGGCCATGGCGACGAAGCGCGGTTCCCGGAAAAAGATCGCCATCCAGGTGCGCGCCCGGGTCCAATCGCGGCCGGAAAGGAATGCCGGGAACTCGGGGTAGCGGTTGGTGTAGACGAACTTCCGCTTATCGCGGATCAACCAGAGCAGGCTGGCTTCGTCTCCGTTCCCGTGCAGGACCGTCTTCCGGGACGAGAGCGAACGGACCTTGAAATAGAAGAGGATGCCGTTCAGGAAGCGCAATGGAGAACTGACGCCGGGACGCACCGCGAAAAATCCGGCCCAGCGTTCATCGTAAATCGTTTCCGCGTGAGGCGCGATGGATTCCCAGGGCGCCTTGCTGTACACGGCGGCCACCTTCAAACCCTGGCGCGTCATTTCCCCGGCCAGCATATGCACGGACTTTTGCCCGCCTCCGGAATACCTGGACCAAGGGGAGTAGTTGCAAGTCAGGATGACATCGTATTCCGGCTTGACCCGGTTGCGCGCGGCGGCGCGGGAACGCAGCCAGGAAAACATCCAGGGGTAGAGAGCGATGGAACGGAACATGTGCGTGGCGGACACCTGGTAGGCAGCCAACAGGAACACCCGTTCGATCAGTATCTTAATCCAGCGCCCGTCCCGCATGGTCGCTCCTGTGCCAAAGTACAGGTTTGACCCGCAGCCTTCAGCTGGGGTTCCTAATGAAAATATGTTTTTGCGGGAGCGGGTGGGCCGCTAACGGATCATCAAACCGGGATGGATCTTTCCACTAGTTCCATCCTGCGCAGACACGCGGAACATTGAGAACCATCGCCTTCAAGCAGCGGCTCCGTTCGCCTGCAGGCGTCCACCGCCATGAAGCAGCGGGGATGGAAGCGGCAGCCGGGAACCACATCGGCGGGCTTGGGGACCACGCCTTCGATGGACGTGAGCCGCCGTACCTTTTGGTACAGGGAAGGAATGGATCGCAATAAACCCAAAGTATAAGGATGCGTGGGATGGTCGAGCACATCGGCGGCGCGGCCCTTTTCCACCACGCGCCCGGCATACATGACGATCAGCTCTTCGACCATGTCCCGCACGATGCCCAGGTCATGGGTGATCAGCATCAGCGCCATGCCATAGTCCTTCTGCAACTCGCGGATCAGCTTCAGGATCTGCGCCTGGATGGTCACGTCCAGGGCCGTGGTCGGCTCGTCCGCGATGAGCAGCTTGGGGCGGCACGAGAGCGCCATGGCGATCATGACGCGCTGGCGCATGCCTCCGGACAATTCGAACGGGAATGCCTCGACCCGCCGCTCGGGATTGGGAATTCCCATGCGGTCCAGCAGCCCGATGGCGTCCATCCTGGCCTCATGCCGGCCCTTGCCCTGGTGGAACCGGATCGCTTCCGCAATCTGTTCCCCGCAACGCATCAGGGGATTGAGACTGGTCATCGGATCCTGGAACACCATGGCGATGTCCTTGCCGCGCAATCCCCTCCACTCCCCGGCCGACAGCTTCAACATATCCCGGCCCGCGAAGGACAACCTGTCGGCCGTAACCCTGGCGCTACGCTTGGGCAGCAAACCCATCACCGCCATGGACGTCACGGACTTCCCGCTCCCGGACTCCCCCACTATGCCGAGCGTAGCCCCGGCCTCGAGACTGAAACCGATGTTGTGGGTCACGGGGACGAAGCCTTGATCGGACTTGAATGCGACGGAGAGATTTGAGACTTCGAGCATTATGGATGCATCTCGTCGGGCGTCGGGCGTCGGGCGTCGGGCGTTGAAAGCCCTCTGCCACTATGCCCTGCGTTACTTGGCTCTATGATACTTTGCATTAATTTTTGCAGAAGTTGGCGAATTCGAATTATCTGGGATTCGATTTTCTTCGTAGCTGCTTCATCCACGTATCCAAGTTTACATGAAACTATAAGCAGGGTATCCACTTCAGCCAGACTACCCCTGGCAATTGAGAGAAAATTCAAAAACTCTTTGGGGTGACGTCGACCCTGACCCTCCGCAATATTCGCGGGGACTGAAACCATTGCCCGGCGAATCTGGCTTGTGATTCCATACAATTCGTCCGAAGGGAATTTTTTGGTTAATAGATAAACCTGAGGAACCAACTCTATCGCTCTTTGCCACGCAAGCAGCAGTTTGTAGCCTTGAGTATTCTCTTCCATACGAAGAATATACCTCACCTCTTCGCGCCCGACGCCCGACGCCCGACGCCCGACGTGATCTCCATCAACAGCTCGCTGTGTCTGGCCTTCTCCCCACTCAACTCCGCAACTCTTTCCGCTTCGCTCTTATTCAGTCCGCCGTACGCTGAATCGATCCCCAACGCTTGGATAAATCGTCCTTCGAATGCCTTCGCCATATCCTCCCACCTCAACTCGCGTCCCAGCGCTTCTTCCAAGGATACCGCGTTCCGGTCCAGGATTTCCAGGTATCGCGCGCGTTTCTCCGGGTCCAGGTTCAGGCAGTCCACCAGGGTGCGGTGGCTTTTGGAAACCAGGATGGATCCATGTTGCAGGAACGCGCCCCGCAGGCGCCGCTGCGCGGAACCGACCACTTTCCGGTCGCCCCAGACCACTTCCGAACGGGCCGTGGAGGAAAAGCAGGGAGTCATGGCCCTCAGGGCCTGCGGCCTTTCCACGGGATAGCCTCTGTCCAGGGACACGCCGAATCCCGCTTCCGCCAGGGCCTGGGCCACGGCCTGGGAAATGGTCCGGTAGGAAATCGCCTGGGTGGAACACCAATCCTCCGCATCCGGAGAAGCGATGATGGAATAGGTCAATTCATCGATGTGCAGGACGGCCCTGCCCCCCGTGGGCCTCACAACGATATCGTATCCCAGGTCCCGCACGCGGTCCAGGTCGAGTTCCTGGGCGGCCTTCTGGGAATGGCCCAGGCTGATGCAGGCGGGCGACCAGCCATAGACGCGGAGGGTGGGCAAGGAACGGCCGGATTCGACCTCGGCCAGGATGGCCTCGTCGATGGCCATGTTTTCGGCCCCGGAATGCCCCGCATCCAGGGGGCCGCTATCGAGTATTCGCCAGTGCATAGAATTTGCCGCGGCATTTGAAGCGGCGGTACGGGAACAATATCCCAAAGTGGAAAAGCCGGGCCAGGGCGACTTGGGCCCTTATCGACTCCACCCCCTCAGCGTGGGCCGTGGGAGTCCTCGCCGGCTCGATCCCGGGAAACGCCGGTACCGGACGCGCCCTTTTCTTTTTCTTTTTCCTTTTCCTTCTCTTTTTCCTTGTCGGCGAACATATTGGTCAGGGCCACCCGGGCCCCTGCCTGTTCCGCGCTCTTTTTGGAATTGCCGCTGCCGCGACCCCATTCCTGGTTCTGCACATAGACGCCCACCACGAAGCTTTTCTGATGCTCCGGACCGGTTTCCTGCAAAACGTCGTAGGAGGGGATTCCCATCCCGCGGGACTGGGTATATTCGAGCAGTTTGCTTTTGTAATTCGCCAACTCCTCGTCGTCCAGCACCTCGTCCATGATGGACATCAGGGAACTGTGGATGAGCTTGCGGGCCGACTCCAGACCGCCGTCCAGGTAGACGGCTCCGATCACGGCTTCATACGCGTCCGCGAGAATGCTCAGGCGCTTGCGGCCGCCTGATTTCTCTTCCGATCGGCTCAGCAGGATGAATTCCCCGAGCTTCCAGGTATCGGCGCAAAGACCGAGTACGCGGGAGCTCACCACCAGGGATTTCATCTTGGACATCCGGCCTTCCTCCTTGTCCGGATATTCCCGGTAGAGGTAGTCGGTAACGATGATGTTCAGGACGGCGTCGCCCAGGAATTCCAACCGTTCGTTGGATTCCATCTTCTTTTCCGTACGCTGGCTGTTTACGAAGGAGCGGTGGGAAAGGGACGTGATCAGGAGATCATTGTCCTGGAAACGGTATCCCAGAATCCTTTCCAATTCGGATAAGGACGGCTCTTTGCGCCCTCCCTTGAACAGTTTGCGGAGAAATCCGAAGAGCATCAAAGGGGTAAGGCACTATCCACGGGAAATAGCGCCTGCATCCTGTTTTTGAATACGGGGGTTAAGCCTTGGAGGTGACGTAGGCGATGACGTCGCTGACTTTCTTCAGCTTCTCGGCTTCTTCGTCCGGGATTTCGATATCGAACTCGTCTTCCAGCGCCATCACCAATTCAACCTGATCCAGGGAATCGGCTCCCAAGTCGTCGATAAAAGCGGCTTCAGGCTTCACCTGATCTTCGGAGACTCCCAGCTTCTCGACGATGACCTTGGTGATTTTCTGATGGATATCCTCTGACATTCAATTCTCCTTAAATAGGTAGGGGTAAATATAATCTAAACCGTACGAGTGGAGGGCCCTTCACGGGCCCACAAACCTCTAAATTCCGCGAAAAACGACCTTTGAAAGCACCAAGAGCAGAGTTGCAATGCCAACCCGAAGCAAGGCGCCCAATTGACCATTCCCGCACCAAGCGTGGAGTTGCGAACCGACTCCGAAACAAGATGCCTATAAATCCCTTAAAAGCATCGAGCGTTGAGTTGCGAAGCAACTCAGGAGCGAGATGCCTAGATCCCCATGCCGCGCTGAGCGTGGAGTTGCAAAGCAACTCCGAAGCAAGGCGCCTATAAATCCTTTCCTGCATCGAGCGTGGAGTTGCGAAGCAACTCTGAAGCGAGATGCCTATATACCCATGCCGCCGTCTATACTGAAAACCTGGCCGGTGAGGTAACCCGCCTCTTTCGAAGCCAGGAAAGCCACCAGGGCGGCCACTTCCGCCGGATCGCCCATGCGCCCCATGGGGATGCTCGTCAGGATGCCGGTTTTCTGATCCTCGGTGAGCACCTTGGTCATGTCCGAGTCGATGAAGCCGGGCGCCACCGCGTTGCAGGTGATGGAACGCGAGGCCACTTCCTTGGCGCAGCTCTTGGTGAATCCGATGATGCCGGCCTTGGAAGCCGAATAGTTCGCCTGCCCGGCCTGACCATGCACTCCCACGATGGAAGTGAGATTGATGATGCGGCCGTATTTCTGCTTGACCATGCCGCGCAGGACCGCGCGGGTCCCCAGGAATACCGAGCGGAGGTTGATGCGCACCACCTCGTCGAAATCCTCGTCCTTCATGCGCATCAGCAATCCGTCCCGGGTGATTCCGGCGTTGTTGACCAGAATCTCGATGACGGGGGATTCCTTCTGGATGGCCGAGAATGCGGCGCTCAGCGATTCCGAATCGCCCACGTCCGCCGACCAGGCCTTGGTAGAGGCGCCGGTGGCGGCGGCTATCTTGGCGGCCGCTTCTTCCACGCCGGCCAGGTTGCGCGCCAGCAAATGGACCTTGGCTCCGGATTTGGCGAGCCTCTCGGCGATGGCATAGCCCAGGCCGCGGCTGGCGCCGGTCACGATGGCGGTTTGTCCCTGCAGATCGCTCATGCGGCCTTACCCTTCAAATCTTCCGGGTTTTCCACCGGGGTGACTTTCATATCGCGGCTGATGCCGCGGGCCAGGCCCATCAGCACCTTTCCGGGGCCCACTTCCAGGGCTTCCTTCGCGTCCAACGCCAAGGCGTTCTGCATGGACTCCACCCAACGCACCGGCGAGGTGAGCTGGCGGAGCAGCAGGCCGCGGATGGCCTCCGCATCGGTTACGGGCTTGGCTTCCACGTTGCTTATCAAAGGCACTTTGGGCGCCTGGATGGCGACCTTGGCCAGGCCTTCCCTGAGACCGGGAACGGCGAACTCCATCAAGGGCGAGTGGAAGGCCCCGCTCACCGCGAGCATGACCACTTTTTTCGCGCCCGCGGCTTCGGCCAGTTTGGCGGCCGCCTGCACTCCGGACACGGAACCGGAGATCACGATTTGCGACGGGCTGTTGTAATTCGCGGCCACGACGATTCCCGCGCCCGCCGCGTCCTTGAGCACGGATTCCAGCTTGTCCGTTTCCAGGCCCAGAATGGCGGCCATGGATCCGGGGCTCTTGTCTCCCGCTTGGGCCATCAATTGGCCGCGCAAGCGGACGACGGCCAATCCCGCTTCGAAGCTGAACGCTCCGGCGGCGCACAAAGCCGAGTATTCGCCAAGGGAATGTCCGGCCACATAGTCGAATGCGACGCCCTCCTGTTTCACCGCTTCCATCGCCATCATGGAGACCGTGAAAATGGCGGGCTGGGTGATATCCGTACGCGTGAGGCGATCCTCGGGACCATTGAACAGGATGTCGGCCAGATCGAAACCCAGTACCGAGTTCGCCTGATCGAGCAGGAGCCTGGCGGGCGCGAAGGTTTCGGCCAGTTTCTTGCCCATGCCCACGTACTGGGAGCCTTGGCCGGGGAATAACAGGATTCTACGGGTCATCGATGAACCTTGTGGATGATTGAAGGGTGATTACCAGCGCATCAGGTTGCAGCCCCAGCTCATGCCGCCACCGACGGCGGCGAGGGCCACGAGCATGCCGGGCTTGAGACGGCCTTGGCCGTCCGCTTCATGAAGCGCGAGGGGAATGGAAGCGGAAGAGGTGTTTCCGAAGCGGTCGACGTTGATGACGACCTTTTCCGGCGGCAGCTCCAGCTTGTCGGCGATGGCGCCGATGATGCGGACGTTGGCCTGGTGCATCACCAGCAAGTCCAGATCCTTGACGGCATATCCGCCCTTGGCCACCGTGGAGCGCACGATGTCCGTGATCTCGGTGACGGCGGCCTTGAAAACCTGCTTGCCGTCCATGAACATGCCGCGCCGGCCTTCGTCGCCGGAGAGGTTCAGGTAGAGGACTTCGGACTGGGTTCCGTCGCTTTTCAATTGCGACAGCAGGATGCCCCGTTCCTTGGGGCCCGCGCTGAAAACCACCGCTCCCGCGGCGTCGCCGAACAGGATGCAGGTGTTGCGATCGGTCCAATCCAGCACCGGGCTGAGAATCTCGGACCCGATGACCAGGATGTTCCGGCATTGTCCTGAATCGATCAGGAGGGCGGCCATGTTCGCGGCGTAGACGAATCCGGCGCAGGCGGCGGTGACGTCGAAGGCGAATGCTTTCTTGGCGCCGATCTTGGCCTGGATGAAACAGGCCGTGGCCGGGAATTGCTTGTCCGGATTGATGTTGGCGCAAATGATGCCGTCGATGTCCCCGGGGGTCAGGCCGGCCTTTTCCAGGGCGGCCATCGCCGCGTAGGATCCGAAATCCGAAGCCTTCAGCTTGGATCCTTTGGGCAGGATATAACGCTGTTTGATGCCGGTGCGGGTGGTGATCCACTCGTCCGTGGTCTCGACGATTTTTTCGATATCGGAATTGGTGAGGACCGTCTCGGGGTGGTAGATCCCGATGCCGCGGACGACCGCGCCCATCAGGCCACCTGGCTCAGCTTGGCGGCAATCTTCTCGGAAACCTGGTTGGAAGCCAACCGGTAGGCGAGGTCGAGTCCGTTCTTGATCACTTTGGCGTTGGCGCGCCCGTGCGTGATGAGTCCCGTGCCCTTGAGGCCCAGGAGCATGGCGGCGCCGAAATTGGCGTAGTCCCAGTCCATGTGGAACTGTTTGCCTTCCGGGCTGTCGATTTTGCCGAAGGTCTTGAGGTGGTATTCGTAGAAGCCCTCCATCAGCTTGAGGACGACGTTGCCGGTATAACCGCCGGTCACGATCACGTCGGCTTCACCCTTCATGATATCGCGGCCTTCCACGTTCCCGATGAAATTGATGGGCGCCTGTTTGAGGAGCTGATGGGCTTCCTGGAGGACTTCCGTCCCCTTCTTTTCCTCTTCGCCCATATTGAGCAGGCCGACCTTCGGGTTCTTGCGCCCCAGCATGGTCTCGGAGTAGATGCTGCCGCAGATTCCAAAGGCCACCAGGGTGGGCGCCTTTTCATCGACATTGGCGCCGCAGTCGAGCAAGGTGACCTTTTGTCCGAAAGACGGGACATCGCAGGCGATGGCGGGGCGGGGCATGTTGCCCACCCGGCCGAGAATCATGAGGCAGGCGGCCATCATGGCCCCGGAATTGCCGGCGCTGATGCTGGCCTGTACCTTGCCGGCCTTCTGCAGGCTGACGCAGGCGACCAGACCGGAATTGGGCTTGGTCTTGAGAACGGCGGTGGGGGAATCGTCCATGGCGACCAGATCGGGGGCATGGACGATTTCCATGCCTTCCCCGTTATAGCCGAAAGAGGACAAGGTGGATTTCACCACGTCTTCCGGACCGGTCAGAACGATGACGTATTTTCCCTGGCTTTCCTTGGCGGCCAGGATGGCGCCTTCCACTATAGCCTTGGGGGCATGGTCGCCGCCCATGGCGTCTAGGGCCACCTTAATCATGGAGCGGGCCTACTCGGCCGGCTGGCGGACTTCCGCCCCAGCGTAGTATCCGCAATTGGAGCAGACCCGATGGGAGATTTTGATCTGCCCGCAATGCGAGCATTTCGTGGTGGACGGGGCCTTCAGCTTATAGTGCGTCTTGCGCTTGTCGCGCCGGGCCGTTGAGGTTTTTCGTTTAGGTACTGCCATGATCGACTCCAGTCAAAATTTCGTGCTGTCCACCGCGGTCTTCCGCGGCCAGACGCGGTCTCCCGCGTCGCTTCCGGTCATGGACTCTTGGGGGGGTCGGACTCCGGCTTCTTCAGCGCCTGGAGCTTTTCCCACCTAGGGTCCACCTTTTCCTTGTCCCTGCGGGCGGCCTCCGCCTTGAAAGCCTGGCGGCCGCATTGGATGCAGCGGTCCTTCTCGTCAAGGGAAGGCAAGGGATTCAAATTGTAGTTGAGGATTATCTGTTCGGCGATGAGGTGTTCCAGGGGTATATCCTGGATGTCCGGTCCTATCTTGACCATGTACTCCTCGACTCCGAGCCCTTCGTCCTCCTGCCACTCCAATCCCTGGCTATCTTTTTTCTCGACAAGCAGCCGCAGTTTAACCACGAACACGCCCGTAAGCTTGTCCAAGCAACGACCGCAATCCAAGGTGATGGAGCCCCTTACCGACAAATCCATCAGTTGATGGGTCAAGGTCGGTACGTATTTGACTTTAGCAGTCAACTCGCCGCTGCAGCCAAGCTCCAGCAATTCCGGGAGAACATCACTTTGGCCTTGGAGTATAAACTCCTTTGGCTCATTACCTGTTGAACTTAGAGAAAGTACCAAAACGGGGTTTAAAGTAGGTAAATTGGGGCAATTCCGTCAAGTCAACAACCATGCGCAAAGCGCGTGGTTTGGGGCTTTGGGTTTCCAAGCCCCAATTGGCGCGGTAGCGCCATTGTTGATCGTTGGCGCCGGACCCGCCGCGAGGCGCGGGCGCGAAGCGCGGTCCCGATTTATGCCGAAGGCCACTTCGGCGCCAACAATCAGGAATACAGGATTCGTGTATATTTGGTGGGCGATTAGGGTGATGAAACAGCCTTCTACGCACACAGATGGCCAACCCAATGCTTTTTCCCACTATTTTGATCTTTTTGGGACTCGCCAATTCCATCTATGCCTATCTCAATCGGAACCTCCTGAAGGGTTTGAACCGGCTTGCCTCGGCCCCGCCCATTCCGCCCACGAAACTGTTGCCTACGGTCACGGTCCTCATCGCCGCCCGCAATGAGGAGTCCCGCATCAGGAAATGCCTCGATTGCCTCCGGATCCAGGATTACGACATGTCCAAGCTGCAAATCATCGTCGTGGACGACCGCTCCGACGATGCCACCCCGGACATCCTCCGGGAATACGCGGCTGTCTGGCCGGGGCGGTTCGATCCCGTCACCCTGACCGAAACCGCCACCGGCTTCAGCCCCAAGAAATACGCCCTGAGCCGGGGTTTGCAAAAAGCGACCGGGGAAATCATCGTCACCACGGACGCCGATTGCATCATGTCCCCCGCCTGGATCTCCACTTTGGTCTCGGAATACGGCGAGGACACGGGATTGGTGCTGGGCCTGACCACCTATTACCCTATTGAAAAGGAAATGCCCGGAACGGGCATCCAGGCCCTGGATTTCCTGTCCCATGGGGTTGTGGCGGCGGCGCTTATCGGCCTGCGTTTCCCCGTGCATGGCAACGCCAACAATATCTCCTACCGCCGCAAGGTTTACGACCAGTCGGCGGGATTCGCCACCGACATCGTCAGCGGCGACGACGATTTCCTGATCCAGGCCATCCATAAGCTGGGTAAATGGCGCATCCGATATTCCATAAAACCGGAAAGCCAGGTGCAGACCGAACCGCCCCTGAACCTGGAACAGTTCTGGGAACAGCGGAAACGCTGGGCGAGCAAAACCAGCCTGTACCAGCCCAAGCAAACCGCTTTCCTGGCGGGCATCTTCGCCTATTACGCTTCCATTCCCCTGTGCATTCTGGCCGGCGCGTTCAACCGCGGGTTCCTATGGGCCGGGCTGGCCAGTTGGGCCGTCAAAATCGGGACCGATTGGCTGGTGATGCGGAAGGGAGCCGGATTGTTCAGCAAGCCTGAATTGATGCGGCATTTTCCGGCCACGAGCCTGGTGCACATCCCGTTGATTATCGCGGCCGTGGTGGCGGGAAGCTTCGGGGAGTTCACCTGGAAGGGTCAGAAGCACAGAAGACGAGTGCAAAGGATGTCTCCGGGGTCTGTACAATCTTCGTCGGGCGTCGGGCGTCGGGCGTCGGGCGAAAAGAGCAAGATCTCCAGCTGAATGGATACATCGCGATCTTAATCTTGGTTTTTTTCGCCCGACGCCTAGGCGCGTAGCTTTTGACGGCAGAGATGCCGTACGCCCGACGCCCGACGAACAGGGAGTAGATCAGTTTAGTCTTATTGGACGACTATCGTCGCTTTGACGGTCCCTTTGCCGATCAGGCCCAGTTTACGGGCGGCGGCGGGGGAAACATCCAGGATACGGTTGGCGGCGTATGGGCCGCGATCGTTCACCACCACTACTACGCTTTTTCCGTTGTCCAGATTGGTGACTTGCAGCTTGGTGCCGAAGGGCAGGGAACGATGGGCCGCCGTCATGGCGTTCTTGTCGAAAATCTGTCCGCTGGCGGTCCTGCGGCCGTGGAATTTGTCCGCGTAATAGGACACCATTCCCTTTTCCGTAAAACCTTCTTCGCGCTCACGGGTCTCATCCGGGTGCTGTCCCATGTCCCGATCGTATCCCGGCCGGGCCGGACCGGGATGGATCGCGCAAGCGCCCAGCAACAGGGAGACGACCAGGAGGGCCGGCCTTTTTGGATCAGTATTGGTCAACGTTTTCGTAATCGTTGTCGAGCTCTTCCTTGGGCTTCTCTTCGGACTGGTAGCCGGAAGTATCCGCCGTGGAAGAGGTCTCGGGGGTTGCAGGCTGGCTTTCGCCGGGGTGGCGGCCGGCGCCGCGATGGTGCTCACCGGGCATTGCGGCGGGCGTGGAAGGGACGGCCGCAGGCGTTCCCGGAGCAGGCGTGGGAACGGCGGCAGGTGCCGGGGAACCCGAGCCGGGCGCCGCAACGGCGGGGCCGGGTTTGGCGGCAGCGCCCGGCGCCGGGGATGCAACGGGAGCAGGAGCCGCATGGGCGGCAGGGGCGACCGGTGTTTTGGGTCTGGGCTTGATGCCGGCGGCGGCGAGCTTGGACTCCGCGGCGTCTCCATAAGGAGTGCCGGCGTAACGCTCCCGCACCGTCTGGAACGCGCCGATGGCGGAGTCGAGGCTGCCGGCGACCTGTTCCTCCCCGTGGGCATTCTGCTCGTAGAGCATGGCGATGACGAACTGGGCCTTGGCCGCCTCGCGGGTGGTGGGATGTTCGGACACCACTTTGGCGTAGGCCGGGATGACCGCCCCGCGGATGTCCCCGCCCCCGAAGCGCGCCGTCTCGGCCTCCAGGAAAAGCTTGTGGGCCTTATCCTCTTCGGTCTGCACCGATGGCTTCAAACCCAGATTGCGTTCGGCCTGTTTGGCATATTCGGTATTGGGATACTTCTCAAGGACGAAACGGTACAAGGAGTCGCCGATGGGCTTGGACTGCTTGAATTCCTCCTGGATGAACGCCCGCGCGTATGCCGCCCGCATGGTATGGCTGGAATCCTGGCGCGGGTCCTGGACGATTTTGTCGAGATGGCCCAGCGCGCTGTCGACGGTTTCCAGGCGGAAGAGGAAAAGCTCCGCGATCATGAAATCCCGGTAGTGGGTTTCCTTGGCGGTGGTATCCGTGGACCGGCGGAGGTCCGCCAGGCGGGCCAGCGCCGCGGCCCGCTCGGCGGCCAATTGGCCGTACTCGAACAGGGAACCGGCCGCCGCCGCGGAATCGAAAAAGACCTTGGCCTGCTTTTCATTCTTGAGGTCGCGCAATTCGTGATCCCCCAGGCGATAGAAGGCCTCGGCCGAATACGCGGTCTTGGGCGCGGACTTGGGAATCCCGGAAAGCAGCTCCACCGCTTTTTCCGGTTTGTTGAGCAGGAAGAATCCCTGGGCCAGCTTAAGATCGATTTCCGGAACGGAGGCGAAGTAGAGGCGGTTTTTCTTCATCCCTTCCAACTCGCCGATGCCGTCGGAAACCTTGCCCAGATTGTACAGGCACTCCGCCGCCAGCATTCCGCAGCGATAGCGCAACTTGGTGGGAAGGCTCTTGATATCCTGGTCCTTGGCATGTCCGCGGGCCCGTTGCCATTGTTTCAGGCCGAAGGCGAGCTTGGCCGCCTCGAAATGCGCGGTGGCGCGCGCTTCGGGAGTGCGGGCCTGATCCTTCAGCAGCTTTTCATACAGATCCAAGGCGGCCTCGGGGGAATTGTTCTCCAACTCAAGCTTCGCCAGGTAGGCCATGGCCTCCACCCGGAAATCCGGCGATGGAGATGAGTTTATCACCTTTTCCAGGGCGGGCCGGGCCGCGAGATACTGGCCGTTGAGGAACAGGCATTTGGCATGATGGAAATCCGCCGTGGGCATTTCCCGGGCGTCCGGATAGAAGCGCGCCAGCTCTTCGTACTTGAGGATTGCCTTGGAATATTCCCCAAGGGCCAGGTAGCTCTCCCCTATCAGGAACAGGGCCTTGGGCTGGTATTTTTTTTTCTCCGGATAGAGCTCCAGGACCTTCGAGGATTTTGCGATGGCCCGTTCCAGCTTGAGCTTTTCCTCCGGGGACACCAGCAGGGTGTCCTCCGGGTTCTTATCGATGCGTTTTTCCCGCAGCCGCATGGCCTGGGAATAGGCCTTGTCCGCGTTGTAATAGGTGTTGAAATAGACGCATCCGCCCAGGAGGAGCGAAACCAGGGAAACGAGGGGTAGAAGACTGCCTGGGATGGACTGTTTCACGGTAAAGTATTGTACGAACTTAAGCCGTCCGCGTCACCGCATGCGCTTAAAAAAGGCCTTATTCATGCAAATTCGGAAATGGCATCGGGAATTTCCTTGCAAGGATTGTGGGCCGGGTTAGATTACCGGTACCTCCAACCGGGTGCATCATGAAGCCATGGCTCGTTCCGCTGCTCTTTGTTTCAACCGTTTTTTCCGCCGGCCCGTCCTGCCTGGAACCGGCCAACCGGTTCCGTCTGCAGGTATTCCCAAACGTGGCGGAAACGGACAACGTCCAGTTCGGCCAGAACAAGAATCCGCTCTTCGCCAACCGGGTGGAAAACCTGTTGATGAACATCTTCCAACCCTCCGGGGACGCCTGCACCAAGCGCCCCTTGGTCCTCTTCATGCACGGAGGTTGGATGCAGGGCGGCGGACGCGGGGACGAGACCGGCACGGCGCAACAATTCGCCAAGCGCGGGTTCGTGGCGGCATCCATCGAATACCGCTTGGGAGTGGGAGGCACGTTCAGCCCCAAGAATTTCGCCACGCCCGGATTCATGGCCACCCAGGACGCGCGGGCCGCAATCCGTTTCTTCCGGAAGAATGCGGCCCAGTACGGCGTCGACACCAATTTCATATATGTGGGAGGCTGCTCGGCGGGAGCCTACGCGGCCCTGTTCACGGCCTATCTGGACAAGACCGGGGAAATTCCTCCTTATGTGGATGCAGGCGCATTGGACGGAGGCATCGAAGGCAATAGCGGCAATCCCGGATACAGTTCGAAGTTCAACGGCGTCCTCTCGCTCTCGGGGGGCGTGCTCGATACAACGTGGATCAATCCCGGGGACGTACCGGTGGTGGCTGTGCAATGTTCCGCGGATCCATTAGTGCCCGACGGCGGGGATTCCCTGCGCAACCCCAACACGCAGGTCCCTTTCCTGCCGTCCTTCGGAGCCTCGGCGGTCAAGGCCAGGGCCATCCACATGGGCATCAGCGCGGCGGTGCTGACCTTCCAGGCCAGTTGCCATTGTCCGCATCCGGGCGGACCCGGCGGTATCGACTCCACCTTGGACTTCTTCGGAAAATCCGTTTACAACCTGATGACGGCCCCCGCCACATCCTTGCAGCGCTTGGCCGCCGTCCTTTCCGTGACCGATCTCCCGCAGCTTTCCCAAGCGGACGGGATTTATGATATGAGCGGGAAAAGCCTGGACCCGGCCGGCCTCAAGGATACGCCGTCATCGCGCACGCGATTCCGTCCCGGCTTGTTTTTGCTGAGGTACCGGCCCTAGCGGAAAAACCGGATGCGGAGCAGCCCCTTGCCCTTCGCCTCAGGTGTCCGGAGGATGCGGTCCGACCCGGTTTCATCCAGCACCTTCCGGAACACCAATCGGCCGGCGATGTCGAAAGCCTCCGCGCCGCTGTACCCTTCGGGAACGATATAGGATCCGCCCGCGATGTCCGGCGCGCTCAACCGGGCGTAAGGCGGGGATGGCCGACCCAGGGCGCTGGGCAGTTGGGGAACCGGAGTGGACGGCCGGCAAGAGCCGGTGTATTCCAGGCGGCCGATGCGCGTCTGAGGCGAGGTCGAGCCCCAACCCGCGTAGTTCAGATAGTAGAATGCGCCGTCGGGTCCGATTTGCAGGTTCAGGATGCGGTATTGGCCCGGGATGCCGCCGGGGAAACTCTGCAGGTCCGTGACCTTGGTGAAATCCGCGGACAGGGTCGCGACCTTCACCCAATCCTTGGTGAAATCCCCGACCAGCCACTTGCCGTCGAAGTGCGGCGGCAGCTTCCGGGTGGAAGGATTGCTGCCGTCGTAATGATAGATGGGGCCGGTCATGGACGCGGCGCCGCCTCCCTCCAGGAAGAAGGGCGAAATGTTCTTCTGATGGCTTTCCCACAGGATGGCCGGTTGGGCCGGCGGCAGCTTGGCGACCCCGGTATTGTTGATGGAAGTGTTGACAGCCCCGTTCACGTCCCAGGTCTGGTTCAGGCTTTTGCCGTTCACGTAATCCCACTTCGTGTAGGGAAGGTTCGCTCCGGAGAAATACGGCCAGCCCATGAAACCGGGCTGGCGGACCAGGTTGAACTCATCGACGCCGGCCGGGCCGCGGTCCGCTTGGGCCGTCCCGGCATCGGCTCCCACGTCGCCCCAGGAGAGATAGCCCGTGTACGGATCGAAGCTCACCGTATAAGGATTGCGATGGCCCATGGTATAGATTTCCGGGAGGATTTTCGCTTGATCCGCCGCGCCGTACAATCCCTTCGCGGTATAGAACTCCCGCAGGTTGCCGGCAGGTATACCGTAGGTCCGGCCCGCGCCCGGCGCAGGGGTTTCGGCGTCGGGAAACGGAAGCGGCTTGATATGCAGGATCTTGCCGCGGAAGTCATTGGTGTTGGCCGTGCCCTGTCCGTTGTCCTCCATGAACACGCTCTCGTTCGTCACGTTGAAATTGTCGACGTTGAATTTGTTGTTCCCGGCGGTCAGATACATAGCGCCGAAATTGTCCCAGGCGATGGCTCCGCCCTGATGGCCCGTATCGTAGGTCCAGGGCAGGTCCAGGATCACTTTCACCGTGGCCATATCGATGGTCCAATCCGCCTTCAGCTTCATGCGCGCCAGGCGGTTGACCTGGGGCGTGAGCGGCGACATCAACACGTAGATCCACCGGTTGGCCGCGAAATCCGGATCCACGGTCACGTAGCGCATTCCGTTTTCGTGCCCATTGTAAACCTTGAAATTCCCCAGCAACTTGATGGAACCGTCCAGATCGATCATCTTGATGTTCCCCAAGGCCCGCTCAGTAAAGAAGACCCGCCCGTCCTTGGCAATCGTCATGCTGGTGGGTTCGTTCAGGGTGGGATCCTTGGCCTGATTGACGAGGATGACGTCCTTGAAATCCGCGGCGGTCAGGTCCGGGCAATTCGGATACGTGAAAGCCGCCTTCGCCGCTTGCGGCAATCCCAAAATCACCAGCAACGGCAATAGCCATACTGTCGGATGAAATACTTTCTCAGCTTTCATAATTCCCCTCCGTCCGATGTATGTATCTGCGCAGCAATTGCATCTTGAGTTGACGCGTCGTCTCGCCTCGGGCGCGCCCTCGTTTTTCGCCGATCCTGCTCTCAAAAGCGCATACGATGCGCTCGATTTAGGTAATTTAAGCGAGAAGCGGCCGGAAGACTCTTCGTCTTTGGCGAGCGCGTTTACTGTTGTAAACGTTTTCGGGGTTGATAGCGCGGAGTTTATATATCCGTGGCGTTTCGACTCAGGCTGTGGCCGGCAGTTGGACCAAGCCTATGACCTCCGGAATGCCCGCCAGTCGGTAGTACTCCTGCAGCGAGCAGATATCCAACTCGCCTTGGCGCAGCGCGTCGATGGCCTCCACCGCCGCTTCGGCCGCGGACAGGGTGGTGGTATAAGGTATCTGCGCCAGCAGCGCGGCCTTGCGGATGACGCCATCGTCGTCCTTGGAGGTCTTGCCCAAGGGGGTATTGATGATGAGGGAGAATTCCTTCCGGGCGATCAGCTCGGCCACGTTCGGGTGCCCTTCGGAAACCTTCTTGACCACCTTGCTGGGGATCTTGTTGGCTTCCAGGATGCGGGCGGTGCCGGAGGTGGCCATGATTTCGAAGCCCAATCCATGCAGCCTGCGGGCCATGGGCACCACCTTCTCCTTGTCCCGTTCGTTCACGGAGATGAAGACCTTGCCTTCTTTGGGCAGGGAATTGCCGGCGCCCATCTGGGCCTTGGCGAACGCCTTGCCGAAGCTGCGATCGATGCCCATCACCTCGCCGGTGGATTTCATCTCGGGGCTGAGGAGGGTATCCACCCCGTGGAACTTGGCGAAGGGGAACACGCTTTCCTTGACGGCCACGTACGGGGGCATCTGGCTTTCCGTGAAGCCCAGATCCTCCAGGGTGCGGCCGATCATGACCTTGGTGGCCAGCTTGGTGAGCTGGGTGCCGATGGTCTTGCTGACGAAAGGCACCGTGCGGCTGCCGCGGGGATTGACCTCGAGGATATAGACGAGTTCGTCCTTGAGGGCGTATTGCACGTTCATCAATCCGATGACCTTGAGTTCCTTGGCCATGGCGATGGTCTGGCGTTCCAGCTCCCGCAGAGTCCGGGGCGACAGATCCTGCGGAGGCAGGATGCACGCGGAATCGCCGGAATGGATGCCGGCCTCTTCGATATGCTGCATGATGCCGGCCACCACCACGGTCTTGCCGTCGGACACGGCGTCCACGTCCACTTCCATGGCGGAATCCAGGAACTTGTCGACCAGGACCGGGCGTTCCGGCGAGGCCTCCACGGCCGTGGCCATGTACCGCTCGAGTTCTTCGCGGCCATAGACGATCATCATGGCGCGGCCGCCCAGCACGAAGGAAGGACGGAGGAGCACGGGATAGGTGATGCGATCGGCGATGGTCACGGCTTCGGCGACATTGGTCGCAATGCCGTTGGGCGGCTGCCTCAGACCCAGGCGCTCGACCATTTCCGCGAAGAGCTTGCGGTCTTCCGCGATGTCGATGGACGTGGGTGAGGTCCCGATGATCGGAGCCTTGGCGGCTTCCAGGGCCTTGGCCAGCTTGAGCGGGGTCTGCCCGCCGAACTGGAGGATGATGCCGTCCGGCTGCTCCAGCTCCACGATGTTGAGGATATCCTCCCGCGTGAGCGGTTCGAAATAAAGTTTGTCGGACGTATCGTAATCCGTGCTCACGGTTTCCGGATTGGAATTGACCATGATGGACTCGTAGCCCTCTTCCTGCAGGGCGAAGGAGGCCTGGCAGCAGGCGTAGTCGAACTCGATGCCCTGGCCGATGCGGTTGGGACCGCCGCCGACGATGAGCACTTTTTTCCGCGGCGAACGGATGGATTCGTTCTCTTCCTCATAGGTCGAGTAATGATAGGGCGTGAAGGCCTTGAACTCGGCCGCGCAGGTATCCACGGTCTTGTAGACGGGGATGATGCCGTCCGCCTTGCGCTTGATACGCACGGCATTCTCGGTAGTCTTGAGCAGGAAGCCCAGTTGGTAATCGGAATAGCCCCATTGCTTGGCCTGTTTCATGAGGGCCTTGGGCAGGGTTTCGAGAGTCTTTCCCGCGAGCTTTTCCTTCTCGAAGCGGACCAGATCCATCATCTGGTTCAGGAACCAGGGATCGATCTTGCTGAGCTCATGCAGCTTTTCCACGCTCCAGCCCAGTTCGAAGCCGCGCCGCACGGAAAGCACGCGATTGATGCCCGGCTTGCGGAAGCTGAGGTTGGCTTCGAGCTCGGAATCCGGAATCTCCTTCTTGCCGTCCGCGCCCAAGCCGTAGCGATCGATTTCCATCGAGCGCATGGCCTTCTGCAGGGACTCCTTGAAGCTGCGGCCGATGGCCATGGCCTCGCCCACGGATTTCATCTGGGTGCCCAGAATGGGTTCGGCTTGCGGAAACTTTTCGAAGGTGAACCTGGGGATCTTGGTCACCACGTAGTCGATGGTGGGCTCGAAGCAGGCGGGCGTGACCCGGGTGATGTCGTTGAGCAATTCGTCCAGGGTATAGCCGATGGCGAGCTTGGCCGCGATCTTGGCGATGGGGAAACCCGTCGCCTTGCTGGCCAGGGCCGAGCTGCGGGACACGCGTGGATTCATCTCGATGATGATCATGCGCCCGTCCGCCGGGTTCACGGCGAACTGGACGTTGGATCCGCCGGTCTCCACGCCTATCTCGCGGATGCAGGCTATGGACGCATCCCGCATGCGCTGGTATTCCTTGTCCGTCAGGGTCTGCGCAGGAGCCACGGTGATGGAATCGCCCGTATGGATGCCCATGGCGTCCAGGTTCTCGATGGAGCAGATGATCACAACGTTGTCGGCCTTGTCGCGCATGACCTCCATCTCGAACTCTTTCCAGCCCACCATGGATTCCTCGATGAGGATTTCCGAAATGGGGCTTAAGGAGAGTCCGCTGGCCGCGATGCGCTCGAACTCTTCTTCCGTATACGCGAAGCCGCCGCCGGCGCCGCCCATGGTGAAAGCCGGGCGGATGACCAAGGGCAGACCGATCTTTTCCTTGCCTTCCCGGGCCTCCTCGATGGTCCGCGCCACGTAGGAGCGCGCCGACTCGATGCCGATCTTCTCCATGGCCACTTTGAACTGCTGGCGGGACTCCGCCTTCTCGATGGCTTCCAGATTGGCGCCGATCATTTCCACGCCGTACTTCGCCAGGATGCCGCGCTTGGCCAGCTCCACCGCGGTATTCAGGCCGGTCTGACCGCCCAGGGTGGGCAGGAGCGCGTCCGGCCTTTCCTTGGCGATGATCTTCTCGCACATCTCCCAGGTGATGGGCTCGATGTAGGTGGCGTCCGCCAGGCCGGGATCGGTCATGATGGTGGCGGGATTGGAATTGATGAGAACGACCTGGTAGCCTTCTTCTTTGAGGGCCTTGCAGGCCTGGGTCCCTGAATAGTCGAATTCGCAAGCCTGGCCGATGACGATGGGCCCGCTTCCGATGAGCATGATCTTGTGGAGGTCGGTTCTTTTAGGCATCGGAGGGCAAATATAACACTTTTGGACCGGGCTTTCCCGGCCGCGGGGCCATGGAAATGGGCCTGCCGGGGGGGATTTTGGGGCGGGATTATTGAGTGCGGAGGGTTGGAGGGGCGTTTCGTCGGGCGTCGGGCGTCGGGCGTCGGGCGAAAAAAACCGGGGAGTGCCTTGAGATTTCGCACAGCGGACGGTTTTTCTTAGAGGTGAAAGGGTGCGGAAAAAGTTTTACGCCCGACGCCCGACGCCCGACGAAATCCCGCTAACGAAGTCGCCTTGCCGCCAACTCCGCAACTCTTCCTAAGTCGCTCCAACTTTGGCCTCAGCATACCGCCTCACCTCCTGGGTCAATTCGAAGTCTTCGAGCAAATCCGTGAAACGCAAGCCCCCGTATCCGCTCTGATCCGTACCCTCCAGGTTACCGGTCCCGCGCGAGCGCAGATCCATCTCCGCGATCTTGAACCCGTCCGTGGTTTCCGCGAAGCCGGCGATGCGTTCGTAGGTTTCCGGTGGCCATTCCCGGTCCGGGATGGACAGGAAACACCAGGCCTGGGCCGAACCGCGGCCCGTGCGGCCGCGCAGCTGATGCAATTGCGCCACGCCGAACCGGTCCGGGCTTTCGATCACCATCAGGTTGGCCTGGGGCACGTCCACGCCCACTTCGATCACGGTGGTGGCCACCAGCACATGCAGTTCGCCCTTGCGGAACGCGGTCAGCGCGGCTTCCTTCTTGTCCGGGGGCAGCTTGCCGTGCACGATCCCGATTTTCCATTCCGATGAAAAAGCGGCCAGCTCCGATTTGATCTTGTCCACGCTCGCGATATCCTCCTCCGGCCGCTTGCCGGCGGGGACGAAAATGTCCGGGTCTTCGGCGGCCGCCTTGGCGGCCTTGCTCGAGGCCGCGGAGGTTTCCGCCTTGGCGCCGATTTGCGGCACCACCCAGAACACCTGATTGCCGCCCAAGGCTTCCTTGACCAGGAAACCCAGCATGTCCTTGCGCTTTTCCGGCTGGACCAGGCGCGTCTTCACGGGAAGCCGTCCCGCGGGTTTGTCTTTCAGGACGAAGGTTTCCAGATCGCCGAACACGGTCTGCGCCAGGGTGCGCGGGATGGGCGTGGCCGACATGTAGAGGATGTCCGGATGCCCGCCCTTGGCGGACAAGGCCAGCCGTTGCTGCACGCCGAAGCGATGCTGCTCATCGATGACCGCCAGGCCGAGTTCCCGGAACTTCACGTCCCCGGAATACAGGGCGTGGGTTCCCACCACGAAGCGGAGTTTTCCGGACGCCAGATCCGCGACCAAAGCCTCCCGATCCGCCTTGGGTGTATCCCCCGTCAGGAGTCCGGCGCGGATATCCGCTTTGGCCAGGAAGGGAGCCAGGGTCTGGTAATGCTGGGCCGCCAGGATCTCCGTCGGCGCCATCAGGGCCACCTGTCCCTGGGCTTCCAGAACGTTCGCGGCGACGAGCATGGCCACCACGGTTTTTCCCGAACCCACGTCCCCCATCAGCATCCCGCAGAATTGCCCGGCCTGGGCCTGGCAGTTGCTGATCGCCTCTACCGCCTCGCTTTGCCCCGCGGTGAGCGTGAACGGCAAACCCTCGCGCAGCTTTTGCTTGAGGGCCGCCGATGAAGGCCACGGCTTGCCCACTTTTTTCCGCTCCAGCTTGATGGCTTCCAGCCGCATGGACAATGGCAAAAGCTCCCGCACCTTGAGTTGCCGCCGCAGGGTGGGAATCTCCTCCGCGGTGGGAGGCTTGTGCAGGCTGCGCAGCAATTCGGCTTCCGGCAACAGTTGCAGATCCGACCGGTGCGCTTCCGGAACCGCATCGGAAAAGGAGAATCCTTGCAAGGCCTCCAGGGCGATGCGCTGGAGGAACTTGTGCTCGACATGGGCCTCGGACATGTCCATGGTGAGCGGATACCGGGGCAATACCTCGCCCTTGATTTCCTGGCCTTCCTTGATGGCTTCGAACTCCGGATGCACCATCTGGAGGTCCCGGAAGAAGCTGGGGACCCCGGCCACCAGCAGTTTCTGGCCTTCGAAGAAACGGCTGCGCAGGAATTGCACGCCGTTGAAGAAAACGAGCTCGACCGTTCCGCTGGCGTCCTCCACTTCCACCATCATGCGCGTCTGCACCACGGAAAGAGAGATGACCGTGGCCGGGAAGATGGCATCCTTCCCCACCGCCAATTCCGCGATGGGCGTGAATTTGGTGCGGTCGATGTAGCGGCGGGGCAAATGGTAAATGAGGTCGCGCAGGGTGGAAATGCCGGCTTCCGCCAGGATCTTCTCCCGCTTGGGGCCCACACCGGTCAACCGGGACAAATCGGACATGCCCCAAAAATAGGAAAACCGCCGCCGGCCCGCGGCCCGGGGGGAAAACCGCGTAGCAATCGCTACTCGAAAACGGAAGGCAAGTCCCGGGAATCCGGCACCCCTGCCTGCCTCTACGGCTAGATTCGAAGCGTCACGGTCATCGGTTTTCAACCCGGGAGATGGCATGAAATACCCCGCCTCGATGCTTTACCGTTCCTGCCTGCTGTTGCAAGCGGCTGCCTGCGCCGCTTTCGCGGAATACACCGTCAAAGTCCTGGAAGCGGGGCCTTCGGAAATCCGCGTCGGCTTTTCCATGGGCGATACGGACTATTCGATCCGGCCCTTGGACGTCAATGGGGTCCGATGCAGCCGCATCCTCTTGAACGATGCGGAGTATACCGGGGAAAAAGGGGATCCGGACGTTCCCCAAGTCTCCCAAAGCATTGTCATTCCGGACAGATCCAGAATGGATTTCGAAATCACGTCCTTCGAATTCAAGGACGTGGATGCGAATCCCATCGCGCCGTCCAAAGGGATGATCTTGAGGAACGTCCATCCGCAAGACGTCCCCTTCGAATTCGGCGCGGCCTATGCGTCCGGGCGGCGGTTCCCGCAAACCAGCGCCTATCTGGGCTCGCCTTATATCGCCGGCGGGGTCCGGGCCAACGTGGTTTATTTCCAACCCTTCCAGTACGATTTCAAAAGCAAGAAGCTGCGGGTTTTCACCTCCATCACCGTGAGGATTGTTCCTTCCCTGGAGCCGGGTCTCAACGAAAAGGAAAGGTCCGGAAAAACGGGATCGGTGGGGGAAAAGACCCATTACCACCCGGCGGACGAGAGCGGCGGCATGCTCATCGTTTCGCACAAAAACTTCCTGGACGCCATGAAACCGTTCGTAACCTGGAAGAACAAGAAGGGGATGAAAACGGAACTGGTGGACGTGGCCCAGATAGGCGATGCGGCCGCCATCAAGACCTTTGTCGCGGACCGATATCGCACCAAGGGCACGCGCTATCTGCTTTTGGTGGGCGATTGGGACAAGGTGCCGAGTCTTACCAACGGCGGCCCGACCAAGGATGATCAAGGGCCGTCGGACAATGCCTATGGATGCGTCGAAGGGAACGACGCCTATCCGGAAATGCTGGTCGGGAGGTTTTCCGGCAAGGAGCCGCGCGACATCCAGGCCCAGGTCGACAAAACCCTCCTGTATGAAAGGACGCTCACCGCGAAGGACTCCTGGCTCAAAAACGGTTTCGCCGGGTCGGACAAAACCGAAACGGACGACATCGCCGCCGTCGACTATATCGTGAAGGATCTGAAGGCTTTCCGCTATCCCGCGATCACGAACAGCATCAGCGATTACGACGCATCCGCCGATGAGAACAAGCTGATTGCCGCCGTCAACGCCGGCATCGGGGTCCACTTCAACGCCAGCCATGGCGACAACACGTCCATCGTCAACCTGAACCTGATCAGCGTCGGGAAGATGACCAATAAAGGCAGGTATCCGTTCAACTTCACCTCCGCCTGCAACCCGGGAACCTTCAATGCCAACGCGGACTGCCTGGGCGAGGCGCTCCTGAAAAAACCGGACGCCGGATTCGTCGGGGCCTTCATGGCCGCCATTCTCACGCCCTGGTACGAACCGTACGTCGCGCTCAAGGAACAGGCGGACGTGCTGGCCCAGAAATATCCGGACAACATCAAGAAGACCTACGGCGGCGTGGCCATCAGCGGGTGCATGAAAATGATCGACAAGTATCCCAAAACCGGTCCCTGGGTCAGCAACGCCTTGATCCTTTTCGGCGATCCCTCCTTGCAGATCTACACCGATCAACCCGCTCCCCTGGCAATCGCCCATCCGTTCGAGATCGGGACCGGAAGCCAGACCATAGTGGTATCGGGAACGGAAGGAGCCACCGTCTGCCTCTACCGGGCGAAGGCCGGAATCCAGGAGGTCAAGGATCTGATCGGCGGCACGGCGGCCTTCCCGATCACGGTGCAACCGGATGCGTCGGATACGCTTTTCATCACCGGAACCATGTCGAACCACGAAACCTATGAAAAGGTCATCGCCATTTCGGCCGCCACGGCCATGGGGGCGAAGAGCGGTGGAAAGGAAAAAACGCTATTGTCGCAGGCCCGTTTCCCGACACCGGCCTTCCATCGCATGGGCGGGAGCCGGCCGGATGGAAAGGGGACTCCGGCTGAGGCCGGATTGTTCAACGCTCAAGGCAAATCGCTGCCGGTGAAAACCGCGGGCCCGGGAATTTCGGGCTTCTACCGGGCCCTGAGGTCCAAGTCGCCGGCCGAGGGCCGCTCCGGGGTTCCCCCGGAGCGGTTTCCCTTCAATACTTGAATTCTGTCGCTTTGATCCCGAACCGGCTCAAGGCGTACCGCAACTGCCGCAGGGAAACCCCCAGCATGCGCGCCGCGTGGGTCTGGATGCCACCCGCATTGTGCATGGCTTCGCGGATATCCTTTTCCCGCAAGGGAACCCGCTCATACAATTGCCGTTCCTTGGACCTCCGGCTTAGAGGGGAGAAGGTCACCACGCCGTTGGTGGCGACGGGCGCCGCAACCGGCTCCGGCGTTTCCACCATCGAATTCAGGATGGGAATGTCCTTGGCGGTGAGCGCCTCGCTTCCCGCCAGCACCACGGTGCGCTCGATGGTGTTCTCCAGTTCGCGCACGTTGCCGGGCCAGGGATAGCCTTCCAGGAATTCCATCACTTCGCGGGAAATGGAAATCCGCTTGTTGTACTTGGTGGTGAACTTCTTGAGGAAGTACGATGCCAGGGGCAGCACGTCCTCCCTGCGGCTGCGCAGGGGCGGCACGTTGATGGGCACCACCATCAGACGATAGTAGAGGTCTTCGCGGAAGAGCTTATCGCGCACCAATTGCTCAAGGTTGGCGTTGGTGGCGCAGATGAGCCGGACGTCCGCGGTCATGGTCTTGGAGGAGCCCACGCGCTCGAAGGTGCCGTCCTGGATCACGCTCAGCAACTTGGCCTGGGTCTCTAGGGGGATCTCGCCGATTTCGTCCAGAAAAATGGTGCCGCCGTCGGCGGCCTCGAAACGGCCGATACGCTGGTTGAGGGCTCCCGTAAAGGCGCCCTTCTCATGGCCGAACAGCTCGCTTTCGATAAGACCGGAAGGCAGGGCCGCGCAGTTGACGATGACAAAAGGGGCCTTCTGGCGCTGGCTGGTATAATGGATGGAACGGGCGAGCAGGGTCTTTCCCGTGCCGCTCTCGCCGCGCAACAGCACGGATGCATCCGTGCCCGCGACGCGCTTGACCATGGCCAGGGTCTTGGCCATGGCGGAGGAATTGCTGATCAGGTTGTCCGGATTGAAGCGTTCCTCAAGCTCCGCGTGGAGCTCCTTGTTCTCCTGAACGAGTTTCGAGTTCTCTTCGCGGATCATCTCCGCGATACGGAGGGTCTGGGAGAGGAGAGATCCCACGATCTTCATCACCTTGATGTCTTCGTCCACCATGGTGGTGCTGCGCGAAGTGCGGTGGGCGGTGATGACGCCGATGGGACGCGAATCCAGCACCACGGGAACGGCTATGAAGCCGATCCGGTAGAGGTTGAAGTCAGGATCCTTTTCCTTGGGGATGGGAACGCCCGGAACCTCATCGGCATCGGGAAGGGCCATGGGCAGGCAGTTGCTGAATACCCGGCCGACGAAGTCCTCGCCTATCTTATATACGGAACTGCGGATTTCCTCCGGGCTGAACCCGACGCTGGCCTTGATGACCAGGCATTTTCTATCCGTCGTAGGCATTAGCAGCGTGCCCCGCTCCAGGTCCAGGGTCTCGGACAAAGTCCGCAAACACTGGTGCGCCACTTCCTTGTAATCCAAGGAAGAGCTGAAGAGCTTGCTGATTTCCGTTAGGGCTGCCATGATGCGCGCCTGATGAACCGTGAAATCTTTCATTGCCTCAATCCTGAAATGTCAATAATTGACAAATAAAATAGACAAATGCTGGTTTTGTCATCTTTTGTTGTATTTTACCATGCTCATTACAGCCTAATCTTTACAAAAGCAAATTGTACACCAGATAATTGGAACCTGTTTTCACCTGAGAACCTCTAATTCAACAATTCGGGTTATTGCCTTGGCTTTTCGTTGTATTTTTTCTGAAAATTCCAATTTGGGGCCCCCATGAAACTGCTTTTGGAAGCAATTGAAAAATCCCGTACTGAGGGACTCCCCGCTCTGGTACTTCTGGCGGAACAGGAAAAACTGATGGGCTCCCTGCCCAAGGACCGTTCCGGGCTCCAAAACCAGGTTCAGGCCATTCTAAAAAACCAGGCTTCCAAGGTATTGAGCGATTCCATGGAATTGTTCGTCGCCGGGGACCTGTTGGTTTGCGTATTCCAGCTGCCCCAGAAAAAAGGTCTGAATCGCGAAGACCGCATCCGCCTGGCCGCGTCCCGCATCGGGGAATGGCAGAAGAGCCGTTCCCTGCCCCGCCTGGCCGTGGCCGCGGACCTGATGCAGGCCCGGGAATTCCGCGCCTTGTGCGAAGGCTTCATCATCTCCTCCTACGATTTCAGAAAATACAAGTCCGAGAAGAAACCGGAAAAGAACGGAAACGGGGAAACGATTCTGCTCTCCTCAGGCGAGGCCATGAAACGCAATGCCGCCGCCCTCGAAGAGGCGGAAGCCATATGCCGCCAGATCAATCTGTGCCGCGACCTGGTGAACGAGCCGGGTTCCGCGCTCGATCCGGAGGATTTCAGCCAATACGCCCGCAGGGCTGCCAAGGAATTCGGCCTGACCATCAAGGTCCGCGATGAAAAGAAACTCCGCAGCGAAGGATTCCTCGGCCTGTGGACCGTGGGCAAAGGCTCCGACCGGCCGCCCCGCATGGTGACCTTGGGATACGCCGGCGGGAAATCGAAAAAAGGAGCCCCGCACCTGGTCATGGTGGGCAAGGGCATCACCTTCGATACCGGCGGCATCAGCATCAAGCCCAGCCAGGGCATGTGGGAAATGAAATGCGACATGGCCGGAGCCGCCACCGTCCTCAGCGCCCTGTGCGCCATCGCCACATTGAAACTGCCCATCAAGGTCAGCGCGGTCCTGTGCCTGGCGGAGAACCGCCCCGGCAACGCGGCCGTGCTCCCGGGAGACATCTTCACCGCCAAGAACGGCAAGACCATCATGGTGGACAACACGGACGCGGAAGGCCGCCTGGTGCTCACCGACGGATTGGCGGAAGCGGGCGAATTGGGCGCGACCCATATCATCGATCTGGCCACGTTGACCGGCGCCATCGTGCGCGCCATCGGCCCGTCCATGGCGGGCATGTTCAGCAACGATGCCGGATTCATCCAGACCATGTTCAAAGCCGCGGACAATGCGGGCGAGAAATTCTGCAACCTGCCCCTGGAAGAGGAATACCGCGAGTACCTGGACGATCCCGTGGCGGACATGAAAAACGTGGGCAAGCAGGAAGCCGGCGCCATCACCGCGGCCCTGTTCCTCCAGGAGTTCGTTCCCGCCAAAACGGCCTGGTCCCACTGGGACATCGCCGGCACCGCCTTCACCACCGCCCCCTGGAAGTATTACAAGCCGGGCGGGACGGGATGGGGAGTGAAGACGTTGGTCGAGGTGGCGAGGCAACTCTCCGGGACCGAAGGAAAACCCTAGCGAACGAGAGCGGCTGGGATTGAGACGAAGCGCTCCGTCAGCGAGATTTCGTCGGGCGTCGGGCGTCGGGCGTAAAACTTTTTCCGCACCATTTAGCCCCTAAGAAAAAACCGTCTGCTGCCCTATTTCAGGGCGCTCCCCGGTTTTTTCGCCCGACGCCCGACGCCCGACGCCCGTCGCCCGACGAAACGCTTCCATATTCCTCCATCCTCAATAATCCCGCCTAAAGTTGCCCCGCGGTTCTTTTATTAAGACTCCAATGAAGCGGCTCCGAACGCCCGCGAACGGCCCTAGGGGCCGTGAGCCACCCGCTTGACCGCTACCACTGCCGTCTGCCCAGGGTCGAAACTCTTCGCCCGCAGCGGACACACCAATTCCACATTCGGTCTTTTCGGTGGAATGGCGGCTCGACCCCATCCGAATGCCTTTGGGCATCCGGATGCCAGCCTCCATTGCTCGCCCCCTTTCTATATTGTCTAATCCTATGGAAAAAGTCGGAGTCATCGATTTAGGCGGGCAGTATACCCACTTGATAGCCCGCCGCATCCGGCAATTGGGAGTGTATTCGGAAGTGCTCCCCGCCCACAGCGATGCGGCCCATTTGAAGGGCTTTTCCGGACTGATTTTTTCGGGCGGGCCCTCCTCCGTTTACGATACGGATGCGCCCACGGTCAGCGACTCCGTGCTGGAATCCGGACTGCCCATCCTGGGGCTTTGCTACGGGCATCAGTTGATCAGCTATAAGCTGGGCGGCGAGGTCGAACGCGGCGACGTGCACGAATTCGGTCCCGCGGAAATCCATCCCGATCGCAGCCATCCCCTCTTCGCCGGAATGTCGGAATCGTCCGTCGTGTGGATGAGCCATGGCGATGAAGTGAAGAAATTGCCCCAGGGCTTCCACCGTATCGGCTTCACCGTGGATTGCGATCTGGCCGCCGTGGCCGATGAAACCAGGAAAATCTACGGCCTGCAGTTCCACCCCGAAGTGACCCACTCCGAAGAAGGCATGATCATCTTCAAGAACTTCCTGGCCCTGTGCGGCTGCAAGTTCGAATGGAAGGTGGCCGACTACGTGGGATCCCTGGAGGAAAAACTGCGCAAGCAATGCGCGGGACGCAAAGTGTTCCTGCTGGTCTCCGGCGGAGTCGATTCCACCGTGGCCTTCGCCCTGTTGAACCGGGCGCTGGGACCGGAGCGCGTGCTGGGCCTGCACATCGACAACGGCCTGATGCGCAAGAACGAAAGCGCGGACGTGCTGGAGTTCATGAACCGGGAAGGCTTCCGCAACCTCAAGGTGCGGGACGCCACGGGCGATTTCCTCAAGGCCCTGGAAGGCGTGTATGCGCCCGAACAAAAGCGCAAGGCCATCGGCGACACCTTCCTGACCGTGAAGGACGACGCCTTGGGCGCCTTGCACCTGGATCCCGCGGAGTGGCTGCTGGCCCAGGGAACCATCTACCCGGATACCATCGAAAGCGGCGCCACCAAGAACTCCGCCGTCATCAAGACCCACCATAACCGGGTGGGCGCCATCATGGAGCTTCTGGAAAAGGGCCTGGTGGTGGAACCGCTGGCGGACCTTTACAAGGACGAGGTGCGCGAACTGGGCCTGCTCCTGGGCATCCCCGAAAAACTGATTTGGCGACATCCCTTTCCGGGACCGGGACTGGGCGTTCGTTTGCTGTGCAACCGCGAAGCCGGCAGGACCGTGGACGGCAAGGTAACCGCAAAGATACAGGCTCTGCTGGCCGCGGAAGGGCTGGAAGGCGAAGTGCTTCCCATCGAGAGCGTGGGCGTGCAGGGCGACGGCCGCACCTATGCCCATCCCTGCCTGCTGAAAGGCCCGCGCGACTGGGGCCGGGCCGACAAGATCAGCGTGGCGCTCACCAACCGCGTGCGCGAGGTGAACCGCGTGGTGCTGGAGCTGGGCGCGCTGCCGGGCGGGGCCTACAAATCCGTGACCGCCCTGTGCGACAAACCGAGGCTGGACCTGCTCCGGGAAGTGGACGATCTCTGCACGCAATTCCTGGTGGCGGAAAACCTCTACGCTTCCATCTGGCAGATGCCCGTGGTGTTGGTGCCGATGGAGAAAGCCGGCAAGCCCGTGATCGTGCTCCGGCCCGTGGTCTCCTCGGAAGCCATGACGGCCCGGTTCGCGGTGCTGCCCTTTCCCCTGCTCGACAAGCTCTGGGACAAACTCAGGACCGCCGGCGTGGGCGCGTTGCTTTATGACATCACCCACAAGCCTCCGGGAACCATCGAGTGGGAGTGAGGGCTTCCAACCCGCGCTCCTCTCCAGGCCATAGGCACAGAAACCGCACCGTGAGCAAATCCGACAAGCTGAAAACCAACAAGGTCGAAAAAGAAAAAGCCATCCTGGTGGGCGTGGCCACGCGCGCCGTGACCATCAAGATGGCCAAGGAACATATGGCGGAGCTGGGACGGCTGGCGGACACCGCCGGCGCCGTGGTGGTGGAAACCACCATGCAGCGGCGCGAGACCCTGGATCCGGCCACCCTGGTGGGCGAAGGCAAGGTGACCGAGATCGCGGAAATGGTGGCCCGGCACGAGGCCGACCTGGTGATCTTCGACGAAGATCTGAGCGGGTCCCAGGTCAAGAAACTGGAAACGCGCATCAGTTGCAAAATATTGGATCGCAGCGGCATCATCCTGGACATTTTCGCCAAGCATGCCCGCACCGCGGAAGCCAAGGTGCAGGTGGAGGTGGCGCAATTGGAATACCTGCTCCCGCGCCTGACCAACGCCTGGACCCATTTGTCCCGGCAGGCCGGCGGCGTGGGCATCGGCATGAAGGGCCCGGGCGAAACCCAGTTGGAAACGGACAAGCGCCTGGTGCGCAAGCGCATTTCCGAACTGAACCGCAAGCTGGAGAAAATGGAAGAGGTCCGGGTGGCCCAGCACAACCGGCGCATCCCCACTTTCCATGCGGCCCTGGTGGGCTACACCAATGCGGGCAAATCCACCCTGATGAACGCCCTGACGCACGCGGGAGTGGAGGCGGTCGACAAGCTGTTCGCCACCCTGGATCCCACCACCCGCAAAGTGTACCTGGGTCCCGGAAAGACGGCCGTGGTCTCGGATACGGTCGGATTCATCCGCAAGCTTCCGGTGGGCCTGGTCTCCTCCTTCAAGAGCACGCTTTCCGTGGTGGCCCAGGCCACCCTGATCCTGCACGTGGTGGACTCCAGCGCGGACGACTTCGAGGATCAGATGGAAATCACCGCGCGCATCCTGGCGGAGCTCTGCCCCGCCGACGTGCCGCGCGTGACCGTGTTCAACAAGATCGATTTGCTGGAAGCGGAGAGGCTGGAGTTCCTGCGGGCCCACCATCCCCAGGCGGTGTTCATCTCCGCGGAAGCCAAGATCGGCCTGGACCTTTTGAAACTGCGCATCCGGGAATTCTACGATCAGGGACAGTTCGCCAATTCCGCCGCGGAACACGTTCCCGTCCAGAATATCGGATGGGGAGAAGAACCGGCCGAGTGAAGCGCGGCCGCGGCGTAACCGGAGGCCGGAAGCATCGCCCCTTGCGGGGTGGAGAGTCGACATGGATCTGAATTCCGTTCTCAGCCCCGCCTATCTGTCCAGCCTCAAGGGCCTGGCCCTGAAGGCCAGGATGGTGTTGGAAGGGACCATGGCCGGCCGCCATCTCTCGCCGTTCCACGGTTTCTCCTCCGAGTTTTCCCAGTACAAGGGCTACGTTCCCGGCGACGATATCAAGTTCCTGGACTGGAAGGTGTACGGACGGAACGATCAACTGGTGACCCGGCAGTACCGGGATGAGACGAACGCCAGCGTCTATCTGGTGCTGGACAGCTCCGAATCCATGGGGTATGCGGGCGGCGACGGCGTGACCAAGCTTGAATATGCCACGGTGTTGGCGGCTTCCCTGGCCTTGATGGCCTTCGGCCAGCGGGACGCGGTCTCCGTGGCCCACGGCGCGGGCGAACCCGCCTCCTTTCTGCCTCCCCGCAACAGCGCGGCCCATCTCCGCCAGGCCTTGCAGATCCTGGAATCCCTGAAGCCGGGCGGCGTCACCAATCTGGAAACCCTGTTCGGCCGCATGGCCGCGCGCCTGAAATCCGGAAGCATGACTTTTCTGTTCACGGATCTCTGGCAGGATCCCAAGGCCATCCTCACCGGGCTCAAGGAAATCCGTTACAAGAACCAATCGGCGACCTTGGTGCAGGTGCTGGCTCCCGGGGAAATCGCTTTCCTGGACGGAACCAACCTGGAACTGGTGGACATGGAAACCAAGGAGACCGTCAAGATATCCGCCCGGCATCTCAAGCCGCAATACCTGGAAACCCTGGCCGCGCATACCGAGTCCCTGCGGTCCGAATGCTTCAACCTCAACGTGAAATTCCTGCGGGTGGAAACCACCTTGCCGTATTTCCAGGCCATGCGCCAGCTCCTGCAGCGCCCCTGAACCGTGTTTTCCCTGCTCAGTCCCATCAGTCTCTGGTTCGCCGCGGCCCTGGCCGTTCCCCTGATGATCCATTTCCTGGGCCGCCAGCGGCTCAACCGCCAGCCCTTCCCCAGCCTGCTGCTGGTGCGGGAACGGTTCTCCAAGTCCATGCATCGGCATCGCCTGAAAAACCTGCTGCTCCTGATCCTGCGCACCCTGCTGATCCTCTGCCTGTTGCTGGCCCTCTCCAATCCCGCCATCGAGTCCCGCCAGGCGGCGGCCAAACCGGATCTCTCCCTGGCGCTGATCCATAACGGCATCTACGGCCGTCTCCGCGCCGACGCGGGAAACGCCGCCGGGTCGGAAACGGCGGACCTTCTGCGGACCCAATGGCTTCGCGTCCGGGCGCTGGACTCCGGCGAAGGCGTGGCCACCCAGGTGATTCCCGTCATCGCGGACGGCCCCGGGGTCCAGGAAGCATCCGAACGCTTCGGGGACTATGGCGAGGCCGTGGGACGACTGCTGGCCGCCCTGGGTTCCAGGCCGGGCACGGTCCAGGTCCGGCTTCCCGTTTTCGCCTGGCAGGACGCGGATAAGGCCAAGGGAGCGCTGTTGCGCGCCTTGAAGGAGAATACCGGCCTGCAAATCGTCCTGACGGATTACGCCGCCGCCGCGGAAAAGGTGAATGCCTTCGCCGGATTGCGGACGACGCCTTCGCCGGAAGCGCCTACGGTGACGCTCCTGGCCCGCCTGGGCGCGGCCGCGGCGGAAAGCGCCCCGGGAAAGGTCCAGGTCTTCCTGAACGGCCGCCTTTTCCAGGAAGCGGCCCCGGAGGGGGGTCGCGCGGAAGTTACCCTTCCCCTGGGCGAGGGCCCGCGCACCGTGGGACGCTTCACCCTGCCGAACGACGGCTTCGCGGTGCGGGATCTGCACTTCTGCCTGCCCGAAACCGGCGGATTGATGCTGGCCCATTCCGGCAGCGCGCTGGCCTCCCTGCCCAGCCTGGGACGGGAATCCTATTATCGCCGCATCGTGCACGTGGCCTCCGCCAAGGACATTCCCTGGTCCGGCCTCTCCGCATCGGCGGCGGGAGGAACCGGCGCGAAGGGGAATGGAAACCATGGCGCGCTCCGCCTGGTCTACCTGTCCGCGGAGCGCGGGTCGCAACCGGAAGCCTACGCCCGCGCGGTTGAATTCGTGAAACGGGGCGGGCGCCTGATCATCGGCGTGGGCCGGGACAGCGACATCCCCCTGCTCAACCGGTTTTTGCTGCAGCCTTTGCGCCTGGGCAGGCTGGGCAACGTGGTGGATGCGTCTTCGAACGCCGCCGTGAGCGCGGACCGGCAGGCCCTGGCGCGCCTGGGACGATTGCCCGCCGACCTGGGATCCCTGGGAACCGTACGCAAACGCTTCGCATTCTCCCCGGATTCCGGCGCGGAGGTGCTGCTGGCCCAAGGCGGACCCGGAGAGGCCGTATTGGCCGTACGGGATTTCCATCGCGGGCAGGCCCTGTTGTGGACCACGGACATCGATGATCTCGATTGGTCCGACATCGGCGTGAATCCGTTGACGCCCTTGCTTCATCAGGCTTTCCAGGAGGGGGGATCCGGCGACCGCGCGGGCAACCTGGCGGTGGCCTCCGACTCCGTGTATACGACCGTGCTGGAACCGGCCGCCGGGGCCGGGGATGCAAGCTTCGGAATGGCCGGTTCCGGATCCCGGGCGGATGCGGCCGTGGAAGTGCGCGACCCGGAAGGGCGGCCGTTCACCAAGGTCCGCATGGATGGAAACCGCCTGCGCATAGGGCCCTTCGACAAGTTGGGAATCCACCGCATCATTTCCGGAAAGGATACCGCGGCATTCGCGGTAAACCTGGCGCCGCAAGCCGGCATTGACGCGCAGGAAGAGGCCAAGGAGTCTTTCCTGGAAGACTTCAAACCTTATCACGGAAGGCTTATGGTGGCGGGTCCGGACGATCCCGTCACCGTGCAGGGCTCCGTGCGGAGCCTGTGGCCGGCGCTTTTCCTGGCGGCAATATTATTACTTTTGCTTGAAGGGTTGATCTCCGCCACTTTCTCTTTGCGAAGGAATCGGCCTTAATCATGGAAATCCTAGGCACCACCCGACTCATCGCCCTACTCGGGGATCCCGTCGCCCATTCCCTGTCGCCGGCCATGCACAATCCGGCTTTCGAACATTACGGTCTGGATTTCGCCTACGTGCCCTTGCGCGTTCCGGCGGAAAACCTGAAAATCGCTCTGGATGCCATCCGCATCTTCAATTTCCGCGGCGCCAACGTCACCTTGCCCCACAAACAGGCGGTCATCCCCCATCTGGACGATGTCACGGAAATCTCGCGCGTGATAGGAGCGGTCAACACCATCCTCAACGAAGGCGGCCGGCTTGTCGGCACCACCACGGATCCGGAAGGGTTCCTGGAATGCTTCCGGGAAAAGGGACACAGCTTCATAGGCCAATCGGTCGCCATAATCGGCAATGGCGGTTCGGCGCGCACCATCGCCTATGCCCTGCTGATGCAGGATAGGCCCAGCCGGGTGATCCTGGTGGGGCGCGACGTGGAAAAATCCAAGCGCCTGGCGGCGGAAATCGCCGAGCGATTGGACCTGGGCGGCGGTTCGGGCGCGCTGCCGGCGCCGGAAGCGGTCACCTTCGCCCAATACCCGGGCATCCGCAAGGAAATCCAGGTGGTGGTGAACACCACTCCCGTGGGGATGCATCCCAACATCGACGCCAGCCCTTTGAACGCCACCGACCTCGAACCCGGCCAGATAGTCTACGATATCGTTTACGCGCCGGAGCGGACGCGCCTGATCAAGGACGCCGAATCCCGCGGCCTCCTGACCGTGGGCGGACTGGGCATGCTGGTGCATCAGGGGCGCTCCTCCTTCGAGTTCTGGACCGGGATCAAACCGGATGCCGGGATGTTCTACGAGTCGGCCCGGGAGAAACTGGCGCGCGGCATCGGCGAACCCCGCGCGCGGTAACGGCCCATGACCCTGCCTCTCGCGCGCAACATCTATTTCACCGGCTTCATGGCTTCCGGCAAAAGCCGCATCGGCTCGCTCACGGCGGCCTCCCTGGGATGGAAATTCTTCGACATCGACAAACTGATCGAGGAAAAGACCGGCAAGACCATTCCCAGGATTTTCGCCGAAGACGGCGAGCCGGCCTTCCGCCGCATGGAGGTGGAAGCGTTGCGGGAAGTGGGCGGTCAAGGTCCCATGGTGGCTTCCCTGGGCGGCGGCACCCTGATCAACCCGGAAGCCATAGAACTCATCCGCCGCAACGGCGTGCTGGTGGGCCTGCACGCCTCTCCGGAGGTGATCCTGGAACGGGTCAACCGCAAGAAGGAATCGCGCCCTTTGCTTGCCAACCTGGACGACGAGTCCAAGATGGCCAAGATAAAGGAGATGCTGGAACTCCGCAAGCCCTTGTACCAGCTGGCTGATCTCCACTTCGAATCGGACGAGAAAATCCCGCACCATGTACTGACGCGCCGCATCATCCATAGGCTGCAGGTGGATGAGCTCAAGCCGCTCACGGTGGAACTGGCGGAGCGCAGCTATCCCATCTACGTGGAGGAGAACCTCGCCGGGCACCTGGACTCCATCGCGGCCAAGGCCGGCTGTCCCCAGCGCTTCCTGATCGTCACGGACCAGAACCTCAAGAGCCATCAGAAACGCATGCTGGAACAGCTGCGCAGCTGCCTGGGCGATTGCCGCATTTTCTTCTTCAAATCCGGCGAAGAGGAGAAGAGCCTCAAGTCCCTGAACAAGCTTTTCACCTTCATGCTTCGCCACTCCTATCCGCGCAAGACCACCCTGGTGGCATTCGGCGGCGGGGTGACGGGCGACATGGTCGGCTTCGCCGCGGCCGTGTACCTGCGCGGCATCGACTTCATCCAGGCGCCCACCACCTTGCTTTCCATGGTGGACAGCAGCGTGGGAGGCAAGACCGCGGTCAACCATCCCCTGGGCAAGAACCTGATCGGCGCGTTCTACCAGCCCAAGGCGGTGGCCATCAGCCTGGAAACCCTTTCCACCCTGCCGCCCCTGGAATTCCTGTCCGGCATGGCCGAGGTGGTCAAGTACGGGGTGATCCGGGACCCGGAATTTTTCGCGTTCCTGGAAGAGAATACGGAAGCCATCCTGGCCAAACGCCCCGATCTCATGCGCCAGGTGGTGCTGCGGTCCTGCGCCATCAAGGCCGAAGTGGTGGGCAAGGACGAACGGGAAACCGCCGAAGGCGGCCGCGCCATCCTCAACTACGGCCATACCTTCGGACATGCCTTCGAGGTGCTGGGCGGCTACGGGGCCATTCCCCACGGTCTGGCCGTGGCCCTGGGCATGCGCGTGGCGGCGCGCCTGGCGGTATCCTTGGGGATGCTGACCGCCGCGGACGAGAAACGGCAGAACGATCTGCTGGACAAACTGGGCATGCCGAAGCACTTCCCCAGGAAACTGGACGAGAACAAAGCCTGGGACGCCATGGGATTGGACAAGAAGGTCGACGACGGCAGCCGCGTCTACATCCTGCCCAAGCGCATCGGCGAGGTGGTCCCGGTTAGGGATGTGCCCAAGGAGACCGTTTTGCAGGCCTTGGCCGTGGCCAGGGAAAGCAAGGGACCGTGAGCATTTTCCTCAGCGGAGGCACCTGCTGCCTCGGCTACCATCTGCTCAGCCTCCTGTCCCACGGCAAAGGGGATCTCGTCTCCTACTCCGGCGACGATCCCGATCCCAACGCCACCCTGCAGCACGCCACCTACATCACGGGCGATCTCCTGGATTTCAAAAACCTGCTGCAGGTGCTGGGCGAGCACCGGCCCACGGAAATCTACCACATGGTCTCCCAGGGGTTTTCCCTGGGCACGTCCCAGATCAAGCCCAACGCCATCCTGCAATTCCTGATCCTGGGCACGCAGAATCTGTTCGAAGCCGTCCGGCTTACGGTCCCGAAGGCCCGGGTGCTGCTGGTCAGTTCCTCCGAGATCTACGGGGCCGGACGCGGCGTGGTGGACGTGATCCACCGCGAAACCGACCCGCCCATCCCCTTCACGCCCTACGCCACCGCCATGGCGGCCTGCGAGCTCCTGGCCAAGCAATACATCTACGCCCACAACCTGGATATCGTCACCGTCAGGCCGTTCAGCTCCACGGGTCCCTACCAGGAACGCAAATTCGTATTGCCCTCCGTGGCCGCCCAGATCGCCTCCATCGAAATGTACGACGGAGAGACCGCCATCTACACCGGTAACCTGGACGTCTCCCGGGATTACCTGGACGTGCGCGACCAGGCCCGCGCCATCGCCATGCTGGCCAAGCGGGCGGATACGGGCGAGGTGTACAATGTCTGCTCCGGCAAGGCCCGCACCATCCGGGACCTGGTCCAATACCTCATCGGCCTGTCCGGCTGCCCCATCGAAACCCGGGTCGATCCCGCCCTGGAACGGGCCATCGACATCCCCCTGCTGGTGGGCTCCCCGGAAAAAATCATGACCCTCACCGGGTGGAAGCCCATCATCTCCATCGAAGACAGCCTCAAGGACCTGTATTCGGAGATCAAGTTGCGGTTGCAGGGAAAGCACTCTCCGGCCTGAAAGCCCGGGCCAGAACCGGATTGCATATTGAAAAGCGGAAATCGTAAAATGGAAACTGCAAAACCATCCCCCCCACTTCGCAAGGACTGACGCAGCCGCATGCTCTCCCATCTCCTTTTCAGGCTCTCCGGAATCAACTTGTTCGAAGATCGCCTTTTCCGCGCTGGCGCGGCCTCGCTCTTCGCTTCCCTGCTGGTCTTTTTGCTCATGCCCTGGTACATCGCCATCCTGAACCGGATGGACGCCACTTCGGATTTCGATCACGGCAAGCGCAAGTCGCCCCCCATCATGGGAGGCATGCTGCTGGTCTCGGCGGTGCTGATCGCCTCGCTTTGCTTCGTCAAGCTGAATGCCTATTCCATATCGGCGCTGTTGATCCTGCTGGCCTACGCCACCATCGGCGGGGTCGATGACGTGATGAAAGTGCACAACAAGAAACTCGTGGACCAGGGGAAGATTTCCAAGGCGGACTACCAGCTCAAGGCCGACGGCATTTCCGCGCGCCTGCGCCTGTCCCTGTATTTCCTGTTCTCCCTGATCGTGGCCGTCTTCGCGTACAAATTCATCCCGGGCCTTTCCGGCCACCTCACCATGCCCTTCGTCAAACCCGAGGTTTGGTTCCCGCGCCTTCCCAACTTCGCCTTCATCATCCTCATCTGCATCGTCACCACCTCCAGCGCCAACGGCGCCAACTTCACCGACGGCCTGGATTCGCTGGTTTCCGTCCCCATCATCACCACTTCCCTGTTCGCCGGCGTGGTGGCCTATATCTCCGGCAACGCAATCCTGGCCCGGTATTTCCTCATCCCCCACATCCCGGGCGGCGACGAACTCTTCCCCATCTGCACGGCCATCATCGGGTCCATGCTGGCCTATCTCTGGTATAACAGCCCTCCGGCCGAGATTTACATGGGCGACGCCGGATCCATCGGGTTCGGAGGCGTCATCGGCATGATGTTCGTCCTGCTCAAAATCGAATTGTTCCTCCCGGTGGTGGGCGTGGTGTTCCTGGCCGAGGCTTTGTCCGTACTGCTCCAGATCAGCGGCTTCAAAATCACCAAACAGTTCGGCAAGGAAAAAACGGGCAAGCGCCTCTTCCTGAGGGCCCCCCTGCACCACCATTACCAGCTGAAATGGAAGGGGCGCTTCGAGTCGGGGCATTCCCTGAACTCCAAGATCATCTGGCGCTTCCATCTGGTCTCGATCCTGGCCCTTATCATAGGGAGCCTTATTTTCTTCAAGGTGCGGTAGCCTGGATTTCGGGGAAAATCTTATCTTTCCCTGACCGGTCCGGAAGCATTCGAGGGGGATGCGAAGACCATTGCTGGGGGGGAATGAAGGCCTGATGCCGGATACTGCCAAACTGAAACAAGCGCGCGAAGCCTCGGCCCTGCACGGCCAGGACCATCTTTTCCGCTTCTACGACTCATTGGGCGCCCCCGAACAAGACGCCCTGGTCGATCAAATCCTCTCCGTCGATTTCGCGCAGGTCGCGGAACTGCACCGCGACCTGGTGGTGAACCAGAGCGGTACGGCCTCCCAGGAACGCATCGAACCCCTCAGGGCCAAACCCTGGGAGGATTTCGATCTGGGCGAACGCGCCTCCCTCGCGAACCTGGGCATGCGCGCCCTGCGCGACGGCAAGGTGGCCGCATTCCTGGTGGCGGGGGGCCAAGGCACCCGCCTGGGGCACAACGGACCCAAAGGCGTTTTCGATATCGGGCTGCCGTCCCGCAAATCCCTGTTCCAACTCCAGGCCGAGCGCATCCTCAGGCTTTCCCGCCAAGCCGGCAAGACCATCCCCTGGTATATCATGACCAGCGAGGAGAACCACGCGGAGACCACCGGCTTCTTCAAGGAGCGCCGCTTTTTCGGCCTCTCGGAACGGGACGTCTTTTTTTTCAAGCAGGGCGAGATGCCCACCGTCGACGCGGAAGGCAAGATCCTCCTGGCCTCCAAGGGCAGGCTGTCCATGGGCCCCAACGGCAACGGCGGTTGCTTCCTGGCGCTGGCCAAGAGCGGCGCCCTGGAAGACATGAAGCGCAGGGGCATCGAGCACGTCTTCTTCTACAGCGTCGATAACGCCCTGGTGCGCGTCTGCGATCCCCATTTCGTGGGGTTCGCCATCCAGGAAGGCTTTCCCGCCGCCAGCAAAGCCGTACTGAAGGTGCAGCCGGAAGAAAAAGTGGGCGTGCTTTGCCTGCGCAACGGCAAACCTTCCGTGATCGAGTACTCGGAAATGACCGAGGAGATGATCTACTCCAAGACCGCGGACGGACGCTACCTGTACGATTCGGCCAACATCGCCATGCATCTGTTCACGCGCGCTTTCCTGGAAACCCACGCGGGAGCCTCGCTTCCCTTCCATCTGGCCCACAAGAAAATCGCATACGTCGCCCCCTCCGGCGAGACAGTAACCCCCACGCTACCCAACGCCTATAAGTTCGAGCTGTTCATGTTCGATCTCTTCCCCATGGCCGGCGCCATGGCCGGCCTGCTGGTGCGCCGGGAAGAGGAATTCGCCCCCGTCAAGAACAAAGACGGCGTGGATAGCCCCGCATCGGCGCGCGCGCAACTGCTGGAACTCCACCACAAGTGGGCGGTGGCGGCGGGCGTGAGTGAAGAAGAGCTCAAAGGCAAGCTGGTGGAGATCTCCCCCCTCTCCTCCTATGGCGGAGAGGGCATCAACACCGCCCTGATCCGATCCCAGCTCGGAAATCCCATCATCCACGTCTCCTGACCGCCATGCCCACGCGCTTGCGGAAAGCGGCCCTGGCGTTCATCTTCATCACCGTCCTCCTGGACATGCTGGCGTTGGGCGTCACCATTCCCGTGCTGCCCAAATTGATCCTGGGCTTCAAAGGCGGGGACAGCGCCCGGGCCGCGGCCGTTTACGGCGCTTTCGGCACGGTGTTCGCGGCCATGCAGTTCTTTTTCGCCCCCATTCTCGGCGCGGTTTCGGATCGCTTCGGCCGGCGGCCCGCCATCCTGCTTTCCAATCTGGGCCTGGGCCTGGACTACATCCTCATGGCCATGGCCCCTTCCCTGGCATGGCTGTTCCTGGGCCGCACCATCTCCGGCATCTGCGCCGCCAGCTTCAGCGTCCCCAGCGCCTATATCGCGGACGTTACCCCTCTCGAAAAACGCGCCGCCGGCTACGGTCTCCTCGGCGCGGCCTTCGGCCTCGGCTTCGTCATCGGTCCCGCCTTCGGCGGTCTCCTGGGGGACGTGAACCCGCGCCTGCCGTTCTGGATCGCCGCCGGGCTCAGCCTGGCCAACGCCTGCTACGGCTTCTTCATCCTGCCGGAGTCCCTGCCTCCGGAGAAGCGGGCGCCCTTCGCCTGGTCCCGGGCCAATCCGGTGGGGTCCTTCGTGCTCCTGCGGAAATATCCGGAAGTGTGGGCCATCGCCGTGGTGGCCTTCTTCTCCTACCTGGCCCATGAAGTGCTTCCCAGCATGTGGGTGCTCTATACGGACTACCGCTACCATTGGAGCGCGAAAATGGTGGGCATCACCCTGGCCGTGGTCGGCGTCTTCAGCGCGGTGGTGCAAGGAGGCCTGATCCGCAAGGGTGTGGCGGCCATGGGAGAACGCCGGGCCCTTTGGTTCGGGCTGCTCTGCGGCGCGGCCGGTTTCGCGCTTTACGGCTTGGCGCCCACGCCCTGGATTTTCTCCATGGGAATTCCCCTGGGGGCCCTGTGGGGATTCGCCGGACCCTCGGCCCAGGCCCTGATGAGCCAACGTGTGGATCCCACCGAACAGGGACGTCTCCAGGGAGCCCTGGCGGGATTGCGGGGCATCTCGGGCATGATCGGTCCCACGGTTTTCACTTCCATTTTCGCCTGGTCCATCGGCCCGCGCGCGCCCAAGCCCATGCCCGGCGCCCCGTTCCTCCTGGCCGCGGCCCTGCTGCTGGCCGCATTCCTCCTCGCCCTGGCCACCACCGGCCGCCCGTCCAAAACCTGAAAAAGGGCGCAATTCCCCCTGAATCGTGACGTTTCGAAAAGGCTAACCCTTTGCCGGATGAAAGCCTAGTTTTGGAATTTGGATATTACTCACTGATATCCGTGACGGATATTCCCGGAGATCCCAAATGAAACCGTTCCATCTCGCCTGGGTGCGCTTGCTTGCCATCGCCTTGCTGTCCATCGCATTGGTGGGAGAGGATTTCCTTTCCGGCCCGTTGGTGCAAACCCCTCTTCTGTACATTTTTCCCATCGGCCTGGCCGCCTGGTATCTGGGCGAAAGGTGGAGCATCTTCTTCGCCCTGGCCCTTTCCCTGGCCCGCGCCTACCTTACCCTCCACTTTTGGCGGGACACGGTTTCGGCCGAGCTCATCCTGATCAATCTGGGGCTGCGCTGCTTCGTCTATGTCCTGCTTGCGGAGCTGGTGGTCCGGCATGCGCGTCTGCAGCGTCTGCAGAAAAACCGCCTGGATCTGATCCTGGAACATCTGCCGGTGGGAATCGGCTTCTGCGACGCCCAGGGGAAAATCATAGGCGCCAACCCCGCCCAAAAGGCCATCTGGGGCGGGATCAAATACGTGGACAGCAAGAATTTCGGACTGTACCGGGGCTGGTTGCCGCGCTCCGATCATATGCTCACCGCGGAAGAATGGGCTTTGTCCCGAACCCTGGAAACGGGGAAACCCGTGTTGAACGAAGTCGTCGATATCGAGACTTTCGACGGCACCCGGAAGACCATCCTGAATTCCTCGGTCCTGGTTTCGGATGAAATCGGCAGGACCCTGGGGGCCATTTTCGTCAATCAGGATATCACGGAGGAAACCAAGCATGAACGGGAGAACCTGGCGCTGATCCAACGCTTGGAAGAGGCGATGGCCAATATCAAGGTCCTCAAGGGACTGTTGCCCATTTGCGCGTCCTGCAAGAAAATCCGCGATGACGGCGGATACTGGAACCAGATCGAGGTCTACCTGCATACCCATTCGGATCTCGAATTCAGCCATGGAATCTGCCCGGACTGCGCCGCCCGGATGTATCCGGAATTCCTTTCCCATTCGCCATCCGACTCCGCTCCCCATTGAATCCGGCCTGATTCACCCGCACGCCCGTGATGCGGCGCACATATAGTAAAGTTTTTACTTTACTAATTTGGTATGACGTGGTATATTCGGATCATGAAGACCAACCCATCGCAGCAGCCCCCGAGAAGCACCCGCCACGCCATTCTGGACATCCTCAAGCGCGAAGGGCCCCAGGAAGCGAAGGGTCTGGCCAAGCGCTTGGGCATTACGCCCATGGCGGTCGGCCTGCAATTGTCCTCCCTGGTGGAGGAGAAGCTGGTGGAAGCGGAACCGGAACCGGCCGCGCCGGGAAAGCGCGGACGTCCCGTCCATCGCTGGGGGCTTACCTCCGCCGCCAACCGCGTCTTCCCGGACGCCCACGCGGTGCTGACCGCGGGGTTGCTGGGGTCCCTGCAGGAAATCTACGGAGCCCAAGGCATGCAAAAGCTTTTGGATGCGCGCACGCGCCATCAGGTGGAGGAATACGGACAGGCAGTCCCGGCGGAGGGCTCCCTGAAGGAGAAGGTCAAAGCCTTGGCCCGCCTCCGCGATCGCGAAGGATATATGACCGAGGTGGAAGCCATGGCGGACGGAGGGTTCCGTCTTATCGAAAACCATTGCCCCATCTGCACGGCGGCCAAGACCTGTCAGGGTTTCTGCCAGAGCGAGTGGCAGGTGTTCACCACGGTAATCGGGCCGGGCGCGCGCATCACCCGCGAGGAACACATGCTCTCGGGTTCGCGCCGCTGCGTCTATTCGATTTCGCCCGCTCAAAGAGCGGGTTCGCCCGCACAGGGCGTGAGAGCGGCGAAAGGAAAACAAACCGGAGGCGTAAAATGAGAAGAGTGGAAGGCAAAAACATCCTGATAACCGGGGCGTCCAAGGGGCTGGGAAGGCAATTGGCCCTGGACTTCGCCCGCGAAGGGGCCGCGGCCATAAGCCTGGTCGCCCGCCATGGAGACCAGCTCTACAAGGTCCGGGAGGAAATCCGCGACATCTCCCCGCGCACCAGGGTCCTGGCGATGCCGGCGGACTTGCGCCATTCCAAGGCCGTCGAGCGCGTGACGGCCGCCACCCTGGCGGAATTCCAGGGACGGCTGGACGTGCTCGTCAACAATGCGTCCGCCCTGGGACCCTCCCCCATGCCGTATCTGCTGGACTATCCCTTGGAGGAGTTCCGCCGCGTCCTGGATACCAATCTCATCGCGCCTTTCCTGCTCGCCAGGAAGCTGCTGCCCGCCATGCTCGAGCACGGCGGTTCCATGATCAACGTCACCAGTGACGCGGGAGTTACCGGGTATCCCGGATGGGGGGCCTATGGGATCTCCAAGTTCGGCTTGGAGGGGCTTTCCCAGACCTGGGCTTCGGAACTGGAAGGAACCGGCATCCGCGTGAACTGGGTGGATCCCGGCAACATGAATACGGATATGCACCGGGCCGCCGAACCCGGCGAGGATCCCTCGCAATGGGCCGATCCGGCGACGGTCACGGATGTATTCCTGTACCTCGCCTCGGACGAATCCGCGGCGGTTTCCGGCCACCGCTTCAAGGCCCAGGAAGACTGGCGCCCCCGGGCCCTGGAATCGGACCTGGCGGAACGGGAGGCGTGACCCATGGTGCGATCCTCTGCCTCGCCGGATTTCCTTTCCACCGCATCTCCGGCATCCGGCCGCGCCCCGTTCCGGTTCGAACTGCCGGAAGAATTGTCCGCCCGCGAGCCGCCCGAAAAGCGCGGGCTTTCCCGGGACGGCGTGCGCCTCCTGTCCGCCGACCGCAGCACCGGGGCGTTGACGCATACCCGCTTCAACCGCATCGCCGATTTCCTCAATCCCGGAGACTGCCTGGTCTTCAACGCCAGCCGCACTTTGCCGGCGGTCCTGGGCGCCTTGGTGGAACGCGAGGACGATCGGTGCACGGCCGCGGGACAGCGCCTGCAATTGCGCCTGGCGCGGCGCTGGGAAGACGGAGACTGGTCCGTGCTGGTCCTTTCCGGCGATGAAGAACCGTGGCAAGGGGACTTGCTGGGCTCGCGCCTGATACTGGCGGCGGGCTCGGCCGCAGGATCGGCCGCCGGCGGACCGGAGGGCCACGATCTGTCGGCCCGGGTATTGCAACGCGACCCCTGGGTGGACCGGCTGTGGAAGATCCGGTTTTCCCGCCGGGGCCAGGGTCTGATGGAAAGCCTGTCGCGCCTGGGGAATCCCGTGCGTTACTGGTACGCATCCTCTCCCTGGGACCTGGACTATTACCAGACCGTGTACGCGCGGGAACCGGGATCGGTGGAAATGCCCTCGGCGGGCAGGGCCTTCACCTGGAAGCTGCTGATGGACTTGCGGCGGAAGGGCATCGAGACCGCATTCCTGGTCCTGCATGCGGGACTGTCCTCCTACATGGACGAGGAGTTCGATGCCGGACATCCGGCCTCGGTGGAACCGTTCCGCCTGGAGGGACCGGCGGCGGCGCGCATCAATGCAGCCAAGGCCGGGGGCGGCAGGGTGGTGGCGGTGGGAACGACCGTAGTGCGCGCCCTGGAGAGCATCGCGGACGACAGGGGGCGGGTACACGCCGAAGCGGGCGATACGCGTCTGCGCATCACCCCCGGATACCGCCTCAAGACGGTGGATGGCCTATTGACGGGTTTCCACGAGCCTACCGCCAGCCATCTGGATCTCCTCACGGCCTTCCTGCCTCCGGAACGGCTGCGGCCCGTTTACGAGGAAGCCCTGAGGGAAAAATACCTGTGGCATGAATTCGGGGATGCGAACCTGATTCTGTAGCCGGATTCTTTCGCGGACCCGGCGTCGCCATGTAAACCCCGGCCGGCTTTTTCCGCATGGATTGTTTTTACATTAACTCCATGATCCAGGCCTTGATACTCGCAGCGTCCCTGATTTCGGCGGCCCCAAAGACCGCCCCCGCCGACACCTCCCGGGCCGCTCCGAAGCCGTCCCTGAAAGCCAACGGGGCCGATCCCGTCTTCGACTCCACCCGGGCATTCCGTTACCTCAAGGAGCAATGCGCCATGGGGCCGCGGGATCCGGAAGGCGAGGGACATCGCCGCGCCATCGGGTATTTCACCGCGCATTTCAACGGTCTGGGCCTGGCGACGGTTTCCCAGCCGTTCGTCCATTCGGACATGGCCACGGGCAAGCAGGTCCCGCTCACCAATTTCATCGTCACCGTTCCGGGCAGGGATCCCAAACGCAAACCCGTGCTCTTCTGCGCCCATTGGGATTCCCGGCCGCGCGCCGATCAGGAAGCCAGCGAAATGTTGAGCAGCAGGCCCATCCTGGGGGCCAACGACGGCGCCTCCGGCACCGCCATCGTGATGGAGCTCGCCAATCTGCTCCAGAAGAAAGCGCCCCTGCAAACCGTCTACCTGGTCCTGTTCGACGGGGAGGATTACGGCCGCGAAGGCAGCATCGACGAATATTTCCTGGGCGCCCGCTGGTTCGCGGACAACCTTCCCGCGCCCAATCTGGAATACGCGCTCCTCTTCGACATGGTGGGGGACAAGGATCTCCATCTCCCCATGGAACAGAACTCCATGAAACAAAGCCCGGAAATCACCACCAAGATCTGGGCCCGGGCGAAAAGCCTGGGGATTTCCCAGTTCGAATCCAAGCTGGGTCCCTCCGTCCTCGACGATCACATGCCGTTGCAATCGAAGGGCGTTCCCGCCATCGACATCATCGACTTCGAATATCCCGCTTGGCATACCCAGGGCGACACGCCCGACAAATGCTCCGCCCGCAGCCTGGGCGCGGTGGGCAGATTGGCAGCCAGCCTTGCGTTCCGGGGCCTTCCCTAACTCTCCCCCGCCGATCGGTCCGGCCTTGCCGGATCCGGCGCGGTCTCCTGTCCGGCGGCTTCCCGTCCCGCCGTATCCCGTAGCGCCCGGACGCCCCCTTTCCCAACTCCTCACGCTTGCGGCCGGCCATGCCTGCGTAGCCGTACTGTCTCTGCTGCGCCGGGCTCCCTCCAGGGTAACCGAAACGTTACTCAGGCCCGCTCTCCTCCTCTATCCGTACCTCCGTCCCCGGCATGCCTCCCGCCTGCGCGCCTGCTTCGCAGCCAGTCCGTTCGCCGGGAAGCTGACTCTGGCTGGATATTATGCCGTCCGTTTAACCTTGCTCCTGCTGGGGCTGAAGTCCCACGGCCGCGGTGCCGGCAACGGATTGTCCGCCTTGGGCGCGCGGGAAACAGATCCCGGGCCGCGGGTGGAGGGCATGCAGCATTACCTGGCCGCCATGGAATCGGACCGGCCCGTCGCTTTGATTGGATTGCATGCGGGGTTGTTCGAGGAATTGCATCGCGTGCCTCCGCCGGCGCCGGGCAAACCCTTCTTCATCCTGACCGCGCCGGCATTCTCCCCGCCTCTCACCGGCTTCATGGCCCGGGGCCGGGAACGGAACGGGAAACGGATCCTGTGGATCGGGAGCAAGGGGCCGCGCGGACTGAAAGCCGGTCTGCGGGGCGCAATAGCCGGGAAGGGCGTGCTGGCCTTGATGGCCGATCAGCATCCCGGGCCATCCGGGGATTGCGAGTTCCTGTCCTTATGGGGCAAGGTGAAGGCGCCCTATCCGGGACGGTTGCTGCGCTTCCTTGCGGATCGGGATTTCCTGTTTGTTCCCGTTTCCACGCGGCTGGAAGCGGACGGTACCTCCGTTTTCCGCTATCATGCGGCTTTGCAAGAACCCACGCCCGAAAGCATCCGGGGATTCCTGGAAGCGGCGATTGCCGCGGCGCCGGATCAGTGGAATTGGTCCTACCCGAAAATCCGCGTTTGAATTCCGTCTTGGCCTAAGACAAAAGCCTAAGACAAAAAAAAAGACGGGGCCTGAGCCCCGTCCCGGAATTCCCGCGGCCCGACGTCAGGCCGCATCCATCGATTGGAAAGGATGCCTAGCGGTAGTCCGCCGGCAGCATGCCCTCGTCGCCGCCATGCTTCCGGAAGGCCCGGAAGAAATCCTTGGCTTCCTTCTTCTGGTACTTCTTGTCGGCCACGACGCCGGCATAGTAATACGGCGATGCCTCTTCGGGACAGATGGAGATGGCATAGGTGCTGTTCGATTTGCTGGTCTCGTAGTTCCCGGCGGCGAAGTTGATTTTCGCCGACCCGATCAGGAGTTCGCAGGAATTGGGATTCCCTTCCAGCGCCTTCTTGGCCAGGGCCAACGCGTCGGGCTTGCGGTTCTGGGCCAGGAGCACGTCGCCCATGGCCACCACGGCCGTGGCGTTCCCGGGCTGCAGTTCCAGGGCCCGGCGGGCATGCTTTTCGGCTTCGGTGGGCTTGCGCATCTTCAGGAGCACCTTCGCCAGCAGGCTCAGGGCTTCCGGAGACTCATCCGCGATCACGGACTTCTGCAGGAAGTTCTCCGCCGCCTCGTACTTCTTCTCCGACTCGAAGGACATGGCCAGACCCAGGAATCCCTTGGCCTGCCAAGTCGCATTCGCATGCTGGGAAAGTTCCTTGAAGTAGTTCTTGGCGTCGGCAGGGCTGCCGTCGCGCAAGAGGCACAGGCCGATATGGTACACCGCGTCCATGTAGTCCGGGTTGAACTTCAGGGCCTGATCGAAATCCTTCTTGGCCTTTCCGTAGTTATGGTCATAGTAGTAGCTGAGCCCGCGGTAGTGATAGTAGGCCGCGCTGTACTTGTTGACCCGGATCAGGCGTTCCAGGACTTCGCGCGCCTTTTCGGTCTCGCGGGTCTCTATGCGCGCCTTGGCCAGAGAGAACTGGACCGTGGTGTCTTCCTTGTACTCGGAGTTTTCGATGGTGCGGATGGCTTCGCGGGAGTTGCCCTTGTTGATCTGCAACTCGGCCAGCTTGGCCAGCACCGGAGCCGAGGGGTCCTTAGCGAACACGGCGTTGAACTCGGCCAGGGCTGCTTCGTTCTTGCCTTGCTTCATCAGGCAGTCGCCGTAGATCAGGCGGCCGGAGGATGAAAGGTTGGCCTTGACCGGTTCCAGGAGACGGGCCGCGGAAGCGAACTCGTCCTTGTTGTACTGCATGCGGGCCAGCGCCTCGGCATAGTCCCCGTTGGCGGGGGCCAGCAACTGGGCCTTCTTGAAGTAATCCTCCGCCACGCCGGGTTGGTTGCGTTCCGAAGCGATCTGTCCCAGCCAATAATAGGCCAGGTGATTGCGGGGATCCTTCTTCACCATCTCGGAAAGGATGGCTTCGGCCTTTTCGCTGTTGCCTTCCTCCTTGTAGATGCGGGCCAGACTGGTCATGACGCGGGGGCTCTTCTCCCCCAGGTCCACCGCGCGCTGCAGGGCCCGCTTGGCTTCGTCGATGCTCTTGATTTCAATCAACGCATAGCCGTAGTTGGCCCAGACGCCCTTGTCCGCATTCTTGCCCACGGTGATCTTCGCATACAAGGCCGCGGCATCGCGGTATTTGCGTTCGTTGAACCGGATGTCCGCCAGGGCCGACGCGGCCTCGAGATTGGAAGAATCCAGACGGATGACGTCGGCATAGGCTGTCGGCAGTTCATCGGCGGCGCTCAGTTCCTTGGACATCTGCATCTTGGCGATGGCGATGGGAAGGCTCTGCGGTTGCAGTTTGAAAGCCTTCTTGTAAGCCTGCAGGGAGGAAGCGTAACGCTTTTCCGCGCGGTAGGCATCGCCCAGGAAACGCCAGCCGGTGGCGCTGTCCGGATACTTCGCCAGACCCACCTCGAGCATGCGGATGGCCTTGCTGTAATCCTTCCGGCCCGCCAGGATCATGCCGTAGTTCATGTTGGAGGCGGGATGGGCCGGCATCTTCTTCAGGATCAGCTCGTATTGGGCCTCCGCCTTCTTGAGGTCGCCCTTGCCGCGGTACAGTTCCGCCAGCTCGACGCGATAATCGTAGTTGGCGGGTTCGGCCGCGATCAAGCGTTCCAGGATGGCGCGCGTGCCTTCCGGATCGTTGATTTTCTTGTACAGGCCGTACAGTTCCACCAGCACCTTGATGTCCTTCGTCTTCGTGTAGTAGTCCTCGTAGGCCTTGATGGCGCGCTCGGGTTCATGGTTCTGGATGTAGGACTGGCCCAGCATGCTGAGCACGTCCGGCCGGTTCAGATCCGCCCGATCCAGGTTGTTGATGGTCCCCTGCCAGTTCTTCTCGTCGAAGTAGACCTTGCCCAGGTAGTAGAAGGCTTCTTCCGAAGGCGTGTTGCGCACGTAGGTTTCGAGGATTTCCTTGGCCTTGGACTTGTTCTTGGTTTCGTAGAACAGGATCGCGAGCGGTAAGGATTGCTTCGCTTCCTCGGGGTATTTCCGGATCAGCACCGGTCCCAGGTTGGCTGCGCGATCCTTCTGGCCCAGCTTGAAGTAGCCGTCGAGGAGCAGGAAGGACATTTCCGCGTTCAGGTCTTCCTTGAGGTTGGGGCGTTCCAGGATTTTGACGGCTTCGGCGGGATTCTTGAGGTCCGATTCCAACCGGGCCAGGGAGAACGCGTAGTTCTTGTCGGCGGGTTTCAGGGCGAAGAGGAAACGCAGGCGCTCCCGGGCCAGGCCCTTGTTCTTCTCGCTCAGGTAGATGTTGTACAGAGCCGAGTTGATGGCTTCGTCGTTCTTGATGGAGCGGTCCGCGATCAAGAGGGGATTCTTGGCCTTGGCCACCTGTCCGGAGCCGAACAGCATCAAGCCGAACTCCTTCTGGTACATGGGATTCGTTCCGTTGAGGGCGACGGCCTTGGTCAGGAGGTCCAGGCTCTTCTCCTTGTTGCCGATCTTCTTGTTGACCATGGCGGCCCGGAAGGCGAGGTCGCCGTTCTTCGGGGAGAGGTTGGACAGGTGTTCCAGCGCGTCCGCCAGCTTGGTGTCGCTCTTGGTCTGGGTGTAAAGATCCACCAGCAGGGTCCAGGGGCGGACCTGTTCAGGTTCCAGGGTGACCCAATGCTGCAAGTGATCGGCAGCGTCCGCGGTCTTGCCCAGGGCGACGGAAATCTCCGCGGCATTGCGGACGGCGGCCAGATTGTTGTGGTCCTTGTTCAGGATATCCACGAAGAGGTCCAACGCCTTCTGGGTCTTCCCCAACGTCAGGGCGTAGTCGAACTTCATGGTGATATCGTCGGGGAAGGCCTCGTAGCCTTGCTTCAACAGGGCGGCGCGATACGGGGAATCGTGTTCCTTGCCGTACTTGTACGCCTTGTCGAAGAGGTCGCGATCCTTCTTGTCGAAGCGCACGGCGTCGAAATAGGCCTCGTTGGCGGGAACGCTCTTCTTCATGGAAGCGTACAGGTCGGCCAACGGTTCCGACAGGCTCTTGTCCAGTTTCGCCTGCGCGCTCAGGAACGGCAGGAAAGGGACCATCTTGGCGAGGGCGCCCTTCTTATAATAGGACTTGACCAGGATGACCTTGCCGCGCGTATAGGTCGGATGCGACTTGACCAGGCGCTCGATGCCGGCGATGTTGCCGGAACGCACATAGTCCACCTCGGCCAACTGGAAGGCGTAGGCCGGGTCGGAATTCTTCTGGCGCGTCAGGCGGACGAGGGCGTCCATCAGGCTGGCGGTATCCTTCTGCTGATCCGCCAAGCGATGCATGGCCTTGAGCGCCACGTCGTCGTTGACGTTGCGGGTGACCCACTCGCTGTACTCCTGCAAGGCTCCCTTGAAATCCTTGGCCTTTTCCTTTTCCACGGCCAGGATCAACTGGTAGCCCTTGTACTTGGGATCCACGGTCACGATCTTGTCGACGGTGGCCACGTAGCCTTTCTGATTGCCTTCCACCTTGTAGATGCCGGCCAGCGTTTCCAGGACCTGGAGGTTGTTGGGATCGGTTTGCAGGCGGGCTTCATAGAGGCCGCGCGCCTTGGGGGTCTGGCCGGTCTTCATGTAGGCCTCGGCATACATGGCGTCCGTGGAGCCCAGGGAGGGATCGCCCTGGAGCTGCCAGTCGAATTCCTTGGCGGCATTGGTGTAGTCGCCGTTCAGGTAATAGGCCGTACCCAGTTTCTTGCGTTCCTCCACGCTGGGACCGTTCAGGGCCAGGATCTTGAAGAGAGCCAGGTTGGCCTTGATCTCATCCTTGGTGTCCACGCTGCGGGAATAGGCGCGCGCATAGGTGAGGTTGGTCGGCTCCAATTGGTAGGCCCGGCCGAACTTTTCGAAGGATTCCTTTTCCTTGTGGAGTTTCACCAGGGTTTCGCCCAGGCGGTACCACAGTTTGGCGCTGCCGGGGCTGCCCTTGACGGCGTTACCGAGGGACGTTTGCGCGTCCTCGTAGCTTCCCTTGTCGAAGTACAGGTTCCCGAGTTCCAGATCGTAACGGGCGCGGGTGGCCGGCTCCAGTTGCACCAGCTTTTCCAACACCTGGATATAAATGTCCTCGGAGCCCGTGCGCTTGGCCACCAGGGGCAACAGGAAGCGCCATCCATTGGCATCCTTGGGGTTCTTGTCGAGCCACTCGCGGACATGCGCGATTGCGGCCGCGGTGTCGCGGGCGCCGAGATCCAACTGGGCCAGGCGCATGGAATACTTGGTGGCGCTGGCGGGATCCAATGCGGCCAGGCCGCGGATGGCCTCGCGCATCTTCTCCGGAGGCTTGTTGGTGACGGTATAGGCGTTGACCTGGATTTCCCTGATCACGCGATCCTTGTCATCCTTGGCCAGGTAGCTTTCCGCCAGTCTGCCGGCGAGTTCGTAATTCTTGGCTTCGTTCAGGGAGATGACGGCGTCCCGGTTCCCATCCAGGAGCCTGGGGCTCTTGGCGTAGGCTTCCGAGAAGAGTTTGGCCGCCATCGGATAATTCTTCTTCTTGGCATAGCCGCGGGCGACCAGGGCCTGCAATTCCGGTTTGGCATTGGGCTGCAGGGCGAACTTTTCCAGGGCGGCGAAGTTGGCCATCACCTGCTCGTCGCTCACCACGGTCTGGGGAAGCAAGGCCAGGTATTCCGGATTGGTCGGCTGGTTGCGCAAGGCCTTGCTCGCGAACACGTAGGCGCGCTCGCGATCGTTCTCGGCCAGATAGGACTTGGCGAGCAGGAACTGGGCCTCGTTGGCGGTGGGATCGTTCCGGTCGATGGCGAGCAGAAGCTCGCGCAGTTCCGGCTGGCGGTTCTGGGCGGTAAGCAGGGAGACCAGCTTGGATTGCACGCCCTTGTTCTTGGGATCCAGGGCCAGGGCCTTCTGGTACATGTCCGCGGCCTTGTCCGGCTGCTTCTGGTCTTCATAGAGACGGGCCAGTTGCAGAGGGTATTCCTTCTTGGCCGGATAGAACCGGACCAGCTGCTCCAGGTCCTCGATCATGCGGGGCTTGTTCGCCATCTGGGTGTGCACGGCCAGGGCCTGTTCCCAGACTTTCGGTTCCTTGGATTCGATGTTGATCCACTTGTCCAGCAAGGCCGCCGCGGCCTGGGTCTGGTTCAGGGCCAGCGCGATGTCCAGGGCGCGCGATACGACCTTGACGTCCGTTTCCTTGGCCAGGATTTCCTGGTAGACGGCCAGCGCCTTGGCGGTCTTTCCCAAGGTGGCGGCGTAGGAGCGCTTGATGTCCATGTCTTCGGGGAAGGACTCGTATCCGATGCGGAGAATGTCCGGCAGATAGGGCGAATTGTTCGCCGCCGAATACTTGTACACCTTGAGATAGACGTCCCGGTCCTTGGGATTGGCGACCAGCAGGTCATGATAGGCGATATTGGCCTGGAGCGGCTTCTTCTGCATGACGTAGAGATCCGCGAGCGGATCCAGCAGATCCTTGTCGGTCTTGGATTCCGCCAGCAGGAACCCCTGCAGCGGCAGGAGCTTCACTTTCGCATTCTGGCGGATGTATTCCTTGACCAGGATGCCCTTGCCGCGCTTCCACTCCGGATGCGTCTTGACAAGGCGTTCCACGCCGGCCACGTTGCCGGAGCGCTTGTAATCCAATTCCGCGAGCTGGAACTTGTAGGCGTTGTCCACCACCTTCTCGCGGTTGAGGCGCACCAGGGCGTCCATCAGGGAGGCGGTATCCTTCTGCATCTCCGCTAGGCGGAGCATGGCCTTGACCGCGGTCATGTCTCCGGCGTTACGGGAGACCCACTGAGAATATTGTTCCAGGGCGCCTTTATAGTCCTTGGCCTTTTCCCGCTCCACGGCCAGCACCAGCTGGTAGCCTTTGAACTTCGGATCCACGGTTACGATTTTCTCGACGGTGGAAACGTATCCGGCCTGGTTGCCTTCGGCCTTATAGATATTGGCCACGGTTTCGAGCACCTGGAGATTGTTCGGGTCGTCCTTCAAACGCTGTTCGAAGAGGCCGCGCGCTTTGGCGGTCTGGCCGGAGCGCATGTAGGCTTCCGAAACCATGGGCTCGCTGGTGGCCAGGGTGGCGTCTCCCTTGAGCAGCCAATCGAATTCCTTGGCCGCATTGGCGTAGTCGCCCGTCAGGAAATAGGCCTGGGCCAGCTTCTTGCGTTCTTCCACGCTGGGCCCGTTCTGGGACAACAGTTGGAACAAGGGCAGGTTCAGCTTGATCTCTTCCTTCGTGTCCACGGAAGTCGCGTAGGCGCGGGCGTAGGTCAGGTTGGCCTTGTCCAGCAGATAGGCGCGCTGGTACTTTTCCGCCGCCTCCTTGTCCTTCCGGAGCTTGGTCTCGGTTTCGCCCAGCTTGAACCAGAGGGCCGCGCTGGCGGGATTGGACTTGGAGGCGCTCAGGAGGGATTTCTCCGCGTCCTCGAAGCTGCCCTTCTCCAGGTACAGGTTTCCCAGTTCCAAATCATAACGGCCGCGGTTGGCCGGTTCCAGCTGGACCAGCTTTTCCAGCACGGCGATATAGGTGTCCTCCTGGCCCGGGCGCTTGGCGACCAGAGGCGCCAGGAAACGCCAGCCTTCCGTGTTCTTGGGATTCTTGTCCAGGAATTCCTTGGCGTGGCCGATGGCGGCCGCGGTATCGCGGGAGGCCAGGTCCAGCTGGGCCAGGCGCATGGACCATTTGGCGGCGCCTTCCGGATCCAGGGCGGCCAGGCCTTTGATGGCTTCGCGCATCTTTTCCGGAGGCTTGTTGGTGGCCATGAACGCGTTGACTTCGATTTCGCGGATGGCGCGGTCCTTGTCATCCGTGGCCAGGTACTTTTCGGCGAGGGCGCCGGCCAGTTCCAGGTTCTTGGCTTCATAGGTGGCGACCACGGCTTCCCGCTGTCCGTCCAACAGCTTGGGATTCTTGGCGTAGGCTTCTGCGTAGAGCTTGGCCGCCATCGCATTGTTCTTGCGCTTGGAATACCCGCGGGCCACCATGGCCTGCAATTCCGGTTTGGCGGTGGGCTGCAATGCCGCGGCCTGCAGCGCCGCGAAATGGGCGTCCACCTGCTCGTCGCTCTGCACCACGGAAGGCAGCATGGCGAGATATTCCGGATTCGCGGGCTGGTTGCGGAGGGCCTTGGACAGATAGACGTAGGCTTTGTCCCGATCGCCGTCGGCGAGGAATGCCTTCGCCAACTGGTATTGCACCTGATGGGCGGTGGGATCCGCGTCGTCCATCTTCATGAGCAAGGCGCGGATCTGTTCCTTGTCCCCCTTGGCGGTATAGAGCTGGAGGAGCTTGGATTGGACGGCCTTGTCCTTGGGATCGGCTTCCAGGGCCACGCCGTAGGTTTCCGCAGCCTTGTCGTTCCGCTTCAGCTCTTCGTAGACGCCCGCGAGACGCAGAGTCAACTTCTTGTCGGCGGCGTCGGCGGAGTGGGCCTGTTCGAAGTATTTCACGGCCTCGTCCAATTGGCGCGCGGAGTAAAGGAGTTCCGCGGTCTTGAGGTTGAGCGCCTTGTCGGCGGGAGCGTCCTTGGCCAGCTTCTGGTAAATCTTGAGCGCGCCCGGCAGGTTGTTCTTGGCCTCATAGGCTTGCGCCAGGGCCAGAGCCTGCTTGGTGTCCTCCGGATTCTGCTGGAGGAAACGTTCGCGGTACTCGATGGACTTGGGACTGGCCTTGTCGTACAGGGAAATGAGTTCGGCGAGCAGGGGCGCATCCTTGGGATTCTTGGCCAACTGCAGTTCGAGCTTGGGAATCAGCTTTTCCTTCTGGAGGGGCTGGCGGTAGTAGTCCACCAGGAAGGCCAACGCATCGTCCGCATCCGGGTACTTGGCCAAGTAGGCCTCGTACTGGGAAGCGGCCATGGGACGCTGTTTGTTTTCCAGCAGGGTCTTGATGTACTTGCCCCACTCCACGCGGTTGGCGGAGACATTGGGGATTTTCTGGAAATGCTTGAGGGCGCCGGGATAATCCTGCAACTCGAACAGGGACAGGGCCATCATGTGATTGCCGGAAACCGAAAGCACCTTCAGCTTGCGGAGATTCTCCACTGCCAGGCGGAAATTCCATTGGCGGAAATGGATGACGGCTTCGGCTTCCGCCATGCGGGGATCCGGGATCTTGGCCGTGGCGATACGATCCTGGATCTTGGCGAGCACTGCGGCGGTGTCCAATTTCAGGGGCTGTTCCGCGATCAGGGCCGAGACCTGGCCTTGGAATTCCTTTTCAGCTTCCGCGGCGGCGCGGCGATCCGCTTCCACCTTGGCCAGGCTGTCCGCCTTGGCCTTGGCGCGGCGGTCCGCCTCCTCTTTCGCCAGACGGGCGGCTTCTTCGCGGGCCAGACGCTCGGCTTCGGCCTTGGCCTTGCGTTCCGCTTCGACGCGCACAAGACTGTCGGCGCGGACCTTGGCTACGCGTTCCATTTCGATCTTGGCCAGGCGGGCGGCTTCTTCCGCGGCAGCCTTCTTCTCCGCGGCTACGCGGGCCAGACTGTCGGCCTTGGCCTTGGCCACGCGGGCGGCCTCTTCCTTCGCCAGGCGCGCGGCCTCGGCATCGGCTTTGGCCTTGGCTTCCGCCGCGGCCTTCTTCTCGGCGGCAACCTGGACCAGGCTATCCGCGCGCGCTTTCGCGCGGCGATCGGCTTCTTCCTTGGCCAGGCGCTGGGCTTCCGCCTTGGCCTTGGCCTCGGCTTCCGCGGCGGCTTTCTTTTCCGCGGCCACTACCGCAAGACTATCGGCACGGGCCTTGGCACGGCGATCGGCTTCTTCCTTGGCCAAGCGCTGAGCTTCCGCCTTGGCCTTGGCTTCCGCTTCCGCGGCGGCCTTCTTCTCCGCTGCGACCACGGCCAGGCTGTCCGCCTTGGCCTTCGCGCGGCGGTCCGCTTCTTCCTTGGCAAGCCGGGCGGCTTCCGCCTTTGCTTTGGCTTCCGCTTCCGCGGCGGCTTTCTTCTCCACGGCTACCTGCGCCAGGCTATCGGCCCGGACCTTGGCTTTGCGCGCCGCCTCTTCCTTGGCCAACCTCAGGGCTTCTTCCCTGGCTTTCTTCTCCGCGGCCGCTTGGGCCAGCGCGGCGGCCTTCGCCTCCGCATCCGCCTTGGCTTTGGCTTCCGCCGCCAACTTCTTTTCCGCGGCTACCTGGACCAGGCTGTCCGCGCGCACCTTGGCGCGGCGATCGGCCTCTTCCTTGGCCAGTTTCTGGGCTTCGGCTTTCGCCTTGGCCTCCGCTTCCGCCGCGGCTTTTTTCTCCGCGGCCACTACCGCAAGACTATCGGCACGGGCCTTGGCCCGGCGATCCGCTTCTTCCTTGGCCAACTTCTGGGCCTCCAGCTTGGCTTTGGCTTCCGCCTCCGCAGCAGCTTTTTTCTCCGCCGCCGCAACAGCAAGACTATCGGCACGAGCCTTCGCGCGGCGATCCGCTTCTTCTTTCGCCAGCTTCTGGGCCTCCACCTTGGCCTTGGCCTCCGCCTCCGCGGTGGCTTTCTTCTCCGCTGCGACCACGGCAAGACTGTCCGCGCGGGCCTTGGCCCGACGGTCGGCATCTTCCTTCGCGAGTTTCTGGGCTTCCAACTTGGCCTTGGCCTCAGCTTCCGCGACGGCCTTCTTTTCGGCCGCCACTTGGGCCAGGCTGTCGGTGCGTTCCTTGGCTTTGCGGGCCGCTTCTTCCTTCGCCAACTTCAAGGCTTCGGCCTTGGCCATGGCTTCCGCTTGCGCAGCGGCTTTCTTTTCGGCCTGCACCTGGGCCAGGCTGTCCGCGCGTTCCTTCGCCCGGCGGGCGGCGTCTTCCTTCGCCAGTTTGGCGGCCTCTTCCCTGGCCTTCAGTTCCACTTCCGCCCGCGCCTTCGCATCCGCGGCGGCGGCCAGATCTGCCGCTTTCTTCGCCGCCACAACCACGGCTACGCTGTCCGCATGTTCCTTGGCCTTGCGGGCGGCTTCTTCTTTGGCGAGGCGGGCCGCTTCCAGGCGGGCCTGCTTATCGGCCTGCGCCTGGGCCAAACTGTCCGCATGGGCCTTGGCCTTGGCTTCGGCCTTTGCCAACGCGGCGGCTTTCTTTTCCGCCTGGGCCTGGGCGAGGCTGTCCGCATGCTCTTTGGCCTTGCGGGCGGCTTCTTCCTTGGCCAGCTTGATGGCTTCTTCCTTGGCTTTCTTCTCGATTTCCGCTCGGGCATGGGCATCCGCGGCGGCGGCCAGATCGGCGGCTTTCTTCGCGGCCGCAACGGTGGCTACGCTGTCGGCATGTTCTTTGGCCTTGCGGGACGCTTCTTCCTTCGCCAGACGCGCGGCTTCTTCCCGGGCTTTCTTGTCCGCTTCCGCTTGCGCCAGGGCGGCGGCCTTGGCGTCCGCATCGGCTTTCACCTTCGCTTCCGCGGCGGCCTTCTTTTCGGCGGCGGCCAGGGCGGCGGCTTCCGCCTTGGACTTCTTATCGGCTTGCGCCAGAGCGAGACTGTCCGCGTGTGCTTTGGCCTTGGCTTCCGCCAAGGTCTTCTTTTCGGCGGCGGCGACCTTGGCGGCCTCGGCGGCCATGGCCGCTGCGTCCGCTTTGGCCTTCTTTTCCATCTCCGCCTTGGTTTTCGCATCGGCGGCGGCGAGGGCGGCCGCATCGGCCTTGGCCTGCTTATCGGCTTGCGCCTGGGCTACGCTATCCGCATGGAGCTTGGCTTTGGCTTCAGCCAGGGCCTTCTTCTCCGCTTCGGCCTGGGCCTTGGCGGCTTCCGCGCCGGCCTTGGCATCGGCGTCCGCTTTGGCTTTCGCTTCCGCGGCGGACTTTTTGTCGGCGGCGGCGATCTTGGCGGCTTCCGCCGCTGCATCCGCTTTGGCTTTCGCATCGGCCGCGGCAACGGCGGCGGCATCGGCTTTGGCGGCCTTATCGGCATCCGCTTTGGCCTTGGCCTCCGCGGCGGCGGCGACTTCGGCGGCTTTGCGATCGGCGGCGGCCTGGGCCTTGGCTTCAGCGGCGGCCTTCGCCTTGTCGGCGGCGGAGGGCGCGGCGGCCACGGGAGCGGCAGGTACCACGGGTGCTACCGGTGCGGCGACGGGC
>JAQBPN010000108.1 GCA_028287505.1 Fibrobacterota bacterium | reverse complement strand
GGCCTGCCGGCGGAGATCCGCGTGGCCTATGACGGGTTGGAGCTGGAAACGGCTTAGTGCCCCGACAGCCCAATTGTGAGCCGCTTTCGCCGGGTCTTGAGGCCCAGGGCTGCGTTGCCCCTCCTTGGAATAGGCCCACTATTCCTGCGTCGGGGCGCCTGGCCCTGAACCCCAATCCCTCGCCGCCTTCGTCTCACAATTGGGCTGTCGGGGCACTAGTCTCCTTCCTCGCAGTATCGGGATGGCCCATGGAAAAAAAATTCACCGGCGATCTGGATGCCCTTCTCAAGGACGTCCCCGCCTGCAATGCCCGCTTCGCCGATTCCGCGCTCATCCTGGAAGGCGGCGCGTGGCCGTCATTTCCCGTGGAAGGGCTCGCGCTGCGCCGGGCCGCCTTCACCAAGGTCGCATTCACCGGCGGCCGGATCGCGAAATCCACCTTCACGGACTGCCGCTTCGCCAAGGCGGTATTCGACAGCGTGGAATTCCAGGACGTTGAATTCGTGGGGTGCAGCTTCCGGGATATCGACTACCGGAAGGCCTCTTTCACCGACTGCAGGTTCCGCAACCCCACGTTCTCAGGGAAGAAATTCCGCGGAGTATACATGGGCGGCTGCCTGCTGGAAAAGCCCGTCTTCGACGGCCCGGATTTGCAGGACATCGAATACAACGGTTCCATCATCACGCACGTTACCGTGCGGCCGGGCTGGTTCCTGAAAGGGTATGAGGTTCCCAACCTGACGTTCAGGAACTCCACTTTCGATCTGGGAAGGATGTCCGGGAATTTCGGGCTTTGGGGGACGCAGGATTGCATCGTCCGGAATCTGCATACCAAGGGGGAGTTCTCCCTGGGGGGGCGGAACTCGAACCTGACGGTGACCAACATCCGCGCGCGCATCATCCAATTGAACAACGGCGGCCGCTACGAGAATTGCCGGTTCGAAGGCCTGGAGGCGCGGGACGGTTACCTGGACAAGGCCAGCTTCAAGAACTGCGTGTTCAAGGATTTTACCGCCAAGGAATTCCTGCGCATGGACAGCACCGGTTTCGAAGACGTGACCTGGGAAAACGCCAAGCTGGGACCGAAAGCGGAATTCTCCGCGAAGGAAACACCCTACAAGGACAAGCCGCCTTTTTGACGCCGCCGGATCGGCGGGTCGACGGCTAACGGGCCGGGGCCCGCGGCCGTTCAGGCGTCGCTCTCAGGCGTCGCTGGAGGAACCGGGATTGGTGAAGGGGTTTTTCAACGCGCTTTCATCGATGCGATAGACTCCGGGCTTGGACTGCTTGACCTCAATCAAGCCATCGGCGGGAATGGCATGGTCGGTGCGGACGCCGTCGGGGGCGATGACGCCGATCTTCTTGCCCTCGAAGGAGCCCGCTTTTCCGGGAGCGGCTTCATACCGGAGCGTGAGCAGATGCGTCACGGTCAGGGCCGGAGACTCCCCTACCACTCCCAGGCAGGAAACCTTGAACTTCAGCTCGGGCGGGTAATAGTCCTCGCCGACCTTGCCGAGAGTGGTGTGGTCCTTGATCTTATGGACGCTTTCCTTGAGGCCGCCCATCCAAGTCAGTTCGATGGCGCCCTCTTGGACCTTGGCCTGGCCTTCATACACGGTCTTTTCCGCTTCTTCCCGCAGCTTGAGGCGGATGACCACGTCGCAGGGAGTATCATCCGGGGCTCCCGCGCATTTGGCCTTCAGAACCAGAATCTGGTCCTCGGTCGCTTCGGCCGTTTCCTTGCCTTTGTCATCGAACCATTTGGCGTCGGTGACCTTGACCAGGGATACGCGCACGATGCCGCTGCGGCCCTTGAGCTGGTGATCGGGAAGCTCCGCTTCGAAATACAGGGTGTTGGAGGCGTCCGCCTTCACGGTGTAGGGCATCTTGAAAAAGTTCCCGTACATGACGCCGGATACGGAGTCCACTTCCTTTCCCTGGCCGTCCTTGACGGAGATCTTCACCTTGGAGCCGTCGGATACGTAAAGGGTCTGGACTTCCAGGGGGATGACGCCCCCCAGGGAAACGGTGGGCAGGCCCCACTTGGCGGACAGGAATACGGACGCGACTTTGATCTTGGTAATCTGGTCGGTTTGCCCTTTGAATTCAGCCATGGTAGTTCGATTGAAAAGTAGGAAAATGCCGGCCCTGGGGATGTGACGCCCATCACCTTGACCCTTGTCCCCGCCTTCCGGAGGCGGATTGGATATCCATTTGTGCTACATTTCCCCAGAACGCCATGGAACTGCCCTTTTTGGACGTAAGCGAGATCATCCGGGACAAGAGCCGTTGGAGGCAGATTGCCCGCGGAGAAGCCGTGCACGCATGCCGTGAGTACGCCGTGGTGGTGGTGCACCGCGCCCAGAGCCGGGACTCGGCCTCCTGGTTGGATCCGGCCAACCGGTTCTTCAAGAGTGACGGTCCCTATCTCTATGACGGGCTCCGGTATTTCCTGTTCACCGGCTCCGATTTCGGAAAGAAAAAACTTTCCGCTTCCGGCCTGCCCGCCAAGCCGGAACAGCCGGAACTGGAGCCGCTGGAGGCCATGGACATTTCCGGCGAAGCGATGAATCTGGGATCTCCGGCGTTGAAAAAACCGCCCGTGCCCGGATTGGCCAAACCGGCCGCGCCCGCCATCCCCAAGTCTCCGGGCCTTCCGGACGTCCCGAAACCGGATATCCCTTCCCTCCCCGATATTCCCGAGCTGCCCACCCTGCCGGATTTGGCCCTGCCGGAATTGCCGCAGATACCGGACATCCCCGAGATCCCCCAGGTGCCGCAAATCCCGAGTATCCCCGAACCCGGAATTCCGGAAATCCCGGCGGTACCGGGTGTCGCCTTGCCAGACGCCGTCCTCAAAACCCAGGCAGACCTGGCATTGGCGCGCCAGGTAGCGGACGTGATACCCCCGCTGACCGTGCTCCCGTCCCTGGCGGAGGAAAGCAAACCCGCGGAAAAACGCCCCATTGAAATCAAACTTGCCGATGCCCGGGGACAAGCCATTCCCGGCGCGGCATTCCGGATCAAATTTCCGGACGGCAGCGTGGCGGAAGGCAAGTCCGACGACTCGGGCCTGATCCGGTTTCCCGACAACACCCAGGAGGGCGAGGTGGAATTCACTCTCACCGAATCCCCCGGAACCGGAGCCGCGTAATGTCCGAGGTCAAAGCGACTTTCCGTGAATTGCAAAAAGGGATTAGGCTTCCGGTGGCGGGCCCCCACGTCGTCTCCATCTTCGCCGGCAAGGGCCACTTGATCGAAATGGAGGACGTCAACTTCCATTTCGACAGCGCGGTCCTGCTGCCCGATCCCCGCTGCGGCAACAACCCGGACGTCCCGGCCCAGGACAGGATTACCGGCCTTTCCGTGCTCAGGGCCGCCTACCTGCACGCAGGCAAGAACCCGTCGGAAAAACTGCTCATCGCCGGCCATGCGGACACCACCGGCAAACCGGACTATAACATCACCCTGTCCCAGCAGCGCGCCGACAACGTCCGCTTCGCATTGCTCGGGGATCGCGCCAAGTGGGCGGCGAATTCGAATCAAAAGCATCAGGTGGAAGATTGCCAGGCCGTCCTGAAATGGATCGACGAGCGCTTCGGATGGGGAACGGATCCCGGCGCCATAGACAACGTGGACGGAACCAAGACCCAGGCGGCCATCCGGGCCTTCCAGACCCGCTACAACAAGGAGTTCAAGAAGTCCCTGGCTGTCAACGGCGCCGTCACCTTGGCCACCTGGGAATCCTTTTTCGATCTATACATGCAGGGATTGCGGGAGCTGCTGGACGCGGACGGGGACGACCTGGAGGCGGCCCGGGGAACGCTCGCCTTCCTGGACGACAAACATCCCACCGTCGGATGCGGCGAGAACCATCCCATCGAGGCGGCCGCCCAGGATGAATTCCGGAGCGAGACCAACCGGCGCGTGGAACTGCTGTTCTTCGATCCCCAGGATCAACTTCCCAAGCTGGACTGCCATGCCGTCGCCGGCAAATGCAAACCGGAAGTCTGCCAGATATACGGGAAGGGCGGGCTTTTCGATTTCGCCCACATCCCATGCGACCCGCTGGCCGGAGTGGGCTCGTTGCTGACGCTTTCCACCACGGCGGAGGACGATGAGACCGTCGATCTGGTCGTGGAAGAAGAGGACGGGAAAATCGCCCGCACCATGCAGGGAAACGAGGCCGTGCGGGAAGGCAAACGCATCGATTTCACGATCGACCCGGAAACGCTGCCCAAAAAGGTCCGCCTCACCTTCCTCAAGAACGGAATCGAAACCGGTACGGGATCCCTGGTGGACCCGCGTTCCTTGCGGGAAGCCCTGCGGGACCAACGCCTCGCGGACGCGGCGGAGATTACGGCCGGGTCGGAAGCTCCGTCGGACACCCGCGTGGCCGGCCCCGGAGGCGGAGGCGCCCCGGCGGGAACCGTCGGCATAGCCCAAGGCCTCACCCCGGGGACGGATCTGCGCGTCATGATCCTGTACGATCATCCGGAAAACTTCCTGCTCGCCACCGCGGCCGTGACGCTTTCCAAATCGACCTTCGTGGCAAGCGAATCCCGCCAAGGAAAACATGTGTTCGATGTGCAGGCCTCCGCCAATGAAGTCGATCTGGCGGTCGATATCCCGGACGTGCTGGCCCTGCGCCAGAAGCTCCAGATCATCCGTGACCAGGACCCGGCCAAGCCGGTCACTTTCGGGGCCTTGACTTCGCCTCTCAACCCGCGCGTTCTGGGCGTCACCTATGGGCAGAGAAGCACTCGCATCATAGAGATAAGGCTCGATCTCACCTTCCTCAACGTGAATGCGCGTCTCATCAAGGGGAATCAGACATTCAACGATTACCTGGCCCTGAACCAGGAAGGCTGCAACGTGGTCGTCCTGGAGCACACCCCTGGAAGGCCGGCGGCATGGGCCATCGGACTCCCTCCCAATCTGGATCAGGCGCAAGGCGAAGCCGAGTTGTTCCTGTTCTTCCAGCATGAGATGGAATTCAAGTTCACTCCGGACGGCGTGGGGAGCAATGCTCTCTACACGAACACGGACGATGCGTCCTATTTCCGGCTGGAAAAATATTTTTCGGTGCAGACTGCGAATGAACCGGACTCCTCGGGGAAAGACGTTCCCCAGGATCAGGAAGGCCGGTATGTCCTGGGAGCGGAGTCCCAGACCTTCCCGAATTTCGGCTGGCTCCGGCAATTGAAAAAATCCGCGAAGAAGGTTCCCATCGTCCTGCCGCTCCCGCACGGCACGGATTTCGGCATCATGGCCGACGGGACCTCCTCCGCGAAAAGAACGCTTAGAAGCCTCCTGATCTGCCTGCAGGCCGAAGGCTTTATGGGCAAGAACAGGGCAGGACTGCTGCGCCTGGAACGGATGGCCGTGGGCGGTTGGAGCTCAGGGACGGAAAACCTCGTCAAGTGGATAAACGCGACCATTCCGGAAAAGGCGCCGCTATCGAAAGAGGTTCAGGAGATCTATTTCTTCGATGGCAAGGCGAATACGCGCTCCGCGCTGACCGTTCCCGGTCCCGCCCACAGCTGGTTCAGGCCGGGAAGGCGATTGCGGTTGATGGGCACCGCGAACACGGAGACAGCATCGAACATCCTGGCGGCCTCTCTGGGCAACCCCAAGGCTTTGGATCAGGAAATCGCCGGCGGGACGGTGGACTTGGCCGCCCCGGTGCGCGCCATGCCGGGGCGCTCGGACTTCTGGTATTCGAACGCTTTTTACAAACAGGCGCTCACGCCGAGGATCAAACTCACCGGCGCGAACGTCATGGATTTCAGGCCCCCCGGCGCTTTGCTGGCCACTCCGGCCGTGGACGTAACCGACGAGGCGAACATATTCCTCGTTTCGAAAAACACGGCGGGAGGGACGCCCAAGGCTTCCATAACCTTGATGTCTCCCGCGGGAGGAGCGAATTCGCCGCGGACGATTGCGTTCGTTTCCACTACCGAGGCCGCCTTCTTCCTGAATTTCATCATACTCGGGATAGCCACGGGCGGGCAGGTCGTCAGTTCGCCGTCGGATTTCAAGACCTGCATGGATCTGCTGGAACAAAGCGGGGATAAACGGGAGCCGGTGAGGGTATTCCAACACCGCCATGCCTGGGCCGTAATCGGCGGCATGACGGGGTTCAAGGGACGGCCGGGTTTCACTGGCCACCTGCAGATCTGTCTGGAGTTGAGCGGGTTCCGATGAACCCTCAGCCCTTGAATCCGTACTTCGCCCGGTTCCTGTCGATCAGGATCATGGCGATGATCTTGGGCACGTATTCCCGCGTCTCCGGCGACATCATGCCCATGCGGTAGATGTACCAGAAGTCCCGGTCGTTCACCGGATCCTCGATGCGCCTCAGGGTCTTGCGCATCTTGCCCGCCCCCGCGTTGTAGGCCGCCATGGCCAGGGCCGCGTCGCCGAACTCGGAATACAGCATGTGCAGGTATTTGGCCGCCGCGCGCGTGGAGGCGCGGGGCCGGGTGCGCTCGTCCTTCTGCGGGTTCTGGGTCTTCCAATCCTCCGGCACCTTCAGATCGAATTCCCGCGCCGTCTCCGGCACCATCTGCCATAGGCCGCGCGCATCGTTGCCGCTCTGGGCCGCCGAATCCAGCAGGCTTTCCTGCATGGCGATGTAGAGGAAATCGGGCGGCAGTTTCATGCGCTCCAGTTCCTGGTGGATCAGGCGTTCGAAGCGGGGCTTGCGCACGAAGCAGCGCGACAGGGTGGCGCGGTTGCCGGGCTTGGTGAAATAGTCGATCTGTTCCTGCACGCTCTTGATGAAACTTTCGGGGACGATGAATCCCTTCTTCCCCAGTTCCTCCAACAGTTGATGCACGTCTCCGCCCAAAGGGTCCCTATAGGTAGGCACGCGGTCGGGCAGCTTCAGCTTTTCCCGGATTTGGAACAATTGCTTCTCCGCGGACAGCAATTGATGCACCAGGCGGGCACGGTCCGCGGATTTCTCGTCACCGCCGCCGGCGAACCCGTCCAATCCCTGTTCCAGAACGTGGATCTGTCCCAGCAAATCGCCTTGCTTCCTGATCTTGGCCCGGTAGCTGAAATTCTGCCAGCCCAGTACGGAGAGGGCGATCAACGCGGCCGTTCCCGACACGCCGGCAATCCAGAGGATGCGCTTGCGCGACCGGGCCGATGTGCTCCCGATGCCGCCCAGCCAGCCCGCCACGCGTTCCGGATTGACGCCTCCCTGCAGCAGGCGCGCCAACCGTTCCGGGTCCCGCATCATTCCCTGCATCACTTCCTGCGGACTGTTGGAGCTGCGCAGGCGCCGGGCCATCTCCAGGATCAGGCTCTTGTTGCCGTTGCCTTTCTTCTTCGCCGCCAGCAATCCCACCTCGGCCGCCGACATGGAGGTGGTCTGGCGGCTTTTCGCCAGCAAGGTATCCGCACCGGCGGCGGATTCCGCCACGTCCGCCACTTCCACGCGCATGGCGGGACCGTCCGGACCCAGCATGATGATTTCCCCGCCCAGCAGTTCGCGCTCGGAGACGCGCACCTTTCCCACGAAGGTTCCATTGGTGCTGTCCAGATCGCGGAGCCACAAGGTCTGGCTTTTCAGGGCCACCAGGGCGTGGCGGCCGGATACGATACCGGCTTCGTCCCCGGTGAAGGCCAGGTCGTTCGCATGGCTGCGGCCCAAGGTGACGGAGGAGACCACCTCCAGCTTGGCGCCACCCGCGGATCCGTTCAGGACTTCGAGAAAAAAACGTTTCAAGTTTCCTCCGGCCTGCTTATGATAACCCCAACCCCTCCGGGAGACAATCGGCGAATCCGCCCGCTTTCCATGCAAGCGCGGGCGGGAAAATGGCGTGGAAAAAGGGATGCGACCCTACAAGCCCCAATAAGCGGGGGCGGCAAAGGTCTTGACTTTTCGGAGCCGCGGGGGACGCATCGCGGCGCCTGCCCGGACGTGCCGGATCCGGTTTATTCCGGAACGATGATGTTGTGCTTCTTAGGCTTGGGATCGTCGAGAAGGACGAAGAGAAGTCCCACCGTTCCCGCGGCGACGACCGCGCCGCCGGTCACCCAGTAGAGGGTTTTCGATTTGGAGGAAGAGCCTTGACGCGCTGCGGGCGCAACCGGGGCCGGCGCAACCGCAACGGGGGCGGGAACCGTATCCACCTTGGGCGGGGGCATGGCGACATTGGGATGCTTGCTCTGGAACTCTTCCTGGACGTTGTGGAAGATGAGATAGATCATGTCGCTGGCGTACATGTCCAGGATCTTGGCGGTGGGCTCGATGTAGATGAGCTGGGCCATATAGTAGCGGCCCTTTTCCCGGGTGGCGGGCGTGGCCGCGTACATGACGCCCAGATGTTTGAAGATGAACACGCTGTCCGTATGGGAGAGCTGGGCCTTTTTGTTTTTGAGCGCGCCTTCCATGACGCGGATGGCCTGATCGAAATCGCCGTCCAGGTAGGTCGCGTGCAGCTTCGCCGTATCCATGGCGACGCGGGCGGGAGCGGCCTTTGCGGGAGCCGGTTTGGCCGGAGCGGGCGAGACCGTTTTAGACGCGGGGGCCGGAGCGGGCTTGGCGCCGGCGGCCGGGGTTGCCGGAGCCGGTTGCGCGGGAGGCGGGGCCGGGCTTACGAATTCCTCGGGGGATTTGGCAAGAACGGAAGCGAGGCCCAGAAGGATCGCCCCGGACAAAACACAAACGCGAGGAAGGGAAGTCGCCATCCCCCGAAAAATAGTTAATTGGCGGAAGCGTTGGTATCCGGCACCGACGGCCCTTGCAGCATTTTCGAGAGGGTTTCCGCGGTCATGGCCGGATTATGCGGCACTTGCATGGCCGCGGGGACGATTAAGGCGTTGCCGCGCGCCTCCGGAGCCGCAATGGGGAAATCCTCGGGGCGGCCCAGATGTTCCCGGGGCTGGAGCATGGGCATCAGGCTGGGTCCCATCAGCTTGAGGATGGCTACCGGCAGGGAGCTGGTAAACCCGTAGTTGTCCGCCTTCTGGCCGTGCACGTGGGCGGTCAGCGTGCCGAAAAAGCGATCCCCCAGGAAGAATACGAAAGTGGCGGTGCGGTTTACCGCGCGGGACTCCACCAATTGCCCGCCCTTGCTGAAAGTCTCGAAGCGCTGATCCCCGGTACCGGTCTTGCCGCCCAGGGGGATGTAGCCGCCCTCTTTCAACGGGAAGGCCTTGTACCCGCGCACGGCCGTCCCCTTTTCCACGATGTCCAGCAGCGAAGCCCTCAGCGTGCGGCAGATCTCCGGATCGAGCAGCCGCCTGGAGGAAGTGTCCGCCCGGGAGAAAACGGTTTCGTAAGGCGTGCCTTCCGCGAAGCGCAGGCGATCGATGAGCACGGAAGGATAACGGACCCCGTCGTTGAGGATGATGCCCACCAACTCCGCCAGGGCGTTGGGCCGATCGGCGGAACTGCCGATGGCGGTGGCGTAGGACGGCACCAGGGATCCGAACGGGTAACCCATGCGTTGCCAGGCCCGATGGATTTCCAGGAAAGCCTCCAACTCCATGATGCCGCGGATGCGGGAGTCCTGGGCCTGCTTGTGGCGGGTCTTGAAAAGCCATTGGTAGGTTTCCTGGATCTGGGAGCGGCTGGCGTCCTTGACCTGGCTCCAGCTGGCGCCGGGATGGGTGCGCAGGAAACCCACCAGCCACATTTCCAGGGGATGCACTCCGGCCACGTAGCCCAGATCGGCCAGTCCCAGATCCTCCATGAAATGATTGGCATAGAGCTGGTTCAATTGCTTTTGCGGAAAGAGGGAATCGCCCAGCTGCTCGCGCATGAATGCGGAGAACGCCGACGTGTCCGCCTTCGGTTCCAGGTAGAGATAGGCCGTGGCCACGCGCCTGGGAACGGGACGGAACCCGTGGAAGAAGGTCTCCGTGATCTGCTTGGGCTCCATGTCCCGGTATTTGCGGTAGAAGCGGCCGAGGAAAAGCTGGCCTTCCTGTTCCGCGAACTTGGCCAGGTAATTCTGGCGTTGCAGGGAGGAGGAATCCAGCAGGGTGGCCCGGGACACGGGCGCCTGGGCGATATAGTAATAGACGATGTCGCGCATCAGGCGGATGAATACCAGGTTGACGGAATGCCGGAATCCCTCCTTGAGGGTCTGGACCCCGTTTTCATTGGCTTCGAAGTTCACGAAGGAATGCATGCCCCCGCCGGTGAAGAACTTCTCCGTGGGGCTCCCCGAGTATTTCCGTTCCATGGCCGCGTTGAGCATTTTCGCCAGTCCGCTGCTGTCCCCGGGTTTGGCGGAGTCCGGCAAGGGCGCGTTGGCCAGATAGCCCGCGGCCCAGCGCGTCAGGGGATCGGGCCCCTCCGCTTCCGTCTCCAGCAGTTCCTTGCGGCTCTTGTCCGCCAGGCGCGCGCGCAGGTCCGTGATGATTTCCAGATAGTTCACCAGGGTGCGCAGCTTGGCCGTCGAACCCAGGTCCAGCTTCACGCCTTCGTTGATGTTCAGGGGCTGCTCGTAATTGTCCGCCTGCACGCGCAGGAGGTTCTTGCCGTCCACCGTCTCGTAGAGCGTGAAGCTGTAGACGATTTCCGAAGGGTCCCCTTTGTCCAGCATGCGGAAGGTGTGGAATCCCACCGAGTCCACGTACTTGGGATCCGCCAGGCGCTTCAGGATCTGGACCACGGATTTCTGGACCTTGCCGTCCAAGGTGGTGCCGACGGTGAGATCGAGCCGATCCAGATCATAAAGGCGCGGAAGCCCCAGCAGGGTGAGCAGGCCCGTGCGCACCGCGTTGACGTGCTTGCGCTCCACGAAGGCGGCGGGGAAAAAGGCCGCGGCCCGGCGCATCAGCTCGGGATTGGAACGCAGCGCCGCGTCGCGCAACTGCGGGCTGATGACGCCTTCGCGGCCCAGGATCCGGAGATAGTTCTCGCTGATGGACTTCAGCGCGTCCCGATGCTGCAACAGGTAGGAAGTGGGACGTCGGTGGGCGATGAACAGATTGAGCACTTGGCGATAGCCCTTCCCCATCGCATCCATGTCCAGCCCCGTATCGATCCCGCCCGGCCCCGCGCCGCCGCTGCGCGGATGTTTCAGCAGGCGGTTGATGGAGTCCAGGGAGGCGCCGTACCACGCGAGCAACCCGTCCGACAAGCCGTTGACTTCGCCGTATCCCGGCAACGCCGCCAAAGGCACCGTGTTCATGTACTCCAGCAGGATATGCCGGCGGGCCTCGGCGGTGTTCTCGCCGTTCTGGTAGGCGCGCAGGCTGGCGGAAATCATCTGCCGGTATTTTTCCGTGGGACCGATGGTGCGCCCTTCTTCGGAATGCTTGTACTTCTCCAATTGGGTGGCCAGCGTGCTGCCGCCCGCCACATTGCCTTCCTTCCCCAATTTCTGCCGCGCCAGCTCCATCGCCGCCTTGGCCATGCGCGACCATTCGACGGCGGGATTGCGGTTGGGATAGGTCGAATCGAGCAGGGATCGGTTCTCGATGAAGAGCAGAGTCTGCACCACCTGCCGGGGAATGGAGTCGAACGCGGGATACACCTTCAACGGGTAGTTGACCGTGAACATGGAATGGCCGCGGTTGTCCAGCAGGTTCAGCCCGGCCTGGGTCTTTTCCGGGTAGGTCGGATAGATCCCGCGCTTGGCCAGCGCCAGCATCCGGGGGGAGAAGCGCGCCTGGCTCTCCACCTGGAATCCCTGGGTCCGCAAGGCCGCGGTGAATTCCGGAATGTGCAGGTAACCGCGGCGATCATCCGTGGGGCCTTTGTCGGGAAATTGGATCTTGTCGGTGGCGCCGGGCTCGGAGTTGTAATACAGCTGCCGATTCAGTTTGCTGAAATAGCGGGCCTGGAAAGTAGACGTGGAAGCCTCCCGTATCGCAAGCCCGGCCGCAGCCAGGCCCAGGAGCGCGACGATCGCGACCAGGACTTTCAAGCCGCGGCGGACGCCGCGGCGTTTGAGCAGCCGGTCGATGGCGGAAAAGGGATCGCCGATGGAGTGATGCTTGGGGGCCGCGGCGGGATGGACGGGATCCCCCGCCGTCTCCACTCTCGGACCGCCGTCTATTCCCTGCCCGTCCGCAGGCTTGATCATCGCTCCACCCTCGTTGCGGAAGCCGCAATCTTCCCCGGCATTTGGCATGCCGTTTGGGTTGGAGTATATTGTAGCATCTCCAGGTTGACCGATGCGAAAACTTTCCCGACCTTTCCCGCACGCCTTCCGGAACGCATCCGGGCGCAGAGTGCGGGAAAAAAGGCGGGTGGTGGTTCGTGGCTCGGAAGGGTGATCATGGGCGGCACTGTATGGGAAATCGAATGCGCCTATAAGATACGGTTTTGCCGCGCGTATGCAAAGCCCTCCCAAGCGGAATTGCCATGAAACCGGGAGCCTACCGGGAAGAAGAAGACGATGCCGGCGGCGGCACGCCCCTGGGAGTCCAGATTCTCGCCTTTCTGTGCGGGCTCGTGGTCGCCTATCTCGGTTTCAAATCCACATGGCAGGATTATTCCCAAATCAGCAAGCTCCATCACCTGGACCGGTTCGTGGAAACCCCGGGGAAATTCCTACGCGTGGATGTGCGCCGGGACTCTCTCGGCCCCAAGGACGACTACTATCCGGACGTGCTCTACGAATTTTTCGTGGACGGCAAAAGCGTCTGGGGTTGGCGCCTCTCCTACGAAGAAGAGCCCAAACCCAGGACCTATTGGGAAACCAGGCTGGCCGGATACGCCCAAGGCGGGACGATAAAGGTGTTTTACAAGGCAGGGGAGCCCAAAGAGTCCATCCTCGAGAAGAGGCACGACGGCCTGTATCGAATCTGGTTGAAAATGGGTTTGGGGGCGGGGTTCCTGCTGGCCGGCCTGGTACTGGTCGTGCTGCCGCTGGGCGGCTGGTTCCGGAAGCCCGCGCTTAGAAAATGAATCCCGCCATCACGGCGAGCACTACGGTCTTCACATCCTTCTGGTTTGTCTTGTCGATGCTGTTCTTGCCGAAATTGCAACGCAACTGAAACGATCCCAAACCCCATTCCACGCCGGCGCCCAGGCATAGGCTCCAGTCCCAATCCTGCATGTCCTCCGTTTTGATCAAGGGCGGGGTCTCCTCCGGATTCACCGTGCCGCCGCTCTCGATGTCGATGAACTCCGAATAGGACTTCTTGGAAAAGACGTAGGCCACCGAGGGCCCGCCGAAGAAAATGGGCATGACTTCCGTTTCGGTAGGGGCCGTCACTTTGATCATGAACGGGATTTCCAGCGCTTGCATCTTGAGGGTGTTGACCTTGGTGCGGTCGTTTTCGTAGGTGCGGATGGCGCCGCTCTTGGCCACGTAGAGCAAGTCCGTTTCCAGGCCCAGGAAGACGGGAAGATGGAACGCCAGGGTGAATCCGGTGGTGGGCCAGATCTCGGTATCGAACTCCTTGACCTCGTCGCCCCAGAACGAAGCGGCGGTGATACCGCCCACCAGGCCCAGCGCCACGGTCTTGCGTTCCGCATGGATGTCGGAGAAAAGGAGGGCCAGGAGGCAGGCGGACAGGGAAAGTCGGGGGGAGTGTGTCATCGGGGGAATTATCCCAATTACGGCGGAGAGGAGCAAGCTGGAAAGGTCCCCGGCCCCGGACCGGGCCGAGAGCCGCGAGAACCCGGCCTTTGGCCGGGCGTTTTTCGGCCGAATTACTGGATCTTGACTTTCAGTTCTTTTCCGAGAGCCTTGGCGACGCGCTCCAGGGTGGAGAGCTTGATGTCGTCCGCGTGGTTTTCGATGCGGGAGATGGCGGTGCGCTTGGTCTTCAGGCGGCTGGCCAATTCTTCCTGGGAAACGCCGGTGGACTCGCGGGCCTTGCGGAGCATTTCTCCCACGCGGGTTTCGCCGGTCTTGCTCGTGGACTTCTTGGCGGATTTCGCTGCGCTTTTGGTTTTCTTCGCTTTTGCCATGTAAGGTCTCCTTATGGTCGCTGGATGGGTGGCCGGGACTCTGCCCGGACGGTAAGTAAGCCGGAATTCCCCACCTTCTGGAGAAGCCCTACTTCTTTCTCTATGTTAACTTATAGGTTAACCTCTGTCAAGGTTTTGGCCCAGGCCGGCTTTGCCGAAATGCCACGCCCACCGTTACCGGAATGCCCCGTCAGGCTTGCCGAAAACTCCGATGTTACCGCGGAAATCCGCGCTCACGAGAGGCCGGAAGCCTGCCGGAAAAAAACACTTGCGTCGGAAGCGTACAGGATACGGTAGCGGGGCCGCGCCCTTCGATCGAAAGGCGGAGGATCGATCCGGGAGGCTGGAAAATATGCTAAAACCCCGGCCGGGTTTCAACTCCCGCCGCCCCGACCCCGCCGGAGCGGGCCTTTCAGCCCGCCGTGGGCCTGTGGGCTACGGTTCCTCCCCGGATACCTCCCGCGGGGGCGGGGTCAGATTCCGATCCGGTCCCGCTCCAGGAAATCGGCGACCGCCTGGCGCGTGGCGGGCACATGTCCCGGAAGCCGGCGGATGTTCTCGTGGATGGCGTCCAGGAACCACTCCTTCTGGGGAAAGAAGCTTTCTTCCATTTCCGCCGGAGGCGTGATCCAGTTGCGCGCCCCCACCACGGTTACGGGCGCGTCCAGGCTGTCGAAAACGGCATTGCCGATCCTGGAGGCCATGGTATGCAGAAAGGAGCCGCGCTCGCAGGCGTCGGAAGCCAGGAGCACCGCGCCCGTCTTGCGGGCGGACTCCAGGATGGGGCCGTAGTCCAGGGGATTGAGGAAGCGGGCGTCGATCACCTCGGCGGAAACTCCGTAGTCCCGCTCCAGGGCCTGGGCGGCCTCCAGGGCGCGGTACAAGATTGGGCCAATCGTGACGATGGTTACATCGGTTCCCTCGCGGCGCACCGCGGGCGCGCCCATTTCCACTTCGTAATATCCTTCGGGAACGCCTCCCGGCACGAACATTTCGGTTTCGGAATACAGGCGCTGGCTTTCGAGGAACACCACCGGGTCGGTTCCGCGCAAGGCCAGGTTGAGCATGCCTTTGGCGTCGTAGGGCGTGGCCGGAAACATCACCCGCAGTCCGGGTATATGGGCCGCCAGGGAGCTCCAGTCCTGGGAATGCTGGGCGCCGTATTTCGATCCCACCGACACGCGCAGCACCAAAGGCATGCGCAGGGTCCCGCCGGACATGGCCTGCCACTTCGCCATCTGGTTGAAGACCTCGTCCCCGGCCCGTCCCAGGAAATCGCAATACATGATTTCCGCCACCGCGCGGCCGCCGCACAGGGCGTACCCCACGGCCGTGCCCGCGATGGCGCCTTCGGAAATGGGGGCGTTGAAAAGGCGATGGTAAGGCAGGCATTCCGTCAGCCCGCGATAGACCGAAAAGGCCCCGCCCCAATCCCGGTTCTCTTCGCCGTAGGCGATCATGGCCGGATCCTCCCGGAAGCGGTGCAGCATGGCCTCGAACAACGCGTCCGCATAGGTCACGGCGCGGCCCTTGGGGGCGGGCTTGCCGTCCACAAGACCGGAACGCGACTTGTCCCGGAGGGCGATCAGGCGCGGATTCAGGTCGGGTTCCACGGTAACCTCGGGGATACCGTCCCCCGTCCGCTCCGCCCGGCCGAAGGAGAACATCAGCCCGCCGACGGCTTCGCCTGGCATGCGGGGGGAGATTTCCAGGGAGGCCGCGTGTTCCAGCGCATTGATCAAACGGGCCACCGAGCCGATGCGGATGGCCTCCAGGTCCGGGGCGCCGCAATGCCCGTTGGCCACCAGGTATCCGCCGAAGGCGGCGATGGAGTCGGCCTGCTGCCAGCGTTCCACTTCGTGCCGATCGCGGTAAGAAGAGGCGTCGGAGGGGGAATGCCCGGAAATGCGGTAGGTCACCGTGTCCAGCAGGGCCGGACCCCGGCCTTCCCGCAGCAGCTTCAGCTTGCGCTCCACGGCGTCCGCCACCGCCAGGGGGTGGTAGCCGTCCACGCGCTCCGCGTGCATGTTCTCCGGATTCACGCCCGCGCCCATGCGCGCCAGCACGCCGAAGCCCATGGTCTCGCCGAACGTCTGCCCGCCCATGCCGTAGAAGTTGTTCATGAAATTGAAGAGGATGGGAGGGGAACCGCCCAAGGCGGGATTCCACAAGGTCCGGTATTGGTCCATGGCGGAAAAGACCATGGCCTCCCAGACCGGACCGCATCCCGCCGAAGCGTCGCCGATATTGGCGATCACCACGCCGCCCTTGCGGTTCACCCGCTTGTGCAGGGCCGCGCCCGCGGCGATGTCCGCGGATCCGCCCACGATGGCGTTGTTGGGCATCACGCCGAAAGGCGGGAAGAAGGCGTGCATGGATCCCCCCATGCCCCGGTTGAAACCCGCGTCCCGGCCGAAGATCTCCGCCAGGGTTCCGTACAGCACGTAGTCCAGCGCCAGATCCTTGGGGGTAGCGCGGCTGTAACGTTCCACCGCCCGCAGGGTGCGGCCTTCCCCGTAGCCTTCCAGGATGCCCTGGATCCCGGATTCCGGAAGCTTGTCGATGGCGGAAAAGCATTTGGCCAAAATCTCGCCGTGGCTGCGGTGGGATCCGAATACCAAGTCGTCCGGGCCCAGCGGCCAGGCCATGCCCACCGCCGCGGCTTCCTGTCCGATGGAGAGATGGCACGGGCCCTTGTGTTCGTAGACGACGCCCTCGTAGCTCCCCTGCACCTTGATGCGCTGGAGCATGGTTTCGAATTCCCGAATCAGAACCATGTCCCGATACATGCGCAAAAGCCCCGCCTTGCCGAAGCGGGCCGTCTCCTCCGCCGGGGACGCCTTATACGCGTTGAGGGCTATCCTGCCCAGCTCCAGGGTTCCGGGCTTCCGGACCTGGGCGGGAAGGATGGGCAGGTTTTTGGGCATGGCGGGAAATGTAGCCATAAACGAAAATGGCCGGGCCAAGGCCCGGCCGCACGGGCCCGCATCGCACGGGCTCGGATGGATGCGGTTTACAGGACCACGGGAAGAGTGAGCGTTCTGCCCGCTCCTTGCGCGCGGAGGATGTGCAATCCCGGTTGGATGCTCCGGGTCCGGATTTCCGCGCTGCCGGTGTTGGAAACGTCCCCGCCCACTGAACGGCCCTGGAAGTCGAGCAACTCCACCTTATACTCCGCCGCGTCCGGAAGGCGGACCCTCAGCCGATCGGCCAAGCGCTCCACGCGCAGGAGGCCGGAAGCCGAGACCGCCGGCAGCTTGATTTCAACCGGGGCTTCGAATGCTTGCGAAGTCGAAATGTTGTTCAGGGTGTACCAGGTCTTGGCGTACCACAGGGGTTTGTTGTCCTGGGACTTCACGCTGTCCACCTGGATGCCCACCACGTCGCCGGTCTTCAGGCCGTCGATTTCCAGGAACACGCTCTTGCGGTCCGGGGAAAGCCGGATCGATTTGACGGGGAGGGTCTCATTGGTCCCTTTGCCGGCGCCGTAAGCTTCCTCCGGCGTATTCTTCCATTGCTTCACCGTGAAGTGCGCGGTGTTTTCCGCGGCGGCCCCCACCGGAAGCGTGAACTCCAATTCCATGCCCTTGGCCCGGGATCGCGTGGCCAGGATTTCGAACACGGGAACGCCGGTGGGAACCAGCTTTTGCAACCCGAAGGTTTTTCCGTTCCACCCCTGGTTCGAATCGCCGCCATTGCCGATGCCGCCCACATAGATTTCGCCGTTGGCGCCGGTGCGGATGCGATGGATGCCGCATTCCAGACCGCCCGAAAAAGTGATGACGCTGCCCTGGTATTCGCCGCCCACCTTTTCCAGGAATGCGCGGTAGATGCCGCCGCGTCCCACGTCGCCGTAAATGAATTGGCCCTTGTAAGGCCCGGTGAGCATGAGCGCCGGCTCCGTGGGGCTGTCATTGGCGTCACGATACGGCGCCCAGATGGCGGGAGGCGTCACCTTCGAGTTGGCGGCCGTCTGGATCGGGCCGACGGGATCGGTGAAATAACCGTAGAAGCGTCCCTGCTTGATATGCAGGAATGGACTGGCGGGCCGCCACCCTCCCTGGTTGTCGGTGGCGAAGATCTCGCCGTCGGGCCCGATGGCGATGCCGTCCGGAGCGCGCAGGCCCTCGGCCACCACCGAGTAGGTCCCGCCGCCGATGGGAATGCTGATCACGGAACTGCGGTCCTTGCCGAATTGCTTGGTCGGCCAGCCGCTCATCTGCACGTTCCCGGCCAGGGCCATGTACAATTTCCCATCCTTGTATACCGGGCCGAAGGAATATTCGAACCATCCGTCATAGGATGGGATTTTGCCGATCTCCACCTTGTCTTCGTACTTGCCGTCGCCGTCCTTGTCCACCAGCTTGACGATGCGATCGATGTCGCCCACGTAGACATCGCCGTTCACCACGCAAAGACCCTGGGCGTCCTTGAACCCGGTGGCGGCCTCCGTGAATCGGATGGCGCTGGTGTCCGCGCCTTTGGTATTGGTCACGCGGTAAAGCCTGGGCGTGCCGGTGCGCGTGCCCGTCTTATCCATCCCCGTCACCGGATCCTTCGTGGAGGGTCCGGAGGAGCCCCGCCAGGTGAGGACCAGCATATCCCCGTTGGGCAGGAAATCCAGGCCGGTCACGGACGGCTCGAAACCCGCCGGCCGCAAGGACATGATTCTGTAGCCGGGATGCAATCCCACTTCCGGATATGGGTTGGCGAATCCAAGCCGGGCGCAGAGCGCGGCGCCGATCGCCAAGTGCAGGATTCTCATCTTCATCATCGTTTCCCCCCGTTTGAAAAAAGCATGTCTCGTCCGCGAGGCCGCTCCGCCCGCCGCTTCATGGGCCCCCGCGGGTCACGGTCAGCACGGACAGGCCGGTCGCATTTTCCGTCAAGATCACGGGAAGGCCCGCGGCGGCATGGCCGGCCCAATGGACTTCGCCGGAGGTTGCGGGCAGAACCAATTGATCCAGCATCCGGCCGTCAAGCGTGCGGATGGAAAGCCGTCCCATCTCCCCCGCGGATCGGACGGCGGCGGGAAAGGCGTAGTGGATGACCCAGCCGTCGCCGCTGGTTTCCGCGCGCAGGAGATTGCCGCGGCCCCGGGCCCGGAATTCCCCGGCGATCACGGGCTTGGCGTTGACGGGACGTCCGGTGGCCGGATCGAGTTCCATGAACATGTAATCCCGGTAGGAGACCGCCGCGCCTTCGGACTGCAGGGCGACGGATCCTTCCGAGAGCATGTTGGCCATGTCCTTGGGATCGTCCTTTTCCGACCAGCGCAGCTTCCAGCATTTGAAGACGACGACGCCGTTGACGGTATGCACCGCGCTGTCCGATCCGCGCACCAGCGCTTCCATCACGTTCCAGGCGCTGTCGATATACGGCACGCTGCTGCCCAGACATTGGCGGCCGTCCGGATTTCCGTGGGCGACCATTTTGCCGCCCGCCTTGTACTGGTGCTGGGTCTTGGTCGAGTCCACCGTGGTGTTCACGTACACGTTCCCGATTGTCCAGATCTCGCCCATGCCGCGCTTCTGGCCCTGATACTCGATGGAACGGGGGTAGGCCCCGAACAGGCGCGGTCCCTCGATGCGGGCATGGTAGAGCATGCCGGCGTTCTGTCCCATGTCGCCCGGCTTGTCGAACTTTTCCCGGATGCGCACGCGGTAATGGGAATACAGCTTCTTGGTGATGATGTGGCCGGTGGGGCTGCCCGTGGCATGGATGGAGCTGTCGCCGGCCCGGACCGAAAAGGTTCCGTCCGGGTTCTTGTCCGGATCGTTGTTGGGGGCGTTGCCGCCCAGGATGGTGTAGAACCCGTTCAGCGTCCTGCCATCGAATGCGGATACCCATCCCGAATCCTTCTGGGCCTGGGTGATTTGCTGGGCCCGGCAGGGCGCCTGGAGAATCCCGATCCAGAGGACCGCCGGAAACAGGACGGCCGGATACGCTCTCATGGCCGGCAAGCTGAAGGAATTTCCCGGACCCATGGCTCTCCTTTGGAATCCGCCGGACCGCCCGCAACCGAGGGAGCCTGGAAACCGTTTCCTAAGATACTTCCCGAACCCCTTTTAGGTTTAGTAATTTTCAATATTTTTATCGCCTATTTTCCCCTGTTTATTTGAATTTAGTCCGATTTAAGCAGGGTTATATGGCATTTATGGCAACCCATAAGTTTAGTAATTATCCATTTTTATTCTGAATTATGGCCCTTCGGACCGGATGCAGGGCCGGAACGCACATTTTCTAAATTCCGGAAATGACCCAGACCATCCGGGTGAACTATTATGCCCAGCTCCGCGAAGCCCTGAAAACCTCCGCGGAAGACGTGGCCGTGGACCTGCCCGCCCGCGAGGGCGACATCCTGGAACGCCTGGCGCAGTTGCATCCCCGGCAACGGGATCTTCTCATGGCCAGCCGGGTGGCCGTGAATGAAGACTATGTGGATGCCGGATCCATGTTGGACGGCCTTTCGGGAGTGGACATAATCTCCCCCATAAGCGGAGGCTGAATGGCGCCTCCCCCTTCCATCCTGAGCCATGCCGCCCTGGACCGCGATGCCTTGCGCATGGAAGTCTCGGATCCCGCCGCGGGAGCCGTTCTGGTTTTCGAAGGCACGGTGCGCGACCATTCGGAAGGCCTTACCGGCGTCATCGCCCTGGAATACGAGGCGCAAGCCTCCATGGCCGGCAAGATCATCGCCGCCATCCTGGAAGACACGCGCAGGGAGATCCCGGTCCGAAAAATCGCGGTCCGCCACCGCCTGGGCCGGGTGGAGCTCGGAGAACCCACCATCATCATCGCCGTCAGCGCGGCCCATCGCGACGAGGCGTACCGCGCCTCGCGAATCGTCATCGACCGAATCAAACATGAAGCGCCCATCTGGAAAAGGGAAATCCTCCTGGACGGCAGCGGGGCGTGGAGCAAGGGATGCGTCGCCCACGGCCGAACGGAAGAAGATTTCAAAATTCAAATCGCAAAATGAAAAGTTCAAAATGACCAACACCATACGACCCATCCTGGATAAGGCCCTGGCGGGCGAACGCATTTCCCCCAAGGAAGCCTATATCCTGTTGTCTTCCCCGGATTGGAATCCCATCGTGGCCGCCGGGCATCAGCGCCGTCTGCAGCTGCACGATCCGGCCACGGTGAGCTATACCGCCTACCGGGTCATCAACTACACCAATTACTGCGATGTCGATTGTTCCTTCTGCTCTTTCAAGGACGAGATCGACAGCGATCGCGGGTACGTGCTTTCCCTGGACGAGATCGCGGCCAAGACCGAGGAGGCCCTGGCCCTGGGGGCCGACCACATCTTCATCCAGGGCGGTGTGAACCCCAAGCTTCCCCTCTCCTATTACACGGACGCTTTGCGGCTCGTCTCGGGCAAATACAATGTGCACGTGCGGGGCTTTTCCCCCGTGGAGCTTTTGCGCCTGGCCCGCAAGGAGAATATGCCGCTGCCGAAGCTCCTGGCCATCCTCAAGGACGCGGGTCTCGGCTCCGTCCCCGGCGCCGGCGCGGAGATCCTCACCGATCGCATGCGCCAGATCCTGTCGCCCAAGAAGCTCAGCGGCGAGGATTGGTGCCATGTCATGGGGGAATGCCACAAGCTGGGCCTGCCCGGGTCAAGCAACATCGTATTCGGATCGGTGGAGACGGAAGAGGACGTGGTGGAGCACTTGACCCTGATCCGGGATCAGCAGGATAGGACCGGCGGGTTCCTTTCTTTCATCCCCTGGGTTTTCCAGCCCCAGACCAAGAAGTTCACGGTGCGCCACGTGCGCGGATGGGAATACCTGCGATTGGTGGCGGTATCCCGGCTTTTCCTGGACAACATCGCCAACATCGAGGTGAGCGTGCTGGGCATGGGCAAGGATTTGGGTGAGCTGGCCCTCTTCGCCGGAGCCAATGACATCAACAGCATCGTGATCGAGGAAAACGTGTTGCGCTCGGCCGGCCTCAAAACCCTGGGAGCCGCGGTGAAGTTCATCCGCGAGGCTGGCTTCACCCCCAAGCGCCGCACGTTGAACTACGAATTCGGAAAGTACGAACCGGCGGCCGCCTGAACGGAATACGGCGGCGCGCTCACTCCCCCAGGCGCTTGCGCAAATCCTCGAGCAGCGTTTTCAGATCCTGGGCGTAACCGGTAAAGAAGCGGGCGCGGAAGCGCGCCAGGGGATCGGGTATATCCACGCTTTCGCTCAGGGCCACCCGGGACCCGCCCTCCTCTTCGGGTACGATCAGGAAAATCCGTTCGCCCGTGCGGGGCGAATCCCCTTTGACCAGGCAATCGATCCACTTGGTCACCGGCCGGCAATGACCGGCCGCATGCACCATCATGAGGCCCCGGGCATCGGTTTCCCTCCATGAGATTCCCGGCTTCCCCCCGATGAGTTCGGACGTGGCCACGTCGGATCGCCAACCCGGATAATTTTCCACGGCGGACAAAACGGCCCAGACCGCTTCCGGCGTGGCCTTCAGGCGGATGGAAGCGCTGGCCTCATGCTTCAAGGGCAGGAGAAGTCCGGTGACCCAGACGAATGCCGCGGCCCCCAGCAGGGCGGCCACCGTCCGGATGACATGTTTCATGACCCGCTCCCGACGGGTCGCGATTCCGCGATCCCATGGGAATCATCCCATTTCCGGGCGCGAAAGGCCAACCCTCCGGAGCCGGCGACGCGCCGGCCGGTGCGGCACCGGCCGGTGGATGATGGATCAGAGTTCGCTAAGGTGCTGCTGATAGCGATCGCGATAGTTGGTATGGACGCTATCGGCGGCCAGGGCCTGCAATTTGGGATCGCCGTTCACGATCTTGACGATCGCCTTCACCCGGTTGCCGTTGCCGGGATGGTCCGAAAGCCATTCCGGCACGCCCTGGCTCTTGGCGCGGGTGAAATACTTGGCGATACCCATGGGGTTCCGCTGCACGCGTCCCAGGGTCAGGGTGCCGCCCTTGTCCGCCTCGGTTTCATCGCCCCTGGAGAACTTCAGGCCGGCAAGTTGGAACACGGCCCCGGCGGCCATTTGGGAGGCCTGCCCCGCGTTGGTCGCGATCATGGCGGTTTGCAAAGCCACTCCCAAAGCCTCGTTCTTGGCCAGTTGCCGCCGGTAATGGTGATGGGTAACGTGGGTGATTTCATGGCCCAACACGCCCACCAATTCCGATTCATCCTGCATCTTCTTCAGGATGCCGGTGTAGATATAGACGTAACCGCCGGGCACGGCGAAAGCGTTTTCCACGTCCTTGTCGATCAGGGTATAAGTGAAGCCATAGGAGGGCTTTTCGCTTGCGGGCAGGGAAGCCACTATCTCCTGGGCCAACCCGATGATGTAGTTCTGGAGATCCGACTGGGCCGCGTTCTTGGGAACGAAGATGGGCATCTCCTTTTTGGCCGTGTCGTTGGTGGTCAGGGCCTTGTTGAACTCCGCGCCCAGCTTCGCCTCGTCCGCGTCCGAGACCAGCATCTTGCCCGCGCTGTTGAAGAAACCGGCGCATTGCACGAAGAGGGAGAGGGAAACCAGGGCGAGGAAAAGACGAGGAGCGGAGCGTTGTGCGGACATGAGCGGCCTTTCAGGTTCGCTTCGGGAAGGCGAAGCATACTGGGCTGAAAATAATTTTCCCGAACGCGGGGGGAAAAATTCTTTTGCGGGGTTAGGCTCGCAAAAAGGGGATTAATGCATCCAATCCCTTGATTTCCAGGAGCAATCCCTCCGGCCGGAAGGGATCGTCGCCATTATTGACCCCGGCGAAGGGCATCCCCAAAGCCGCGGCGGCTTCCTGATCCTTGACGGCGTCGCCGGCGAACAGGCACCGGTCGGGCCGCAGGGAGAACTCCTCCACCAGGCGTTCCAGGTGCTGCGCTTTGGACCCAGGAGATCCGCATACCCGGGCGAAGAAGGGGCGCAAACCGAAGTGGTCCACGGTCCTGTCGATGACTTCCTGGGGCGTACCCGTCACGATAGCCAAGGGGATTTCGCATTCCCGGGCGGCGGCCAGGAATTCTTCCGCCCCCCGCTTCAGTACCATCTTTCCCCGGCTCGCCTCATCGTGCTCGCTAAAGCGCGCCAGGCAAAGGGCATAGACGTCTTCCGGCATGCTCTCGCCGGAAAGAGCCTCGTACATGAGAGGTATGGTCTTGAAGCGGGACAGGCCCGCGGAGGCCAATTGCAGCTTGCGGATGGCGTCCCGGTCGAATCCCATCCCTGCGAACGCGTTGCAATAGGACTCCAGCTTGAGCGTCATGGAATCCATGATCACCCCGTCGAAGTCGAGGAATACGAATTGCGGACGGAAGATCAATTCTTGGGGAGGGCTTTGGTGTTCAGATCGAAGTTCGCCGTGAAATCAGTCCTGGCGCTGTCCGCGGCCAAAGCCTTGAGGGTGGCGGAGCCGTCCACTTCAGCTTGAACGTCCGCAACCCGGTTGACGGGAGCGGGATGGGTGGAAAGCCAGGAAGGAGGGCCGCCGGCATCGAAACGGGAAAAGAGCGTGGCGATGCCGAGGGGATTGCGGCCCACGGCCCCGGTGTATTTGGTGCCGTAGAAATCCGCTTCGGATTCGTTGTCCCGGGAGACCTTGAGCTGGGCCAGGGTGGCGAAATTGCTGGCGATCAACTGCGTGAGCTGGCCGGCATCGTTGCCCAACAGAGCCTGCAGGATCAGGGACAGGGCCGCATCCTTGGCCATGGCGTCGCGGTAATGGTGCTGGGTGACGTGGGCGATTTCATGCCCCAGGACTCCGGTCAACTCCGATTCGTTCCGCATCTTCTTGATGATCCCGGTGTAGATGTACACGTAACCGCCCGGGACCGCGAAGGCGTTCTCCACGTCCTTGTCGATGATGGTGATCTTGAACTCGTAGCCGGGCTTGTCGGCCTTGGGAATCGCCACCAGGATTTCATGGGCAATGGATTGTACGTAATTGTCGAACGCGATCCTGTCCGGGGTGTTTGCGACGTAGACCGGATAGGTGGCGGTGGAATCGTGCAGTTGCTTATCGAACTCCAATCCCAGCTTGCTCTCATCGTTCTCGGAAATCAGGAGCGCGCCGGTGGTGCCGAAGAAATCGCAGGAGCAGCGCGTCAGCAACACCGCGCACAGGGCCAGGGGCAGATATCTTTTCGCGTGGGAGGCTTTCATCTCGATCTCCGATCAAGCGGCCTTGGCGCCGCGGGTCTGGTACATTTTATAGAAGACGGCCGCGTGCATGCCTATC
>JAQBPN010000064.1 GCA_028287505.1 Fibrobacterota bacterium | reverse complement strand
AGGCGCCCGGACCCGGTTCCTGGTCATCGCCGCTTCCGTGGTATTCGTCGCGGTAACCGGCGGGTTTTTTTATCTTGAAGGCCGCCCCCATGTCGACGATCTGGGCCGCGATCTGATGGAAAGGGAGATGAATATCCTGTCCAAGGAAAATGACACGGTAACCAAGTCCGCGGTCGCCGCGACCCATGCTCCGAACCATAGGCCGGCCCTGCGCCCCTACGGGGTTCTGATCGTCACGGGAGTGCCCAAGGATTACCGGGTGATGGTCAACCGCGTCCGCTATCCGGTGGGCGGGGAAATCCATCTTCCCGCCAGCCGGCACCTCCTGGAGGTGCAGGACGCGGGCAACCATTCCGTGCTGCGGGATTCGGTGGCCATCGGAGGGGGAGAGCCCACCGTTTACGATTTCACGAGGAGGGCCGGTAAACCGTGATCCTGAAGAACAAGAACTCGGGCGAAACCTATTTGATGTCCCATAACGTGTTCACCGCCGGCAGCGGCGCCGTGAACAACCTGATGCTGTCGGGCGATCACATCCGCAAGATCCATTTCCAGATCCTCAAGCAGGGGAGCCAGTTCAAGCTGATGGCCATGAACGGCACGGTGGAGATCAACGGCGCCCTGCTCGGCGAGCATGTGCTGGACCAGGGGGACGAGATCAAGGTGGGCGGAGAGATATTCGTCGCCGAGTTCCCTCAGACGCCGCCCGTTCCGGCCCCCTCCGAGAACGGGGCGATGGCGGGCAATCCCTATGAACGCTTGCTCGAAGGCGTGATCCGCCTGCTGGACAATCCGGACAAGCGCCGATCCTCGGAGGAGATCCTCTCCCTCGGCATGGAGCTGATGGAAGCGGACGGAGGCTTCCTCTTTTCCGTGGAGGGGGGCAGCCTGAGCCTGCTGTGCTCGGTGCCCGAAGACAACGAGAGCTATTCCAACTCCGCCGTGAACGCGGCGTTGAAGAACCGGGAAACCCTGATCTGGTCCGCCGTGGACGGCGCCGCCGGCATGGCCAGCGAAGTCAGCGCGCAGTCGATCGCCCACAAGAACATCCATTCCATCCTGGTCTCGCCCCTGGTGAACCGCGTGAGCGGGCAAATCATAGGCCTTCTCTACCTGCACCGCAAGCGGCCGGACTCGCCTTTCTCGGAACCCCAGCGCAAGCTCTTCGCGCAGATCAGCCAGTTGCTGGGCGGGGTGCTCGGCACCAACCAGACCCAGATAGAGCAGGCCGAGCGCATCGAGACCCTGAAGGAGATCAAAGGCAGCGGCGACCTGGTGTACTCGTCCCCGGAAATGGGCAAGGTGGTCGATTCCGCCAAACGCGCCGCCGTCAGCAACGTGCCGGTCCTCATCACGGGTGAGACCGGAACCGGCAAGGATGTGCTGGCGAGCTTCATCCACAACCATTCCACGCGCCAGGGCAAGCCATTCATCGCGGTCAATTGCGGCGCCATTCCCGAGAACCTCATCGAGAGCGAACTCTTCGGCCACGAGAAGGGCGCTTTCACCGGCGCCACCGCCTTGCAGCGCGGTCTCTTCGAGCAGGCCAACGGGGGCACGCTTTTCCTGGATGAAGTGGGGGAGCTGCCGGTGCTGATGCAGGTCAAGTTCCTGCGCGCCCTGCAATCCGCCCGCATCCGCCGCGTGGGCGGCAACGAGGAAGTCCCCGTGGACGTGCGCATCATCGCCGCCACCAACCGCGACCTCACCGCCGAAATCCGGGAAGGCCGCTTCCGCGAGGATCTCTACTACCGTCTCAACCTGGTGCAGTTGCGCCTGCCGCCTCTGCGCGATCGCGAAGGGGACACTCTGGTCCTGGCCACCCACATCCTCAAGAAGGCGTGCGCTTCGTTCAACATGAATGCCGCCGCGCTCACCCGGGCCGCGGAGAAGGCGCTGCTGAAATACACCTGGCCCGGCAACGTACGCGAACTGGAAAACAAGATCCAGAAGGCGCTCTTGAATTCGAGCTCCCGCGTGATAGACGTGGAAAGTCTCGATCTTCCCGAAGATCCGGATCGCGAATTGTTGTCGCTGAAAGCCGCGCGGGAGCAGGCGGAGGCGCAGGCCATCAACCTGGCATTGAGCAAGGCCCGCGGCAATCTCACTCTGGCCGCATCGTTCCTGGGCATCGATCGCAAGGTTCTCCGCGATATCATGGAACGTCTCGGAATAAAAAAAGAGGACTTCAAAGGCTCCAAGGAGTAGCCTGGCCGGGTTAAAACGTTCCTGACCTTCCGCATGGATGTAAGTGAGCCGATGAGTGCCACTTAGGGTCCGTGAGCGGAAGCGTTGGACAAAGGTTGGAACGAAAGGTGTCGCTTTTATGGGGAATTGCGATACGGGATATGCCGATTTCAGCCCGATTACAGGGCATAATCTTAGGCGTAAATCTTGCATGGTTTTTATTTTTATGACACACGGAACGGTAACAGCATGGCTACGGTAAGAATCACATTGACGGTCATCGGGCTACTGGCCTTCGGGGCGGCATTCGCCTCCGGCGGCGCCACGTCCACGGGAAGCGACGCCCGGAAGACCGTCTCCAGGTCCGCCAAGGCCGCCTCCGCCCCTGTGGCGCCGGGCCCTGGCCGGATGCAGGTGGAGGAGCCGAAGACGGCCGCTCCATTGAGTTCGGCCCGGGAATCCAAGGCCTGGCAGAAGAACCATGCCCGCGGCGGTCTCACGGATGCCCAGAAGCAGGCGTTCCGCGATCGCAAGGAAAAGATGGAGGGCATGATCGCCGTCATCAAGGAGAAGCGCAAGGCCATGGCCGCCGCCAAGCCGGAGGAGCGCGCCGTCATCGCCCGGGAACTGCACAGCCTGATGCTTGAAAAGGAGTCCGGGCCGGGGCTCAGCACGGCAGGGGGGACCGTCATGAGCGCGCGCACGGATAAACCGGCCGCCGCCGTTCTGGAGGAAAAATCCGCCGGGAAAGAGGACGCGAAGAAAAGCGAAGCCGCCGACACCCGCCGCAAGCAGGCGGAAGCGCGTCAGCAGGAAATCCGCAAAGAAGAAATCCGCAAGCTGCAATTGGAGAAACTGAAATCCTTGCAGAACGGCATCGGCAAGGATAACGACGAAGAGTGAATCCGGAAACGGATGGCGCGCTTTGCAACCCCTCCCTACGGAGGGGTTTTTTTATGCCCTGTCCGGGACCCGGTCCGGGGACCGGGTTTAGGGAAGCACTACCAGGGTCTTGAGAGGTTCTTCTTCCAGCCGATAGTAGTAGATTCCGGGCCTCACGCTGCGGTTGTCCAGGTCCTTCAGGTTCCAGGCGAGAGACTGGCCGGCGCTTTGGAACACCATGGCATTCACCAGGCTCCCGTCTTCCGCATAGATGCGCACCTGGGCGGGAAAGGCCATTCCCCTGGACTGTGAAAAGAAGAGGGTGGCGGGGGAAACGGTCCGGACGGGATTGGGAAAGGCGCTGAAGACGCCGTCCTGATCCTTGATCTCGATGGTGGCCTTTTCCGTGAACGACGGGTTGGGCAGCACCAGATAGTATTCCTGGAAGCCGTCGTTGGGGGCGCCCAGGATGAATTGGGTCTCCTGGAGATGCTCTACTTCGCTCCCGCCCGGTCCGGCATGGATGCGGGAGATGCCGGAAGCGACCTTTGCCTGCAGCAGCCTGGCGGCGGCATTGGGCCCCCATTTCACTTTCAGGATCCCGAACGTGAGGGCGGGTAGGGTGATGATCTTGTGGAGGTTGGCGGCGGTCATGTCCACCGAGTCCAGGGAGACATCCGGCCAACGGGCCATGTCCGGAGAGAAGAGGGTGCCGGAAGGTTTGAAGCGCGCGCCGCTGAACAGGAGTTGGGCGGCATAGTCGGGATACAGGGATGCCATGGATTGCCCGTATTTGGCGAAGGCGGTTTCCAGCCCGTCCTTAAGCGCGTCCCCGTTGCGGTTGAGCTGTTCCCATACGCGCACGTCGAAGGCGGAGTCCAGGGCCTTGCTCAGGTACTGGTGGAAGATGCTTTGGCCATACATGGGATAATGCGTGCAGGGTCCCTGCAGGGTGGAGTTGAGCGGCACGGTGGCGTGATTGTACAGCACGCAGGGCAGGTATTGGAGATAGTCGTCCACTTCGCCGGCATTGCGCTCTTCCATCCCCGTAGCCGAGATCTCGTACCACGCGTGATACGTCCTGGGGTTGGGGATATACGTGAACTGGACGGCGTGGTAGAACTCATGGAAGGCGGTCACCTTGATGCCCATCTCCCATTCCCGGGCATAGTTGTGGACCACGTTCCCCGAAAGAATGCTCTTGATGCTGTCCCCGTGGATGCGGCCCTGCGCGTCCAGGGAGGTGCGGCAGATGAAATCGTTCTCGAAGGTGATGGAAAGCTGGTTCGGGGGATAGGTGACGGCGTAGGTCTCGCCGGCGAAATCGGGATCGGCCGTGCCCACGTCCACCACGTCGACGGGGAACTTGCGGTTCATGGAAGCGGACACGGAGTATTGCACGGAAAGGACTCCGGAGACGGGGGCCAGCATCCCCAGGGTGCCGATATAGTAGGCCCTGGCCGCCTCGAAATATTCCTGCAGCTTGCGCACGTAGACCGGATGGGGGAAATGGGCCGAATCCAGGCGCGCGTATACGGTGGAGTCGCGTGTGGCGTCGGAAAGATCCGCGAGGGCGGCGAAGAGGGAATCCGCCGTCCTTACCAGGGCCGAGTCCTCCGGTTCGGTATGCACCCGATGCCAGGCGCGCAGGGAGTAATGGAACAGGAAATGATCGGACTCCAGGGTGCGGGCCCGGTTGTCCGCGAATGCGCCGCTGATTTGCATGGCTCCGGATTTGAAGCTTGCGCGCGGGTGCTTTTTCAATTCGAAAAGGATGGCGGTGCCGCACCGGGCCGCTTCCAGGCGGGAGGTCCCGATCGCCGCCGCCAATCCGACCATCGCTGCGAACGCGGGAAAACGTAATCCTGTCAAAAAGCCCCCTGGTGTACCGGCGGGCCTATTCCGCGAGCCCGTTCCATCTTAACCCACACGTATCGCAATATCCAAGCCCGCGGGTCATCCGCCCACGAATTTGTAGCCTGAACCGTGGATGGAAAGGATCAATTTCGGATTCTTGGGATTCTCCTCGAAGATTTTCCGCAGCTGGACGATATGGTTGTCGACCGTCCGGCTTTGGATATATCCCTCGATGCCCCACACCTTCTGGAGCAACTCCTCCCGGGTGATGACCTGATTGCGCTTTTCCCAGAAAAGCTTCATGATCATGGCTTCCTTATAGCTCAGCCGCACCTGCTTGCCGTCTATGGCCGCCTCGAAGGTCTCGAAATTCACGTGCGCGTTGCCGAAGCGGGCTTCCTGCTGGCTCTCCTTCTGGCTGAGCCAGGCGCGGCTGCGGAGCAATGAGCGGATGCGGGCCATCAGGATGTTGAGATCGAACGGCTTGGCCAGATAATCGTCCGCGCCGCTGTCGAGGCCTTCCACGATATCCTCTTTGGAATCCCGGGCGGTCAGGAGCAGTACCGGAACCGAAACGTTCCGTCCCCGCAGTCGCCGCAGGACTTCCAGGCCGTCCACGCCGGGAAGCATCCAGTCGAGCACCAGCAAATCGAATTCCTTCTCGGCCATGGCCGCCAGGCCGGATTCCCCGTCCAGGCAATGGGTGACCTCGAATCCTTCCGACTTGAGATTGAACTCCAGCCCCATGGCCATGTTCCGGTCATCCTCGATAAGCAAGATGCGGTTCATTTCGATCTCGGGATGGTTAAGGTGAAACGATTGCCTTTCCACCCGTCCGCATCCACCATGCCGGTGGTGAGGTCGATGGAGCCCTGGTGCAGCTTCGCGATGGTCTTGACGATATAGAGACCCAATCCCACGCCGTTCTGGCGCCGGGTGTCCCGGTTGGGCATGCGGAAGAAGCGTCTGAAGATCTTCTTGGCGTACTTCTTGGGGATGGGAGCGCCCGAGTCACGGATGCTGAGGCGCACCAGGTTCTTTTCGGTTTCCATCACCACCTCCGGAGTGCAGCCCTTGCCGTATTTCTCCGCGTTGTTGACCAGGTTGGTGATGGCAAGCTCCAGCAGCACGGGATCCACCTGGGCCTCAACGTTCCCGATCATCCGGAGAGTGAGGGGCCGGGGCCATTTGCGGGCGAACTCCTCGACGAACTCCCCGATGTCGAGGCGCCGGAGGTTGACCGGAAGTTTGCCCTTTTCGATCTGCTGGGACTTCAGAAGGTGATCGAGCAGCAGGTTGAGCCGGGCGCAGTCGTTCAGGATGGCGTCCAGGAAGCGTTCGCGATCCTCCGGGCCGGTGCTGCGCTGCTTCAGGGTCTGGGCGAACATCTGGATGGAGGACATGGGCAGCTTGAGCTCGTGCGTCATCATGTTCACGAAGTCTTTTTGCTGCTGCTTGAAGCGCGAACCGCGCAGGAAGGTGACGAAATAGAAGGAGAGCACCACCAGCACCAGGGAGAGGAAGGTGATGCCCACTGCGAGCACCGTCCATCGCCCCGCGGCGGGGACTTCCGGAGTGCCATGGGTGACCATGTACAATTCCTTGATGGTATGGTAATCGGAAATGATGTAGACGTTCCAGAAGACGAGCAGGGTGATGACCATGCCCGCGGCCAGAACGAAAACCACGATGGAGAACGCGGTTTTGAGGCTCATGATTTCAAAATTAGCAAGAAGCGCGCGGGCCCGGATTCACGGTTCACGTCGCCTGGCCGGCTTCCGGGGCGGCCGGGTCGGCTTCCGGCGCCACCGAACCGGTTTGGTTTCCGGGACCGGGTTTATTCTTCGCGTCCGGGCTGCCGAGAAAATCGACCAGGGCGGCCATCAGCATGGCCGCATCGTAGCGTTCCCGCCCGGCATCGCGGTTCTCCATCGCCCATTCCAAAGCCAGCGTCATCGGGATGACCCTGGGCTCGCCGCCCAGGACCAACGCGGAAAGTTTGGAAAGGGCCTCGGTGAGGCTGCCCGCGGTGGGAACGCCTTGGATGGGTTTGACTCCCGGTTCCGAGCAATTGGAGGCGGGGGAGGTGACCAGGTATTCCCGGCAGGCGGAGGGGCGGCTGGGATGGATGGAACAGGACTCGTCTTCCAGGAAAGGGCACGGGATCCCCAACCGGAAATAATCGAGGCCGAGATCCAGGATTTCCCCCTCGCTGGCGGTGCCGCCCAGGGAGCGGTCTCCGAAACCGCGGGCCTGCAGGCCTTCCTTGGCTGCCGCGAACCGTCGCAGGGTTTCCTGTTTGCGTTCTGGTGGAAACGAGGCCACCACGTCCGCGATCATGAAGGCTTCCGCGGGGGAGAGGGGGACGGCCTGTCGGCAGCAGGCGCCGCATCCCTTTGTGCAGGATACCTGCCGGCCTTGCCTGGCTTCGGAGGCGACGGCCATGCCCACCAGTTTTTCATCGATGGCCATGGAGTTCCAGGCCAGTTCGGAGAGACGGACGCTGCCCGGCGGAACCGCCAGGTTACCCTTTATGCGGCCGAAGGAGGTTTGCAGATCGATTTGGAGGGTCCTGGGACCTTCTTCATCTTGGCCTGGGTCGGCTTTGGCATCCGGCATGGCGAAAACCTACCAAATGTTCGCGGGTTGCCAAATCCCCCGGGTTGGCGCGGGCCCGGTTTGCAAGTATATTGCCTAGGCAAATGCTGCGGAAATCCGTCCTTTTCTTCGTGGCGGCTGTGCTCCTTTCGGGCTGCGACTTCTTCTCCACGCGCGAGTTCCGCTTCAAGCCTTCGGAAATCCGTTCGCTGTCGGGTCTCTCCGCTCCGGGCGACAGCGTTTCCTACCGCGTCACGGAATCCCTCTGGGACGCCGCCGCGGATACCCGCACGAAAATCCTCTCCAGGCGGCGGCTGGTTTTCACCTTCCTGGGCGACTCCCTGGACGGAACCGATACGCTCAAGATCCTTTCCCTGAGCATCCGGGATGACTCCGCCGGAACCTTGTTGGAGAACAGCGTGCGGCTGGTGAGGTTCACCCGGGAGGGCGTCCTTCTCAACACGGTGGAAGCGGGAGGCGGCGCGCGGTTTTTCCCCCTCAAGGCATCCGCAAGCGCGGCTGCGGACAGCTCCGCCTACCTGGCCCTGCCGGCCTTGTTGGTGCAAGGGTGGAACGACACCCGCAGCCTGGGCGTGCTTACGGTGCGCCGCGAACAGGTCACCGTCGACACTTTATCCTACCAGGGCCATCTCGAAGAGTCCTGGGGCATCAAGGAAACGGTATTGGATGGAAACACAGTCCTGTCCGAAGGGCTTTTCCTGTACGGGGTTTCCGGGCTGCTCAAGGCGGACCAGACCTGGGGCGGATTCGATTGGCGCGACGCGAACGGTTCCAGTCCCGCCAAGGTGGAATTGCGCCGTTCCCTGGAAAGGCTGTAGAACATGGACGCGCCCGCCATTTCCTGCCAGGGTCTGGAGCTGGACTACGGCCGGGGCAGCCGGATCGGCCCGCTTACCCTGGATATCCCGGCCGGATCCTGCGTGGCCCTGGTGGGCGAAAACGGCGCCGGCAAAAGCTCTTTCATCAGTATGATTCTGGGACTGCGCCCCCCCACCAAGGGCCTGGTTTCCCTCTTCGGCGTCGCCGCCCCCACGCCGGGGTCGCGCCTGGGCGTCGGGTACCTGCAGGAGTCCGTGGATTTCCCCGAGCGCGCGCGCGCCCATGACCTCATCGCCCTGCATTCCCGCCTCACCGGCCTGGACCGCCGCAAGGCGGCAAGGGAACTGGAAAGTTACCTCGACGGTTTCGGGTTGGAGCTGACCTCCAAGCCCATCCGCGCCTATTCGAAGGGGATGAAACAGCGATTGGCCCTGGCCATCGCCATGCTGGATTGCAAGCGCCTGTTGATCCTGGACGAGCCGAACAGCGGATTGGATCCCGTGGGCATCGCCATGTTGCGCGCCAAGCTGGACGCCCTGAAGGCGGAAGGGACCACCCTGCTCATTTCCACCCATCGTCTGGCGGAGGTGATGCACCTGGCCGATCAGGTGCTGGTCCTCCACAAAGGCAAGGTGGCGGGCGAGAGCGCCATGTCCGATTTCCATGATTTTCCGGCATTCGAAAAATATTTCCTGGAGCGCGTCAAATGAGCCAGGGTCCCAGCATGCGCTTGCGCGCGGTCCTGTTTTTCGAATTGGGGCCCGCGCTGAAGGGACCGTTGTTGTGGGCGGCGCTCGCCAGCCTCATGATCCTGGTGGTTCCCATCCGCTATATCATGGTCGGGGACATCCACGTCAACGGAGAGCTGGTGGGCCAGGCCTTGCGTCTCAACTACGTGGTCGCGATCGGATATTCCACCATCGTCTTCCTCACCACTTTGTTCACGCTCTGCTTCTGCCTCGATCGCACCGGGACGCATTACCTCCGCAACAACGATTTGCTGATCCTGTCCCGCGCGATGGGCCGGCCCCATTTCTACCTGGCCAAGATGGCCTCGGTGCTCATTCCCTCCCTGGCGTACGGGATTCTGGCGGTGACGCTTTTCTGGGAAGAGCTTTACCGGGTGGCGGGCGTCAATCTGTCCCACGTGTTCATCCTCATCATGCCGCTGGGTCTGAGCATGCTTTGCCTGGTCAGCCTGTATTTCCTGATGCGCAACTTCCTGGGCAATTTCATGATCTTCTTCCTGTGGCTCCTGATGCTCCCCGTCATTTACGTGGTCAATCTCTGGCGCTACTACGCCGGATTCCTGCGGGAGGGCGGGCCATTGGCCGAGGGCATCAACATGCTGCCCCAGTTCGGCGGGATCCACGTCTGGTCCCTGGGCATGGTGAGCGATTTTTTCATGAGGCCGGAATCCTGGCACGCCTTGGCCAACGGAGCGCTGTGGTCCGTGGTGGCCTCGGTCACCGGGCTTTTCGTGTTCTCGAAGAAGAGGTTGTGAACGGGGAAGCGAAGCCTTAGGATTTCCCCGCCGGCGCCGCGACCTTCATCTCCGGATCGATGCCGTTCAAGTAGATGTGCTGCCGGTCGGTGGAGTAGTTCAGGAACTTGTAGTAGAGCTTCCCTCCCACCAAATCCCCGTTCCGGATGGAAACCTGATCCACGTCCCCGAACGGCTCGTAACGGATGATGGCTCCCTGCGGATCGAAGATCACTATCATGTTGGCCGGGATGTTGGTGGTCGACTCCGAGCGGTTGCTTCCGCCCGAGCGCTTGCGATGCGCGTCCACAACCAGGTCCACGTAGCTGAACTCCCGATCGTGGGCTTCCTTTTCCTGGCTCCGATCCGCCGTCCAGTTGACCTGCTTTCCCGGGTTCCAACGCGAGGGAACCACGTAGGAAAGGAAGTTGTAATAGGTGCTGAAGGAGCCCAGCGCCACTTCCGCCACGAAGTTCTCCAGATCGCCCTGGCTGGTGCGCCCGGCCGGCGACGAGTAGGTGTATGCGCTCTGGTTGGAGCGATCTTGCAGGGACATCTTCGAGAAATCCACTTGGCCTTCCTCCACGGTGAATTTCTGCACCAAGGCCAGGGTGTCATTGAAAAGGGACTTGTCCACCTTGAGTTTGTTCACGCCCGACCGCACGTAACTGGTCTTGAGGAATCCGGATTTGGTCTTCAGGGCCTTCTTGGAATCGTCGTCCAGTTCCACCGAGGTTTCGCTCTTGAAGGTGAAGGTTTTGAGGGCGGAAAGCGTCTGCTTGAATTTCTCTTTCTGCTCCTTTTCCATGCGCTGCTGTTCTTCCTTGAGGGCCTCCATGCGATCGCGCTCCTTGCGATCATCCTCGGCCCTGGCCAGCGCCTGGCTTTGCTGGTTCTTGGCCAGCGATCCCGCCTGCGCCATGCGATCCCGCAGCAGGGATGAGAACGTTTTCCAAAGGGCGATGCGCTCCTGGATGGGGACCAGGGTGGATTGGTTCCTTTCCTTCAGGGAGGCCTCGATCTTATCTTCCACTTCGATGGTGAAATCCACCTTTTGCTTGCGGGCGTATTCCAGCAGATCGCTGAACAGGAAATCCGTGTTCAACGCCTCCAGCAGGCTCTCAAGATCCTGCTTGAGCCAGGTCCTGTTCTCCTCGTACTTCCGGGAAAGCTGCTGGAGCTGTTCCTGGGTCTGCGAAGCGTTGGCCTGCAATTGCCGGTTCCAATAATCCAGCTGCAGGGAATAGTCGTCGTACAGGGCTTCGATCTTGGCGAGGTTGTGGGTGCGTAGGTGTTCTTCGACGCGGCGGCCCAGGAAGTCCTGGGCGAAAGCGTACATCCAATCGGTCTGCAATTTGCGGAAATCCCGATCGAGGCCGGCCACGTTCGCCACGAAGGCGGTCTTGGGCTTGAGGCTTCCGGATTCATAAGGCATGAGCGATCGCTGGAATGCGAGCTTCGCATCGGGGTCCCAGCGTTTGCCGTCCTGGAAAAAATCCCCCTCGATGTGCCCGACCAGGGACGTGACATACAGGTCTTTGATCAGCCGGTCGGCATCGGCGCGGTGCTTGATCAACTCCTGGACTTCGCGGCCCATCGGTTCCAATTGCGAGTATGCTCCCCGGTCGAACCCCTCCCCGGAAAATCCCGGTTTGGAGCGCATGCGATCGAGGTTGGAACGGCACTTTGAGGCCTGTTTCTCCCAATCGGAAAAGGGATACTTCTGGTTTACCTGCTTCAGGTAGGCCTTCAGATAGGTTTTGGCCTGGGCCACATCCTCATCCGTGCCTGCGTGGACGGCGGACGCGAAGGACAATATCAGCCCTACGCCGAGGGCCGGCAAGATACTGGATCTCATGATGTTGGAACTCAGATTCTGTCCTTAAAGGGCGTTTGGGCCAACCCAGGTCGGCCCCGGAGCAAATGTACCACCGTTAGGCTTTGCGTGCTGAGGAAGGTTTGGAAACTGGGAGCCCCAACCGGGGCACTTCGGCCCCGCCCGGGGCGCTTCGACCCTGCCCGGGGCGATTCCGGCCCTTGAAGGGCTCAGTTGGAGAGGGCGATTTTCCGGGTCAGGCGGGTATTGAGACCGGCACCCTGTATTTCCAGGCTCAGGAAATACATGCCCGGGGCCAATCGCCTGCCGCCGGAGCGGAAATCCGACGCCCATGAGAAGCGGTAGAACCCTTCGGACAGTGGACCCAGGGTCAGATCGCCTTTGCGGGTTCCATCCAGGCCCCAAACCACCGCGTGGACTTTGGCCTTGGAGGGAAGGGTCATCAGCATCCCGAAGCCGCCGTCCCGGGCCGAGACGCGCAGGTCCAAGGGCGCCGCGGCCACGGCCAGGTTCTTGAGGAGCGAGAAGCCGGCCATCTTCTCCTTGGGACCGGAGTAGATCAGCAAGGTATCCTGGGCCAGACCGGAAGCCGCTATTTCCGTGCCGGATTCGATCCGGAACTTCATGGCCCGGGCCGGAGAGACCGCCCAGGTTTCATAGCCGGCAGGCAAATCCTGCGCGAGAACCTTGAGGGGAGGCAGGGAATCCCCGGTTCCGCCCATGGCCACTTTCCATTCCTGGATGCCGTTCTGATCGAGGCGCACCCAATCCGAAGACAGGGCGCGGCCTTGGCGCATGGCCGCCATGAACAATCCTTTGTTCCGCTGGGGCAGGGAGAATTCATCTTCCACGCCAAGCCCCTCCGAAGAGGTCCAGTCGGCTCCCAGGCGCAGGATGCGCGACATGCCCCAGCCCATGGAAAGCTGGATGCGGTTTACCGCGCCTTCCTTCTTCATCGCCAACACGGAGATGGGACGGGGCGCCAAGGCGATTACCGTGTCCTCCAGGTGGTTGTAGACATAGTAGCCGCGCCAGGGTTTCAGGGATTCCGTTTCCACATAGTTCGCCACCGCGGCGGAATATTCCCACAGGCCTTTGATGGGGAAGCTCTTGTAGATTTCGCCCAGGTTGCGGGAATAGGGCCAGTAAAGCTCTTCCAGATGCGGATTGCCAATCTGGTTCCAGCCATGGTGAAGGACCACGGAGAAGGTTTCCAGGCCGGATGGCAGGGTGGTGGCGGAGGGTATCGAGAAGGACGAGACGGGAGTGCGCGAACCCAGCCAATAGCCGTGTCCGGGCTGGAGGGTGATGCTTGCCGCCAAGGGTTGGTAGACGCCGTCGATATCGTTCCAGCCCGCGCCCTCGATGATGGCGCCGGGATTGGCGTCGCGCAGTTTCTTCAAGGTGAGAGGGGGATCGAGCGCCAGCGGGATGCTGATGAAGTCATAAGGCGAATTGGGAGAGCCGATGGTCCAGGCCGGAGGGCCCTTGATGGATCCCATGCGCTGCGAAAGCGACAACATGGTCCCCGCGTCGGACGGAAAGAAAGCGGCCTGCTGGTAATCGCTGACGATGACTTGCACGTAAAGGGGTTTGAGGGTGCCCGGGGGATGCTTGAGCTTCACGGACAAATCCGTGCCGCTGAAGATGGATGCCTGGCTCGTATTGCGGGTCGGGTCGTCATTGCGCTTGATGTCGAAGGAGAGGTTGGCGATGTTGTCTTCGATATGGAAGGATACGCGCGTGGAATCCTTTTCGTCGAACGATTCGCTGATGTAGGTGATGACCGGCGGAGCAATGTCGATGCCCATGAAGTAGGTGCCGGCCTGGGAGAGGGTGACCGTATCCGCGCTGGAGACGAAGTAGACCTTTCCCGAAGGATCGATCTTGTACATGGAACGCTTGTCCGAGGAAGGGCTGGTGAACGTGACGCCCGGGAATTCCGCGGCGGTATGGGCTTGGCTTGCGTCCAGCGCCAGGGTCAAGCCGTATTGGACGCCATCGAACCCCACCAGGTGGAGCGGTCCGGCTCCGGCCAGGCGCGCCAGCACCTTGGCGGACTGATCCTCCGGGGTGCGCAGGGTGTAGCCGCCCGGAAGAGGCGTGGTCACGCCGGGCAGGAGCACGAATTCGATATTGCCGAATATCGCATAGGTCTCTTCGCGGATGGAGCTGGACACGTTGCCGGCCACCGCCACCGCCTTCAGGGTCATGTTGACGGGGATGGCGATGGAATCCTTCCGGGAATAGGACAGCCAATTGTCGGGCGCCGGATCGTTTCCGTCCAAGGTGTAGAAGAGGGACGCGCGCTTGGACGTACAGGTGATCTTGGCGAAGACCGTGGTGGGGGAACTGCCGCCGGGAGGGGAGATCACGGGCGTTTCCGGCACCAGGGTATAGGTGGCCACCAGCAATCTGCTATTGTCGAATCCCGTCTGCACCGCGATAGCCTGCAGGGTGGAAGTGGTGTCGATCAGGATGGGCCCCGTGTATTTGTCGCTCCGGGTGGTGGGCAGGTTTCCGTTCAGGGTGTAATACATCTCCGCGTCCGGGGTGGGGGCCATCAGCCAGATGCGCAGGCTGTCTTTGAAGGTTGTCTGGTTGTTGGTGGTGGTAGGAGTGGGGGTGGACAATTGCCCGCCCTTAAGGGTATACCCGAACGAGTACACCGCGCTGGAAATCCCGTCGATCACGGAGATGGCGGAAATCGTGTTCGTGGTTTTCAGCACCAGCCCTTCGGAAGGGAACACGGGGGAGGTCAGCGTGGGCGTTCCGTCCAGGATATACCGGATTTCGGCGTTGGCCGGCACCGCCGACAGCTTTACCGTGACGACGCTGTCGAAGACGAAGGGGGGAGGCTGGGCGGTGATGGCCCCGGGGACGAGCTTGTACGTCTCGGAAACCACGTCGCTGGGCAGGAATCCGTTGCGGACGGCGACCTCCTTGACGATGGTGGTTTTGGAAACCGTTATCGGCGTTCCGGTGTATTTGATGTGGGTGGAGGAGGTGTCCGGCGGAGTCCCGTCCAGGGTATACCAGATGGTCGCCGCCGTATCGGCGGGGCTGGACAGGGTGACGGAAATCGGTGAACTGATGGGGCCGCCGGGAGGGCTGATCTTGGGAGGCAGTACCTTGCTCGGATTCTTTTCCAGGGTATAGGTCATCTTCAAGGTATCGCTGTCCAACATCCCGCTTTTCCTGCCCACTGCGGTGATGGTGGTGGTGGCGGTGATGGTGAAGGACCCCGAGGCTTTGGCGGGCGAACCGATCAAGGGACTGGAACCGTCGCTGGTGTAGTAAATGTCGGCGCCCGGGGTGGTGGTGCTCAAGGAACAGACCAAGGAGTTTTGGAACGTGGGGACAAGCGGCTTGATCACCGGTTTGACCACTTTGCCGGGAACCGTGTAGGTGTAGGTTTCGATCATGATATCGCTGGAACGGAATTTGTCCTTGTAAGCCCTCGCTTTTACGGTGGTCGTGGCGGAGAGGCGGATGGTGTCGCCGGCGTTGAACTTGGCGCTGGTCTGGACGGGATCATCGCCGTTCAGGGTGTAGTAGATGCTCGTTCCGGCCGTGTCGTTGCTCAGGACCACCATGGTGGAGGGATAGAAAGCTCCCCCGGCCGGTTTGGCCACCGGCTTGAGCAGCTTCGGCTCCTGCACCGTCAGTTTGGCGGAGTCGCTGAATGCGAAGGTCGCCGGTTTGGTGTCGTCCGTATAGGAGTTGGTGACGCGGGCGCGGTATTGCCCTCCATCCCCGACCACGGCTGCGGCGATGGTGAAGACGGAATCGTCCACCTTGGGAGCAGGGGTAACCGATGCGCTACCCTTGAACCATTGGTATAGCAAAGGGGGCTCTCCGGTGGCCCTTGATACGATTTTGACTTTTTCCCCCACCAGGGCGGTGGTGGCCACCGGCTGGGTGGCGATGCGGATCGGGACGGGGAGGGGCTTGACGATCAGATGGCGCACGCGGCTGGTGGCATCCGGTCCCGCGCCGTTCTTGACGATGACCCGGTAGTAGCCCGCGGAAGAGGCGGTCACGGAATCGATGGTATAGGTGGCGGAGTTGGGGCCGGTGTTGGCGAAGGCGCCCGCGGCGGTGGAACTGTATTGCCACTGGTAGGTCACCGCGGGAAATCCGGTGGCGGTCACCGAAAAGACCACCTTGGATTTGTCGAAGACGGTAATCCCGGTATCCAGGTCCACGGTGATTTTGGGGTCGGCGGTGACGGTGATGTTCAGGACCTTCGCATCGCTGCCGTATGCATTTGTCGCGGTGACGGTCACGGGGAACGTTCCCGTAACGGTGGGCGAACCGCTGATAACGAAACCGGAGAGCGTAATGCCGGCAGGCAAGGCGGATGTGGTGTACCCGATGGGGGATGTTCCCGTCGCCGTGATGCTGTAAGCGAAGGTCGATCCCGTTTTTGCGGGAGCGTTCGTGGGGTTGGTATTCGGATTTGTGAGGGACGGTTTGACGGTGGAATCGCTGACGGATATTTTCAGGGTCTTGGCGTCGCCGCTGCCCTGGCCGTTGGTGGCGGTAAGGTTTACGGTGAAATCGCCCTTTGCGGGCGGAGTACCGGATAGCACGCCATTCCCGGCGTTGAAGGCCAGCCAGGCCGGCAAACCGGTGGCGGAAAGGGTGGGGGTAGGATTGCCCGTGGCGGTGACCGTATAGGAGAACAGCACCTTCGCCGTGCCGGAGGCCAAGACGGGGTTTGTGTTCACCGGATTGATCAACGGCGGCGCCAAGGCTGCGCCAATCGAGATCTTCAAATCCTTGTTGTCGCTTCCCTGGCTGTTGGTCGCGATGAGCTTCACCGTGAAATCACCCGCGACGGGAGGCGTACCGGACAGGACGCCGGTGGTGGAGTTGACGCTCAGCCAGGCCGGTCCTCCCGCGCCTAGGCCGAAGCCGGGAGACGGGTTGCCGGTGGCGGTTATGGTGTAGCTGAAAGGGGCGCCGGAAGTGCCCGAGGCCGTGAGGGGGCTGGTGATGGCGGGAGTGGAAAGCGGTTGCCCGATGGTGAGGGTCAAGGACTTGCTGTCCGTACCCTGGGAGTTGCTGGCCGTCAGGGTAATCTGGAATATCCCCGTGGCCGAAGGCGTTCCGGTCAAGGCGCCGGTGGCCGGTTTGAAGCTCAGCCAAGGCGGCAATCCGGTGGCCGCCAGGGTGGGAACCGGGGTGCCGGATGCGGTCAAGGTGTAGGAAAAGGCCTGGCCAACCGGTCCCGAAGCCGCCAGAGGGCTGGTTATGGCCGGCTTCGTGAGCACGGTGATGGTGAGCGTTTTCTGATCATTCCCCTGCGTGTTGGTCGCCGTCATGTTCACGTTGAAAGTGCCGGATCCTGGCAGGTTGCCGGACAGGACTCCCGTCGCGGCGTTGAATTGGAGCCAGCCGGGATTTTGCGCGACGGTAAACGTGGGCGCGGGGTTTCCGCTGGCGGTGATGGTGTAGGAAAAGGCCTGGCCCGCCGACCCCGAAGCCGCGGTGGGGCTTGTGATGATCGGCTTAGCGAGGGCGTCCGTGATGGTGATGCCCAGGTTCTTGCTGTCGCTTCCCTGGCTGTTGGTCGCGGTCAGGGTCACGGTGTATGTCCCCGCTGCGGGAGGCGTGCCGGTCAATGCTCCGGTAGCGGCGTTCAGGGACAGCCATGCCGGTCCGCCCGCGGCCATGCCCAGGGTGGGAGTGGGAGTGCCCGTGGCCGTGAGTGTGTATGAGAATGCCGTGCCGGTGGAACCGGACGCGGTAATCGGGCTGGTGATGAGCGGTTTGGAGAGGACCGTGATCGTCAAGGTCTTGCTGTCGCTGCCTCCGCTGCTGAGCGCCGTCAAGGTGACCGGGAAGTTGCCGACGGCCGGAGGCGTACCGGAGAGAACCCCCGTGCCCGCGTTGAATGCCAGCCAGGAAGGCAATCCCGTGGTAGAGAGAGTCGGAGCCGGGAAGCCCGACGCCGTCATCGTGTAGGAAAAGGCCACGCCGGCTGTCCCGGTTGCCGCAAGCGGGCTGGTAATCGCGGGTTTGGAGTAGACGCTCACGACCACCTGATCGGTCGAACTCAGGGGCGGCGAGCCTTGATCGGTCACCTTAAGGGTGAGCGTGTAGTTGCCCGTGCCGGCAAACTGGGCGGTGGGGGTGGCCGTGGCCGCACCGGTGAACGTGGCGCCGGCTCCGGTCCATTCGTAAGTCAGCGTGCCGTTTGGATCGTCCGGATCGGTGGACGTGGAACCATTGAGTTGTATGCTGTTGGTGGGCAGGATTATCTGCGCGTCCGCGCCCGCATGCGCGACCGGGGCCTGGTTCGCGTTGGCGATGGTGATCGTGATATCGGTATTGTCCGTCAGTCCCCGTCCGTCCGTGGCGATGGCGCGCAGAGTGTAGGTTCCCGCGGCGGTCCCCTCCGGAATGGCCTGGTCAAACTGGTAGTTCGGGCCGGAGCCCTGGCCCAGAGTCTGCCATGTCGCGCCGCCCGCCGCCGCACGATAATAAGTCACGTTGATGGGAGCGGGTCCGTCCGGATCCGAGACGGCGGACGTAATGCTTACCGTATTGCCGACATGGTAAACCTGACCGTTGGCGGGCGAGGTGAACTGGACGGTCGGCTTCACGTCCCGGTTATACTGCCAGGTAGCGACCTTGCTCTCGCCGTCGATCAGGTTCACTTCGTCGTAACAGACGGCCCGCAAGGTGGACGTGGCGGTCAGCGCGATGGGGGTGCCCGGCGTGTATTCGTAAGTCTGGTTGCTGGAGCGATCGAATGCGGCCTGATTGTTGATATCGTAAAAGGTCCTGGTGCCTGCCGCGCAGGTCAGGTTGACGGACAGATTGTCGGCGAAGGGATTGACCGTGCCGGGGTCTTGGTCGGACGTGGGAGGCGCGGGAGGAAACAGGATGCTATCATTTCCCTGGGCTGCGACAACTCTTCCCAGGGAAAGCATCGCGATTACAAGTAGCGAAAGTTTTTTCAAAGCCTGATTTTCAGTTAAAAGTTACCCAACACCCAAGACAAAACACCAAGACCCACCGGACCCGGCATTAGACGTATCAACGCCCGACGGGGTACCGTTTTTTTTCCACCCACAAAAAAAGCGCGAAATTGCGAACCGAAATATAACAGATTGTCGGGCGCTTTCACATCCGGAAGGGGATGCAGCCATGCCGGATAAATTAGGCTTTTGGGCCTATGAGGGGGTAGTTTTTTATGAAAGCGGGAACGGGCCCGGGTTGGACCTTTTTGCGGTCACCAGAACACTTTTTGGGAAGATTCCCGGAAACCGTTTTCGCCATCCAGGCGGATCCGGAGGAATCCCATCCGCGGATTTTCTCCCGCGTTTCCGCGGTCCGCCGCAAACGGCAGCCTGTAGATGCCCGGCGCCAAGCGTCCAGGATGGAGGGTGGCCAGAAGTTTGCCACTGGGCGCCCAGACGCTGACGTCCACATTGGCGGCCGCGGGCAGCGCCAGTCGCAGGGTCCGACCGTTCGGGCCTCTCTCGAGGTTGCATGCGAACTTGTCCACCGACATCACCGCATGCGCGAATTCCGAAATTCCAGCGAGTTTTTCCAACGGACCGGCATAAACGGACAGGGTGTCGCCCGCCATTCCGGACAAAGGCATCTCCGTTCCGGCTTCCAAACGGAACTTCATTCCGCGCGTTCCCGATACGGCCCAAGCCTGATATCCCGGGGGAAGCGTGCCTTCCAGCACGCGCAATTTTCCGGAACCTACGGTTCCGTTCACTCTGCTTCCGGAATCCGCCACCACGATGTTCCAGCGCAAAGGCTCTCCCGCCGTGAAATGGATCACATCCGTGATTAAATGGCGGCGCCCGCGTTGCGACCAGGCGGCGAAATTCCGTTTCAGGGCGGGCATGTCCGGCTCGTCCTCGGCGCCTATTCCATCCTGGGCATCCGTTTGCGCCGCCAGGTTCAAGGGCATGGTCCTGCCGATATCCAGATTCAGATCCACGCTGCGGTTTCCGCCGCGCGCGGGCGCCGCCGCGGTCTTCGGGGCCGGACGCTTGGATGCATCGGTGAAAAGCGTAACGATCGTATCGCGAGACCCGAAATAGTTGACGAAATATCCCCGCCACGGTTCCAGGGAATCGCATTGGACGTAGTCGTCCGCTTCCGGCAGGTAACGGTAGGGCGCCTTGAGGTATACCAGCGGCGACTTGCTCGCGGCCGTGGTGACGGGCCAATAGACCCTGTCCATGGACGGGCTGGTGACCTGGTTCCAACCGGGATGGATGACCATGCGATAGGTGCCGTCGGTTTCGGATTCACCCGCCCGGAAGCCGGTCAGGCCCACCGAGGAGAGAGCGCTGCGGCTGCCCATCCAGAAGGCCATGCCCGGTCTGATCGAACTGGTGTCCTCCAGGTAGACATAGTCCTGGATGGCATCCATCCACACCGCGGCGTCCAGACTGACGCCTTCATTGTCCTGCCGCACCTGTTTCCAGGTCAGCGGCTCGGCGGCGCTGACGGGAAAGCCGGCCATGTCCCAAGCGGAGTTCGTCCTCCCCAGGGCGAGAACGGACGGCGTATTCAATCGGTTCCACAATTGGGAAACATAAAGCTTCCCCGCGGCGTCCTTGGGGAGCCGGCCGGTGTTGTAGAAATCGGCCGCGCTGGCGCGGAACCAGAGACCTTTCAAATCCGTTCCCGGCATCTCGACCGCCACGGCGACTTCGCCGTTCGCATCCGGTTTGAGGGACGTTTTGGAACCCGTGATTCCCGGACTCTGGATTTCGCAGGAAGGGTTGCTGACGTTATCCTTCACGGACAGCCTCAGCAGGGTGGCGTCCTCCGCCTTGGGAACCGCTGACAGCAGGCTGATGACGGGGGGCATGGTGTCCACGCCGATGAAATAATCCCCGGCCTGGGTCAGGTCTTTCTGCGTGTCGGCGGTGATGAAATCGACGACTCCGTTCGCATAGCGGTAGAGAGCGCCGGTCCGATCCGCGGGTTTGGTGAAGCTCACCTTGATGGCCTGGCCGGCCAGGACCGGGAGCAGTTGCACGGCGAGCGACGCATCCTTGAAGCCGACCAGCCCGAAAATATCGGTCGTGTGCGTCTTGGCGGTGATGGGCTGATCCGATGCGTTGGTGAAGACGAAGCCGCCGGTCAGCGTCCGGGACGAGCCGGGCAGCAGGCTGTCGGAGGGATTGCTGGCGTAGATTTCGTAGGTCAGATCCAATGCGGAGCTGTAGCGCGTGATGCCGCCGGTGGAAAGGACGGTCAAGGCCTGCAGGCGGGTGGTGGTGGCGATGACGATGGGTTTGCCCGGCGCATAGGTGGTGGCCAGCGCCAAATCGAAAGGGATGCTTCCGGTAACGTACTTGATGACCCCGTTCTTGGTGTGGGAGGCCAAGGTGACGAGCACGCTGTTCGCGTAGGGCACGGTGGCGGGAGGAGTGGCGATGGGCGGCGAAGGCGTCAGGCTGTAATGCTCCTCCCGGACCACGCTGGATTGCAGGTTGCCCCTGGTGGGGAAGGACTGGGCGCGGAGCACGGCCGACGAGTCCAGGTGGATGGGGACGTTCGAGTATTTGGGACCGGCCGGAGTGGGATCCGTCCCGTCGGTGGTATAGTGGATCTCCGCGTCCGATTCGTTGGTGAACATCCTGATATCCAGGCTGTCCTCGAATTCCCGCGTGGCCGGATCGATGATGGGGGCGGATAGTTTCTGAATCACGGCCGTTTTGACATAGGTGGCGGAATAGGGTTCGCTGACTATCCCATCCTTCACGGCGATGGCTTTGAGGACGGTGGTGGAGTCGGCGCCGATGGTGACCTTTCCGGAAGTATCCAGCGGGATGCCCGTCTGGATGGTGGGAATTCTTCCGTCCAGGGTGTAGTAGATGAATGCTTTGGGGCATCTGGAGGTGATGTGGACGTCCAGCGAGTTGGTGAATTGCCGGGATTGCATGTCGAATTCAGGCGGGGTGAGGCGTAACACGAACGATACGTTAAGGATGGTGCTCGGAGGTTGGGGCGGGTTGAACGCCTGCGCCCTCAGCGTGGCTCCCGTGCTCAGGATAATGGGCTTGGACCCGTCCAGGGAGGTGGGTGTGATGACGGTATTGTCCGTTACGTAGCGGATGTTCGAACCCTTCGCCCCGGTCAGGAACACGGTGACGGAATCGTAGAAGTATCCGGCGGGTTTCGAAATGGACGGGGTGGCGACCGCGGGGAGGTAGACGTATTTTTCGGTCATGACGGCGCTATTGGGATATCCGGTCTTGCAGGCGATGGCCCTGAGATAGGTGGTGTCCCCGACATTGGCGCCAAGGATGGAAACCGAATCGCCCGCGACTATATGCGCGGTGTCCAGGGACTTCACGGCATTGTCCAGGGTGTAGCGGAAAAAGGAACCTGCGGTGGCGGTCTTCAATTTGATGGTCAGGGTATTGGTGGAAAAGCTCTGGCTCTTGGGAGTGGCTTCGGGAACGGCGGGCGGCTCCAGCAGAGTGAAGCCCACCTGCAAGGGATCGCCGTCATCGTAGCCGGGCCCGGTGGCGAAGGCCCTTAGGGTGGTCGTCTTGGTGATTTTGATGGGCGCGGAGTATAGGGGACTGGCGGGGCCGGGCGCGGTGCCATCCAAGGTATAGCGGATAAAAGGAGTGATTCCGTCCCGGACTACCTGGAGGGTGCAGAGCACCGCGGGATAGAATGCGGGTTTGCCTCCGTACTTGGCGGTGGGAACGGGGAGCTTGGCCCGGATGAACTGACCGGTGACTACCTCGCTCGTCAGCAGGCCACCGGTGATATGGATCGCCTTGAGGGTAAGGGTATGATCAATGGTGATGTCTTTGCCTTCGTTGTATTCATCGCTTTTGGCGGTGGGAAGGCTTCCATCCAGGGTGTAGTAGATCTTGCCTTGGGCCACGTCCTTGAAAGAGGCTTTGGTCGAGCCCACCCACCCGGTATCGCCCTGCGGGACCATTACGGGCGCGGGGGCCAAGCGCTGGGCGGAAGCCGGCAGGACGGCCGCGAATAGCACGGACAACAGGATGACTGGATGGAAGTTACGGACGATGTTCTTAAGAACAGTCATAGAGCAGCGGAATCCCCGACGAAAAGTGATATCTCCGGAAATGCTCCCCAGCTATTTCCATCCCAAAAAATAGGCAGAAATCGGGCTTTCGGGCGAATTTTTTGGACAACCTGTGAGGACAATTTATCCGCGACTTTGCGTTTCCGCACCCCGGTTTGGGAGGTTTGAGCGGAAAAATCGGGGTGCGACTTTGCTATTTTCAAAGTACGATTCCGCCTGATCCGGTCTTTAGAGCCGGGCAGGCGGATTGCTTCCAAACCCACTATCAGTCGGAAACGGGCGTGAAAATGCAGAATCAAAACGGGGATGTCAGATGCTGGGTGTTCGGAAGCTCGCGTCCTCTGTCGGAGGAGGACCCGGTACTGGTGGATCGCCTCACTCGATTCTTTACCCAATGGAATTCCCATGGCGCCCCCGTTTCCGGTCGCTGGCGGATCCTGGAAGGACGTTTTCTGGTGGTGCTTCGGGAACCGGAAGGCGCTGAAGTGTCCGGATGCAGCATCGATTCCATGGTGGGCGAGGTCAAGCTGCTGGAAAAGGAATTGGGGACCCGGCTTTTGGATTCCAGCCGGATATTCTACCGGACGGCCGAAGGCGCGGTGGAAGCGGTCAATCGCCTTGAGTTCAAGGCCCTGGCGGCGGAAGGCAGGATCTCTCCCGAAACGGAAGTGTTCGATACCACCTTGACCCGCATCGCGGATCTGGCTCCGGGGGTTTTCTCAAAACCCCTGAAGGATTCCTGGCACGCCGTGCTTTACGGCCAAGCAATCAAACAACCGCATTGAAGTTCAGCGGGCCCCGCCCGCTCCCCAATCCAGGGTTGGTCCGGATGGCTTCTCGCACGTAGGCGCGGGCCTTTATCACCGCATCCGTCACTTCCATTCCCAGGGCCAGGTTGGCCGCGACGGCCGAGGCCAGGGCGCATCCCGTTCCATGGGTGTGCGGCGTATCGATGCGTTGCGAGGGGAAATTCCGGACCGTCTGGCGGTTATACAGGAAATCGGTCGGATCGCCCGGGAAATGGCCTCCCTTGAGCAGGATGGCGTAGGGCTTGTCCCTGCCGAAAGCGAGAAGATGCGCCGCCGCGTTCGCCTCCGTGGTGGGTTTGCCGGAAATCAGATCGAATTCGAGCACGTTGGGCGTGATGATGAAGGCCCGCGGCAGAAGCCGATCGATGAAATCCGCGAGTCCGCGCATGTCGAACAGGCTGGCTCCGGACGTGGAGTTCAACACCGTGTCCACCACCACCTTGACCCCATCCATGCGCTTCTGGGAGAGAATGCGGATGAGCGCCTGCAGCATGCGCTTGTCCCCGATGGCGCCGATCTTGATGACCGACGGAAACATGTCTTCCAACAGGAACTCGACCTGCTCCTCGAAAAAGTCGGGCTCGAGGGTTTTGACCCTGCGAACGCCCGTGGTATTCTGCACGGTGAGCAGGGTGGGGACGGCCATGCCGAACACGCCGTGATGCTGGAAAGTCTTGAGATCCGCTTCCAGGCCGGCGCCCCCGCTGGGATCGGAACCGGAAAAGCTCAGGACCAGAGGCTGGCCGGCCGCCGCGCCCGGGGTATGCAAAGGGAAGTGGGGTTCAGCCAACCGAAGATCCGGGATGAGGCGAAGGTGGACTCCCGCGCAAGGTCAAAAATAGTCAATGGCCTCCGCCAAAGGGAGGATTGATTTTTTTCAGCCCAGGGAGTTGAGCAGGCCGCCGAGGCCGGGATTGGCCAGGCTGGAATTGGTGAAATAGGCGGGAGCGGGTCCGGCCGCGGGGGAAGCGGGTTGCGCGAAAAAATCCGTTTGCACCGCGTAGGCGTTTTCCTCCGGCGCGACGAAGCCGTCCGCCTTGAGAATGGCGTTCAGAACGGTGTTGGTATGGGAGGAGGGAGCGGCGGTGGCGGGCGGGGAGACCGCGGGAGCGGAGGCCGCGTCGGCGGCGGAAGCGTCAGGGGATCCGCTGTCGGCGGTCGCCGCGTCGTTCGCGCGTTGCGACATGTCTATGCCCAGGGAGATGTTCGCGAGTTCGATGGAGGTGAGCCCTCCCGAGAGCATCCCCTGGGTTTGCATGCCCACGGCCGCGTAGATATCCAGGTTCAGGCCCAGTCCCGGCGAAGAGGCCGCGGAGGGCAGGAGGGAAAGCATCTGGCCGCCCGCCTGGGCTTTGAATTGCGAAAGGGTGGCCATGGCGTTTTGGGCGGGGATTCCCGTTTGCGATGCCGAAGAAAGACTGCTGATATCCACTGGATCCCCCTGACTCCTTATATCGGCATTTTCAGCCCGGACTTGAACCGGAACTTGAAGGGGAAAATGAGGATTGGCCGGCGGGAGAGGGAGTTGAGGGGAATTTGGGGAATTCTACTCCGGAATGAACCGGGAAGCCCAAGCCCTCACCTGCTTGCCGTTGAGGATGTGGAATTTCCGGAGGCGGCGGAGGGTTTCGGCGCTGAAGGAGGCCATGGGAACCCACACCAGGCGCTTCTTGAATCCGGCGGCCATCCGCTTCATACGCAGGCCTGGCTTTCGGTTGGCCACGTAGGCGACGGATTTCTCCTCGCTGTTCAACAAGGCGCCGTACAACAATTGCTCGGAGAGGCTGTGGAAGCCGAACTCTTCCAGGGGCATTTCGAAGACGTTCCGGACCGGGCGGGGAGGGAACAACAGGCTCAGGCCCCCGTATTCCGATTCCGCGATGCCGGGACCGATCAGCTTGACAAGCGGATCGGTCGCGAAAAAGGTCAGGGTGGATTCCTCGTCATGCTCGGCATACCACGTGGTGCGGGAAGGATAGCGATCGTCGTTGTCCTCGTCGAAAATGATCACCACGGTGTCCACCCGGCCCTTGGCGGGGGGGATTTCCTTGACGTAGATCCCGCCCGTGGTCCAGTTGCGCAGGGTCTCGCGGATGTCGATGCCGTCCTTCAGGGAGGAGGTGAGCTTCTCCGTGCGGGCGAATCCCTGCAGATCCAGATCCTGGGAGCGGCGGCGCACGGCGCGGTTGAATCCTTCGATGCGTTCGTCCTCGGGGGTGTGGGAGCACATCCCGCGCGGATCCCAGGCGTAACGGTAACGCCGCTGTTTCTCCCGGTCCGGCTCCTTCTTCAGGTTGATGGTCTTCCAGACCTTGGGTTCGTCCTCGAGCATGTTGAAGGCAACCACAGGTTGCCCTGCATCGGCGGGCTCGCCTTCGCCCGGCTCCCGGATATGGTCCCGCCCGATTTCCAATTGATCTTCCTCCAGATCCAAAGGATCCAGGAACGGGTAGAAACGCGCGGCTTCCAGCACCTTGGCCGCGAAGGCGTTGCCGAAGACTCCCTTTGCCGCGCTCACCACGTCCAGCAGATCCGGAGTCAGCCGGCCTTGCTGCACGGCCATGTTGCGCAGGAACACGAGGGCGGCCTGGATTTTCTTGATGGAAATGGCCTCGGCCTCCCCGGGTTCGGTGATGAACTTGTTCCGGGTCTCGACGAAAATGCGTTTCACCAGTTCCAGGTAGTCCATGGGTCCGGCGAGGGGATTCTGACGCTCCTTTTCCATCTCGCCCGCATAGAAAGGGAGTTCCCCCATGGCGAAATACACCAGACCGGGCTTCACCGGATAGGCGCGGATGTCCACGGTTTCGGCGGTGGCGGACTCCGCTTGCGCGGCCGACGCTCCTTGCGCGGCGGACCCGGCATCCCGGTTTTCCGCTTCCGCCAGCAGAGCGGCGATGGAACCTTCCTGGAAAAGCTCTTGCAGGCGGCCCAGCAAAGGGAAGTCGCACAGCAGGAGGATCCTGCCGAAACGTTTCTCCATGCGGCGCAGACCGGCCGAGACGACGTAACCGCGGTGTTCCAGCCTGTCGTCCACTCCCTGGGTGGCGAGGATTTGTTTGGCCACTTCCAGGTATCGATCCATTCCGATTCCGTTGGCCAGGTAGGCGTCGGGAAGGGACTGGATCAGCGGGCCTTCGAAAAGGGCGTTGTCCTCCAGGAATTCCACGGGAAGCCGGCGCTGGCCCGCCTGGCGCAAGGCTTCCACGTAGGCGTCGCAGGGATCGAAAGGGAAATAGGCCCGTACCGAGCCGTCCACCCGGATCACCAGGGAACGGATGATGGGCAACGCCTCGGCGCCTTCCAGGGCCTCCCGGCGGAGCGCGGCCGGCAAAGCGAATGCGAAGGCGTCGAACCTTTCGGAAGGATTGCCGCCCTGGTTCCAAAGAAGCTTCCGCAATTCCATCGCGAAGGGCGCCCGGCCGTGGCGGACGGGGAAGGCGGAGATCTTATCTGTGAGCCGGATGGACATGGGACTAGGAGAGATGGCGATTTACGGTCTGGTTTTCAGCCATGCCAGACCGCATGGATTCTCAATCCCGGTCCGGATTCAAGGGGTTGTCCTCGTCGAAGAAGAAGTCGCCCAACTGCATGTTGGGAAGCCGTCCTTCGCGCTTGCGCTTCTCGGCCAGGGTCTCCATATCCAGGGCTTCATCCCCCAGGATCTGGCGGATGGCCGTGGTGAACAAGGCTTCCCATTTGTCGGGCCGCAATTCGTTGAGCTTTTGCGAGAAGCGGATGGCGTTGAGGCCGTCGCGGATGGAGTAGGGAAGATCCAGGCCATGGGCCTGTTGCAGGAATCCCACGCAGATCCGCATGAGGTCCTCGGGCGCGCCGGGAAGATTGTACCTGAGGATGCGCAGTTCCTCTTCGGCCTTCGGGAACGGCAATTCGATGGCGGGCTGGATGCGCGACATGATATAGTCCGGGATTTCGAAGGTCGAATCGTCCTCGTTCATGGTGACCACGCAACGGAAATCCTTGTGCGCTTTGATGCTGATGCCGGCCACCAGGGAGTCCACGGACCTGCGGTCATCCAGCAGGGGAGCCAGGGAGGCCCAGGACTTCTCCGACATGCGGTTGCCTTCGTCCAGGATTACCGCGCCGCCGGTTATCATGGCCGATACCAGGGCCGAGGCCTGGTATTTGATGTTGCCTTTTTCGCCGAGCACGGGAGTGATGATGAGATCTTCCGGGCGCGTATCCGCCGTGCATTGCAGCACGTAGACTTCCTGGCCCCGCTTTTTCGCGGCGGCCATGCCCAAAGTGGTCTTGCCCAGGCCCGGATGCCCCACCAGGCGCGGACACAGGGGTTGATCGCCCGGGTTCACGGAAAGCCAGCAGGCCATAAGCTGGGTCAAGGGCTCTTCCTGCCCTATCCATTCGACATTGAGTTCCACCGGATTGGCCAGGTGGATTTCCACGTTTTCTATTTGGGTCTTTCTCACGGAAGCAATGTAAACGGCAGAGGGGAAAAGGTCAAAAATAGACCTAGGGTATTTTCCTATGAGATATGGGGGGATACCCTAACTCTAATCGGGTAGCCTTCCTGATTCATATTCCCTTCGAAGGTGCTAATCTCATATTTGGAGCAGGAAAGGCCAGGATGGGCTTTCCGTGCGAGAAAGGCCAATTGTGGAAGCTCTCCAATTAAAGGAGTGGAAGCGGTCCGAAGCCGGAAAAAGGCTTTCGCCGCGGGAAAAAGTGGCCGAAACCGTCCACAAGGCGATGGATGTCCGTTCCAAAATCCTTTACTCACAGGAAGCTCCGGGGGAAAAGGAGGGCGCGAACGGCATTTTCGTCCTCGAAGGAAAAGTGAATGGGCAAACCCACCGGGTCCTGATACAGGAGTTGCGAGCGATCGACCTCCGTTTCGGGGAGCCCCTGTTGAGTCTGGCCGCGCGGAAAAATTCCCTGGAGGCGAAAGCGGCTTTCGTGTGCATGCCGGTCGGGGTTTCCGGCGAGTCGATCCTGCTGGCCCTGAAATTGGGGCTCATTCCCATAGAGGGTTCCGGATCGGAAGACGGCTTGCGCGCACATCTCGGCCAGCCCATGGTCGTGAGGCATGTTCAGGTCCAATCCTGGGCCCTGGTCCTTCTGGTTCCTCCCGCCGCAGGCAAGGGATTCACCTTCGATGGGACTTCGCCCGATCTCTTTTTCCGGGAAAAGCCGATCCGGAATTGGCTTTGCCGGGAATCCCAAAAGCTGATCCAAAAGGCGGAAAGCGATTGCCTGATTTCCGTGCAATACAAATTGCAGCATCCCGTGGTTTTCCACTCGCAGGGGAAAGCGTTGGAGGCTACCGGTTTGGATGCATGGTTCGAATGCAGGATCCTGAACCGGGTCCGTACGCTAAGGGTCGGCCTGGAAGGCGTGAGATACAATCCAAGGCTGGGAAAGCTGCTGGCTGCGGCCAACCCGTCAGGGAAACGCGCGGGCAATCCTACGGGTCCGGCGCAAGATGAAACGCCGCTGGCGGGAAGGTCTCCGTCTCCCAGGCCCCAGTTGCTTATCTACCACCCGGTGGCCGCATCGGCCGATTCCGGCATGCCCGATCTGAATCGGGAAATCCTCTCGATGAACGTTTCCACCAAGTTCGAGTAGGGCCCGTCGTCCCGATCACGGGGCAATCCTTTGAAAAGGTTGGCGGCAAATGGACGGCCACGTTCCCGGAATTGCTAACTTCCAGACATGGAGGATGCGGATCACAAGGAGGGAAAACTGGAAGCCGAAGCAGGAAAGCCTTTTCCCGGGATCGCCAGGATACTGGTCGTGGACGACCACCCCGTAGTCCGCCAGGGGTTGGCGATGACCTTGGGCCGCGATCCGGGCCTGATGATATGCGGAGAAACGGAAGGTCTCAAGGATACCTTGGCCGCCGTCGAAAACCTCCGTCCCGATCTGGTGCTGAGCGATTTGGACCTGGACGGCCTGAACGGGTTGGATCTGATAAAGGCGATCCGCGCTTCCCATCCGCAGCTTCCCATCCTGATTCTTTCGATGCATGACGAAGAGTTGTATGCCGAAAGGGCCTTGCGCGCCGGCGCCCGGGGCTATCTGATGAAGAACGAGCCGCCGGACCGGTTGATTGCCGGGATATACGCGGCGCTCAAAGGTGAAATCACCCTAAGCGAAAAAATAAAAGCGAAAATTCTCGGCAATCTGGCCGGCCACCGGGAGGGCCGGAAAGGTCTTTCCGTGGATCGATTGACCGACCGCGAATTGGAAGTGTTCAGGTTGATTGGACAAGGCTATACCAATCGGCGCATTTCGGAAAAACTTTCCCTGAGCGTCAAAACCATCGAAGCCCATTGCGCGCACATCAAACAAAAGCTGGGCTTGAACACGGGCGCTGAACTCCAATATCAGGCTTTCCAATTGAACAGGGATGCGGGAAAAGATCCCGGATAAGCTTTGGCTCTAAACCCTAAGCCTTAAAGGGTTTGCATTTTTTCCCGCAATATCGACCCGGTATTTTCCATTTCCGCTTCCAGTCGATCGAGCAAGGCGGCGCATTCCCCGGGATACCCTTCCAAAAGACTCCTTTCCATGGATGCCACCAGCGCGGACATGGCCTTTGCGCCTATCGTGCCGCATCCGCCTTTCAGCCGGTGGAGCGCACGCTCCAGTTCCCGCCGCCTGCCCGCCTGGAGGTGATCCCGCAGGGACGATACATCCTCACGCGTGGTTTCCATGAACAGGTCCAGGAGTTTCAGCAAGTCCCGCTTTCCGTCCGGGGAGCCGCCTTCGAACATGTCGAGGCGGGTCCAGTCGACGGCATCGGCGCCGGGGGAGGGAGCCACCGGTCGGCCGGCTCGCATTGCCGGGGAATTGCGCGGCGGGTCGTATTCGAGCCATTTCCGGAGGATTCCCTTGATGGTCTCCAATGCGTAAGGCTTGGTGACATAGTCATCCATTCCCGCCTGGAAGCATTTTTCCCGTACGCCGGCCACGGCATGGGCCGTGAGGGCGATGATGGGAACCTTCCTCATAGGGCCTTGCAAGGACCGGATGCGCGCCGCGGTTTCGATGCCGTCCATAATGGGCATTTCGCAATCCATGAAGACCATATCGTAGTACCCGGAATCGATGGCCGCGATGGCGGCCGCGCCGTCCGAAACCTTTTCCACCGTGCAACCCAGCTTGCCGATCATGGTAGAGGCCACCAACAGATTCGTCGGATGATCGTCGACGATGAGAATGTGGGGAGTAGGATTGCGAGGCCCGGGGTCCTCCTGTTTTCCTAAGGGGATTCCCGCGGGAGCCGTATCCTGAGCCGACCCGCTGATGGTGGCCAGGATGGAGGAGGCGAGGAACGGTTTGGTGAAAAGGCCTGCGGCCCCGGCGCGCAATAGAGCGGCTCCCTTGGCCTGCGAGATGAAAGGCAGGGTGAAGAAAACCGGCACTCCCAGCCCGTCCGCGATTTCCAGGAGGTGGAGGGCGTCCTTTTCCAGGCCTTCATCCGGAACGGCTTGAATGATCATGGAGGGAAGCGCTTTATCGCGGGCGGCCTGTTCCAGTCTGCCCGCGACGGCAAGGCCTTCGACGCCGGACTCCACCCGATATCCCCAATCGCGGAACATATCGGCAAGTAGTCCGGAATTGGCGGGATGCGGCTCTCCTATCCAAACGGAAACCTCCGAGCGGCTCGCGCCGGTCCCGGATTCTTCCGTGGCCGCTTTTACGGCCGGGGTCAACAAGACCGTGAATTGGAAGCGGCTGCCTTGGTTCGGGCGGCTTTCTACCCAGAGCTTCCCGCCCATGCGTTCCACCAGGTTTTTGCTTATCGCAAGGCCCAGGCCCGTGCCGCCGGCCTTCCGGGAGAGGGACGCGTCACCCTGCTTGAACGGTTGGAACAGGTTCGCCGCCACCGCTTCCGGAATTCCCGGCCCCTGGTCGGAGACTTCGAAGAAGAGATGGGATTGCCCATTCGCATCGGCGAGCTTGCGTATGGCCAGGCGGATTTCCCCATGGTCCGAAAACTTCACCGCATTCCCGATCAGGTTCAAAAGCACCTGCCGAAGGCGCAGGGGATCGCCCGTGAAGCGATCCGGCAGTTCGGGATCCAGTTGGGACAGGATTTCCAATCCTTTTTTCTGCGCCATTCCGGTCACCGCGGAAATCACTCCATCGGCCACCTCGCCCAGGGAGAATTCCGTTTCATCCAATTCGAGATGGCCGCTTTCGATCTTGGAAAAATCGAGGATTTGGTTGATAAGGTTCACCAGGTGCTCGCCGCTCTGCCGCGCCACGTCTACGTAACTGCGTTGTTCCCGGGAGAGGTCGGTATCGGACACCAGGGAAATCATTCCCAACACCCCGTTCAGCGGAGTCCGGATCTCGTGGCTCATATGGGCCAGGAACTGGGATTTCGCCTGGTTCGCGTCTTCGGCGGATTTGATGGCGCTTTCCAGCTGGCCCTTGGCCCGCATGTGATCGGTGATGTCGATGCTCTTGTCGAGATATCCAATGACGGTGCCGTCCTCGTTCTTCAGGGCGGTGGACCACCCCGATACCCAGGTTACGGTGCCATCGGGCTTGAGCAGGCGGTACTCGCAGATGACCGCGGGTCCGCCCGCCAGGAACGCGTCCCAGGCCGAGCAGACCCTGGCGCGATCGGCCTGGTGGATGGCGTGCCGCCAACCCAGGATCTTGAGGCTTTCCTGGTCCATGCCCGCAAGGGAAAGCCATGTGGGGTTGGCGTAGATGCACAGGCCGCGGCTATCCAGCCGCAAAGTGCCCACGAAGGAGGCTTCCGTCAGGGTGCGGAAGAGGTGCTCGCTCCGGTGGAGCGCGACCTGCACTTCTTTCAACTTGCTCAAATCCATCGTCACTACCAGAAAGCGTCCGCTTTCCTCCAGGCGGATGACCCCGCGGTAGATGGGGACTTGCGTTCCATCCTTGCGGAGGTACTTGCCTTCCTGCGGATCGCTTCTTCCATGCGTCCGGACGCGGTTTTCGACGGACTGATATTGGTCATCCTCCTCGGCGATGCGTATCATCCGCGCGGCGATCTTCCCCGCGTCGAGATCTTCGCGATCATACCCGATGATTTTCAGGAAGGTGTCGTTCGCCTCTTCGAACACATTGTCGTTGTTGACGATGGATACGCCGATGATATTGGAATCCATCAGGCTCTGGAAGAGGTTCTCGCTTCTGCGCAGTTCCTGCTGGGTCCTTTTCAGTTCGCTGATGTCCAGCACCATTCCCATGGCCCGATCGGGTTCCATCCTGGTGGCGAAAACCAGGCTGCGAAACCGGCCTCCATCGCGCAATACCCATTCGCGGTCGATGGGACCTATCCGCCCTTCCAGCCTGAACTGTTCCACGTTGATGCGCGCCTGGGTCAGGTATTCCGGCGTGGCCATTTTGAGCATATGGATTTCACCCGCCTGCAATTCCGCGCGGTCGTATCCGACCATGGCCAGAAATGTCTCGTTGGCTTCGAGCACTTTTCCGCCCAGGTCCGAGATGTATATGCCGACCAGCTTGCTGGCCCAGAGGTTGTTGAATCGGGAATCCTTGTCCCGCAATTCCGCCAGCAGGCGCCGGTGCGTATTGACCAGAACCGCAGGCATCAAGGTGCAGAACGCGATGACGAAATGGAAAAAGTTCATGGAAGCGAGGGTCGAAAGCGGCGAATGGTTGAGCTCGGCGAAGGGACCGATGCCTTTGCTGGTGAAATACGCCGTCTCGATGTAGACCAGGAGATGAAGGGTTGAGGCGCCCCTCGCCCCGAATCTCAATCCCCCCCAGAGGATGAAGGGAAGGGTGGCCAAAGGCAGCGGATGCTCGAACGGCCCCCACAGCGTTTCCCAATGGGCGTAAACGATATACGCTACCGAACCGGTAACCGCGGCGCTGGCGGCGAATTCGAGGTACTTGAAACTACGGGCGGACCAGGCTATGTCGCGCACTCGCCAGGACAGGATCGCGGGTGTGACCACCGCCAGGCCCACGGCGTCCGTCAGCAACCAGGCCAACCAGGACGGCCAGTAGGATCCGCCCGCGGACATCGTAAGGACCATTGCGCCGAGCAGTCCGGAAATGGCCGCGGCGCCCGGTGCGACCACGGTCAGGAACAGCATGGTCTTTTTGATATCGGGCAGGAAATCCGCCCCGATGGACAACCTGCGGATCATCCATTCGGCGGCCAGGACCTCGAGGATGTTCGCCAATGCGTATCCCGATCCGGGGAGGAGCGGTTTCGATTCGACGAGATTGGCCAGCACGCCCGATGCGAGGCAAAGCAGGATAAGCGGTACCCGGCGCGGGCGCTTGCATTTGAGCAGCATGGCCAGCAGGATTCCGTTCGCCGGCCAGAATGCGGACACGCCATTGTGGCTGAGGGTGAAATGCATGCCGGCGATGCTCGCCAGGAAATAGGCCGCCGCAATGGATCCCACGAAGGCGATGTCCCCGGAATATCTGCGTATATCCGGTGCGGTCCCTGGGTCGGTTTTCAGCGGGGTTTGGCTGGCGGCCATTCAAGCTCCGGAATTGAAACCATTCGAAAACTCCTATTTCGGCAGTCCATAAGGTAACCGGATTCGAGGAGCGGCGCTTAGGTCCTATCCCCATACGGGAATCCACGTCCGGGCCCATCCAGGGATTTTCGCCCCATATCCGCCGAGGATTGGGCGCTTTTGATTGTCCCGGGCCGCCTCAAGGTCGATAATTTGTAAATTTCTGCCTAAACAGGAGTCGAATCCATGGAACAAGTCGTCATTATCGGGTCGGGTCCGGCGGGCCATACCGCCGCCATCTACGCCGCCCGTGCCAATCTCAGCCCCCTGATGTTCGAGGGGTTCATGGCCGGAGGCGTCGCCGCCGGCGGGCAATTGACCACTACCACGGAGGTTGAGAACTATCCTGGATTCACCGCCATCGACGGCACGGAACTGATGAACCGGATGCGCGAACAATCCGTGCATTGCGGCGCCCGCATCCGCACGGAAACCGTGATCAAGGTCGACTTCAGCCATCGTCCTTTCAAGATCTGGACCGAGGACGAAATGATCGAGGCCAAAACGGTCATCATCGCCACCGGGGCCACCGCCAAGCGCATGCATGTGCCCGGCGAGGAACAGCTCTGGCAGCGCGGCATTTCCGCCTGCGCCGTATGCGACGGTGCGCTTCCCCTTTTCCGCAACCAGCCCTTGGTGGTGGTGGGCGGAGGGGACACGGCCGTGGAAGAAGCCACCCATCTCACCAAGTTCGCTTCCAGGGTATTCCTGGTGCATCGCCGGGATTCCCTGCGCGCCAGCAAAGCCATGCAGCAGCGCGCCTTCAAGAACCCCAAGCTGGAAATGGTCTGGAACACGGTTTTGACGGACGCGGAGGGCAAGGACAGCCTGGAGCGGGTCAAGTTGCAGAACGTCAAGACGGGCAAGGAATCCTACATGGACGCCAAGGGCCTGTTCTATGCCATCGGCCATACCCCCAATACCGCTTTCCTGGGCGGCCAGATAAAGACGGATGAGCAAGGGTATATCGTGACTGAGCCGGGCACCACCCATACCAGCGTGCGGGGCGTGTTCGCCGCCGGGGACGTGCAGGACAAGAAATACCGCCAGGCGGTGACCTCGGCGGGCACGGGTTGCATGGCCGCGCTGGAAGCGGAAGCCTTCTTGCAGACGGAAGAAGCCGCCCACGCTTAAGAGTCAGAGCGGTCTCACCCCGCCAAGGCGAGAATGTCCGTCATGCGCCGGGCGAAGGAATGGTCGCGCAGCACCAAGGTCCGGTTAGCGGCCAGGGCGCCTTCATCAATACCTTCGCTGAGGGCAGTGCGCGCCACGCGCACCGCTTCGGCCGGCCCGCGGAATTCCCGGATGGTGAAATCCTTCAAGGTCTCCCGGATCATGGGGGCTTCTTCCGACATCAGCAGACAGCCCGCCGCCAGGATGTCGAACACCCTGGGGCTCACATGGCAGTTCCCGCGGTCCGGGCCCGGATCCTCCGACGGCAGATGCAGTCCGATGCGTGAGTTTTCCAGGAGCTTGAACGCTTCTTCCGGGCCGAACCATCCCCGGCCCGTCATATGCGGCTCCAGGGGCCCGCGATATTTCTCCCATCCCAGTCCAGCCACCTTCAGCGGCAAGCCCTCGCGCGCCAGGGCCTCCAGGACTTCCACCCGGTAGGCGCTGGGAAATCCGATGAACGCGATGCCTTCGCTGCGTTCCCGCCAGCTTTTGACCGCGGAGCGGGGCCTGAGGATTGCGGCCGTGGGAAGGTAGCCGAAGCGGACGCCCGCTTCCGCGCAGGCGGCTTCGATGGGTCCCCGTTGGATGGCCAGGAAATGGCCGTAGGCCGGAAGCACGTCCTTCCAATACTTGGCCTCGCGGAAATCCTCGATGAACCAATGCAGGGTGGCGATGCCTTGCCGGCCCAGCAAGTCCACGGTGAAGCGCGTGACGGGGCTCAAGGCGATGACCAGCACGTGGGTGGCGGCGAAGTCCAGGCATTGCACCACCAGCGCCTGGTTGGCGAGATCCACCACCATGTCGTCGGCGGGATTCTTGAGGAGACGATCGAAGGCGTCCAGGTAGGCTTTGGTGTCGAAGAGCTTGCGGTTCATGGCGGGCAAAAGCCCGCACAGGGATTCCCAGGCTTTTTCGCCCACCTGGCGCGCGGCCCCATCCGGGGGCAGCACCATCATCCATTTGTTGGATACCTTGGGATCCGCTTCCGCTGAATTCATCCTGCGCCTATTATACCGCTAACCGGAGGATTTTTCACCTCGGACTCCGCGGCCGCCCGCAGCGGGGAGCTTGGACGCGAAAGTTTCCGGGTCCGAATAGATCTGGATGAGGTTCCCGGTACGGGAGAGATGTTGGGCGATGGCCACGGTAAGGGACACCACCTTAGAGCCCACCAGGACGTGAACGCGGGAGAGTTCCGAACGATGGGCGGAGAAAAACCGCGTCCATTCTTCACTCACGCTGACGGCCGCACCCGTGGCTTCGCGGGCATCGACGAAAAGTTCCACCGGTTTATGCCGGCCGATTTCCGCGCGGATTTCGTCCAGGGTGGTGGTGCCGAACTGACCGTTGTCCAACCCGGTGATGACCGCGTGCAGTACCCCGGGCCTGATCCTGCGGAACACGAAGACACACGAACCGGCGGACAAGCGCACTTCCCCGTTCACGATTTCCTTTTTCACTTCCGTTCCGGCCATGGTTCTTCTCCTCAATCCGCCCATCTCATCGAACGTTTCACGGCCTTCCTCCAGCGATCCACCAGCAGCTTCCGCGGGCCCGCCTGCATGGCGGGCTTGAAGATGTCCAGACGCAGATCCAACTTGAGCAATTCCTGCTGGCTGGGCACCAGACCGCATCCCAGGGCGGCCAGCATCGCAACGCCCAGGGCGGTCACTTCATGGCTTCGGTTCACGCGCACTTCCGCGCCGGTGATGTCCGCCTGGAATTGCATCAGCAGGCGGTTTTGGCTGGCGCCTCCGTCCACGTTCAGGGATTTGATGGCGCCGCCGAAGGCGCGGCACAGATCCAGGCTCTGGTAGGCGATGGATTCCAGGGCGGCCCGGCACAGGTGCGCGCGCGTGCTCCCGCGCGTAAGGCCGATGATCAGGCCGCGGGCGTCCGGGTCCCAATGGGGCGTGCCCAGTCCCGCGAAGGCGGGCACGAAATAGACTCCCTCGTTGGAGGGGAGCGACGCCGCCAACGTTTCCGATTGGGCCGCATCCTCGATGATTTTCAGGCCGTCCCGCAGGAATTGCACCGCCGCTCCGCCGATCATCACCGCTCCTTCGTGGGCGTAGGTGGTTTTTCCCTTCAGGGTCCAGGCGACCGTGCCCAGCAACCCTTTGGGCGGCGCCGCGTATTTGGCGCCGATGTTGCGCAACAGGAAGCATCCCGTTCCGTAAGTGTTCTTGAGGGAGCCGGCGGTGAAACAGCGATGGCCGAACAGGGAGGCCTGCTGATCGCCGGCCACTCCGTTGATCCTCACGCCCTCCAGTCCCGGCAGGGTGGCTTCCCCGAACATGGCGTCCGAGGCGAGGATTTCCGGCAGGGAAGCAGCGGGGACGCCGAACAGTTTGAGCAGGCTCTTGTCCCAGGCCAGGGTCCTGATGTCCATCAACAGGGTGCGGGACGCGTTGCCCGCCTCGGTAACATGCCGGTTCCCCCCGGTCAATTTATGGATCAGCCAGCTGTCCATGGTCCCGAAGGCCAGGCGTTTTTCCGCCGCGGCCTTGCGCACCGCTGGGTCGTTCTTCAGGAGCCAGTTCATCTTGCTGCCGGAGAAATAGGGATCGAGCACCAGCCCGGTCTTGCGGCGCACGGCCGCCTCGGCCCCTTTGCGCTTCAGGGCCTGGCAGAAAGCCGCCGTGCGCCGGTCCTGCCAGACGATGGCCCGGGCCAGGGGCTTGCCGGTGCGGGTGTCCCAGGCCACCACGGTTTCGCGCTGATTGGTGATGCCCAGGGCCGCGATGTTTTCCCGCTTCACGCCGTTGCGTTCGATCAGGGTGCGGAGGGTTTCCCATTGGGTTTCCCAGATCTCGTCGGCATCGTGTTCCACCCAGCCGGGCCGGGGAAAGTGCTGGGTGAACTCCTTCTGGACCTGGTCGATCTTCTCCAGGCGGGCGTTGTAGAGGACGGAGCGGGAGCTGGTGGTCCCCTGATCCAGGGCAATGATGTACTTCATTGTGGTCTTTACCTTTGGGTGGTCATTGCGGCCCTTACCCTTTGGACCCTCGTCGGGCGTACAGGCCGCCCTCCTGGCGCTAAAGCTTCGCCCTTCGGCGTCGGGCGTCGGGCGTTAAGAAAAGGAAAGAGACGAAAGCGAGGAGAGCAAGAACCGAGAGCCGCTGATTTTCGCGGTCTCATGGTTCTTGCGCCCGACGCCCGACGCCCGACGCCCGACGGGACGCCTCAGATGCGCGCCTCCGCTTCCTCACCATCACCATGATCCAAGTGCCGATCCCCGCCACCACCACGACCCACCCCATCGCTTTTCCCGCGGCCCAGGGGCTTTTCAGCACCGCCGTGAAAACGATGGCGAACAAGAGCAGGGTTGCCACCTCGTTCCATATCCGCAGGCTTACGGAACTAAGGCGGCAGCGCCCGGCGGCCAGGTCCTTGCGGATCCTGCCGCAATACAGGTGATAGCCTATGAGCAGGGCCAGCAGGACCAGTTTGAGCTGGAACCAGCCGGCTTCCCACGCGCGGATGCGGACCATCATGTACAGGCCGAAACCCGCGGCGGCTATCGCGGCGGGGCAGGTGATGCCGTACCAGAGCCGGCGCTCCATCAGGGCGAATTGGGATTGGAGAAGGGACCGCTCCGGTTCCGGGCGTCCTTCCGCTTCCACATGGTAGATGAACAGGCGCACGATATACAACAGCCCGGCGAACCAGCTGACCACGGCCACCAGATGCAAGGCTTTGATGTAGAGATAGGCGTCCATTTCCGTGGCTTAAAGGTACTTTTTTTAACTTTAACCGAAGCGGTCGCGCCCGATGGCGCGATTGCCGCGCGGAGGCGCGGCGCCGGGATACGGGCGCCGGAAGGATTGGGAATGTCGGATAACGCAGCCTGGAAAACCATCACCCGGGGGGTCCTGGAAATCATCGAGGAGGATGATCTCCGCAGGAAGCTCGCCAAGGGCACCCCCCTGAACATCAAATTGGGGATCGACCCCACTTCCCCGGACGTCCACCTGGGGTTCACGGTGGTCATGCGCAAGCTGCGCCAGTTCCAGGACCTGGGCCATCGCGTCATCCTCATCGTAGGCGACTACACCGCCACCGTGGGCGATCCCTCCGGCAAGAACAAGACCCGGCCCATCCTCACCCATGAGGAAGTGCTCAAGAACGCCGAGACCTACAAACAGCAGTTCTTCAAAATCGTGGATCCGGCCAAGACCTCCGTCGTCTACAATGGGGAATGGTTTTCCAAGCTCACCTTCACCGGGGTGACGAATCTGATGTCCCAGATCACGGTGGCGCAGATGCTCGAACGCGACGACTTCCAGAAGCGCTACCGCGGAGGCCAGCCCATCAGCCTGCACGAGTTCCTCTACCCGATGATGCAGGCTTACGATTCCGTCATGATCGACGCCGACGTCGAACTGGGCGGCATGGACCAGAAGTTCAACGTGCTGCGCGGCCGGGAATTGCAACGCGGCCTGGGCAAGGAACCGCAGGTGGGCCTTTTCCTGCCTATCCTGCTGGGCACGGACGGCAAAGAGAAGATGAGCAAAAGCCTGGGCAACTACATCGGCGTGAATGAGCCGCCCCAGGACATGTTCCACAAACTCTATTCCCTGCCGGACGCCCTGGTGGAAAGTTATTTCCAGTTGCTGACCGACATCCCCCTGGAATCGATCCAGGCCAAGCTGGCCGAAGTGGCCTCGGGAAAGACCAACCCCAACGTGCTGAAAGAGGAATTGGCCCGGGATATCGTGACCCAGTACCACGGGGCCGATGCGGCGGAAAAGGCGGCCGTCCAGGAAAAGAAAATCCATTCCGGCGAAGCCCTCCCCGAAAACATTCCGGTGCTGAAGGTCGCGGCGGGAGAGCATTGGATTCCCGAGCTCATCGTGAAGGCGGGACTGGCCAAGAGCAACGGCGAAGGCCGGCGTCTGATCGAAAACGGGGGCGTGACCTTCGATGACGCGAAGGTTTCCGATCCCAAGGCCAAGGCCATGGTCGCCGGAACGCATTTGCTGAAATGCGGCAAACGCAGCTTCGTGCGCGTCGAGGTCGGCTGAGCGATCCGGGTCAGGAAATCCTGGCCGCGCAATCCGCGAGCAGCACGCGCAATTGGTTTTCCATGATGGGCTTGATCAGCATCGTATCCATCCCCGCCTCCAGGCATTTTCTCAGGGTATCGTCCATCGCATCCGCGGTCACTCCGATGATGGTCGGCCTGAGGCCCGCGGGCGCGCCCCTCATCCGGCGCGTGCATTCGTAGCCGTCCATGCCCGGCATGTGGCAATCCATGAAGACGACATGGTAATCCGACGAACCGCAGGCTTCCAGCGCCTTCTCCCCGGACGGGACCAGATCGGCGGATAGACCGTAGCTTTGCAGGAAGGATTCCAGGACTTTCAGGTTGAGGGGGTGATCATCCACCACCAGGATGCGCAATGCCCGCGCCTCCGGCGGCAATACGCCGTCCTGGGCGGCCGATACCTTGAAGCCGGAAGCGTATCCGGACAGGCCGGCCGGTAAGAACGGCCTGGGTGGCCGGGGGGATTCGGTCTTGGCCACGGCCTCGAAAGCGCGGGGGAGGGGCAGGCTGAAATGGAAAACGGTTCCCCCCTGCTCGCGGGATCGCAAGCCGATGCTCCCGCCCATCAATTCCACGATCTGCTTGCAGATGAAAAGTCCCAGTCCGGTTCCCCCGTACTTGCGGACGGTGGTGGCGTCCGCCTGGGAGAAGGGTTCGAAAATGCGCTGGCGGGCTTCTTCCGGAATGCCGATGCCGGAGTCCTCGATTTCGAAAACCAGGGTATGCAGGGCGGGGTCCGCGCCGGCGGTTCCGTTGCGTATCCGCAGCACGATCGCGCCCGTTTCCGTGAACTTGAACGCGTTCCCGATCAGGTTCCTCATCACCTGCTTGATGCGGGCGGAGTCTCCGAGCAGGTGTCCGGGGAGACCGGGACCGGTTTCAAAGGAAAGGCTCAGACCCTTCTTTCCGGCTTCGAACTCGAAGGGGCGCAGGACGGAATGCCCCAGCCGGACGGGGGAGAAGGGCTCCGACTCCAACCGCATCAGGCCGGACTCGATGCGGGAGAGATCGAGTATCCCGTCCACGATGGCGAGCAGATCCTGCGCGGACATCCGGATGTCGTCCAGGGTCCCGCGCCTTTCCGCCGCCAATCCGGATTTCAACAGGACATGCGCGCGGCTCAGGATCTCGTTCAAGGGCGCGCGGATTTCCCCGCTCATCTTGGCCAGGAACAGGCTCTTGGATTCGTCGGCGGCCCGGGCTTCCGCTCCGGCCCGCGCCAGGGCGATTTCCGTGTCGCGGTTGCCGCGCAGGAAATAAACGATCAGCAACACCTGGATCAAATCCATGGTGAACAGCTCCACCAGCTTCAAGGGATAGATGGACGCGGCCGCCACCGGATCCAGGAGTCCTACCGCGGGAGCGAACGCCTCCGTGCCCAGGAACAGCAGCGAGCTCAAGGCCACCCCGTAGACGATGGATTTCCGCTCTTCCCAATTGAAAAGCACCAGGGGCGCGCATCCGGCCAGGATATAGAAGAGATGCAGTCCTATCGATTTTCCCATCGACAGGGTGTAGATGAGGATGTCCGCATTGGCGAGGGAGATCAGCCAGAAGCGGGAAAACCAGGTGAAGCCGGCCTTGTTGAAGCGGTGTACGGACGCGTACCCGAGGAAGATGGGGATTTCCAGCCATCCCATCATCCCGGCATCGCTGAACAGGTAAATGAGGACGTAGGGCAGGCTCAACAAGGCCACCGAAACGGAGATCCGGTTGCTCAGGATGATGCGCTTGGCCACCCTCGGGTCCAAGGATTCATCCACCCCCATATGGGAAAAAAGGCCGAATGCCCGCGCAATTCCGGAAAGGAAACCCATCGGATAATTTTAGCAATTCAGGCCCGACCCACCTGCTTCCGCATTTCCGCCAGCGAGGGTTCCAGGGAGGATTCCAGTTCGGAGACCAGCGGCTCCCAGCCGGGATCCCCTCCGGCGCAAAGGTTTTCCAGGGATTTGCAGGATTGCGCCATCCGGCTCAGCCCCAGCATCATGCACAAGCCTTTTAGGGAGTGGACGGATTCCCCGGCTTCGGAGGATCGGCCCGTTGCGCAGGACTCGCGGATGGACGCGAGGAGCCGGTGGGCCGAGCCGCGGAACTGATCCTGGGCGCGTTCCCAGAAACGGGGATCATAGGTCCGGATCCACTCGTCCATCTCCCGGAGGTGGCTGAGGTCCAGCCAATCCGACCGGTGTAACAAAGATGTTACGGGGGTCCGGCTGGGCCCGCTCTTTCCCAACCAGCGGGAAAGGGCTCCGTGCAGTTCTTCCGTGAGGATGGGTTTGGTGATCACGTCGTCCATGCCCGCCTGCATGCATTTCTCGCGGGTCCCACGCATGGCGTCGGCGGTGACTCCGATGATGATGGGGCGTTTTCCGGGGAAGCGCAAGCCCCGGAGGGTGCGCGTGCATTCGAAACCGTCCATCCCGGGCATGTGGCAGTCCATGAAAACCAGGTCGTATGGGGCAATGGAAAAAACCTTCAGCGCTTCCTGGCCTCCCGATGCCAGATCCGCCCTGAATCCCGCCTGGGTGAGGAAGCCGGAGAGCACCTTCTGGTTCAGGGGATGATCTTCCACGATCAAAAGCCGGGATTCCCGGCCTTGGCCCGCTGCAAGGGAATCCGCGCCGGGGGTAAGCGCCTCCACGAGCTGCCCGTCCTCGCCCGTGGCCACGGAGAAGGGGATTTCGAAATGGAACACGCTGCCCGCGCCCGGTCGGCTGCGGCATCCTATGCATCCGCCCATCATGTCGACGATCTGCCTGGAAATGAAAAGTCCCAGGCCGGTGCCGCCGTACCGCCGCGCGGAGGTCTGGTCGGCCTGGCTGAAGGAATCGAAAATCCTGCCTTGGGCTTCCGCGGGGATGCCGATGCCGGTATCCTCCACCTCGCAAGCCAGGATAATGACCGCGGGCCCGGCCGCCGCCTGCCGCGTTTCGCCCGCACGTATCCTCAAGGTTACTCCACCCTTGGGGGTGAACTTCAGCGCGTTTCCGACCAGGTTGTTGAGAACCTGTTTGAGCCGCACCGGATCCCCGAGCAGCAGTCCGGGAATGCCGGCGCCCAGATCCAGCCGCAAATCCAGGCGCTTGCGCCGGGCCTCATGTTCAAAGGGGCGGATTATGGATTCGAGGAGGGGCTCCAGGGCGAAGGGAGCGCTCTCCAGCTTCATCTTCCCGGCTTCTATCTTGGAAAGGTCCAGGATTTCGCCGATGATGACCATCAGGTCCAACCCGGAAGACTGGATGGCCTGGACCTGATCCTTTTGGGCCTCCTGCAGATCCGATTTCAGCAATAGACTCGACATACCCAGGATGCCGTTGAGGGGCGTGCGGATCTCATGGCTCATGTTCGCCAGGAACTGGCTTTTGGCCTTGTCCGCGGCCCGGGCGGCGTCTCCCGCCTCCGCGAGCGCCGTTTCCGTGCGGCGGTTGGCCAGGAAGAAATAGAGGACTGCCAGGACCTGCAGGGTTTGCGCCATGGCCACCGACGCGAAATGCAGGATACGCGCGTTGCCGTCGGTCAAGGAGTGGAAGCGTCCCTTCTCGGGCCCGAAGGCTTCCAGCATCAGCACGGCGATGGAATTGAGGCCTACGCCCCAGGCCGTGGATCCCGGTTCCTCCCAGTCGAACAGGATCAGGACGAGCCATGCGACGGGCAACAGGAACAGTTGCGAGCCGGAGGCCCTGCCGAATGCCAGGGCGAAGCCCACGATGCCCGCGTTCGCGAGGCAGAGCAAAAGGAGGCGGGAAATCCGGGTATGGCCGAGGCGATTGAAAAAGGGTATCGCGGCGAATGCGCAAGCGATGGCCAGGGAAAAGGCGCCGAACCTGCCCAGGCGCAAAAGCGGAAGGAAGCCGGCGCACATCAGGAAAGCGATGCAGGACTCGACGGCGAAGCGATTGCATCGGTAGATGCGCCTGGCGCGGCGCGGATCCGGCGCAAGGGTAACCCCCCACTGGTAGGCGGCCCGAACGGGCTTGGGCAGGAATGTGACGGCCATTCACGGAAAGGTATTATATGGAAACGTGATCGTCCTAACAATTCGTGTGTAATGTAACGCTTCCGCGCGGATGGGCGCCGGTGGATCCGGAAATTGGAGGGCTACCGTCACAAAAGTGACAAAAAAAGCGGCCGACCCTTTCGGGTGGCCGCCGTATGGAAATGCGGAGCGTGTGATAGCCGGCTTTTGCCGGCGACGGCGTTCTTACGCCGCGAACCGCGTTCTTACGCGGCGTACGGCGGTTTTACGCTGCGGCTTCGGCCTTGGCCTTGGCGGCTTTGGCGGACTTGATCTTGGAAGACTTCGTCGGCCTGGAGGCCGTGCCTTCGTCGATGGTCGTGACCCGGGGGGCGACGTCGACGTTGACTCCGCGTTCCTTGATGCGGGCGGCTTTGCCCGACAGGTCGCGCATGTAGAAAATGCGGGCGCGGCGTACTTTGCCCAGGCGGTTCACCTTGATGGCGGCGATGCGCGGTGAGTTCAAGGGGAAGATGCGCTCGACGGGAATGTTGTTGGAGATCTTGCGGACCGTGAAGGTCTCGGAGACTCCGTTACCGCGGCGCTGGATCACGACGCCGGTGAAGGTCTGGATGCGCTCCTTGGCGCCTTCGATAACCTTGAAGTCGACGCTGACGGTGTCGCCGGCGCGGAAGTCGGGGATGTCGGTGCGGAGATTGCCGTGATGGATGGCGGCTACGGTGGGATGCATAGTATTACCTTTCGTTCCTTCTTCGGGGCCGGTTCAACGGCTCCCCAAAATCTTTTTTTCCTCGTCCGTCAGTTCCAGAGTCTGGAACAGGTCCGGGCGATTCTTTCGCGTCAATTCCAGGCTGGCCTTGATGCGCCATTTCCTGATGTTCTCGTGATGCCCCGATACCAGCACTTCCGGAACCGTCCTTCCCTCGAAATCCTGCGGCCTCGTATACACGGGCCAACCGAGACGATTGGGAAGGTAAAAGGAATCGGTTTCCGCCGAGGCCATGTCACCAAGAACGCCTGGCAAAAGCCTGGCTACCGCATCGATGATTATCATGGCGGGCAGTTCGCCCCCCGAGACCACATACTCACCGATGCTGAGTTCTTCATCCACATAGGCATCCGCGAATCGCTGGTCGATGCCTTTGTAATGCCCGCAAATAATAAGAAGATTATCCATTTTGGCCAATTCCTTGGCCCTTTCCTGGGTGAAAATCCTTCCTTGCGCGCTCATATGCACCACATGCGGTTTCGCCGGCCCCAATTCCTCCAAAATATGGTCCAAGGCCTTTTTGAGGGGCTCGGGCCGCAGTACCATGCCGGCTTCCCCTCCGAATGGCACGTCGTCCACCTGGCCGTATTTGTTGATGGCGAAATCGCGTAAATAATGACATTTCAAGAGCAGGGAATCCGATTTGCGGGCCCGTCCGGGAATGCTGGCGTCCAGAGCCGCGAACATTTCCGGGAACAGGGTGAGCACGTCGATCCTCATAGGATTCCCCGCAGGGTGGAGATGTCGACCAGGACCTTACGCGCGGCTTTATCGATCTGTTTCACGAAATGGTCGTTCCAGGGGATGAGCAAATCCTGTTTGCCCGTGCCCACCACCAGAAGTTCCTGGGCGCCCTGCTCCAGGACCTCGACCACCTTGCCGAGGGTTTTGCCTTCTTCGTCGATCACCATCATGCCGGGAACGTCGGAGACGTAGACCATGTCCTCGGGCAGCTCCAAACGCTCTTCGGCGGGGATGAGCAACTGGCCGCCGCTCAGGCGGGCGACCGCTTCCGGAGTCCGGAGATCCTTGAACTTCAGATACCAGCTTTCCGCGTCGGCGCGGGTGGACCGGACCTCGAGGGCTTCCGGCGCTTCGCCTTCCCGTTTGCGGAAGTAGACGGTGCCGAGGCTGGTGTGCCGCTCGAAATCGAAACTGGCGGGACTCACTTTCAACTCGCCCAACAGACCGTAGGGCTTTTGCGTGTATCCGATCAGGACCAGATTATCGGGTGGGGGATTCATAGGCATTGTTAGCGGGTTTGCCGACCGCCCCTCCTTGCGGGAAGGGCGGCGCGATATTGGGAAAGAGGAACCGCGGAATCGAAGGGGCACGCTTTGCGGCGCGCCCGACGATGGACTAAGCCGCGGGAGCTTCGTCGGCGGCGGGAGCTGCTGCGGCTGCGGCAGCTGCTGCGGCACTGGCTGCTGCTGCGCTTGCTGCGGTCGCGGCAGTTGCCGCGGCAGTTTCGGCAGCGGCTGCTTTTGCGAGCTCTTCCTTCTTCACCTTATGGATTTTCGGCTTGCGGGTCTTCCACGTCACGGCTTTGCCGGCCGTCTCGGCGGTGGCCTTGCCCTGCCTGGTCTTGGCGAATTTGTCCATGATCCCCTGATGCTGGAACAAGGAGCGGACGGTGTCGGAAGGCTGTGCGCCCACCTGCATCCACTTCAAGGCGCTGGCTTCATCGACTTTGATGAGCGGGGGATTCTCGGCGGGATCGTAATAGCCGATATGCTGGAGAAATTTACCGGTGGCCGCTTTACGCTGATCCGCCACCGCGATACGATAGAAAGGAAGGTGACGGTGACCCTGTCTGGACAATCTGATTACAACGGACAAAAGTGTTCCTCCACGGGAATTTTCAAGATGGGCTAATTTAGCAAGGATTATGGGGTTTTTAAAGGGAAGGGCGGAAAATGCCGCAAGATACCCTTTTTTGAACGGATTTCGGCGCCCGCACCTCTTTTTGGCTGGGCCACGAAGGGTTTGAGATTCGCGTCTAGGAAATCGCCGTACCAGTCCGGCTGCTGGTCATTGGGGCAGGTTTTGGGATTCTCGACGTAATGGTATTCCGGATGATCCGCCGCGCTGCTTGTGTAAGTCCGGTTCCCTTCGGAATCGATGGTCAGGGTCACGGTCTCGCCGGACTTCCGTCCCTTGAGCGCCACGGTGTGTTTGCCCAACACGATTACCGCCACGTCATATTTGGCGCTGTCCGGTTCATCGCCCGAAAAGTCCTCCTTGCCGTTCCAATCCCCGAGGAATCTCTCGGCGGTCTGGATGTCCTCGAAGGTGGAAAGCGTGCCGCCGGAGAATCGCACGCGAACGATGTTAAGGGTAAGGAACGCGGTCATTTCGGAGTCGTTCGCGCGCATTTCGGTCAGTTCTTCCGCGGTGGGGGAGCCGGAGACCAAGCGCGATTGGAAGGAACGGTAAATCCAGGAACCCTCCAGTCCCGAACCCGAGCCTTCGCGCATTGCGTTCAGGACTTGTTCCACGATCGTGCCTGAGGGAAGCGTGTCTTTGCGGCCCCCCAGGAACGTAACGGAGCTCCCTGTCAGCTCGAACGGGACGGTATCGGCCCGCGAGGTGTCCAAAAAGGTTTCAAGCGTATTCCCGGAACAGTAGGAATAGGACTCGACCCGGAGCGGCGTGATGATCTTCCCGTCCACGACGGTATACGGGCCGATGATCTTCTCCGTGCCGTCAGGAGCCGGCGTAGTGCCTCCCGTGCCTCCGGTGAGGCAACCCGTCAATAATGCGGCGAGGGCGAACAGGGGCGAGGCGATTGCTGATTTCATGGGGTAGTTTCTCCATTCACGATGTTGTCGCATACGAACTTCAGATTCCGGTCATGGCTATGGTTTGGTGTTCGCGCCCAGGAAGTCCAGATACCACTGCGGCTCGTAGGGATTCGGACAGGTTCTGGGCCGGGGGTTGTAGACTTGGGTTGCGTGGGCGGGGTTGTCGCTGGAATAGGTGCGGATTTCGCAGGCGCGTTCGTCATAGTCCAGCACGATGCGGACCTTTTCTCCGCTGATCCTTCCCTGCAGTCCCACCGTTTTTTTGTCCAATACGCTGAGGGCGATGTCATAACGGGACCCGTCCGGAATGGAGTCGTATCCATTGCCCCGGTTCCAGACGGAGATGAATAATTTTGCCGACTCATCCGAGCCGAACACTGTGAGTCTCGATCCGTCGTATCGGAAGTAGAGGGGGAACTCGGAATGATTCGCGGCCTGGACGGCTCGGGAACGCGCCTGCTGGTCCTTTTCCTGCTGGGTGAAGACACCGGAAAGGAGGATATCCTCCGTTGCGATCAACATCCAGACGCCGGTCAAACCGGTTCCGGATCCCATGCGGGCCAGGCTCCATCTGGAGATGACCTCGGCGGAATCCAGGCTGCCGGAATCCTGGAAGAGATACAGGGAATCGCCTTTCAATTGGAACCGGGACGTATCGAATCGGGTGCTGTCGATGCGGATGGTCAGGGAATCCCGGTTGCAGTAGCCGATGGAATCGATCCCGCGATCCGTGATGATCTTGTCGCCGGAAACGGAATAAGTCCCCAGGTCGCGGGACAGGCCTCCGGGCGTGAAGCTTCCATCCGGATCGGTTCCGAAGCAGGCGGCCAACAAAAGCGCGGCCAAAGCAGGCAGTGTGCGGAACAAGGCGATTCCCATCGATGTCTCCAGATGGACCGGGTAGTCGGGAGAAAACCTACTCAATTCGGGACGGAATTCACATCCCCGGCATGCCCCTGCCTTTTTGCATCATCTTGCTCATCTGGCGCATGCCGCCCATCTTGCCGGCCATTCCGGAGAACTGCTTCATCATCTTCTGCATCTGCTCGAACTGCTTGAGGACCTGGTTGACTTCCTGGATGGTGGTGCCGCTTCCCAGGGAGATGCGCTTGCGGCGGCTGCCGTCGATGATTTTGGGGGCTTTGCGTTCATGACGGGACATGGAGCTGAGAATGGCCTCCACGCGCGTCAGCTGCTTGTCGTCCACCTTGGCGTCCGCCATTTTGCTCATGCCGGGAATCATGGACACCAGATCCGTGAGCGAACCCATCTTCTTGACCTGGCGCAGCTGGTTCAGGAAATCGTCCAGATCGAATTTGTTCTGCTTGAACTTCTTCTCCAGGACCTTGGCCTGCTTCTCGTCATAGACGGCCTGGGCCTTTTCCACCAGGGTGAGCACGTCGCCCATCCCCAGGATGCGCGAGGCCATGCGGTCCGGATGGAAGACTTCCATCGCGTCCGGCTTTTCGCCGGTGCCCACGTAACGGATAGGTTTCCCCGTGACCGATTTGATGGAAAGTGCCGCGCCGCCGCGGGCGTCGCCGTCCATCTTGGTGAGGATTACGCCGGTGAAGTCCAGGCGGTCGTGGAAGGTCTTGGCCACGTTGACGGCTTCCTGGCCGGTCATGGCATCGGCGACGAAGAACTTTTCCTGGGGTTTGACGGACTCGATGATGCGTTCGAGCTCGTGCATGAGCTCATCGTCTATCTGCAAACGCCCGGCGGTATCGTAGATGACCAGGTCGTATCCGTTGTCCTTGGCGAACTTGCGGCCGTTCCCGGCGATCTTGACCGGGTCGCCCAGGCCCTCGTCATAGACGGCGATCCCCAGGGATTTACCGATGGTCTTGAGCTGATCGATGGCGGCGGGACGGTACACGTCGCAGGCCACCATCAGGGGATTCTTCTTGCGGGTGGTGCGCAAGTGCAGGGCCAGCTTGCCGCAGGCCGTGGTCTTGCCGGAGCCCTGCAGGCCCATCATCAGGATTTGAAAGGGCGGGGAACCCTGGAACAAGGGCTCTTCCGCTTCGCCTCCGAGCAGGGCCACCAATTCGTCATGGATGACCTTGACCATCACCTGGCCGGGGGAAAGGGCGGTGAGCACCTGGGCTCCGACGGCCTTTTCCTTGACGGAATTGATGAAATCCTTGACGGTCTTGAAATTGACGTCCGCGGAAAGGAGGACGACCCGGATTTCCCTCAGGGTCTCCGCCACGTTCTCCTCGGTCAGCTGGGATTGGCCGCGCAGCCGCTTGAAAATGCCTTCGAGCTTGTCGGAAAGTTGTTCGAACATGCTTTAGAAGATAAAAAATGCCGCGGGTCCGCCCGGACGGAAAACCCGCTTAAAGGCCGGGTCGGGCGCTAAGATTTGGCGAATTGGGTGAACCGGGTCATCTTCCTGGAAGCGACGTCCCAATATTCCGCCTCCTCCACGTCCACTCTGAGCAGGATGAGTTCGGGATCGTCCAACCCTTCCGGAAACCAGGCCTGCATCATGGGGTTCCAAAGCTCCTCGGCCTTGGAGGCATCCTCCACCAGTTGCGCTTCCCCGGCGATGGACACGAAAGTATCCTTGCCCCCGGCGACAAAGGCGAGGTTGACCCGCGGATGCCGGCCGATTTCCCGGCACTTATGGGTGGATTTGCCGGTAAAGAACCAGAGGGATCCCTCTTCCAGTGTGTTCAGAGTGGCCATTGGCCGGGAATGCAGGACGCCTTCCTCATTTTCCGTGGTCAACATGGTGAATTTGATGTCCTGTATTTTCTCAAGCAGTTGGGACCATTGTTCGGATTTGTCGTCGCGCGCATCCATAATGTCTCCCGGGGTTAGCAGGGGTTTTACCCCTTCTATTTGAATAACGGAAAACAAGCCCCGCCGATCCAGGGTTCCGGCCCGTGAATGAGGCTCCGGCCCCGCCTCTTCGGGAATCGCCCCACATTTGCTAATTTACCGCCCTGCTTTAATGGCTTCGGCCATATTCCATGCGTTTCGGGACCGTACCGGATTCTCGAGGTTTAGAAAGGACCAGCAATGTCTCTGAAAGTGTATACGATGAAAGACGGTTCCATGTCCGCCCTCAAGGGCAAAACCCTGGCCGTGATCGGCTATGGAAGCCAGGGCCACGCCCAGGCCCAGAATCTCCGCGACAGCGGCGTCAAGGTCATCATCGGCCAGCGCAAGGGTTCGGCCAATTACAAGCTCGCCGTGAAGCATGGCTTCAAGCCCGTGTCCGCCGCCGAAGCCGCCGCCCAGGCCGATATCATCCAGATCCTCCTGCCGGACGAAGTGCAGAAGTCCGTCTATGAAACCGACATCCTGCCGCATCTCAAGGCGGGCAAGACCCTGATCTGGTCCCACGGATTCAACATCCATTTCAAGAACATCGTGCCCCCCAAGAACGTCAACGTGATCATGATCGCGCCCAAGGGACCGGGCCACCTGGTCCGCAGCGAGTTCGTCAAAGGCGGCGGCGTGCCCTGCCTCATCGCCATCCAGCAGGATGCGACCGGCAAAGCGCGCGATATCGCCCTGGCGCATGCCCGCGGCGTGGGCGGCCTCAAGGCCGGCGCCATCGAAACCACCTTCAAGGACGAGACTGAAACCGATCTCTTCGGCGAACAGAGCGTGCTCTGCGGCGGCCTCGCGGCGCTGGTGAAGGCCGGATTCGAGACCTTGATCGAAGGCGGCTATCCGGAAGAGCTGGCCTATTTCGAATGCATGCACGAAGTGAAGCTCATCGTCGACCTGTTCTACCAGGGCGGCCTCAGCTACATGCGCTACTCGGTTTCCAACACCGCCGAATACGGCGACATGGTCACGGGCCCCCGCATTATTACTGCAAAGACCAAGTTGGAGATGAAGAAGGTCCTGAAGGAAATCCAGAACGGCAAGTTCGCGAAGGCCTTCTTGACGGAACTCCAGAGCGGCGGCAAGAATTTCCGCGCCTGGGAAGCCAAGGAAAAGAACCATCCCCTGGAAGTGGTCGGGCGCAAGCTGCGCAAGAACATGAAGTGGATCGAGTCCAAGGAAGTCTGAAAAACTTCCCGAAGTTTAAGGGACTTCCCGAGGCTTGAAAGGCTTTCGGATTATATATTGAAGGTGCGGGCGGAGATGCGAGTCTCCGCCCTTTCCATTTCCGGCAGATTCCCGGGAGGTTGCCATGGCATTATCCGACGACAGGCTCTTGAAAGTTTCCGAATCCGCTCTCCTCATCGTGGACATCCAGGAAAAATTCCGTCCCGTGGTGCCGGCATTCGAGGCGGTGGCCAGGAATGCCCAGACCCTGGCGCGCGGAGCTTTGAGGCTGAAGGTCCCGGTGCTGGTCTCGGAGCAGTATCCGAAGGGACTGGGAAATACCGCCGGGGAACTGCTGCAATGGCTTCCGGACAATCAGACCTATTTCACCAAGCTGCGCTTCAGCGCCCTGGGCAGCGATCCGTTGCGGCAGGGATTGGAGGCCACGGGGCGGCGCCAGGTGGTGGTGGCCGGGCTCGAGACCCACGTGTGCGTGATGCAGACCGGGTTGGAGCTGTTGGCCGCCGGCTACAATCTGTTCCTGGTGACCGACGCGGTTTCTTCCCGCAAGGACCCGGACCGGGAAGCGGCGTTGCAGCGATTGCAGCGCCATGGGGCGGAGTTGGTGACCACGGAAATGGTGATCTTCGAATGGCTGCGGGAGGCGGGAACCCCCGAGTTCAAGGAACTCCAGGCCCTGGTGAAATAAGACGCCGCTCCGCGCGTCCGCCGTTCCGGCGCACTTCCACCGCATAGACCACGTCCGACCGGAGGCCGCGGAATTCATGGGAGCCGGCCCCTGCGATTTGCCCCGATGCCCGGACCTTGCCGTCCAGGGTCCGGAGAAGAATCCGGTGGGACCCTGGTAACAGAGTCGTTACCTTCAAAGCATTCCCATTCCTCTCCGCGGTGAATCCCGCCATCCCCTTCCGTTCCCGGAAAACCGCCCGGCTCCCGGTCGCGGCGCCGGGGCAATCCCAGCCCGGGACCGATCCCACATCCTCCGGAATACTCCAGTTCTGGTATCCGGCCCAGAGAATCCCGTTTCGCAGGAGGCGTTTGAAACCGCAATCGGCATAGGCCTCGGCAGTATGACCCAAGGTGGTGGAGAATACCCTTCCTCCTTTGGGGAGATCCCGGGTCCAGGCCACGACCAGATCGGAACCGATCGAGTCTTCCGGCACGAACCCGCTTTTCTGCGCAAAGGCGACGGTGTCGGAACCCTCCAGGGAAAGGTCCTCGGCGCCCTGCAAGGAATACCATTCGTCTTTCAGGGTGAGTTGGGACGGTAGGCCGGTCATAATGGGAACAGCTCCGCGCAATCCCACTTTTCCGTAGTTTTCCGACCAACGGATGGAATGCGTGGATAGACCCTTGTTGGCTGCCATGGCGCCTCCGAGCAAGGTTACATACTCGCCCCAGGACGGGGATGCGTCCAGGGCGCCATGGATGGCCACGAGTCCGCCCTGGTGATTGACATAGTCGAGCAACGCTTGTTTCTGATTGTCGTTAAGCCAGGATCCCAGGTCCGTGGTCTGCAACAGGACCACCACCTTGTACTTCGCGAGGTTTCCGGCATTGAAGACGGAAACCTGATCGGTAAAGTCGGCGGTGACGGGATTGAAAAAGCCCGGCTTGGCGGTCGCGAGGGAATCCATCCGCTTGAACATTTCCATCGCCGGGGGGATGGAGGAATGGCGATATCCGTGGGCCGCGTAGAATACCAGAACTTTGAATCCAGGGAAGTCGTGATCGACGGTTTGGGCCCGCAAGGGCATGAATAATGCGATCAATACTACGGTCCAGATGCGCAGGTTCCTGGTCATGTTCCTCCCAAACCGGTGCGGGTGTCCGGTAGGGTCAATTTAAATCGGAAATGTGACGGCGGGTATGCCGAAAATGAGCAATCTTCAGGGCCCTTCCGCCCCTGGCGAGGCAAGGGCCCCGGACACGCAGGCCGTAAGCGTGCGTGCGCTTGCTTCGTCCAGATGGATTCCGTCCGAATAGGCATAAGGGCCGCAGCTTTTCCCCGTGCTGAAATCCAGATAGGCGACGCCCAAGGAATCGCATAGGGCCCGGAATCCCCGGTCATAGTCGGCGAAAGCGGGTACCATGCGGGTTTCCATGTCCATGGGCGGACAGGGCGGCTTCAGAACCACCAGGCGCACGCCTTCAGCCTTCGCCAATGCCGCGAGATCGATCAGGTGGGCTTCCTTTCGGCGCATCGCCTCCGCTCCATCGCCGGATTTTTCCATTCGCTGCAAATCCACCCGGGTGTTCTCCGCGAACCTTGCGAAGGCGTCCGCGGCCATATGGTACGGCCCTTGCCCCGCGGCCTCATCCCCGTTCCCGCTCTGGTTCCCATGAAAGCGCTCCCGGATGCGGGCCTGGATTTCCAGACGATAGTGGTAGGACAGCCAATGTTTATGCAGCCAGAACGAGAGGGATTCGACGGCACCGGGAAAGCCGCCCGCCAGGTACAGGAAGTCCGGGTACTCCATCAACTCGGATCGGAAGGATTCCACGCGCAGGCCGCTGCCTTCCGCTTTGAAGCGGTCCGCCGGCGGAAAGAACGGGACCCCGGGGGCTTCCACCACCAGGTATCTGGGCCGCGCGCGCGGCAGGATGAAATTCTTGAAGAGCAGGTAATAGTTGGCGCTTCCGCTCAAACCCGCCAAGGCCAGGTTGAAGGAGCGGAAGCCATGGGCGTTCCCCGCCTGGAGGGAATCCAGGCGATCGGCGCGGATGCCCGCATCCGTCAGGGAGCTTCCCAAAAAAACGGCATGGGGACGGCCGTCCGGCCGATAACGATCGAGAGCCTGGCGCGCCGGCGTGGTCGTCACCTTGTAGCGCGCGTAGGCTTCGATCCCGGCCAGGCACAGCGCCAGGCAGAAGCCGAAGAACAGGATTTTGCGGAAGGGCTTCATGGTTCAGAATTGGAAGTACAGGAAGGGGGCGCTGTCCGTGGAGTAGACGAATGCGAGCGCCACGCCCGCGGCGGTAACCGCCAGGCGCGCTCCCTGCCAGATCAATCCCGATGCGTTGCGGGCCCGGTTCGCTTCGGAGACGATTTGCCACCCGGCGCAGACCAGCAGGCCGCCGGCGGTCAATGCCAGCGCGGGATGCCAGTCCCAGGGTCCTGAAGCCATACGCCGCAGGAAGCGCAGCGCCATGTCCAGGCTTTCCGCGCGGAAGAAAACCCATCCCAGGCAGACAAGGTGGAACGTGAAAAAGATGCGGAGGGGACGCCAGGTATCCGGCACGTTACCCTGGCGCTCTTGTCCGGGAAGCAGGCGCTGGATTACCAGCAGGGTCCCGTGGTAGCAGCCCCAGATCACGAAGGTCCAGTTTGCGCCATGCCAGAGGCCTCCCAGGGCCATGGTCAGGAACAGGTTCCGCAAGGTGGCCAGCCGGCCATGGCGGTCGCCCCCGAGGCTTTTGTACAAATAGTCGCGCAACCAGGTGGATAGGGTCATGTGCCAGCGGCGCCAGAACTCCCGGGGCGAGGCGGAGAGGTAGGGCAGGTTGAAGTTTTCCGGAAAGCGGAATCCCAGCGCCAGGGCGGAGCCCCGGGCCATGTCCGTGTATCCGGAGAAGTCCCAATAGATCTGGAACGCGAACGCATAGACGGCCAAGAGGCATTCCAGGGCCCCGTAGGCTTCGGGACGGGCGAAACGCGGATCGGCGAAATGGGCCAGGAGATTGGCCAGCAGGACCTTTTTGCAAAAGCCGCGCGCGAACAGCAGGGCCCCTTCCCAGACATCATCCCATCGGAAGCGGGGAAGTGCTTGCAACTGGGGCAGGAACTCGGAGGCGCGCACGATGGGACCGGAAAGCAGTTGCGGGAAGAAGGCGACGAAGAGGAAGAAGTCCGGGGCCGGAACCGGCTTCACCTGGCCGCGATAGATGTCGATGGTGTAACTGAGGCTTTGGAAGGTGAAAAAGGAAATCCCCACCGGTAGGATGATTTTAAGCCCAGGCTCCGGGACATGCGGAAAGACCGCGTGGAAGGATTCCAGGAAGAAGTTGAAATACTTGAAGAAGCCGAGGATGCCCAGGTTCATGGCCAGACTGAGAATCAGCCAGGCTTTCTTCGCTCCCGGGCGGGACTCCCCGTGTATGAAGCGGCCGCACAGGAAATCGGTCCCGGAGGAAAGCAGGATCAGGCCCAGGAACCGCCAGTCCCAGGCGGCATAGAACCAGAGACTTGCGATCAGGAGGAGGGGCTTTTTCCCGGCGGCGGGAATGAGCCGGTACGCCAGGAAGACGGCGAGGTAGAAGACTGCGAATTCCAAGGAGTAGAAAAGCACCGATCACCCCGGGTTGACCCGAGGTGATTCTATGAAAAAGCGGCTTCCGGCGCCAAGCCTTTATCGCCCGGAGAGGGCTATTGCGGCTTTCCCATTTTCCGCTGGGTCAGTCCGGCGGGAATCTCGAAAAGAGAGGCCGGCTGGCTTTCCTTCTTCACTTCCTTCACCTCGGTCTGGAAATGGGGTTGGCCGTCCTTATAGCTTACGGTTTTGACCGGAATGCCATCCAGGCCGTTGCTCTTGTCGCCGACCATTCCCTGCATGTTCTGGGCGAACTTCTCGAAGAACTTGGCCATGTCCTTCAACACCTGGAAATCCGATTCGTTGAGGTCCAGGCTTTTGGGACTGGTCGTCCAGATCTCGGAACGCTTGGCGCCTTCCTGGGAGCCTTCGTATTTGTCCGTGCTCCACCCGTTCACCGTGCCGCCGCTCCCGACCTTCTTATACGTGATCTTGGGGGCTTTGGCGCCGCCCGGCATCATCTTGGCCATCATGGCCTCCATGCTCTTGCGCTGCTCGGGAGGCATTTTGGCCATGCTCTCGTTCATCTTCTTCATGGCGTCGTCCATCTTGGCCGCCATGTCCTTGAAGTCCTGTTCCGTCATCTCCATGTAGGACTTCTCCTTGAGGTTGACGGTATAGAACACCTTCTTGTCCCCACGGTAGATCATGTAGGTATCCGGGTTGCTTCCCATATCGATGCGGACGCGATCCTTCTCCAGGTGGATGGTGTTGTTGGTGGCGGGTTTCTGGCCGCCGATTTCCTGCATGGATTGGACGAAGGTGACGCCTGCGCGCGCGGAAAGGGCGAGGGCGAACACCAGGGCGGAGAACCGGAAGGTCGTTTTCATTTCTGCTCCTTGGGGGATGAACCATTCACCGAAATTGCGGATACGGGCCGTAATCCTGGGCAAAATAGTAATTCACCCGCCCCGATGCGCTTGGCAGGCTGTCCCCCCCTGGGCTATATTTGGGACCCCGACGTTCAGGGTGAAGATAGAGCAGGAAAGAAGACAGCATGAAGACTTTCAAAATCGCGGTATTGGCCGGGGACGGCATCGGACCCGAGGTCATGGATCAGGCCATCAAGGTATTGGATGCCGTGGGCGAAAAGTCCGGTTTCGCATTGGAATACCGCCGCGCCGACGTGGGCGGTTGCGCCATCGACAACCATGGCGAGGCGCTGCCGGCTTCCACCCTGAAGGCCTGCGAAGAAAGCCAGGCCATCCTGTTCGGGTCCGTGGGCGGCCCCAAGTGGGAATCCCTGCCTCCCGAAAAGCAGCCCGAGCGCGCTGCGTTGCTTCCCCTGCGCAAGCATTTCAAGCTGTTCTGCAATCTGCGCCCCGCCAAGGTCTATAAGGCCCTGGCTTCCGCCTGCCCGTTGCGTCCCGACATCGTGGGCGAAGGTTTCGACATCCTCTGTATCCGCGAACTCACCGGCGGCATCTACTTCGCCAAACACGCGGGCAGCAAAGGCCGCGAAGGATCCGGTCCGGAAGAGCGCGCCTGGGACACCAAGGAATATTCCCGCGCCGAAATCGAGCGCATCGCCCATAAGGGTTTCCAGGCCGCCCGCCTGCGCCGCAAGAACCTGGTCTCCATCGACAAGGCCAACGTGCTCACCAGCATGGTGTTCTGGCGGGAAGTGGTCACCGGCGTGGCCAAGTCCTATCCGGACGTCAAACTCTCGCACATGTACGTGGACAACGCGGCCATGCAATTGGTCAAGAATCCGCAGCAGTTCGACGTGATGCTGTGCGGTAACATGTTCGGCGACATCCTCTCGGACGAATGCGCCATGATCACGGGCTCCATGGGCCTGTTGGCTTCCGCCAGCCTTTCGGAAAGCGGTTTCGGCCTGTTCGAACCCGCGGGCGGTTCCGCTCCCGACATCGCCGGCAAGGGCGTCGCCAATCCCATCGCGCAAATCCTCTCGGCGGCGCTGATGCTGCGATACGCGTTCCAGGAGGAAGCCGCGGCCAAGGCCATCGAAGACGCGGTCTCCAAGGCCATCCAGGACGGCGTCCGCACCGCGGACATCGCCGTTCCGGGCGCCTCCGCGGCGCAAACGGTGGGGACGGCCGGCATGGGCGCGGCCATCCTCAAAGCCCTGGGGTAGACGGTTCCCGGGCGATTCCGGAAAATCCGTGTTCTCAAAAGTGAACACCCGCGCGCGATTCCGGTCAATTTGCGCATCGGTATTTCCGTATCCCGGAAACCCCCAAAAGATCCGGAGGACACGCCCGCGCTACGGCTATAGATTCCCCTGGGGATGACGGGAGAAATCCCCATCCTTCAAGGGGGAGTCATGGAAGCAGCAAACCGAATGGACCTCAGGTCCATAATCCTGGCCGCCATGTTGCCGGCCCTGGCGGCGTCTTCCCATGCGCACTCGAACATCCTGCTGGGTGCGACGAACATCCCGAAGGAAAAATTCATCGTCTATCTGATGATCGGCAATTCCCAAATGGCGGGCCGGGATTACCTCCGTTCAGACAGCGTGACCAGTCCAAGAGCCTGGAATTACCATTGGCTGTCGGACAAAAAATGGGTGCCGGCGAAGGAAATACCGGGCTCCATGGCGAACGGGCTTTCCGGCCGGGGCTGCGGCGGCGGGGGCATGCCCCTGTTGAAGCACTTGGTGGCGGCGTCTCCGGACTATTATATCGGCGCCATCGACAATGCCAGCCTGGCCGCCACGGTGAAAGGTTCCGTGGCCAACAATTCCTCGGGCATGCCGGGAGACGACAATCGCTACATCAAGGGTAGCCAGTTGTACCTGGAAATCACCTCCGCCGCCAAAGAGGTCAGGAAAGACGCCATCCTGGGAGGGACATTCTGCCAGCTCGGCACCATCGAAGCGACC
>JAQBPN010000091.1 GCA_028287505.1 Fibrobacterota bacterium | reverse complement strand
GTTCGGGATAGTCGGATACCGCGTCGTCCAGGGTATACAGGCGCATGCGCGAGGGCTGGCTCATGAGCAGCTTCTCATCGAAGCAGATGGGGCTGTAGCCCACCTTGCCGTAGGCGAGCGACGCGGGGTAGAAAGCCGCGGAAATCTTCATGGCCCCCAGGCAGACGGTGGCGGAAGCCTGGACGGTGCTGCCGGACAGGGCCGGGGAGTCGCAACGCACTCCGGAAGGCAGGTCCACGGAAAGGATGGGGACGCCGCTCTGGTTCATGCCGAAGATGCAGGATTGGATCAACCCTTCCGGATCCCGGCTGATTCCGCTGCCCAGCAAGGCGTCCACGATCAAGGAGATGTCCTGGAACACGGGCAGGTCCAGGGGAGAACGGATGGAATGGATGGTAAGGTCCGCGTCGGCGATGGCGGCGTGGAACTTTTCCGTTTCCGCCGAGAAGCCGCGCTCGGCGGGAATCTGGTAGATGACGACGGGAAAGCCCGCCTGGGAAGCCAGCAGGGCGGCGGCGAGACCGTCCGCTCCGTTGTGGCCGGGGCCGCATACGAAGGCGATGCTTTCTTCGCGCCGGCCGGGGCGGGGCGGTTCATCGGGCGGATCCACGTCCTCGTCCAATTCGTCTTCGCGGATGTCGTCACCGGAATCGTTCTGCTCCAACATCGTCTTGATGGTCTCGAAGACGGCCTCCCCGGCGCTCTGGATCATGTCATACTCGCTCAGCCCGGATTCACTCGCGGTTTTGCGCTCGACGTCCTTGATTTCGGCCAAGGTGAGGATGGGAATCATGCTTTCTCCTTTAGTGGTTCGTCGCTATACAGTTTGCTACGCAAACTGCCCGCTCCTCACCTTTTAGATGTCAGTGGCTCGTCCCTATGGAGTTTGCCGAAGCAAACTCCACGCTCCTCGCGTTTATAAGCCCGCCGGCTCCCGCTTCGCGGTTCGCCAGGTTGGGGTGTTGGGCGGCTGGTCGTTATGGAGTTGGTTACGCGAACTCCACGCTTCCTAGCGTACAATCTGAACGGGTTGAAAATAAAAAATCCCGGGTCGGGACCGGGATGAATCATCGAAGTGGATGGAAAAAATGCGGGGCGGGAACGCGATGGCGCTGCCCGGTATCAGGAGTTCTCGATGTCTCCGAGGATTTCGTCTATCTCGTCCTGGACTTCCTGTTCGAACTTGGTGGGACGGCGGCGCTCGATGATGATGGCCCGGGAGTTGATGGCCTTCTTCAGATCCACGATCCGCTTCTGTTCCATCTCCAGGTTCATCCGCTCCAGCTTGGCGAGGCGGATGCGGAGCAATAACTGTCCCAGCGACGCGCCCGTGATGAACACGGCCGCGAGGATGGTCAGGATGAGGATTGTCTCCGAAATCATGGTTCCATGGCTTTCCGGGAATCAAGATACTTTTTTGCAGATTCTGTATTGAAATTTAATCTATCCAATAGCAAAATGGCGTCTTCGGGATCGAAATTCATGCCCAGAGGTTTCGACTCATTCCACGAATTTAGGGCTTTTAGGATGGGAAAAGCCAAATTCTCGATCCGATACCGTTCCAGGTTCAATTTAAGGGTATCGACAAGATCCAAAAGCACAAAAAACGGCTTAAGGTCCGCCTTTTCCCTGGACTCGATCAAGCGCCTTCCCAAAAGCAGCATGTAGCTGTGCAACTGGGCCTTCGCCGGCCCCAGATGCGCCACGATTCCCTGGCTCCGCAGGCGCGTGGCCATGACCAGGGCCCGCAGCATTTCCCCGATATCGTCCTTTTTCATGCCCGCCAGCAGCGCTTCCACCAGCCTGAAGTTCTCGATGATATGGAGCGTTTGCTGGATGCTGACCGGCAAGGGCCACCCTAAGCGTTGGAATTGCTTCTGCTTTACGGCAAGGCGCCATTCCTGCATGCGCACTTCCGGTTCGGACTCATGCCAGAACTCGTTCTTGAGATGCACGGCCATGTTGTCCTTGATATCCAAGGGCAGGCTCTTGGCGCCGAGCACGGTGGGATTCAGCGGGGCCAGCCATTGCTGCGCCGTGTCCGAGTGGGGATCCGTATCCGGTTCCCAGGTTTCCAGGGGAACGGGGGGATTGCGGCAATAGGCGAACACGTCCGCGTCGAATCCATCCTGGTGGAAGACCAGCCAGGCGGTCTCGCTCGCGCCCGTGACTTCGTGGACGAAGCGCGACTCGCGGATGGTCCACAAACCGAAGGTCCGGCGCCCCTCCGCGACGAGATGCCAAGCCGGGCTTTCCGCGTAGGCGAACGGCGCTTCCGTGAAGTCCTTCACCCATTGCCCCAGGGCCAGATAAGCGTGCAGCGGCAGGGTCTCATGCTCCAGATCCAGGAAAACCTTGTCGCCGGGTTTGGCGGAAACATTGGACTCCGCCTTGGAAAGGGCCGCCAGAAAGGCGGTGCGCAGGTCCGAGGTTATCCCGGCGGATTCCAGGAGCTGGAGCACGCGTTGGGCGTACTTGAGGTTCTGCACGGTCTCGATGCCGGTGATTTCCGAAAAGAACCAGGCGCAGCTCGTGAAGATGTAATGGGAATAACGCAGGATCTCGATCAGGTCGGAAGCCTTGGAACGATCGGCTTCGGGGCGGAGGTTGGCTTCCCACCAGGCCTTGCGGACGGAGGGATCCAATTGCCAGGCGAGGATGGCGGTATCCTTGGCCATGGACCAATCCTTGAAAAGCGAGGGGCCCGTGGCTTCCGTATATTTCTCGGCGTACCCGTAGAGGATGTCGAAGGCGCGGCGCAATGGGCCGCGCCATTTCTGGTTCCAACCCTCCTGGCCGCCGTTGGAGCAGCCGCAATCCTCTTTCCACCGTCCCACGCCGTGGGCGCAGGACCAGGCCGTACCGTCCCCGTGGGCGTTCTTGAGCCGGACCTCGTGGCGGGACGGATGGTTGGCCAGGAACCAGGCGTAGTTGACCGGCACCATGTTCTGGCGGGGAGCGATATCCTTGAAGAGGAAGGCGACGCACATGTCGCCGAAAGGTTCGTGGTGGCCGTAGGACTCCCCGTCCGTGCAGACGGAAACCAACTGGTCGCCGTGATCGTTGCGATCGAAGGCCTGGCCGATGCGGTCGCCGAAATGGCTGGCGTTCTTGAGCAGATGCTCGAAACCGACGCCGTGGGAGAGAGGGCCGTCGTAGAAGAAAACGTCCAGGTAACCCTTCTCGATGGGCGTGCCGTCTTCCGCCACGGGAAAGATGCGGTAGGGCCTGCGCGGATCGATGGTGTTGTTGGCGACATCCGTCCAGGTATCCTCGGCGAGGGCGCGGACGCGGTGGGCCTGGGTGGGCGCGAGCACCGTGAACTTGATGCCTTCGCGGATCATGGCCACCACGCTGTCCATGTTGATGGCGGTTTCCGCCAGCCACATGCCTTCCGGGCGCCGGTGGAAGCGGCGTTCGAAATCGGCGATGCCCCACTTGACCTGGAGGCGCTTCTGCTCGGCCGTGGCCAAGGGCATGATCACGTGGTTGTACACCTGGGCGATGGCGTTGCCGTGGCCGCCCAGACGTTCGCAACTCTGGCGATCCGCGTCCAGGATGCGGGAGTACGTGTAAGGATGCTTCTCTTCCAGCCACGAAAAAAGCGTGGGGCCGATATTGAAGCTCATATAGGCGTAATTGTTCAGGATGTCTTCGATGCGGCCGTGGCTGTCCAGGATGCGCGACGCCCCGTTGGGCGCGTAGCACTCCAGGAAAACCCTCTCGTTCCAATCGTGGCCGGGCAGGGCGGACGGCTGCAACTCCACTTGTTCGATGAGCGGGTTTTCGCGCGGGGGCTGGTAGAAATGGCCGTGGACGCAGAAATAGCGGTTGGTCTTGGTGTCAGACATATTAAGACTGAAATGTACCTATTTCCACTTGCCGAGGGGCAGTAGTTTCAGCCGGGTAACCGGAGATTCAGGGGGTTCTTTTCAATGCCAGGGAAACGAGGAACCGTTCTGGGCGGTCACGTTCTTGCCGTCAAAGCGGTTCTTCAACATGTCGATGCCCTGCTGCAGGATGGCTTGGCGGTTGTCCGAGGACGGCCTGAACCAGAACTCTTCGTCCTGGTTGACGCGTATGTAGCACTTGTCCGCGATGCGGGCTTCGCCCAGGAGCACTTCCAGGGTGGTTTGCCTCCCGTCGACGACGACGTTGCGAATCCAGCGTATGCTCATAGTTGGCGATCACCTCAAGGCTTTGATCCTCCCCCGGGAAAATTCGGGGATGACGCCTTGCTGGTATTTTATCAGGAGGTCCTCGTATCTGGCAAGAGCGGCTTGACGGCCTCCGGGGAGTTTCTCCGCGGTGAAGGCGGCCTTGGCCTCCGCCTGGAAACCGGCCAACCGGTCCGGGCTGCGCTTGCTGACCAGGTCGAAGACCGCCTCTGCCGAGTCCGGTTCGCCGTTTTGCAGGAGGATTTGGGCTTTTTCAAGCTGGGCGAACGGCCATAAACCGGACTGCGCGTCCACCCGATCCAGGGATATTCTGCGTTCCGCGGGGCTGTGGGGGGATTCGGGAAGACCCTTGAAAAAAGGGGCCCGCGCCTTGCCGGTATCCACCAAAAGGAAGAATCGGTACTCCAACGCCCGCTGGGACTCCTCCGCTCCGGTATAGGCCGAGGCCAGCACCAGGAGGGAGTCCGCGGAGACATCGCGCCCCTGATCCAGGGCCAGACAAGCCTGCCAGAACAGGATGGGGCCGGTGGCTTCCCGCCGTTTCGGATCGCGCTTCAAGGCGTCCAGGGTCTGTCCCGCCTCCTTGGATCTGCCCAAGGCCATCTGGGCCTGGGCCTTGAGCAGCCTTCCCCGGAAGCCCCAGGGCGCCTCGCCTTTGTCCTCAAGACCCTTGACCCGGGCCAGCGTCTCTTCCGGCCTTCCCAGTTTCAGAAACGCGTTGGCGACGATGAAGGTTTCCTCGTCGCTGAGCTGCGGCGGACGTACCTGGCCGGTTACGGTGGAGGCCTGCGCCTCCGCGGTGATGGCCGGCCAATCCTGGAGCTGGTTGCGGATCTGCAGATGCAAGGTGCGCGCCAGCGTCAACCAGGGCTGGGAAAGCTTGCGCCACGCCAGTTTGTCCAGGATGGCGGCGGCATAGTCGAAATATCCCAGGGATTGGAAACGGTTCACGCGCTCCAGCACCAGCGAGGGACCGGGATTTTTCAAATCCATCATGGCCAGCAGGTTGCGGTAGGCGGCGGGATAGGCGCGGGAGGACCAGCACAGCGACTCGAGCATCTCGGCGGTGCGGATGTTCCTGTGGACGTATCCGGAGGTGAGGGAGTCCAGCAACTCTTCCGCGGGGACGTCCGACCCCGCATAGTGGGTGAGGCTTTCCAGTTGGTATTGGATGTACCCGCCCTGAAGGGAATCCACTTCGGCCTGCCGCAGCAAAGCCAGGCCGGCGCGATAGGTATCCGGGATCGTCAGGTACAAAGCGGAGAGTTCCCGGTAGAGGTCCGGGTCGGCCGTCCCCTTCGCTTCCGCCAGATAGGCCATGTCCTGGATCCCGGCGACGTCCCGGCGCACGCGCATCCGCTCCATGCAGGTCATGAGCCAGTTCTTGTCGTCCGGAAGCCTGGCTTTGAGAATGGAGTCCGATGCCGACGGGGAGCGTCCGGAAGCGGAGCGGATCATCCGCTCCAAGGGAGAGTGGGGCCCCTTGTCGCCGGGGCGCGCGGCCAGGGAATCCTGGAGGCGCAGGCACGCGGCGGCCGCGAGATAGGGGGCGGGTTCCAACTTTCCGGAAGGCAGGGCGGAAAGGAGATCGCGGCAAGGGCCTTCGATGGGACGGGAGGCGGCCGGGGCGGAAGCCGGGCGGGCCGCTCCGGGCGCCGGCGCCGCGGTGGAAGCGGGTGCGCCCGTGGAGGCCGCAGGAGCTTTGGACGAAGCGTGGGCCGGGGCGGAACGGGCGGGTGAGGAAAAGCAGAGGGCCGCCAGAACGGCCAGGTTGGCCAGGGGAAGCGCCCTCATGCGCGATGGGCCATTTCAGTTGGTCCGTTCGAAAACGGCGACCGCCGTGTCCTGACGGCTTTGGGCATCGGAGGCGATGGCCGTCAAGGTGTATTGCCCGCGAGTGCCCAGATTGGTCAGCACGGCGGACCAGGTCTCTCCGGTAATCGTCACGGCTCCGGCCGTACCGGTCGGGAGAAGCTGCAAGGCGATTCCCGTGGCCTTGAAATTCGTACCGGTGACCTTGAGGGTATCCGCGGTGATGGTGGGGGGGATGGGGTTGATCTGAACGTGTACTTCGCACTGGGTATCGCAATCGGAATCCTGGCAATCGGTCTTGCCGTCCGTATCGTTGTCCAGATTGTCGTTGCAGATTTCCGCGACATATGGCACGATGGTCGTGGTCTGCTCGCATTTGGAGGCGCCCAATGCGAACACCAGAGCCGCGGCTCCGGTTGCGGTGTACAGGACTCGGGCAGCCTTCATGGAATTCCTCGGACGATGCGGTGAAAGACGGATTGGAAAATAGCTACTTCCAGCGGTAGAGACCAAGGTGGCCCATGATTACCGCCGCCAGGATGATGGGAACGTGCAGGATTTCGCACCAGACCAGATCCCGCAGGATGCCCTGGTGGCCCAGGCGGCGGGAGGTGATGGTCAGGAAGATTCCGTTGCAGAGGATTTTGGCGGCCACGGTGGCCGCGTACAGGCTCCAGGGCACCAGTCCCGCCGCGGCCAGGATGGGTCCCAGGACCAGCCACCAATAGAAGGCATAGATGCAGGAAAGCAGGGCGACGAATCCCTTTTCCTCGTAATGGGCGCCGTTGCTGGCCCAACGGGCGCGCTGTTGCAACATGCCCGCCCAGGTCCCGGCCGGCGAAGTGGTGACGCAGGCTTCCGGATCCGGATTGTAGGCCACCTTCCAGCGGGGGACCTTCTGCATTTTGCGGACCAGCAGATCGTCGTCCCCGGAAATGGAGTCTTCTATCCCCTGGAAGCCGCCCACGCTTTCGTACAGGGTTTTCCGATAGGCGAGGGAAGGCGCGCTCGCGATCATGGGCCGGCCCAGGGCGAACGTGGCGGCCTCGATGCTCACCAGGCCGAAGACCTCGTGCTCCTGGTATCGGGACAGAACGGTGCCGTCCCCGCGGATGCGCTTGGGCCCCTGGACGATGCCCGTGTCCGCCGCGAAGCACGCGGCCATGGAGCGGAGCCATCCGGGTTCCGCCAGGCAGTCCGCGTCCGTGGTCATGAGAATCTCGCCTTTGGCGGCGGCGAAGCCCGCGGCCAGGGCGCGCTTCTTGGGGCTGGGAATGCTGGGCGCGTCCGCCGGAACGCTCACCAGGGAAAAGCGGGGATCGCGGGCGCAGTATTCCCGGATTACGCGCTCGGTGCCGTCGGTGGAGCGATCATCGACGCAGATGATCTCCCAGTCGCCCGCGTAGTCCTGGATGGAAAGCGCGAGCAGAGTGGCGGGCGCATGCGCTTCTTCGTTGCGCATGGGGACGATGACGGATACGCTGGGAAGGTAGGGAAAGTCCGAGTCCCCGTCTTCATCCGATGCGGATTCGGCGATGGAGGATTCCTGCGTTCCCGATCGGGAATGGACGGCTTGGGCTAGGGAGGATTCCGATCGGGAGGCGGCGCTTGCGGAGGCATGCGCGCCGGAAGCGGCGCCGAGAGCGGCCTCCCGGTCGATTGCCGGGCCGGCTCCTTTTGCGCCGCGCGCGCGGCCCAGGCGCAATCCGCCCAGGATGAAAAACGCCATCATGCCGCAGTAGACCACGGTCAGGAAAATGACAATTATGATCAATTCGGATCCCGCGACATGGTAGTGGAAAATATACATCCGGCAGGGGTCGGGCGGATGCTATCTTTCCCGACCATGAAGCCTCGCCGAGCCAAAATCCTTGCCACGATGGGCCCCGCCCTGGAAGATCCCGCCGTACTGGAACGGGTCATGAAAGCGGGGGCGAACGCCTTCCGCATCAATTTTTCCCACGGGGACCGGGAGCAACATGTCCGTTACCTCGCCCTGATCCGTTCCGTCGCCAAGAAGCTGAAGCGCCCCTGCGGCATCCTCGCCGATCTGATGGGCCCCAAGGTGCGCGTGGACGCCCGCGAGTACCAGTTGGAAAACGGCGCCGAAGTCTCCCTGGTGGCCAGGCCCGGCGATCCCGCCCGCGCGGAAATCGGCATTTCCTATCCCGGGCTCGTGGAGCTGATCGCGCCCGGCCAGCGCATCCTTCTGGACGACGGCAAGCTGGAAATCTGCGCCGAGCGCCTGGCCAAACGCGACAAGGGCGCGGGCAAAAAGATCGTCTGCCGCGTCATCCGCGGGGGATCCCTCAAGCCCAACAAGTCCCTGAACGTACCGGGCGTGAGCCTGCGCCTCCCCATCCTGAGCAAAAAAGACAAGGAAGATCTCCGCTTCATCTCCACCGCCGGTTTCGACTGGGTGGCGGCCTCCTTCATCGGATCGGGCGACGACGTGCGCACCATCAAGAGGTTCATGGAGACCCTGGAGTTCCGCGTCCCGCTGGTGGCCAAGGTGGAAAGCGCCGAAGCCGTGGTGAATCTGCGGGGCATCGTGGAAGCCGCCGAAGGCGTGATGGTGGCCCGCGGCGATCTGGGCGTGGAACTGGACCTGGAATTGATCCCCACCGTGCAGCGGAACGTCATCATGCTGGCGCGCGAACTGGGCAAGGTCACCATCATCGCAACCCAGATGCTGGAGTCGATGACCACCTCCTCCCGTCCTTCCCGCGCGGAAGTGACGGACGTATCCACGGCCGCGCTGGCGCGCGTGGATTCCCTCATGCTTTCCGGCGAAACCGCCACCGGCAAATACCCGGTGGAAGCGGTGGAAATGATGGATCGCATCATCCGCACCACGGAAATAAACCTGGACGATGAAATCGTCGGCATCTCCCATCCGGAAACCATCGCCCTGGTCTGCGAAGCGGGACTGTACCTGGCGGCCAACAGCGGCGCCAAGGTCCTGGTGGTCATCAGCACCCACGGAACCTCGCCCCGCATTCTCTCCACCTATCGCGGCAACATCCCCGTGGTGGTGGCATGCCTCAATGAGGACATCTATCGGAGAAGCAGCCTCTATTATTCCGTGCAGCCGACCATGATCAAAGCGGTCAGCAATCCCGAGCTGGTGTTCCGGCAACTGGAAAGCGAACTGAAGGCGGAAGGGCTGGTCGTTGCCGGCGACGTCATCGTATTCGCCTTCGGGCATCCCATCCATACCCGCTTGGGGACCAACAGCATCCGTCGTTGGGTCGTGGACGTCCCTTCCAGCCAACCGAAGCGGAAAAGCAAAAAAGCCTAGGCTGCGCGGCCTTCAGTGGTAGTGGATGGGGGTGTAGGCGCGTTTCGCGTCCACCTGGAGGAAGCGGTTTTCCTCCGGGCACCAGCCGGTCAATTTGCCGCCGTAGACGCAGCCCGTGTCCAGTCCCTTGAACTTGGGCAAATCGATAAGCCCGCGCTGGGCCCAATGTCCGAACACCACCGTCTTCTCCGGTTTCACGCATTCGAACCAGGGGGGATCTCCCTCGCGGTCGAGATGGGCTCCCTTGCCGTCCCAGGTACGGATTTGCATCAGGATGCGCGGGGCCATGGCGGAAAGATCCTGTTCGCCCGGTTCCAGGCCCGCGTGCACCATGATGATGTCGGGCAGGTCGAGAAACACGGGCCAGGCGGAGATCCATGCGATCCACTCGTCCCGTTCCGGCCCCAATGATTCCGGATAGTCGCGATGTTTGGGATGTTTGCCGGCTTTAATCTGGCGGGCCGCCTGCAGCAAGGCGAAGTCGTGGTTTCCAAGTACGGCCTGCGCTTCGAGATCTTTGAGGCGCCGCAAGGTGCCGGGAACGTCCGGACCTTTGCCGATGACGTCTCCCACGGAAAAAAGCCTGTCCCGCCCGGGGTGGAACCCGAACCGGTCCAACAGCTCATTCAGCTCGGCCAGGCAACCGTGGAGGTCGCCTACGAACAATCGACGGGCATTGGAAGCGCTGGTCATGGTCCCTTGAAGGAATATACATCCTGGCCGCGGTTTTTTTAACTTCTCCCGTTACACAACCGGATTTGCGGCCAGTCGACGGACAAAACCCGACATTGGATAAACTACGACTTTGGATAGGTAATGGCTGACGATAAAGATCTGGTACACATCCTGAAACTCCTGGACGATGAAAGCCCGAAAGTGCGCAATCGTGTCTGGGAAAAGCTGGAAGCCAACCTCCCGGCATGGGAGGCGGGCATCCGCGCGCGGCTTGACGAACTTCCGAGCGTTCCCCGCCGCAAGCTGATGGATCTGCTTTCGGGCCGGGCCCGAAAGGGATTCCGCACCTCATGGCTCCGCTGGCGGGATATGCCCAACGATATGGAAAAGCTGGAGGCGGCCCTGTCCGGATTGTCCTGGTATCTGGCCGAAGACAAGGTCCGCCGGGAGCGGGGCGTCAAGGAAGAGAATCCGGGCCCGGGGGAAAACGGGAATCACCGGGAAAACGTCGACTACCATGCCGATTTCGAACCCGTGGAAGGGCCCGCGTCCGCGATCCAGGCCGCCGGGGAGGGGCGGATCGACCCCCCGGGTAACCTGGGCGTGACGGCCCCCGAGGCCCCCCGCCATCCCGCCCTGGGAAGCATGCTCGACGGATTGGCCGGTGAATTCCGCCTGTCCGGCGAACCCCTGCGTGCAACCGCCCTGGCCCGTTTCCTGTTCTCGCAAAAAGGTTTCAAGGGCGCCGAGGGCGACTATTACAATCCCGGCAACAGCGATCTGGTTCAGGTGATCGAAAAAAACCAGGGGATTCCCATCAGCCTCGCCTGCATCTACATGCTGGTGGGCCACCGCCTGGGTTTCGACATATCCGGATGCGACGTCCCCGAGCATTTCCTCACGCGGGTCGCCGAAGACGGAAAGGATGTCATCATCGATTGCTTCGATGGCGGCAGGATCCTGGAAGCCGACAGACTCGCCCAACTTGAGCAGAAGTACGCGCCGGAATTCTCCCGGCTGCTGAAAACCACCGCGAAGCCGGAAGCCATCGTAGCCCGCGTATTACGCAACCTGATCAACGCCTATCATCTGGCCGGGGAGCGCCAGGCCAGCCAATTCATGTGGTCCCTGGCGGAGGACTTGCGCGGGGAACGGGAAGACGATGCGGATCCGGAGCAACGGGACCGGGAGACGGAATAGGGTCTGAAGAATAAAAGAGATCGGAATTTTGCAATTTTCAATTTGCAAAATCTTCTCTTATCCCTACTCTACCAGTATTCCTCGGTATGCAGGCTTCCGGGTTTTTGCGTGGCCTGGGTGGTATAGGCCGTGTAGCCCAGCGGTTCCAGAAGGGTTCCCACTTCATGGATCATGGCGGGATTCCCGCACAGGAAGACCGACGTCTTGGCGGGATCCAGTTCCACTTCCAACCTGTCCCGCAACACGTGCGATTGGAAATACTGGGTGATGCGCCCGGTTTCTCCCGGCCACCACGGGTCTTCCTTGGTCCGCGTGATGGACGGGATATAGGCCACCCGCGGCAGGTAACGGGCCTGCAGCCGCAATTCATCGAGATATCCAAGTTCCCAGCTCCGCGGCGCCCCATGGAGGATGACGAACCGGAAGGGATAGGGTTGCACGGCATGCCGGCGCATCATGGAGACATAGGGTGCAAGGCCGGTTCCGGTGGCGGCCAGCACCACCGTTTTATGTTCCTTGGGCACGGTGTCCAAGGTGAAGAAGCCGCGGATTTTGTCGCCCACCATCAGGCGGTCCCCGGGCTGCAGGGAGACCAGGCGGGGAGTGAGGGAACCGTTGGAAACCACGGAGATGTAGAATTCGAGGAGATTGGGTTCATGGCCCGCGGAGGCGATGGAATAGGCCCGCAGGATCATCCTGTCGGCCTTGCTTTCCTTGAACTCCGGTTCGCTACCGGAGCGGCGGACCACGTTGGAGGAGATGCCGAGCAGGACGTACTGGCCTGAAACGAACTCGGCCATGGCCTTGTCCGGCATCACCTTCAGGATGAATAAATCCGGGGTCAGGGCTTGCCTGGCCACCACGACGGCATTGTATTTTTCGGATACGGCATCCATGGGCGGCTCCAGCCTTCAAATGTAATACCGGTTATCTGGCATGAGGCTTGTGATTCTAGTACTTTATTGCAAAAACCGATTCCAATCCATGTCCACCTACGTCATCAACAATCGCATCCCCAGGTTTCCCATCAAGCCGCATTACCCCGATCGGGAAGGCTTGCAAAAACGCATCGAGGATGTGTTCCAGGTCTGGCTCAAAGAGCGCTTCATCTCCAACCTGGTGCGCCGCAAGACCTGTTCCCAGCTTTACGATTTTTCCGTGTGGCTGGGCGATGGGAAGGGATGCGTGGAGTCCTCCCGCGCGGCCGACTTCACGGTCTGGTGCGCCGCCCAAGGCTCCAAGCCGCAATCGGATTGGGGGGATTTCCTGGTCTATGCGCGCAAGCGCATTCCCGAACTGGATTGGGAAACCGTCCCTGCACCTTAGGGGTGGACGTCGCGGTTTTCGCTGTCCCATGAGGGTTCCGGCACCGGGAGTTCGGAAGAGGGGATTTCCTTGTCCAGCTTCTCCACGGATTCTTCCAATGCCTTCAATTTGCCGTAGAAAGTCCGGCTGGCTTCCTTGTATTCTTCCAGTTCCTTTTCCAGAAACGCGGATTTGATTTCCAATTCCTCGACCTTTTTTTCCAGGTCGGTCAGTCTGCCGGCCTGTTCGGTCTCGGGGTCCTGGGTTCGGGAGGTTTCGCTCATGGCCTGCTCCTTGAAGGGGATAAAGGGAGTGGATACCCATAAATAACTTATTCCCCCGCCCATCTCCATGGGTCCCCTTCGCCGGCACCGGCGGATCCTTTTCCAGATTTGAGTAGTTTTACCGACGGAGGAAAAATGGCCTATCAGGAAAAGCTGCTGCAGAGGACCCGCAAAGCCGGCAATACGGTATGCGTGGGCATGGATCCGGTTCTGAAAAAGATCCCGGGCGCGGGAACGCCGGAAGAGAAGATCAAGCGCTTCTATTCCGATCTGCTGGAAGCCATGCTCGCCCGGAACGTGCTGCCCGCGGCGGTCAAGCCCAATATGGCCTACTACGAAGGGGTCAGTCTCTCCTGTCTGCAAGTGCTCAAGGACCTGATGGCCGCCTATCGCGCCGCGGGCATGCTGGTGCTGCTGGACGCCAAGCGCGGGGACATCTCCAGCACTTCCGGCGCCTATGCGCAAATGGCCTTCAACGTCTTCGGCGCGGATGCCGTGACCGCCGCTCCCTACATGGGACTGGATACCATCAAACCGTTCCAGGATGTGGCCAGGGACCAGGGCATCTACGTTCTGGTGCGCACGTCCAATCCCAGCGCCGGGGATTTCCAGGAACTCTCCGTGGACGGCGTGCCGCTTTACCGCAAAGTGGCCGAGAAGGTGGCGGAATGGAACGACGGCAATCTTGGCGCCGTAGTGGGCGCCACCGCGCCTCGCGAGCTTCGCGAGCTGCTGTCGCTATGGAAGAGCAAGGGCAGGGAAGTGCCGGTGCTGATACCGGGCATCGCCATCGCGGGTGTTTCCGGCGGACAGACCGGCAGCGTGGCGGAGGTCCAGCAGGCCATCAAGGACGCGGGAAGCGATGCGGATCTGCATCTCATCAACAGTTCCTCCGGCATCAACTACGCGTACGAGAAATACCCCTCGCTGAAGCCGGCGGAGGCGTCCGTGAATGCGCTGGAGGAATTGATCGGGGAAATCGCCCGCTTCCGTTGAAAGCTGATCCGCTTAATCCCGGGTCGGAAAAAGGTCGGCGATGGCCTTGGGAGGGCGGATCGGGCGGCCTTCCGGATGCATGAAGGCATGCTCGGTATGGCCCAGCGCCAGCAACTCTTCTCCCCGCAACACCTGGTATTCGAAGCGGATCCTGGCCAGGCCCAAGCGCCAGCGTAAGGTGCGGATGGTCAGTTGATCGCCGTAACGCCCCGGTTTCAGGTACTCGCAGTGGGAGGTGAGCACCGGGATCAGGACGTTCGCCTTTTCCATTTCCCAATAGGGATGCCCCAATTCCGCCAGGGCCGAGGTGCGCGCCACTTCGAAGTAGACCAGGTAATTGGCGTAATACACGAACTTCATGGCGTCCGTTTCCGAATACCGGACCTGGATGCGGATCTCGCTTTGGTTGGAGAGTCCGGGTGACACGCCTGGCCCGCTCACGTGCGCATCCCGTTCCTGGGCCTTCAAACCGGTACGGTGACGGCCGCGGCCACGGGCGCGGGGCTTTTTTCCAGCCTGCCGACCGCCGCCAGGATCCAGGATGTGGCGACGATGGCGGTGAATCCGCTGGCGATAAGAGGGGCGTAATGCAGGCCGTATTCCCCGCGGGTACGCGCCAGGAACCAGCCCAGGGGGGCGGCGATGAGCAATTGGCGCATCATGCTGAGGAACAGGAACGGCAATCCCCGTCCCAGGCCTTGGAAGGCTCCGCTGGACACGATACTGATGCCGGCAAACCCATAGGCCAGGGTAGTCAGGCCCAGATAGTGGTAGGCGGCCGGGAAGGCGGCTGCGTCGGGATGGAATTTGGCCAACAGACCGGCGCGGAAAATATGCACCAGGATGCCCACCGCGGTCAGGGTGAGGAATGCCGTCGCCAATCCCATGCGTACCGATTGCGCGACGCGATCATAACGCTTGGCTCCGAAATTCTGGCCGACCAGGGAAAGCACGGCGACCATGATGGACAGGGAGGGGAAGACCGCCAGGGTTTCCAGGCGCGCTCCGATCCCGATGGCGGTTTGCGCGGCCGGGCCGAAGTCCGCCGCCAGGCGCGTCAGGACGAAGATATTGATGCCGGTGAGGGATTGGGAAACGATGGACGGGAGGCCCACGCTGAAAGCATCCTTCATCCCGGTCCGCTCGCTCCAGTCCGGCCAGAAGCGGAGGCTGAGGATGGTGCGTTTGCGGAGGTAGATGGCGAGCACGACGCCCGCGGTGATGACGTTGGAAGCGGAGGAGGCAAGCCCCGCGCCCCTGACGCCCAATCCCATCCCGGTCCAGTCCACGCCCCAGAAGCGGAAATGGGAGAAGATGAGGAAGGGCGCGCCGGCGATATTGAGCAGGGTGCCGACCATCAAGCCGGTCATCAGGGTGCGGGTATTCCCCTCCGCCCGCAGGCCCGAGCCCCAGAGCAGAGCCAGGATCAGGAAGGGAACTCCCAAGAACATGGTATTGAGGTAGTCCCGGGTCAGGGCGCCGCCCACTACGGATGCTTTCTGCGCGCTCAGGTAAGCGGGCAAAACGAAGGGATAAAGCACCAGGAAGGCCAGGAAAATTCCCAAGGCGATCCAGACCAACTGGCCCAGGGCGTTCTCCGCTTTTTGCTTCTCTTTGGCGCCGAGGAAGCGCGCCATCACGGACGTGGTGCCGCTGGTCAACCCGTTGAAGACGGCGAAAATCAGGTAGAAGAAGGGAAATCCGTAGTTGAGGACCGCCAGGCTTTCTTCCATTCCCAGGCGGCTGACATAGATGCCATCGATGATATTCAGGAACATATGCGAGGTCATCCCGATCATCATCGGGAGGGCCATGCGTAGCATGTGGGGAAAGAGCGGTCCCTCTGTTAAATCTTTGGTTTTTCGCAACTTAGGAAGCCTTGGTTAATCCAATACATCGGCATTTGGCCTTGCCGTTAATGATAACTTCTCCCGGCCGGCCCGTAAACGCAGGCACGCCAAGACAGGCTTGCGGGGAATAGCTATAAGAGCGGAAGCGGAATTGCCGGGGGATGATTGAATAAATGGAATCGGGCAGGGTACCATAAACCCGGACATGACCTTTTGGAGAGTACCTGAAAAGCATCCTGTTTAAGTATTTTAAGGCCATGTATTGGGTGGCATTTATTTTGCTCCTGTTGTCTGCGTGCAGCAAAGTCGGCGACGTGCCCGAGGCCAAAGGCCCCAGGCGTGAGTTGCCCCTCGCGGAATACCGGGACACCACTATTCTGGATATGTACGAAGGTTCCCATAAAAGCTGGGTCTTGAAGACCCAGTACCTGGTCAAGTGGCCCAGGACGGACCTGGTCCGGGCCCGGCCCGTCGACCTGATTGTTTACGATACCTTGGGCAAGACCCTGTTCCGGGTCACGGCCGATTCCGGCACCGTGGACGAGGGGATCAGCTTTCTGGTGGCCTCCGGTCACGTGCACGGGCATTCCGAGAAAGGCGTGGACATCACTTCGGACTCTCTGCGCTGGAACAAGGCCATCAACCAGATCAGCACGGAAGCGCGCGTGCGCGTGATTTCCGAAGAAGGGGACGTGCTCACGGGAAAGGGATTCCTGTCGGACGCGAAGCTGGACAACTGGCAAATCCTCTCGGACGTCAAGGGCGTGTTCCAGAAAGTGGAGCAACGCATCCATGAAGCGGACAAGGATTCCACCGGCGCCAAACCGGCTGCGTCTCCGGGCGCCATACCCGCCGCGGTTCCCGCTGCGGGTGGGGCCAAGCCGGCGGATTCCGCCCATGCCCCGGGCCCCAAGTCCGCCGCCGCGTCCATCGACAGCGCCAAGCATCCCGCCGCCGACACCGGCAAACACGGTCGCGGGTCGGCCCCGTGAACCTATTCCCATTCAGCTACAGAGTTTGCGGGGCAAACTCTACGTTCCTCGCTTTTATCAGTTTGTCGGTTTGGAGTCTGACGGTGGTTCCGGTCCATGCGATCGCGACCCTGCCGCCCGCGCAGGAGCGCAATGCTCCGTTGATCATGGAGAACGCGGACAAATTCGAAGGCTACCGCAGCCGCGGCGAGTATGTCCTGAGCGGCAAGGTCCGCTTCCGCCACGGGGATTTGCACGTGGAGACGGAACGGGCCGTGTGGCAGAAGGATCGCAATATCATCTTTTGCGAATCCAGCATGCGCATCACCCGCGGCGGATCCGTGCTCACCGCCGATCGCGGAACCTATGACAAGAATCTGGGCCAGGCCACGGCCCAGGGCAACGTCTTCATGCGCGACAGCAGCGGCGATGTGACCGCTACGGGGCAGAGCATCGTATATCTGCGCTTCCGCCATTTGGCCACGCTTACGGGCAATCCGGAGGTGCGCCGGTTCTATACCGCCAAAGATTCCGCGGCATCCCCGTCCGCCAAGGATTCGGCCGCGGCGCCCAAGCCGAAGGATCCCAAGGCCATCGCAAAGGCTCCCGCCAAAGCTCCCGTGAAAGCCGATACTTCCGGGTCCAATGGCCCGGATACCCTGTCCATCAAGGGCGATATCATGACCTACGACGATTCGTCCCAGGTGGCGATCGCGGACGGCAATGTGCGCATCCACCGGGACAAGCTCAACATCACCTGCAAGAAGGCCGAATACCATGATCCCACCGACTCCTTGTATCTTCTCGGCGAACCGCAGGTAGTAGTGGACGACAACCAGGTCAAAGGCGAAATCATGCGAATGGGCATGCACGGCGAGGAAATCAAGAGTCTCCTGGTCAAAGGTTCGGCCCAGGCCCATTCCGTGGAACCGGCCACGGATACTTCCGTGGCGCGCCAATCCGACGTGCACGGGGATTCGCTGTTCCTGGCATTCAAACAGAAGGCGATCGACAGCGTGCAGGTATTCAAGAACGCGAACGGCGCCTACTTCGACGTGGATAAGCCGGATTTCGTCAACAAGATGAGCGGCGACTATATGGTGCTCCGCTTCAACGGCAAACAGGTGGCCAGCGCCAACGTGCTGGGAGGCGCCAAGAGCACGTACTACCATTTCGAGAAAAAACTGCTCAAGGGAAAGAACGATGCGCAAGGAGACACCATCGATTTCGCCTTCAAGAACGGCAAGGTCGATGAAGTGATGGTGAAAGGCATGGCCAAGGGAACCTATTTCGGCGAGAAGCCGAACAAAGCCGGCGCGGGCAAAGGCCCGGACAGCCTTGCCGTGAAATCGCCGGCCGCGGACAGCCTCAAGACCGCGCCCAAGCCGGACGTAAAAGCCGTTCCCCCCGCGGGTAAGCCTGTTCCGGCCAAGCCGCGTTCCGGTCCCATGCGGCCAAACATTCCCTGGAGGGTAAAATAGTGCAGATCAAGGCGGAGTCCCTGGTCAAGGTCTACAACGGCCGCAGGGTGGTGGACGGCGTCAGCTTCCACGTGAACCAAGGCGAAGTGGTGGGTCTGCTCGGCCCCAACGGCGCGGGCAAGACCACCTCTTTCTACATGATCGTCGGGATGATCCGCGCCAATTCCGGCAGCATCCATATGGGCGACGCGGACGTTTCCTCCATGCCCATGTACAAGCGCGCGCGCCTGGGGCTTGGCTACCTGGCCCAGGAAACCTCCGTGTTCCGCAAGCTTTCCGTGGAGCAGAATATCCTCGCGATCCTGCAAACCCGCAAGCTGTCCCGCGCCGAGTGCCGCAGGGAGACGGACCGCCTGATGGAGGAGTTCAAAATCTCGCACCTGCGGAAAAACAAGGCCAACACCTTGAGCGGCGGCGAGCGCCGGCGCCTGGAAATCGCCCGCGCCCTGACCACCAATCCCAGATTCCTGCTGCTGGACGAGCCCTTCGCGGGAATCGATCCCATCGCCGTGGAGGACATCCAATCGGTTATATTTAACCTCAGGGACAAGGGCATGGGAATCCTGATTACGGATCACAGCGTACGCGAAACCCTGGCTACCACCAATCGGGCCTATATTATGTTCGAAGGCAAGGTACTGGTGGAAGGAACGGCGGAACATTTGGCGCAAGACGAAGAAGCCAGGCGGATATACCTGGGCAAATCCTTCTCCCTAGGATGATGGTTCTATGAATTTCGGTCTCGATCTGAATCTACACGTCGGGCTGGAGCAAAAGCTCTCGCCTCAGATGATCCAATCCCTCAAGCTTTTGCAGATGAACTCCCTGGAGCTGGAAATGGTGGTCAAGCAGGAGCTTGAGACCAATCCCCTTCTCGAGACCGTGGAAGAGGTGGAGGAAGAGCAGGAACGGCCCCAGTCCGAGTCCAGCGACGACGGATCCATTTCCGCCGAGGATCGCACCCCTGAAATCGCCGCGCCGGAAAACAGCGTGGAAGAATCCGACATCCCCGCGCCTCCCGATCAGAACGACCTGGACCGGGTCATCTCGGACGATCCCAAGGACACCAAGGAAATCGATTGGGAAACCTATCTCGAAGACGGTTTCGATCTCGGCAACAAGCGCACGGAGGAATTGGAAAGCCCCGATGAGCGGTTCGAGAAGATCCCCGTCTATTCCAAGACTTTGCAGGATCACCTCCTTGGCCAACTCCAGGATCGCACGGTGGCGGCGGACGTGTCGGCCCTGGTTGAATACCTGATCAACAGCCTGGACGAGCGCGGATACCTGGTCCCGGAAAGCAAGCTCCTGGCCAGGGACGACGAAGACGATGGGGAAGAGGGCAGGGCCAAGCCCCGAAAGACCTCCGCCGCCCCGGACGGAAACGGAAACGGCGTATCGCCGGCCGCGAAAAGCGCGGGCGCCCAAGCGGAGCCGGAAGCCAAGCCGGTTCCGGCCCCGCGGTCGGAAGTGGCCGCGGCCACGGACGTCATCGCCGCGCGCAACGCCGCCTTGGCCGCCAACAATCCTCTCCTCAGCGAAATCCAATCCATCATAGACGGCTCCGTCGAGCTGGACGACGCGTCGCCCGTGGTGCGCGAAGCGTTCCATGTCCTGCAAGCCCTGGATCCCGCCGGGATCGGCGCGCGCAATCTGCGCGAATGCCTCCTGCTGCAAATCTACCGCTATGGCCGCGTCAGCCCCCTGGCCAAGCGCATCGTGGAAGAGGAATTCGAGCTGCTGGAAAAGCTGAAGGTCGCCGCCATCGCCAAGAAATTCGATGTGCCCCCCGATCAGATCCAGACGGCGATGAAGGAGATCGGGTCCCTGGAACCGCACCCCGGCCGCCAGGTCAGCGCCACCGTGGCCACGCCCATCACGCCGGACCTTATCGTGGAGGACGTGGACGGGGAGCTGGTGCTGATGCTCAACGATCGCACCGTCCCTTCCCTGAAAGTCTCCCGCGCGTACGCCGAGCTCCTGAAAAAGGGCAGCCGCGCCTCCACGGACGAGAAGAAATACGTCCGCGAGAAGCTGAACTCCGCAACCTGGCTCATCCGGGCCATCGAACAGCGCAAATCCACCATGCTCAAGGTGATGCAGGCCATCATCGAAAGCCAGCCGGACTTTTTCAAGCAGGGCCCCACCAACCTTCGTCCCCTCATCCTCCAGGACGTGGCGGACAAGATCGGCATGCACATCTCCACCGTCAGCCGGGTCACCAACGGCAAGTACGTGCAGACCAGCCACGGGATTTTCGAACTGAAGTATTTCTTCACAGCCGGAGTCACCCAGGCGGACGGACGGGAAGTCTCCTCGGTCACGACCAAGGATGAAATCAAGAAGCTCATCGAGTCCGAGGATACCAAGCGACCGCTGAGCGATCAGAAGATCGTGGAGATCCTGAAGTCGAAGGGATTGGACGTGGCGCGCCGCACCGTGGCCAAGTACCGGGACCAGCTGGAAATCCTGCCGGCCAGACTTCGTAAACAATATTGAAGTTTTGGGTCCGGCCGGATCCGGACGGCACCGTCACTTTCGGGAACCGGATGGTTAAACCGGGATTTTCCCGGCACTCGCAAACCCCCTGCCAGCTTTTTCGCCTTAAGTGCCGGGAAATCAGCGGACTGGAGGCAGGGGCGGGGAAACTTTTCCGGGAAGAAAATGGCCGCAGGAACGGCTTGACAAAATCCGTACTAGTCGCGTAAGATACATTACATGTGCCTCTCGTTCCCCTCTGGGTTTGATGGTTTTTGCTGGGGGGAACATTACAGGACACTAACGGGTTCGGCCCGCCCCGACCATGCAAAAACGGCACGGCAAAGTGCTCACCCCCTCGCGGACCATTTATGTAGATTAATTATCGGGTAACCCCGCTTCCGACCACCGGCACGGAGGCTCTTCTTCAAAGGAGAAACACATGAAGATTCAGATAACCGCGCGGCATTTCCATGCCTCCCCCCAACTTCATGCCAGTCTGAAAGAAAGCCTGAATAAAATCGAAAAGTTCAACGACTCCATCACCGGCGCCCACGTGATATTGGACGCGGAAAAGAGCGGAGTCAGGAGGGCGGAAATAATCGTCAAGGTCCTGGACAAGACAGTCTGCGCGCACGCTGAAGAAGACAACATGTATAAGGCCATCGAAAGCATGCTGGACAAGGTCGAACGGCAACTGAAGAAAGAGAATGAAAAATTGAAGATCCACAAGTCCGTACCTACGTCGGCGCTCGTGGCGGAATGAGGCACTGAGCCAAATTTGCCCGATAGCATCGAATTCAACCGTCTCGAAATAAACCGAAAGAGATCCCTCCCCGTGAGGGATTTCTATTATCAGTTCAAGGACGAATTGTCCCTGACGCTGAAGACTCCCGAGTCCTCCCTCTGCACGGAAATCATCGAAGCCAACCTGCACCGCCCGGGCCTTGCCCTGGCGGGATTCACCGGCGTCTATTCGTACCAGCGCGTCCAGATCATCGGAACCACCGAGTGGTCCTATCTGGAATCCGTGGGCGCGGAAAAGCGCCGGGAGATTTTCGCCCGGCTCCAGGACTACCGTTCGCCGCTGTGGGTGCTGACCCATAACGCCGGGCTCCACGAGGAGCTCTTGCAGATGTGCCTCACCCAGAACGTCCCCATCATCACCACCTCCCGGGAAACCCTGGATTTCTGCACGGAAGTCCAGGACATCCTCGAGGATTGGTTCGCGCCCTATTGCTCCGTGCACGCCTCCCTGGTGGACGTGTACGGGGTGGGTATGCTTTACGTAGGGGAAAGCGGCGTAGGCAAATCCGAATGCGTGCTGGACCTCGTCGAGCGCGGCCACCGCCTGGTGGCGGACGATATCGTCCATCTCATCCGCAAAGGGCATTCCATCATCGGCAAGGGCAACAAGATCCTGGGCCACCACATGGAGATCCGCGGCATCGGCATCGTGGACGTGGGCAAGCTTTTCGGCATCCGCGCCATCCGCAACACCAAGAAGGTGGAAGTGGTGGTGGAGCTCCAGAAATGGCGGGACGGGGAGAATTACGAGCGCACGGGCCTCGATCCCCTGACCACGGACGTCATCGGAGTGCCGGTTTCCAAGGTCATCATCCCCATTTCCCCGGGAAAGAACATCACGGTGATTTCCGAAGTCATCGCCATGAACATGCTGCTCAAGATGAACGGAATCGACGCGGCCAAGCTCTTCAACGAGAAGCTCATCGAGACCATGAAGAACAAGAGCCGCTTGAATTCGCTGACCCGATTGTCGACGGAAGTCTACGAGTAGTTCAGTTCCCGCTCAGGTTGTAGGCCAGCGCCCCGAGTAACGTCGGTATCGTGAAGGCCACGCCCACGCAGATTGGGGTGTCCCCGGTCGCCCCATCCATGGATTCGTACAACTTCATCGCGGCGAATCCCCCCAATGCCTGGCCCGCCAGCGAAGCCATCAGGGTGTAGGCGGCCGATCCCCGACGGCCCGCGGCGTGCCCCCCCAGCAGAACGCCGATGCCGCTTCCGAGTCCGCCCGCCACTCCGGCGATTCCGACCGAGGTCCCGAAACCTGCCAGTGATTGCGCGGATCCGACCGTGGAATAGAAGCCAATAGCGGCGGCGGCTCCGCCCAGGGCAAGGCCAAGGCCGCTTTCGAGACCGAGCGAAGCGGGCCGGGACCAGCGAAGCGGAGCGGCCGCGGCCTGCCCGGGAGCGGTTTCCGGAGTCGCGAAGGCGGTTTGAGCGGGCAGCCGCAGTTCCCGGTCCGGAAAGGCGAAGGCTGGATCGGCCGAGGCCAGCATGGGAACGAGAGTGAGCAGAATGGCGATGCGCATGGCGGCAGTCTCCTGGGTTTTCAATCGTTTGACGCGTACGATCCGCCGCGGGGAAACCTCTGCTCCGTCTTTTCCCTTCACTCAATAAGCTATATTTGCGATAATAAAGGAAAATGGAGGTTTCCGCCGGCGCCGTTCCAGGTTGCCGGCAGTAGGACATGACCAACCGCAAAAACAACATCGTGGTGGGACTGTTCGTCATTCTGTCCCTGTTGATCCTTCTTTTCGGGGTTTATTTCCTTAAAGAGACCGTGCCGGGCCGTAAATCGGACAACTATCATGTGATTTTCTCCCAGGTGTCCACTTTGCAGGACGGCGATCCGGTCAAGGTGAACGGAGTGAAGATGGGCAAGGTGCAAGGCATCGAACTCCAGGGCAACAAGGTCCGCGTGAACCTGAAGCTGGACCGCGGCCTGAGGCTGCCCAAGGATTCCGACGTGCGCATCCAGAACATCGGCCTGATGGGCGAACGCCAAATCGGCATCCTTCTGGGCAAATCCCCCGAGTATTGGCCCACCGGCGCGGAGCTGGAAGGCAACCTGGACGCCGGCATCGCCGAAGCCATGGGGGTGGCCGGGGAAGTGTTCGTGGAATCGGAGACCCTGGTGCATTCCTTGCGCAACATCATGGACAGCACGGTGGGCAAGCCCGAGTTCGTGGCCTCCTTCAACAACGTGGTGAGCCAGACCGAGGAACTCAGCACCCGCCTGAACAGCTTCATCACCGAAATCGACCCCAAGGTCAAGCACAGCCTCGCCAATCTCGAAGATGCGAGTTCCCGCGTGCACATCCTCCTGAAGGATCAGGAGGTTCCCGTCAAGAATATCATCCAGAACGGCCAGGAAGTCTCCGGCAAGCTGCGCGAAGTGGTGGAAAAAGCCGATCGCGTGGCCGACGAGATGAACCGCCTGTTGGCCAAGGTCAATTCGAGCAACAGCACCCTCGGGGCGATGCTGAACGACTCCACGTTCTACCTGGAGCTTCGCGGCACGTTGAACAGCGCGGACTCGCTGTTCCGCCATATCGAGAAAAAGGGGCTGGACGTAAACGTGAATCTTTTCTGAAAGCAGCCGCATGATCAACCTCCACTGGGCGATCCACAACCACCAACCGGTGGGAAATTTCGACTTCATTTTCGAACGGGCGTTCAACCAGGCCTACGGTCCGTTCCTGGACGTGCTCGGTTCCCATCCCAAGATCCGCATGAGCATGCACTTCTCCGGCATCCTGCTGGATTGGCTGGAGGCCAAGCGCCCGCAATATCTGGCCGGCCTGCGCGGCCTGGTGGAGCGCGGTCAGCTGGAAATCCTGGGCGGCGGCTTCTATGAGCCCATCCTGCCGGTGATTTCCGACTCCCATAAAATCGGCCAGTTGAAGAAGCTTTCCGACTCGGTGCGGCGCCTGTTCGGCACCGCGCCCAAAGGCATTTGGCTGGCCGAACGCGTCTGGGAGCCCACCCTGGTCAAACCCATCTCGGAGGCGGGCCTGGAATACGTGGTCCTGGACGGCAGCCATTTCAAGATGGTGGGGAAGACCGACGCGGACATGGACGGCTATTTCATGTCCGAGGATCAGGGCCATACCCTGAAGCTTTTTCCCATCCACGACGTGGTGCGGGATTACATCCCCTTCCGTTCCGTGGACGAAGTGACGGACACCCTGCTTGCCCTGGATCACGGCGGTGACGTACAGGTGGTTTTCGGGGACGACGGCGAGAAGTTCGGCGATTGGCCGGGCACCCATCACACCGTGTACACGGACCGCTGGCTGCACCGTTTTTTCGAAAAAATCGAAGGCCTTTCCGATCGGATCCGCGTGGTGCCGCTGGAAGCGGGCCTCAAGCCCGAAAAGAACCTGGGGCTGGTGTATCTGCCGCCCGCGTCCTATCAGGAAATGATGGTCTGGGCCCAGGATGCCCACGATATCGGCAAATTCCGCCGCGCCCAGAAGATCCTGGCGGAAGTCGACGGCGATGATTCCGTCAAGTTCCTGCGCGGCACCTTCTGGCGCAATTTCTTCAACAAGTACTCCGAGAGCAACCAGATCCACAAGCAGGGCATCCGCCTGTCCCGGGTCTACGATCGCCTGCAAAGCACCCTGCCTGCCAAGGTCAAGAACCAGGCCCAGGATCATATCTGGCAATCCGAGTGCAATTGCGCGTATTGGCATGGCGTTTTCGGCGGGCTGTACCTGCCTCATCTCCGCTTCGCCCTGTACCGCCAGCTCATCCAGGCCCAGCGCCTGCTGGACGTGGGCCTGTTCGCCTCCAAGGAAGACCCGCTGTGGGAGATCACGGATTGGAACTGCGACGGCAAGCTGGAGTACACGCTCAACTCCCATGAAGTCTATCTGAGCATCACCCATGGCGGCGAGATCGATCAGTTCTGGCTCAAGGACACCGGCATCAACCTTACCGACACGCTGACCCGGCGATACGAGGCGTATCATGAGCTGATCGGCGGCAAGGGCGAAGCGGGGACCAAGCTCGAGAATACCCTGGGCGAGAAGGAGGCCAACCTCCGCGGTTACCTCATCTACGACCGCCGCAAGCGCCGCTCCATGTCCGATGTGTATCTCAAGCCCGGCGCCACCTTCAAGGAGTACGCCACCCAGGACTATCCCATCGCCCTGCAATTCGAAGCCAAGGAAACGGTGCTGGAGCGCCGCCCCAAGGAAACGGAGGTCCGTTTTCTCGGGATCGCCAAGACCCCGGACGGAACCGTGATCGGCGTGGAAAAGTCCATCATCCTGGAGAAGGGTTCGCCCAATCTGCGGGTGGAATGGAAGTTCACCAATCCCGTGACCAACTCCGGAAAAGCCCCGGTGGAATTCCGTTTCGGCAGCGAAGCCCTGTTCTGCCTTTTGGCCGGAAACGCCCATGATCGATACATCGAGTGGGAGCTTCCCGCCTCGGCCGGAAGCAAACCGGCGAGCGAACTGCAACGGGACATCCTTGCCTCCCATGGCGAGATGACCGGGGCCACGCGGGTGAAGATCACCGATGAATGGCTTAAGCTGCGTTGCGAAGCCAGGTTCCCGGGCGCCGGTCGCGCGTGGCGGGACGCAATTGAAACCGTCAGCCAATCCGAAGGCGGTTATGAGCGGGTGTACCAGGGCACCGTCCTGATACCCGTTTGGGATTTGAAACTCGCACCCGGGGCCGAAGGCGCGGCCGCCCTGTCCATCCAATTCGTAGAGGGAGCCTGAAAGCCATGGTCACCATAGAACTTACCGTCATCAACGATTCCGGCATCCATGCCCGGCCGGCCGCCCTGATCGTGGAGACGGCCACCAAATACAAGAGCAACGTCATCTTCATCAAGGACGGGATGCGCGCCAACGCCAAAAGCATCATGAACATCATGCTGCTGGCCGCCGAACCGGGAGCCGTCATCCGCGTGGAGACGGAAGGCCCCGACGAGGCCGAGGCCTTGGCGGCCATCGAAGCGCTTTTCCTTTCCCGTTTCAAATACGACTGATAGGATAGCATGTCTGGTCCCAAGCCCAAGCGCGTGGTGCTGCAGGGGGTTCCCGCTTCGCCCGGGTTCGCCATCGGCCCGGCGTATCTGCTCCATCCGGAAGACCGCATCGTCAAGAAGCGCGTCATTCCCCCGGAAAAAGTGGAACAGGAAGTGGCCCGCCTCAAGCGCGCCCTGGACAAGGCCCATAAGGAGATCCTCGGCATCAAGACCCGCATCAGCGGGGACGTGGGCGAATACGAAGCGCGCATCTTCGACAGCCATATGATGATGCTCCAGGACGTGGAGATCGTGGACGCGGTCATCAAGGACATCCACGAAAACCTGCACAACGCGGAATACGCCTACAGCGCGCGCATCAATTCCCTGGCCGAGCGCTTCGAGAACATGAGCGGCGGCTTCCTCAAGGATCACATGAGCGATCTGCGGGACGTGGCCACCCGCGTCATCGACATCCTCATGCTGAGCGAGAACAACCTTTCCTATCTGGACGTGCCCGAGCCCGTGATCGTCATGAGCCGGAACCTGACGCCCTCCGTGCTGTCCCAGTTCAACCGCAAGAACACTTTGGGCCTGACCACGGAAGTGGGGGGCAAGACCTCGCATGTGAGCATCCTGGCGCGCTCCCTGGAGATCCCGGCCGTATCCGGCATCTCCCTGTCCGGCCTGGACATCGAGCCCGGCCAGACCGTGATCCTGGACGGCACCGCAGGCTTCATCATCCTGAATCCCTCCCTCCGGGACATCAAGGAATACGAGATCAAGAAGGCCGCCTTCTTCGCCATGGAGCGGGAGCTTTCCACCCTGCGGGATCTGGAGCCGGTCACCACGGACGGAAAGTACATCGAGTTGTCCGCCAATATCGAATTGCCCATCGAAGTGGAAAGCGTGCTCCAGTACGGCGCGGATTCGGTCGGCCTCTACCGCTCCGAGTTCCTGTTCCTGACCCGCGAGGACATGCCGAGCGAAGAAGAGCAATACCAGGCCTACAAGTATATCGGCGAGCGCATGAGCCCCAGAGCCGTGACCATCCGGACCATGGACGCGGGCGGGGACAAGCTGGTTCCGGCCCTTAAAATGGCCGGCGAGCTCAATCCCTACATGGGCTGGCGCTCCATCCGCGTCTGCCTGGACAACCGGGACATCTTCAAGACCCAATTGCGGGCGGTGATGCGCGCCACGGCCTACAGCAACATCCGCCTGATGTTCCCCATGATTTCGAACCTCTGGGAAATCCGGGAAACCAAGAAGATCCTGGACGAGGTGCGCCGGGAATTGGATCGGGACGGCATCGCCTACAATGCGCAGCTGGAGATCGGCTGCATGGTGGAGGTGCCTTCCGCCGTGGTCATGGCCGACGAACTGGCCCGGGAAGTGGATTTCTTCAGCATCGGCACCAACGATTTGATCCAATTCACCCTGGCGGTGGACCGGGCCAACGAGCGCATCGCGGAATTGTTCGAACCCAACAGCCCCGCGGTGTGGCGCCAGATCAAGAGCGTGATCGAGGTCGCGAGACGCCACGGCATCCAGGTCTGCGTGTGCGGGGAAATGGCCGGCGATCCCTTCGCCGCCATCGTGCTCATCGGCATGGGCATCGACGAACTGTCCATGGGACCGGGCGTGCTGCTTGAAATGAAGAAGCTGATCCGCTCCACATCCTTCGAAGAAGCCCGCGTCTGCAGCGAAGACGTCCTCAAACTGACGACGGCGGACGAGATCGGCTCGTATTTGCGCGATCGCTATGGCGCCAAGCTCGCCGACCTGGGGATCATCAAGTTCCCGGGCAAGACGCCTTCCCATTTCTGAATAAGCGGGGATCCGTCCCGGATTCTTCCCTTCCTATGCCGTGCCCGGCACCGGCTTGATTGCTAGTTTTCCAAATATGGGTGGAGCCTGGAAATTTCTGGCCCTGATGGGGTGCCTTGGCACGCTGTGTCTTGCCGCGAGGCCATCGATCAGGCATCTGGGCAAACCGCAGGCCGCCGGTTCGGCCAAACCCGATTCCTTCAAGGCCGTTCCGAAGGCGGCCATGGCCCCCCCGGTGACCGGCGGAACGACGACGACACCCGGTCCGGGCGCGGACACCGACTCCGCCAAAGCCGCCGCCGCCTTGGCCGCCGCCGTACGGCGGGCCAACGATTCCACCGTGGCCGCGGCCAAGATGGCCGCCTCGAAAGCCGTTCATGCGGATTCCCTGCAGGCCCCGGCGCATGCGACCGGTCCCAACGGACCGATTTCCTCCGCTCCGGCTTCCGCCCCCACCGTTTCGCCTCCTCCCGTTCCCGCTCCCGCGACGGCCGCGGGATCTTCCGCCGTGCGGGCCACCGTGGACTCCCTGTTGAAGAACGGATCCATCGTAAATCGGGACGACGACAGTCTGGCCCAGGCGGAAGCGGATTCCGGCTCCGCCCCGGGAGGGAAACCGGGATTGCCCTTCGTGATGAAGAAGCCTACCCGCAAGGAAATCGCCGTCTTCCAGGCTTCCATCCTGGGCGCCGTGACCGCCATGGAAAAGAACGACTTCGCCAAGGCCAAGCGCACCCTTTCCAAGGCGGAACCTACCGAACGGCTCGCCCAGGTGTACAAGGCCATCCTGATGGCGAACGTCTACATGGGGTTGGAGGATTACACCCGGGCGGACAGCGTGCTGCAAGCCTGCCTGGAATGGGTAGGGGGATCGGTTTGGCAGAGCTATCTGCTAAACCGCCGCATCCAGGTTTTTCCGCTCACCCAGCCCAGCGATTCCACGCGCCTGCAATTCTACACCAAGGTCATCCAGGCGCCGGTCTCCAGCCAGGTGAAAATCAACTTCCTGTACGGCCTGCTCCGCCTGCAGGGCTTCACCGGATCGCCCAGCGGATTCGACATGCTCCTGAAGCGCATCGTCGCTTCCGCCCCCGCGGATCGGCGCCTGGACACTTTGTACCAGATGTTGGCCCCGAACATTCCTCCCGGGTGGGGCACCTGGGAATTGCAGGACCTGATGCTGGACCTGGAGACCAAGCTCGGGCTCAACGATAAGGCCATCGCCCGCAGCGAGGCCGCGCTCAAGCTGGTGCCGGGCAAACCCGAGAAGCAGCAACTGCATTGGAATTACGCCAATCTCATCTTCAAGACCAAGGATTTCCAGAAGGCCATTCCTTCTTACGTGAAATTCATGGAGAAGTACGGAGAGACTCCGGACGCCATCCTGCAGATCGCACGCTGCTACGATCGCCTGGAGGAGCCCAAGAAAGCCATCATCTGGTACGACAAACTCCTGGAGAAATTCCCCAAGGCCGACAAGACCTCGGAGATCTATTGGCTGCGGGCGTGGGATCTGGAACAGCAGGGCAACTACGAGGAGGCCATCGAGTTCTATTTCCGCCAACTGGCCGACTTCAGCGCCAACAAGCGCGGCGATTGGGCCAACTTCCGCATCGGCCTGTGCCAATACAAGGCGGGCAACGCCGGCGCGGCCTATCAGGCCTTCAAAGCCATCCGCGATCAGGTGAATTCCAACGCGTACCCGGCTGGTCTGTTCTGGGAAGCCAAGGCGCAGGATTCCCTGGGGGATTCCGCGGGAGCCCGCGCGACCATGGCTCTGCTGACCACCCGCTACCCCCTGAATTTCTACGGCCATATGGCGCGCCAGATCTTGCAAGCGCGCGGAGCCTGGGCCGACAGCCTGGAGCCCTGGCGCCGCTTCGCGCCGTCCAACCCCGAAGGCATCAAGGCCTGGATGAAGGAGGAGATGTCCGGGTACCGCGAGCGCCTGGACACCGAGTTCGAAAGCGACTATCTCTCCATCGGCAAACTCCTGCAATTCCGCTTGGACACTTTGGCAATCCTCACCTTGCGCACGGTGCCCGCCAAGGTCAAGAACAATCCCTGGTTCCTGTACACCACCGCCCGCATGTTCAAGAACCGCCAGCTTTGGCGCGAATCCTACAAGCTGGGGCTGCAACTCAGTTACAAGATCGCGCCGGACAAATGGGGCGAGGCGCCCAAGGAGGTGCTGCGCCTTATTTTCCCCCGGCCTTACGAAGGCCTGGTCCAGAAGTACGCGGCCAAGCGCAGCCTCGATCCGGCCTTCGTGTATGCCCTCATGCGCCAGGAATCCGGATTCGATCGCGATATCAAATCCGGGGCCGGGGCCATCGGACTGATGCAATTGATGCCGGCCACCGGAAAGATCGTGGCCAAAAAGGAGAAGTGGCAACGCTTCGATCCCTACAGCCTCACGGAAGCGGAAGTGAACATCAGCCTGGGGACGGCCTATCTCCGCGACCTCCACAAGGATTATAGGGGCAATCATTATTGGGTGCTCGCCAACTATAACGCCGGTCCGGAACCCACCAAGCGCTGGCAGGGCCTGGCCACCGGGGCGACGGGCGTGGAAAAGCCCCTGGAATCCACCATCGAGGACATCAGCTATTGGGAAACCCGCGATTACGTCAAAAAGGTGATGGGAAATTATTGGACCTACCGGATCCTGTGGAACAACCGCGCCCGCGCCCCGGCGCAAACCGCGGCGCGTTGACCTTCGCTTCCGCCCCTGCGGGACCCGCATTTTCTAGTTTATCCCCTATGCGTCGGCGGGTTTACGGCATGTGGATCGGCCTGGTTCTGGGGTCCCTGTTCCTCCTCGGAGGCCTGGCCCCGGTCCGCGCATCCCAGGCGAAATGCTGGTCGGTGGCCCGCCTGAAATACGGCGGCGGCGGGGACTGGTACGCGGGCCCTTCCATGCTCGTGAACCTCTCCAAGCGGCTTCGCTCCGATCTCGGCCTCAACGCCTGTCCGGAAGAGCGCCAGGTGGCGGTCATGGACGGCAACCTCTATGAATTCCCCATTCTCTTCATGACGGGCCATGGCAACGTGGCTTTTTCGGAAGAAGAGCGGAAAGTCCTGCGCGAATACCTGCTGCGCGGCGGACTCCTTTTCGCCGACGACAATTACGGCATGGACACGTCCTTCCGGCGCGAGATGAAGGTCCTTTTCCCCAACCACCCGATGACGGTAATGGGCCTGCGCCACCCCGTCTTCAGTTCCCACTACCGGTTCCCGGAAGGACTTCCCAAGATCCACCAGCATGACGGCAAGCGCGCCACCGCGTACGGAATTGCGGTGGAAGGAAGGACCGTGGTATTCTACAGCTATGAAAGCGACCTCGGGAACGGTTGGGAGGATCCGGAAGTCCACAAGGATCCGCCCGAACTCCACGAAGCCGCCCTGCGCATGGGAGTCAATGTGGTAGCCTGGTTCCTGCAAGGCGCGACGTCGGCCCCGACGCCTTCGCAGGCCGCCGCCACGGTACCCGGGACCGCATCCGTTCCCTGAGGACGGACGCGAAGAGCCATGGACGCCCTGCGCCGCATTCCCGCCCTCTTGTCGCGCCAACGCAGGCTGCGCGCCGCGGCGGGCGCCTTGGGCGTCCTGTGGATCCTGACGGGCATCCACCTGGCTACGCTGGCCGTGCTCGGTTGGATATCCCTGCGCTTTCCTTTGTCGCCGGCCTGCCTGATCCTGATGTCCTGGTCCTACGGCATCTATCTTCTGTTCCCCTTCGCCTATTGGATCCGCTGGCGGGCCCGCGCCAACGCTCCCGAATCCGTGGCCCGCGACCTGGACCGCGCCAATCCCGGCGCTCCGGATCCCTTCCGCACCGTTCTGTCCCTCGGGAACCACAACCCGGAAACCCTGGGGCATCTCGATCGCCTGTTCGCCTCCTTCCTGCCGCGCCTCTCCCTGCCCAGGCCCCGGTATTTCCCCAAGGCCCAGCGCCTCCTCCTGGCCGCGGGCATTCTGGCTCTTGTCGCCTCGGCCCTTCTCTCCGGAAGGCCCGGGGAATTCTTCCGGCGCGCATCGCTCCCCTGGCTCGCCCTGGATCGGCTTCCCACTTTGCGCTTCGATCTGGATCCATCGACCCTGGTCCTGGGAGCGGGGGATACGGCGAGGGTGCAAGGCCGCGCCCGGAACCTGATCCCGGGCCAAGCGGTCTACGCTTATGTCCGATCCCCGGACGGTGAAACCCGCTTTCCCCTGGCCGTCGCTCCGGACCTCGGTTTTTCCTTCGCCTTCGGTCCCGCCCAAGCCGACTTCTCCATCTACTTCGCGGGCGACAACGGCCGCAGCGCGGCTTTGCATTACCGCGTTCTGGCCGCGCCCTTCCTGGAACGCATGCAAGCGGTCTTGCAACCGCCCGCCTACACGCGCCTGCGCGCGGACACCCTGCCCCAGGGCGTGGCCCGCTTTCCCGTGCTCGCGGGCACGCGCGTGACCTGGCTGGTGGAATCCGATCGCGCCCTGCGCCGGCTGGCTTGGAGTTTCCGCGGCCCGGCCACGGGCGGCGCGTCCACGATCGATTCCCAAGGCGTTCCCGGCGCCGGGAACGCGGCCCCAGCCCGTATCCCGGAGGATACCCTGGGTCCGGGAAAGGTTTTCAGCGTGGTCCGGGAAATCCGCTCGCCCCAGGACTATTCCTTCTGGCTGGAGGACAAGGAGGGGATCCGTTCCCGGCCCATGGTCCCATATCGCGTGGACATCATTCCCGATCTGGCGCCGGAGGTGGATCTGGTTTCCCCCGGCGCGGACACGGTCCTCGACCGGGACGCGGGAATGCCGCTGGCATTCCGCGTCAAGGACGACTACGGCTTGACCTCCCTGAAGCTCGTCTACCGGGTGCTCGCCGACGGAAAGGTGCGCAGCGAGGGGCAGCGCGACGGCAAGGATTGGCTGCGGCAGGCGCGCGCCGGACTGGTGGAAACGGAATGGGATCTCCGTCCTCTGAACCTGCGCCCGGACAACGTGGTGGAATTCCATCTGGCCGCCGTCGACAACGATACCGTGAACGGCCCCAAGACCGGGCGCTCGGCCACGCGCACTCTGCGCATGCCCACGGTGCAGGAAGTATTGGCGGCCACGCGGCAAAAGGAACAGAGCGCCGTCGCCAACCTGAAAAGCGCCATCCAGCGGGAAAAGCAGTTGGAGCGGAAGTTGGAACGCGAAAAGCAGTCGCCCCGGGAGGAAGGCCCGCCTATGCTGGCCGATTACGAGATCAACCGCATCATGGTGGATGATCCCGGCGAACATCAGCGCCGGGCGGAAGCCACCCTCGCCCAATTGCAGCAATCCATGGAGCGGCAGGCCAAGCAGGATGCCAACGGCGGCGACAAGACCGCCAAGGCGGGAAAGGACATGGCCCAGGCCCAGAGCGCGGCCAAGGAGATGCAGGACTTCCTGAAGAAGAGCGAGCCGTCCCTGCCCCGGGGCAACCAGGGGATGCTTCCCGTGGAGGAACGGCGGAAGAACCTGGAAAACCTTCTCAAGACACAAAAGGAGCAGGCCGCCAAGCTCGCCGCTCTGAAAGACAAGCTGGAAAAGCCGGCGCCCGGCAAGCCGCAGATGGATCTGGCCAGGATGCAATTGGAGAATCTGTCCAAGGATCTGGACAGGAACATCCAGAACCAGACGGATCTGCAGAAAATGCTTCAGGAGCAGGCCGCCCAGGCCAAGGCGAAAAGCGATATGATGGACCAGGCCATCCAGGAGCAGATGCGCATGGCGGAGGATATGAAGGGCGCCAACGACGATTTGAAAAAGTCCATGGAGCAGGGAGCCAAGAACGGGTTGCTTTCCCCGGAACTTATGGAGAAGATGAAAAAGGTGCAGGAGCTCCTCAAGGAGGTGCTGCCGGACAGCCTGCAGAAGCTGATGGAAAGCAAACTGCAGGGACAGGAAGTGAACGAAGAAGAACTCCGGGAAAAGTTGAAGGAAATGCTGGAGAAGCAGGCCGAACTGGCGGAGAATCTGAACCGGGCCCTGGCCATGCTCGAGCAATTGAAGGATCGCAAGCGCATGGGCGAGTTGAAGCAGATGCTGGGCGAATTGCAGGCGCGCGAGCAGGCCCTGGAAAAGCGCCTGGAAGCCGGACAGGCGGGCCCCGCCGAGGATGCCGAACAGAAGGCCATCCAACAGGAAACCCAGAAGGCGCTCTCCGATTTCTCATCCCAGGCGGCTGCCGGCAAAAAGGAACTCCAGGAGATGGACAAGAAGCTGAAACCGGGACCGGTGCAAAAGGACATGCAGGATGTCCGCCAGTCCCTGGCCTCCGCTTCCAAGGCTTCCAACGGCAAATCGAAAAAGGATCAGGCCGCCGCTTCGGCCTCCGCCGCCAAGTCGGCCTCCTCCGCGGCGGACAAGCTGGGCGAGATGGGGGAGATGCTGGGAGACGCCATGTCCGGCATGGAAGCCTCCGTGGACATCTCCGAGGCCCAGGAGCTGCTGCAGGAATCCCTGGCCCTTTCCCGGCTCCAAATCCTCATCCGCAGCGGATCCGCCAAGCGGCAGTCCGAAGGCTGGGAGTCCGACGAAGCCGCGCTCTACGGCAGCGTGGCCCAGACCGCGCAATGGCTGAACGAACGCGTGAAGGTCCTGGCCGCCAAGGTCCCTTTCATGGGACAGGCTCTCACGGGCGAGTCGCGTAACCTGGCCGCGGCTTCCCGGGAGGCATCGCGGCAATATACCTGGGACATCGCGGAGAAATCCCTCCGGCACAACCAGGGTCTTTCCCGGGAACTGCTCAAGCTCCTGAAGATGGCCCAGAACTCCGGGCAGGGAAGCGGTTCGGGATCGGGTTCCGGTTCCCCCAGCGCTTCCGGCCAGAGCGGCGGACAGGGGGGGGACCTCTCCGGCCAGTTGCAAGGCATGAGCGGCAAGCAGATGGCCATCAACCAGGCCACCTACCAGCTTCTCAAGGCGATGATGGAAGGCCGCCAACCGGGTCCCGGGCAGAAAGGCGGCCAGCCCGGCGGCCAATCCGGCAAACAGCCCGGCGGGGCCGGCGGAGAGAATGGCCAGGGATCGGAAGGCGGCGAGGGCGGCAAAGAGGGCGAAGGCGGACAGCAAGGCGGGGAAGGCGAAGGATCCATGGGCGGCATGGCCAACAAGCAGGGCGAACTGGGCGAGAGCCTGGAATCCCTGGCGGAAGGTCTGGGCGAGGAGGGGGGCAGTGCCCAGAAAATCCGCGGCCTCGCCGATGAGGCGCGCCGCTTGGAAGAGGACCTGAGGCAGGGCCGTTTGACTCCCGAAGAGGTGCGCCGGCGCCAGGAGCGGTTCCAGTCGAAGCTGTTGGAAGCTTCCAACGCCATGCAAGAGAGAGGTCAAAGCGAATCGCGCCAGGCGGAAACCAGCCGGGGACGTCCGGCCGAGGTTTCCGTCCCGTCCAAAGCGGCCGACGAGGCGCGGATGCTTCAGTTGCTCCGTGAAGGCCGTAAGAACGCCAAGGGGCTCCGTTTGTCGGAAGGGCAGCGGAAGTACCTTGATGAGTACTATGAAAGCTTGCTGACTCGCTGAGGGGGATTATTTGCGACTTTGGATGTGGATAGATGCGCGGGTGGTGCGATTCGGGGAATCCTTCCTCAGGATGTGCGCCAACGTGCTGGTTTTCCTCCGCTTCTGCCTGGATATGTTCATGGCCATCCCCTCCGTGTTCAAGAACTTCCATTTCACCATCGACCAGATGTACCTGATCGGCATCACTTCCATCCCCCTTGTGGGCCTGACCTCCATCTTCACCGGAGCGGTGGCCGCCTGGCAGGCCGCCTACAATTTCGCCGACTACGTTCCCTTGCGCTATGTGGGCACGGCGGTGGGCAAATCGGTCATGCTGGAGGTGGGGCCGGTCCTGACCGCTCTGGTGGTGGCGGGCCGCGTAGGGGCCGCCATGACCGCGGAGCTGGGCACCATGGCGGTTACGGAGCAATTGGATGCCATGAAGGTGCTGGATCTCAATCCTTTCCGCTTCCTGATGGCCCCTCGCCTGCTTGCCGGGATGATCATGCTGCCCATGCTCACCATCTTTTCTTCCTTCATCGCCATTCTCGGGGCCCTGCTCGTGGTCACCCTGTTCAAGGACCTGTCCCCCGAATCCTTCTTCTATGGCGTCCGTCTGTTCTATACCAACTGGGACATGTTCGTCGGCATCCTGAAATCTTTCGTTTTCGGCATTATCATCTCGCTCTTCGGGTGCTACTACGGGTATACCAGCACCCATGGGGCGGAAGGCGTGGGACGCGCCACCATGGCTTCCGTGGTCGCCTCCAACGTCTCCGTGCTGATATCGGGATTCCTGATTTCTAACTTTCTACTCAGATGAATGAAGCTCCGGTGGTTCGAAGCTGGCGCCGTCGGGCGTCGGGCGTCGGGCGTCGGGCGAAAAAACCCAAAGAGCTCGTGGAAGCACGATGCTCGGGTTTTTTCTCTTTCTTAACGCC
>JAQBPN010000048.1 GCA_028287505.1 Fibrobacterota bacterium | reverse complement strand
GATGCCTTCGTCCCGCAAGTGGTGGCGATGCTGGAAGGACTGCCCTTCGTCGAGCGCTATGCCTGGTTCGTGGATCGCACCCAGGAAGGATTCGAGCTGTCGTTCGTCTTTAATGCGGACGGGTCGCTCAGCCATACCGGCATGGCGTTGCACGATGCCCCCGCCTTGACGATCGTGAGGAATCCCTGGGCTCTGGGCGCGTCGATGCCGGTGCTCCGTCCCGGCCTCTCCGGCGCGGACGGCAGAACCCTGCGCTTATTCGCTTCGCCCCGGATCGGATTCGCCTACGGCCCGTCCGCGGCACGCTGAGGCGAGGCTGCGCGAGCCTCGGTTTCTTCAATCCGGAATCTCGGCTTCGACCAGCTGTTTCAGGAGATTGAGCGAGTCTTGCCGATATTTTTTGGGCGTGGAAATGCATCAAAAAAATGAGGACTTCGACGTGAATTTGCCGCCTGCTTAGTCTCATCAAAGAAAATGTTAAAGGACCAAATTTAGTGGTGCCTGGGAGCCGTTTCCACCGGCCCGGGTTTGATTATTTGGGGTAAAAGCGGGAAAAACCGTGGATCTCCCCCCTGTTCAAAAATATCCGAAGTATTACTTTTGAACGACCAAGCTTCACATTCACACCTCACCCCGGAAAATACGATGAAAAATTGGTTGTTCGCAATGCTCCTCCTCGCCGCCGTCCCCTGCTTTTCCTCCGCCCCTGTCGTGGGTTGGGGCAATGGGAGCTATTCCGTCGCGGATCTCCGCTTCGATGCGAATGAGAAATGCGTCTGGTTCATGGGCGTCAATTCCGTCGGCGAAAGTTTCGCCTTCCGGTACCCCTATTACAATTCCGGCAACACCCTGGAAGAGAGCAAAGGCCTCCTTTCCACCCTGTCCATGGCGCGAACCCTGGGTAAGAGGATCTCCCTCAACGTCTATTCCACCGCCGCCGCTCCCGCCTATTACTTCAACGCCGTCCAAGTGTCGCCTTAGGCCCCGATGCGATTAGCCATACTTGCCCCCATCCTTCTCGTCCAGGCGGCCCGCGCGGCCTTCCTCCTGGGCTATTCCGACAATCGCTGCACCGCGACCATCTCGACATTCGAAGGCGGCCTGATGCATGATCAGAGCGGCGCCCTGGGAGATAACTTCCACACCATCTACAGCGTTGCCTGCCCGGATGGCGTGAAGTACAAAAGCGAGTATTACATGAACTCGGACAACAGCAGCTGCGTCCCGTTCCATTTCATGGAAAGCGGGAAAAGTTCCTACGTCGAATCCAGCAAGTCGATCTCCTTCCAATTGTTGGACGGGACCACCAAGGTCTGCCCGGATGTCTTCATACCCCAGGTGGAGGCCGACTATACCCATATCTCCGCCACCAAGGCGCCCTCCTTCGTAACCTGGAGCACCTTCAACGAAACCAAGGCCTCGGACGATGCGAACCTCAAATACGTTCCGTCCGAGTATACCGTCAGCCAGCCCTACCCGAAGACCCAACCGGCGCGGGCGCGCAGCCTGAGCGGTTCCACCTGGATCGATCTCGACAAGCAGATTCCGGCGCTGCGCTGGTTCGCGAAAATCATAAGCGCCAAGGATCCCAAGTACTTCGCGCTGGTCTACTGCCTGCCCGGCATGGACAATACGGATTTTTACGACAAGCCCATGGTGGTCGCGGATGCTTTCGATCCCTTCAATGCCAGGGACGCGTATACGCTGGAGAGCAAGCTGAAGTACCAGAACCTCTTCAACTCCTTCGGCCCGCGGGGCAAAGGGTATGATCTTTTCTTCCTGGATTTCTCCCAGGGGGGCGGGGACATCCACATCAACGCCGGACTGGAACTGAAATTCATCCAGTGGATGAAGCAGACGACGGCTTCCAAGATCATGCTCGGAGGCCCCAGCATGAGCGGCATCGTCTCACGGCTGGCCCTGCTCTATTCCATGCCCGAGAACAATTACGCCAACGGCGCGGGAGTGTTGGGACAGGATTTGGCGACCAATATCAAGGGCTACCTCACCATCGATTCCCCGCACCAGGGCGCTTCCATCGGCTCTTCCCTGCAAGCCAAGATGTACGAGCTGAAAAGCAACGGCGTGGTGACCACGGCGGACTTCTTCGGCAACGGCAACGACCCCAAGGACAACTGGAACCAGTTGAACGTGCCCGCCGCCCATCAGATGCTCTATGAGCACTATTACGCGAATGGAACCGCCGTGAACGTTTCCCACGATGAATTCTACGGCTTCCTCAACCGTCTGGGCGGCTATCGCAAGAGCATCCCCATGGTATCCATCGCCTACTCGAACTTCTACCAGCCTCATCCCGGGTTTCAGGCAGCCCCGGACCTCATTTACAACGTCGCGACCATCGATCCCACCTTGCTCTCGGTCAGGACCGTCACCTCCCGCAACCAGGATTTCGCGGCGGGCTCGGCGGGAGATTGGTACCTGAGCCCTTTCGCGCAGAAGTCCCCCAACTTCGTCTCTACCAACGGCATCGGCAGCCCGGCCGAGAAGTTCAAAGGAACCTTCATTCCCATCCGTTCCGCCTTTGATCTGAACGGGAACTATCCGGCCAATGGTTCCATCCAGGATGAATTCCTGGTCTCCACCTTCAGCCCGTTCAACGCGGTCCGCTTTATGAAAAACACCTATGACGGCTACTGCAATACGGGCAATGTCTGTTCGCAGATGGATCGCAACTCGGACGGGCGCAAGACCATCGAAGATAAGCGCTACGAGCACATCGTCTTCGACAACCAGGTCATGACCGCGATCAATGACGGCCTGCAGACCCTGGAGAACATCGAGAACGCCAAGAACGTCCTGGTGGCCGCCGGCAACGTCTTGTTCTGACCGCCGGGATTTTTTGGAAATGGGTTGAGGCCGCTTAGCGGCACAGGCTGATCGCGCCCGCTCCCGTAGCCGAACGTGATGCCATGGGCGTCAGGGCGCCGGGGGATTCCCGTGACGGGCGCAACCTCCCCGAGAAATCATAAGCAGTCAAGGTCGGCAGGGACGCCGCCTCCCTGGGCGTGAGCCGCTCCGGCCGCAGGGCGACGATGATTGGCCCGGTACCGGGTTTGTACACGTGCACGTAATCCACCATCACCTTGGCCGGGAACGCGGAAGCGGGCGGGATCTGGCCGCCGTCGAACTGGCCGCCCACGGCCAGGTTGATGAGGATGTAAAAGTCGTGGTTATAGACCCAGTTCCCGTACCTCTGCACGTCGGTCTTGTTCACGGTATAATGCAAAGTGCTGTCCACGTAGAACTTCACTGAGGTGGCGTCCCATTCCGCCGCGAAGAGATGGTAATCGTCGAAGAAGCTGGGGGACCCGGCCGGCAGGTTGTAGGTATGCGCCAGAGGCGTGTTGCCGGAATAGCCGGGGCCGTGCATGGCGGAGCTCGAGGTCCGGGCCAGGCGGCCGCGGTTCTCGATGATGTCGATTTCGCCGCAGCTGGGCCAGCCGCCGCAGCCATTATTGATGCCCAGCATCCAGAAGGCGGGCCAGAAACCGGTGCCGGCGGGAAGCTTTATGCGGGCCTCCCAGCGCCCATAGGTCTGCACGAACCTACCGGAGGAATTGACCTTGCCGGAAGTGTATTGCTTGCCGCCCGACGGTTCATGGAGGGCAATCAGTTCCAGTTGGCCCAGGCCGTTCAGGCTTACGTTCCTTAGGCTCTTGACATAGGCTTCCGCCTCGGCGTTGGGCGGGTTGCCGTTCACTTCCACGTTCCACTTGGCCGGATCGGGATAGGTGTTGGCGGGACCGTTGAACTCGTCCGACAGGGTGAGGTCCCAGCCGGACTGCGCGCGCGCGGCGGCGGCGCAGAGGAAAGCGCAAGCAAGGCAGTGGATCAGGGAAAACCGCATAAGCACCTCAGTCCAGGAATATTTTCTTCTCCGTAATCCCGGAGGCGCTTTTCAATCGAACGCGATACGCCCCACGAACAAAATGCGAAAGATCCAGCTTTGCTATTCGTTCGCTGGTCTGGTAGGAGGCTGCCATTCTTCCCGAGAGCGAGAACAGTCCGATCGTCAAGGGCAACGCATCGGGCGAGTCGATCCGCAAGGTCCTCCCCTGCAGCGAGATCGTTGCCGCATCGCCCCCGGCGGCGGTGGATGCCCTCCGATCGGCAATCGATACCGGCGCGAAACCCTGGGTGACATATTGCACCGCTTGCAATCCATTGTTCTGCATGAGCCCGGCGAAGTCGTGCCCGATATTGGGCACCACGGTATACACGTTTGGAATTTTCTGGGCTTTGCAGATGTTCACCATTTCCTGATTGAAAGCCGTAAGACCGTCATTGCCGCCGACGCAAACGTATACCTTCATCTGCGCGCTGAGAATCGCCGCATTCGAAACGGCGAGCTTATGAGGATCTTCAGCCGGACTGTAATTCTGGACAACTAGATTGGCCACGTATGGCCCGCCCCCGGCAAACTCGCCTCCGTAGCAGAATAGCTCCGGATACTTGAAGGAGAAGTGCCAGGCTCCATACCCTCCCATCGACATGCCGGATATCACTCTCGATCCGCGGTCGGCGATCGTCCTGTACGTGCTGTCGATGTGAGGGATCAACTCTTTTATGATATACGAATCCGGATCCATGGCATAAGACGCAAAAACGCCGTTGTCCAGAAACCAGGTCTGCCCGCCTCCGCTGGGGAAGACCACGATAACCTCCGGTACCTTCTTCTGTTGAATGTAGGAGTGGATAAAAGTCGTGGCATAATAGGTGAACTGATTTTCGTCCGCACCCGCGCCGTGAAGGAAATAAATGACCGGATACCGCTGAGCAGGACCGGTGGAATAGCCGGGAGGAAGGTAAATATTAAACTTCCATTGCTTATTACCCATGTATTTGCTGTATGACGATGTGTGGACCAGGTTGGGAGCCTGAGCGTGCACCCGCTGCAAAGCGGCTGACGTAAACACCGCCGAAAAAGCCAGAAACGCTGCCGAGGATTTTTTTAAAAACATATTTGTTTCTCCTGCCATACTCCCCTGAGCACGGTTCCTTTCCCTATTTCAGGAGGTACCATTACGGTTACCTCATCCGAAAATTCTTTCCCATCGTCCGGCCGACGGTATTCCCAAACCGCGGTTCCCTTGGCGTCATAGAGCCTGAAGCC
>JAQBPN010000039.1 GCA_028287505.1 Fibrobacterota bacterium | reverse complement strand
ATGCCGGCATCGCCCCCAAGGTCCGCGCCGACATCCTGGAGGCGGGCGAGGAAAGTTTCGACGATCTCATCCGCGTGAACCTGCGCGGGCCCTATTTCCTGACCCAGAAAGCCGCCCAGTGGATGATCGCCCAGCGGCAGGAGGATCCATCCCGGGTCCAATCCATCATCAACATCACCTCCGTTTCCGCCACCGTGGCCTCCGTGAACCGCGGGGACTACTGCCTGGCCAAAGCCGCCTTGGGCATGTCCAACCAGCTTTGGTCCGTGCGCTTGGCCGAGTTCGGCATTCCGGTCTACGAAGTGCGCCCCGGCATCATCAAGACGGATATGACCTCGGGGGTTACGGGCAAATACGATGCGCTCATCGCCGGCGGCTTGGTTCCCCAGAATCGCTGGGGTTTTCCGGAAGACGTGGGCATGGCCGTGGCCATGCTCGCGCGCGGCGACCTCCCCTACTCCACCGGCCAGGTGCTGATGGTGGACGGCGGGATGACGCTGGCGCGGTTGTAGGCCGAAATGAGAGAAGATTTTTGCAAAAATTCATCGGAGACCGACTCATGAGTCCTCTTATCGACCGCCTGGCCTCAATCCGTCTCATGCCCGTGGTCATCATCGACCGGGCCGAAGACGCCTGGCCTTTGGCCCAGGCCCTCAAGGCCGGAGGCCTGCCCTGCGCCGAGGTCACCTTCCGCACCGCAGCGGCCGAAGACGCCATCAAGGCCATCGCCAAGGACAAGGACATCTGCCTGGGCGCGGGAACCATCCTGCAGCCCGATCAGGTCGACCGCGCCCTCGCGGCCGGCGCGACCTATATAGTGTCGCCGGGTTTCAACGCCAAGGTGGTCCGCCGCTGCCGGGAACTCAACGTCCCGGTATTTCCGGGCGTGGCCACGCCCACGGAGATCCAGATGGCCCTGGACGAAGGCGTGGAAGTGGTGAAGTTCTTCCCTGCCGAATCCATCGGCGGCATCAAGGCCCTCAAGGCCATCGCCGCGCCCTTTTCCATGGTCCGCTTCATCCCCACCGGCGGAATCGATCTGGCCAAGCTGCCGGACTACCTTGCCTTCAAGGCCGTGGTTGCCGTGGGCGGAAGCTTCATGGTGGCCCCGGAGCTGCTCAAGACGGGCAATTTCGCGGAAGTGACCCGCCTGTCCGCGCAAGCGGTGGCGCTGGTGAACTCGAAGAAGTAACGTACAGGATACCCAAGGCGCCGCCAGCATCGGCGGCCCCCGGCAAGGCCGGGATTCCGGAGGAACGATGGCCCTATTGAACGTGAAATCCAAAGACAAATGCCAATTCGATCAGATCTCCCTCGGAGAGGTCATGTTGCGCCTTGATCCGGGCGACGTGCGCATCAAGACCGCCCGCAGCTTCACGGCCTGGGAAGGCGGCGGCGAATACAATGTGGCCCGCGGACTCCGCCGCTGCTTCGGCCTGCGCACGGCCGTGGTCACGGCCTTCGCGGACAATGAAGTGGGCCGCCTGGTCGAAGACTTCATCCTGCAAGGCGGCGTGGATCCGTCTTTCATCAAATGGGTGCCCTACGACGGCCTGGGCCGCAATACCCGCAACGGCCTCAACTTCACCGAGCGCGGTTTCGGCGCGCGCGGCGCCGTGGGCGTTTCCGATCGCGGCCATACCGCCGCCAGCCAGATCAAAAAAGGCGACATCGACTGGGAAGACATTTTCGGCAAGCGGGGCGCGCGCTGGTTCCACACCGGCGGCATCTACGCGGGCCTGTCCGAGACCACCCCGGAAGTGATCGAAGAAGCGATGGTGGCCGCGAAAAAGCACGGCACCCTGATTTCCTTCGATCTCAACTACCGCCCCAGCCTGTGGAAGAACTTCGGCGGACAGAAGCGGGCCCAGGAGGTCAACCGCAAGCTGGCCCGCTATGTGGACGTGATGATCGGCAACGAAGAGGATTTCACCGCCTCCCTCGGTTTCAAAGTGGAAGGCGCCGACGAACATCTCACCACCGTGGAAGCCGAGAATTTCAAGAAGATGATCGGCGAAGTCACCCGGGAATTCCCCAACTTCAAGGTCATCGCCACCACCCTGCGCACCGTCAAGTCCGCCTCCATCAACGATTGGGGAGCCGTGGCCTGGGGCGAAGGCAAATTCTTCGAATCGACCATGCGCCGCGGCCTGGAAATCTACGACCGGGTGGGCGGCGGGGACAGCTTCGCTTCCGGCCTGGTCTACGGTCTGTTGGAGAAGGGCGATCTGGCCCAGGCGGTTGAATACGGCGCGGCCCATGGCGCCCTGGCCATGACCACTCCGGGCGATACCTCCATGGCGAGCCTGGCCGAGGTGGAATCCCTGGTCAAGGGCGGCGGCGCGCGCGTCCAGCGTTAGCGGGCCTCGCGGTAGATGCCGCTTTTCAGCGGGGCCGTCTACCCAGCAAGTTGAAATCCCTGAACCATCGGGTCCACTGCGGCAACGCTTTCCGGACAGGCGATCTATGGACACTTGCGGGAATTGGAATATCCCAGATGTCGAAGACGGTTTGCGTTATCGGGCCTGCTAAGGTCACCACTAGGGAATCCCTCCCGTGCCTCAGGATTCCGCCCATGCAAGTGGCCGGAATCCCATCCATCCGGAAACTCCCATCCGGGCCGCTCACATCGAAAAGCACCGCAGTATCATTTCCGGCCCCATAGTGGAACAGGATGGGAAAGCCTTGCAACCAGTTCCCGGCATGAATACCAAGGCTTCCTTGCAGGCTTTTGAATTCACCTACCGCCGCCTTTTCCAACACCACCTGCAAGGACTCGTCCCAAACAAGGGCTCGGAGGTTCGTCCGTTGGTAAACCGTACGGTATCCCTGTGAAGCAATCGTAATTGCCGTCACACCGGGAAATAGATTCGGGAAATCGAGTCGGCCCGCATTGTCAGTCCTCCCGATGAGAATGGGATACCCCGCTTTCGCCGGGGCAAGAGTCACCCGCGTATTCGGCAGGGGGAGACCGGACCCTCCGCCTCCGCTTTCCAGAACGAGCACGGAAAGGTTCAGGACCTTTTCCAGCCGGAAATCCGAGTGCCTGGTTTCCTTGGAGGCGAGATTGAAGAGTTGGGTAGAGGCGGAGTAATATCGGGGAGCCTCAACGTGCAGATAATAACCGAATCCCAGGTCCGTGACCGGAGCGATTCCGGAAAAACGATACCGCCCCAAAGAGTCGGTCCGGGCGGAATCCAGATAGGGGTATCCCCTGGCCTTCACTTCCTCGAAAGATACCCGGGCCCCGGGAATGGGGTTTCCTGTCTGGAGATCCGTGACGACTCCGGTTACGGTGGCAGGCTCCCCTACCATGTCGGGTTTGCGCTCCAATTCCATCCGCAGGGTTCGCACCTGCCCCATGGTGATATCGGCCAGGACGTCGCCTCCATCGAGGAAACGTCCATCCCTTGCCAGGACGCCATACCGGGGAGCATCCGCCAGCCCCTCAATCCGGAACTCTCCATTGGCATCGGTCGCCAAGGTGTCGATATATTCAGCGCCTTGCGACAAAACGATCCGGACGCCGGGCAGGCGCTCCAATCCCGGACCGGCGAGCAGCGCGACTCCGGTTATAGTAGCACCCACATTACTGGTGTCCGGAATGAGGATATCCCGGACCGTTCCCGAGTCCTTGATTTCCAGAAAATCGCAGTATTCGCTCCGGCCCGCAGCGGTCGCCTTAAGCGCATAGAATTCATGGCCTGCCTCGAACCGGAATGCGCCATCGGCCCCGGTTACCAAGGAATCCAGGATGGCGCCGAATCCGCATGGAGCAGAAGCATAGGGCATTTTGGTCAGGAAAAGCCGTGCGCCTCCCAAGGCTTGGCCTTGGACGTTCCGTACCGTTCCCGTGAGAACACCCGCGCGGACGCTGCCGAAGCCCAGGACCATGCCGATGCCTAAAGCGAGGATTTGAGTGCGCATAAGCGGCCTTTCCGTTTTTGACCCGGGGCGGAAGTGAAACCGCCCCATTGAATCTGCACTCTTGAAGCAAAAAGGAGGCCTGGAAAATTTTGGGATCTGCGCGGAAAAAGCGGCCGGAGAAGACGTGCATCCGGTCAGAAAATGACCGTGGCCCCCTGTGAAGGGGTTACTCAGGCTCCGATAACTTAGGCAAACGGCCGCCCTTGGCATCGAATGTATCGAAGGCATCGAATCCCCCGGGTTCCGTTCCCTGGATAGCCGGGGATTTGTTCCGGTCGAAGAAGATCAGGGATCCTTTTTCCAGGGACACCCGGGATTTCCTGGAACTTCCGGAAGACGCCCGTTTCCCTGACGCCCAACGTCCGATGATACCCGTGATTCCATCCTTCGATTCATAGGCGCCGATATCGAATCCCCCTCCTATGGGGCGCTGGTTGCCGTCCTTGTCAAAAGCGAAGGAAGGAAGCGTCATGCCTTTGTTTATGGCCGGAGATGAAGCGGCCAGATGAAGATCCGTCCCGGCCGCATCGGCGAAAAGCGGATCCGCGGCGAAGGAATGGGCGCCGGCATCATCCGCGTCCTTGGCGGGGAAGTAGAGATTGTAATCCGCCTTGTCGTTCCCGGGCAGGATGACCGCGTCATCGATGGGCCAGTTGGAAAAATAGAACAGGTTGTTGACGGCCTCGTTGGTCCCGAAGCCGGAATTGAAATGCACGCCGTAACATTTTGTCGCGCCTTTTCCGTCGAGATAAAAGGTGTTGTTGTAAACCTTCACGTCATGCGCGCCGTCCCCGACGAAAACCCCGCTCCGCTCCGCCCCCAGGGTCATGATGAAGACATTATTGCAGATGAGGACGTTGTAGGGCGATGGGGTATGGTAGTGGTTGATGGCCGGGCCGCCATGGCTGTTCATGAAGAGATTGTTGCGGATGACGATATCATGGGATCCGGCCGCATTGTACACGGCATGGTCGAACAGGGTTTGATCCAAAGAGCGGCCCATTTCGCGGAAGACATTGTTCTCGATCAGGATATCGTGGCAGTTCTGGGGCGTGATGGCGCCATATTCGTTCGCCAGGATATTGTGCAGATTGCAGTTCCGGATCGTGAGGAAACCGCCGCCCGTCGGGTTGAAGGCGCTCCGGGTATATCCTGAAATCTCCAAGCCGTCGAAAACGATGTATTGGCCCGTGCTCTGGACGAAGTAATTGAGACCGCTCCCCGTAAAGATGGGCGTTTCCTTGGGATACGCTTTGATGACCATGGGTTTGCCGGCCGTCCCGGACTTGGTCCAATTCAGATTCACGCCCGCAAAGGTTCCGCCCCGGACGAATACGGTATCACCGGGACCCATCTTGTTCTGGGCCTGGTCCAGGTTTTTCCAAGGCGCATTGATGGAACCGGCCGCATTGTCCGCTCCCTGGGGTGCCAGATAATAGTTGGCAGCGGACACGGGGAGGATCGCGAAACCGAGCAAGGCGATTTTGAAAATCAATCGGCACCCCCGAACCTTATACTACGGTCCGGGTGGGGAATCAGTTGGCATTTTCGAGCAGGAGTTTACCCATTCCGTTGCTGCGCTTCCGGATCATACTCCGATAGCACTCCGATACGACTTCGAGGCATCCTCAATTTCCCCCAGAACTTCCGCGCGGGTGGCGCCGGGGCCCTAGAAGGTCCGCCAGCCCCAGGCCGGAATATTTCGGCGCGGGGATCGCCCCAGGGCATCGTATCGCCATCCGGGTATGGAGATCGTCCCGGTCGCTTTGGGGTCGGCATGCGAAATCGCGGACGGAGCGCTGACATACGAGAAATAGGCCACATATCGAAACCCGTTCTCGGTCGGATAATCGCTCTTCAATTTCAGCACGTTCACCCGGAGTGAATCCACCTCCGCACTGGAAAGGGTGAAATCGTTTATTTTCTCCGCAATCTTCCGCCGTTCCTCTTCACTGAGCGCGCGCCCAAGTTTGAAGTCGTTCGCCAATTCGGAAATCCTGAGTTTCGATCCGTCGGTCCCGGAATCGTCCGGCACACTTACGGAACCGAAGACGGAGTAATCATGAACGCAGCCCCCGCACATGGCGTCGATCTTCAATGTCAGAAGCGGATAGGCCGGCACCGTGTTCGAAACGAAGATGATGGTGCCCGGATCGGCGGGGGGCTCATAGGCCAGCCATACGTCATCCACCGGCTTCGAGTTCAGCCGCGCGGCATTCCAATGGGAAACAGAATTGGCCGCGCTCAGGATCAGGGAGCTATCCGGGTCCCCGGCGCCATGAATGAATGTTTCGATCCGCTCCTTTATCACGAAATTGGAATCGAGCAGGGAGAAAACGTAACGGACGTCCTTCCCCCCGCCGAAGGCGATGGTGGCAGCCAGTAAAATCAGCTTCCAGATCCGCATGGTTCCCTCCTGCGCGACAGTTGGTTCCGTAAAGTTACATCGTCTTTCATTCTTCCAACCAGGAGCGGATCGCTTCGCCCGCCTCCGCGAGAGCGTCCTGTCGCGTCAGCCCCGTATTCTTGGCCACCTTCAGCCCATGGTCCGCCCCCTCCAGCCAATGATGGGTCCAACGCTGGCCGGCCGGACGCCGCCCCAGAGCCTTTACCGCCTTGTCCATCAGCGCCGGCGTACAGAAGGGATCGCGCGTACCCGAAAGACTCAAGACGGGAACGGGAAGATCCATGTTGTCCAGACGCAGTTTTTCCGGATGCCCGGGCGGGTGCAAGGGGTAGGAGAAGAGGATCACACCGCGGCATGGATAAGCTTCCGCCGCCAGCGCCACGGCCGCCCTTGCGCCCATGGAATGCCCGGCCAGAATGAGGAACCCGGGCTTCTCCCGCTTCCGGATCCGATCCGCCGACTCCCGGAAACTTTCCACGAGCACGGGCATCTTGTCCGGAAACTTCCGGCCTTGTTCGCGATAGGGGAAATCGAAACGGAAGGGAACCAGGCCCGCATCCCCGAGGACGCGAGAGAGATCCAGCAGATGGGGATGATCCATGTGGCCGCCCGCCCCATGGGCGAGCAGAACGGCGCCCCGGGAGGACGCCGCGGCGCCCGAAGAGGACGCCGGCGGAGAGGCTTTAGGAAAGGGTTTAGTCACCCAGCCAATGTTCGCGGCTCCAGAAGAGCATCAGGCCGAAGGCCGTGCAGAAGCCGAAAAATGAGTTCCAGAGAACGAGGCCGATCACGAGGGTAGCACCCATGGAAAGGGCCCAGGCTACGGACGCGACCGCGCCGGCGGCCCAGATGATGAACAGAAACAGGCCAGCGAGAAGACTCATTGTTCGACTCCAGTAGCCCTGAACCGACGTCCGGCAGGGCCGCTAAATGATAACAAAAGGCCGGGTCCGGAGGAAGTGCCGCTTTCGGGTTTTTGGATGGGACTTAGAAGTGGTCTCACCGGCCGGACAGCAGGGAAACAGAGGCGGAGTAAGGTGAACCGGCGATATTTCCGGCCAGGATATAGGTTCCGGCCTTGAGGCCGCGGGTCGTCAGGCTTGGGACGCCGTATCCGGCGGATACCGGAAACCGGGCGCCGCGCAGATCCGACAGTCCCAGTTCCCATTGGACCCGATCCGGCAAAACCAGGTCGAGGCGTCCCGATCCCGGAGCCACCCTGAGGACGGGGTGGAACCCCATGCCCGCATGGCCTGCGCTCAGGCGCGTGGTTTGGTCCGGCCATTGGAAGGATGAATCCGTCCAGGGATCCACGGTGAGGGGACGGATTTTCAGGTTCCGGAACCACACCGGACTGCCGTGATCCTGCAAAAACAATTTTCCCGCATGCACATCTCCGTAAAGGGGGAAGTACTGGTATTTGCTGGCCTGGAATCTTTCGATCCAATCGCTGCTCCCGATCTCATATTCCAGCAGCTTGACGCCGTTTCCGAAATGGGCGACGCGCTTATTGAAGACCACCACCCGGAAGGTGTTGTATTGATCGGCGGGATGGATCCAGGGGCGGGCGGGCGGATACATGGCATAGCAGGCTCCGGGACTGTGGATCCCGGTGCCGCTTTCATAGTCCGGATGCAGCCTGCCGCAGATCTGGGACTCGGGACCGGTGCGGATGTTTTCCGAACTTTCCGTCTCCAGATACCGGATGAAAATCCCGCTGTTGCCATTATCCGGGATTTTCCAATCGATGGAGATCTCGAAATCCTGATAGGTGAATTTTTCCGGGGACAGGATGGCGCCGGCGGCCTGGTCGCGCCGGTAGATGGCGCTGTCATTGACGGCCCAGCCTCCCGTACTGATGTTCGTTTTCTGGTAGCTATGCCAACCGGCCAGGGATTTTCCGTCGAACATCAGCTGCCAGCCCTTGGACTCTTCCGCGGCCGTAAGCGCGTTCGTTTCCTGGGCATGGCCGGGAGCAACACCGAAGGCAATGAAGGCGAACAAAAGGATTAGTGACAATAAAGGCATTGGGAAGGAATATAGGCCATGGATCCGATTCGAGGGCGTGAAACCCTTTGCCGGCACCCGTGGAAAACCTAGAACCGAAAAAATCCCCGTCCCTGCTTCTTTTTGCTTCGTAAAAACTGACTGATTTGTTCTCATTCAGGACTCCCACCTGCGGCTTACGGATTTCTATTTCTGTAATAATTTGCATTTATTTTCACTTTTAAGGCATTATTTTGCCGAAAGTCCCGGAAGTTTGGAAAACCCAAACTTCCAAATTCTGCTTCGTACAATTTTTGATTTTTGCCCATCAAAAATACGGTTCCGGTGTAGATTTGGTGCCAGGGGTTTCCGGAACGGACATCCTGGATTGAAATGGAGGGGGAGGAATGAAGAACACGGAGTCGGTAAAACGCTTGCTGATGGCGATGGGAATGGCCTGGGCTTTGGGTGCTCAGGCCCAAACCGTTGATGGTGGAATTTACGTGGCCGGCCCGAACAACGGCCTCACTCCCAGTCAGATCAAGAACGGGTATGTGCTGCTTTGGAACGGCAAGGATTTTACGGGATGGAAAACCTTCAACGCCTCCTCGCCGGCGGACAATTGGACCGTGGTCAAAGAGGCGGGTGAGGAAAACGGCGCGAAGAAAAGCCTCAGCGCGGACTCCAACGTCATCGAGGTCGTCAAATCGGGCGAAAGCATCTGGACCATCGATACCACGTTCCAGAATTTCGATTGGCTGGTGGAATGGCAGACCACCGTCACGGAAAGCCAGAACGGCGGGCTGCTGTACCGGTACAGCGAAAAAGCCAACCACAACAACAACGGCTCGGCGCCGGAATATCAGGTCTGCAACAACCTCTGGACCTCGGAGTGGAACAAACCCATCGAAACCGCCGGAGCCATTTATGAATTGAAACCCCTGATGCCCGCGCGCATCAACCTGGATCAATCGCCGAACTGGACCCGCGCTTCCGGGCATTGGAACCAGTCCCGCATCATCTGCTTCAACGGACACATCGCCCATTACGGAAACGGATTGCGCCTGGCGGAAGATCAGATGCTGACCCCGGATTGGAACGCACGCTACAAGGCCAGCAAGTACAGCAGCTTTCCCTATTTCGCCACCATCCATCCCGGCAGCTTTTTTCTCCAGGACCATGGGCAGACCCACGTGAAATACCGCAGCGTCCGGGTCAAGCGCCTGACGGACAATCCCTGGGGCCCCAAATCCCCGTATCTCAACAAGGTGGCGGCCGCCGCCGGCGATTCAACCCTGATCGATACCCTGACCTTCGCCACCGATCTGTTCCCCGTCGACGGTTCCGGCACCATGGCTCCTTTCGCCATCGCCCCCAAGATGGAAATCCGGACAGCCAGGGAAGGCATCACGGTTTTCCTTTCCCGGCCCGGAGAATTTTCCGTGCGCCTGAACGACATCCGCGGCGCCGCATTGCCCGTACGGTCCGCCCGGCTGTCGGACCGCATTTTCATTCCCGCCGGACAGGCCCATGGCCCCAGGGTCCTGAGTATCTGGAACGACGGCCGCAAAATCCAGGAGGAATTCCTTGGCCTCCGGTAAGCGGGTATTGCCAGCCATCGCCCTCGCGCTGCTCCTCGCTTCCGCTTCCGGGGCCGAGGAGGAAGCCGACAGCCTGATCATTTCCAAGCCGGTTTTCAAGGTGTCCCAGGAAATCACCCGCGTGGTCAGCGGCGGCAGCTACATCAAAGATGACGGCCTGGACGACGCCTGGATCGAACCCACCATGGGCTCGGTGAATTTCCAGGCCCTGAAGAATTCGCGACTCGGCCTGGAGGTGATGCTGTCCGCGGTGTATTTCGCGGCGCCGTACCATTACGATCAGCCTCAGAACTATACCCGCAACATGTCCTTTTCCGCGCCCCGCCTGGACGCGAGTTATCTCTTCGGGGATCTGGAACATCCTTTCCTCAAAGTGGATGTGGGCATCTTCAACTACAAATACAACGAGAACTCCCGGGACCTGGGAGAGTACATGTTCAGGACCTGGGCCTACCCGGGCATCATCGCCACCGGCGGCACCTATGCATACCTGGGCGCGAACGGCGCCACCTTGACGGGTCTGAAGCTGGGCCAATCCCTGGGCATGTTCTCGCATGAATTCCTGGCCACGCTGGAAACCGATCTGACCCCGGTATACGACCTGAACCTGACCTACATGGCCAAGGCCAACCTGAAAAACGTCGTCAAGATCGGCGGAGGCGTGCAAGTGGCCCGCGCCCTGCGCGCGGACGGGGACAAGGAAACGGCCATGAAATACTTCACCCAGAACGGCGTCGCCTACGGCGATGCGCCCGGCTATTACAAGAGCCTGGAAAACGGGATCAACGCCAAGCTGGCGGCAACCGGCGCCAGCCACGAGGATTCCGCGCGGCTGAACGGCGAACTCGCCCGGGCCATGACCGCCTCCGCCGTGTTGGACAGCGTCAGCACCGGACAGATCAATCCCGATATGAAAACCATCACCACCATGGCCATCAAGCCCATGCTCTGGTTTTCCTTCGATCCCAAACCTCTGTTCGCTTCGGAAATATTCGGAGCGAAAGATCTGGTCCTGTACGGGGAAGCCGCCCTATTGGGAGCGAAGAATTACCCCGTCTTCTATGACGAAATCGCAAGGCGCATTCCTTTCATGGTGGGATTCAACTTCCCCGCCTTCAAGCTTCTGGACGTACTCTCCTTCGAAGTCGAATACTACCGCTCCCGCATGGTCCCCTCTTTCCGGCCCAACCAACCCAACGCCTCGCCCACTCCCGTGGTCACGGACTCCTACTATCCCGCGGATTGGGACAAGGACAATCTGAAATGGTCCGTCTCCGCGGAACGCACCCTGGTCCGCGGCGTCAGCCTGGCCGCCCAAGTGGCGAGCGATCACTCCCGGTCCTGGGACTGGAACAACTATGGCAAAACCCCCTGGGAGATCTACACCACTCCCAGTCAGTACTATTGGGGCTTGAGGCTGGCGATAAGCATTTGATCCTTGGGAGAGGGGCGGCAGGGGAAACCCTGGCTTCCACAACCGTCCTTTTGCCCTCCCCTTCGCGTCGTTTTCAACTTGCGAAATTTTCGAAAAAACCAATACGATGGCGTTTTTATTCATTTTCAGCCATTTATGCCGACAAAAAGAAATATCAACGAATCAAGATAAGTCGATGCATTGCAGCCCGGAATATTGTACAATTGGATACAGGGCCTCGCCGGCCAGCCTGGAGCAGCGATAGCTTCCAGGCCAGAAACATCATCAGGAGCTCTCAATGTCCAGACAGCTATTCACCTCCGAATCCGTTTCCATGGGCCATCCCGATAAGATGGCCGATCAGATTTCCGACTCCATCCTCGATGCCATGCTCGAGCAGGATCCCAAGAGTCGCGTCGCTTGCGAAACCATGCTGGCCACCGGCATGGTCATCATCGCCGGCGAAATCACCACCAAGGCCAATATCGACTTCCAGAAGGTCGTGCGCGACGCCGTCGCCCGTACCGGCTACACCAACGCGGAATGGGGCTTCGACGCCAAGACCTGCAACGTGATGGTGGCCCTCAACAAGCAGTCCCCGGACATCTCCCAGGGCGTGACCGAAGGCGAAGGCCTCCACAAGGAACAGGGCGCCGGCGACCAGGGCATGATGTTCGGTTTCGCTTGCGACGACACCCCCGAGCTGATGCCGATGCCCATCCACTACAGCCATCGCCTGATGGAGAAGCTGGCCGAGCTGCGCGAGAAGGGCGTACTCACCTGGCTGCGCCCCGACTCCAAGTCGCAGGTCACGGTTGAGTACGTGGATGGGAAGCCCAAGCGCATCGACGCTGTCGTGGTCTCGACCCAACATGGCGAAGAAATCGATCACGCCACCCTCGTGAAGGAAATCCTCGAGAAGTGCATCAAGGCGACCATCCCGGCCCACCTGCTCGACGCCAATACCAAGTATTACATCAACCCCACCGGCCGCTTCGTGGTCGGCGGACCCATGGGCGACAGCGGGCTCACCGGCCGTAAAATCATCGTCGACACCTACGGCGGCATGGGCCGGCACGGCGGCGGCGCCTTCTCGGGCAAGGATCCCTCCAAGGTCGACCGTTCCGCCGCGTATGCCGCGCGTTACGTGGCCAAGAACATCGTGGCGGCCGGCCTGGCCACCAAGTGCGAAGTCCAGTTGGCCTACGCCATCGGCGTCGCCAAGCCCGTGTCCATCTACGTGGACACCTTCGGCACCTCCAAGCTCTCCACCGAGGCCCTCGAAGCCCTGGTGAACGAGCACTTCGACCTGACCCCGGGCGGCATCATCCGCACCCTGGATCTGCTGAAGCCCCGCTACAAGGCCACCGCCACCCACGGCCACTTCGGCCGCAAGGGCGACGCCTTCACCTGGGAAAAGACCGACAAAGCCGAAGCCCTCAAGGCCGCGGCCGCCAAGATCGGCGCCAAGCCCCAGTTGGCCACCGCCTAATCCCCATCCGGCCCGCCGCGCGTCCATCGCGGCGGGCCTTCTTCTTTTTGACGTCGAAGCTTTTCACGCCGGTCCTTCCGTGACGGAAGCCGGAAACAAAAAACAAGGAAAACAGAACATGTCGACCATGACCCAAGAAGCCCCCAAGGGCGTCAAGCAGTCCCAATACAACGCCCCCGCCTGGGGTAACTTCCAGGTTGCGGATATGAGCCTGGCCGAATTCGGCCGCAAGGAACTCGAGATCGCCGAGCATGAAATGCCCGGCCTGATGGCCACCCGCGCCAAGTACGGCAAGACCAAGCCCCTCAAGGGCGTGCGCATCATGGGCTCCCTGCACATGACCATCCAGACCGGCGTGCTCATCGAAACCCTCAAGGAACTCGGCGCCGATGTGCGTTGGGCCTCCTGCAACATCTTCTCCACCCAGGATCATGCCGCCGCCGCCATCGCCAAGGCCGGCACCCCCGTCTACGCCTGGAAGGGCGAGACCCTGGAAGAATACTGGGAATGCACCCTGGCCGCCCTGTCCTTCCCGGGCAAGAACGGCGAGTTGGTCGGCCCCGAGCTGATCGTCGACGACGGCGGCGACGCCACCCTGCTCCTGCACTGGGGCGTCAAGGCCGAGAAGGACGCGTCCTTCCTCGACCGCAAGGCCGGCTCCGAAGAGGAAGCCGTCATCCTCAAGCTGCTGAAGCGCACCTTGAAGGAGAACCCGGGCATGTGGGCCCGCTACGTCAAGGACTGGAAGGGCGTCTCGGAAGAGACCACCACCGGCGTGCACCGCCTGTACCAGATGTTCGAAAAGAAAGAACTGCTGGTTCCGGCCATCAACGTGAACGACTCGGTGACCAAGTCCAAGTTCGACAACCTGTACGGCTGCCGCGAATCGCTGGCCGACGGCATCAAGCGCGCGACCGACACCATGGTCGCCGGCAAGATCGCCGTCATCTGCGGCTACGGCGACGTGGGCAAGGGCTGCGCCCAGTCCATGCGCAACTTCGGCGCCCGCACCATCGTCACCGAGATCGATCCCATCTGCGCCCTGCAGGCCGCGATGGAAGGCTACAAGGTCACCACCGTCGAGGACGCGTTGGCCGAAGGCAACATCTATGTAACCACCACCGGTAACGTCGATATCATCACCGCCGAACACATGAGCAAGATGAAGGATCAGTCCATCGTCTGCAACATCGGCCACTTCGACTCCGAAGTGGACATCACCGGCCTGCGCAACTGGCCCGGCATCAAGCACACCAACATCAAGCCCCAGGTCGACAAGTACACCTTCCCCGACGGCCACAGCATCTACCTGCTGGCCGAAGGCCGCCTGGTGAACCTCGGCTGCGCCACCGGCCACCCGAGCTTCGTGATGTCGACCTCGTTCACCAACCAGACCCTGGCCCAGATCGAACTCTGGACCAAGAAGCTGGAAGTGGGCGTGTACACCTTGCCGAAGCACTTGGACGAGGAAGTGGCCCGTTTGCATCTGGAGAAGCTGGGCGTGAAACTGACCAAGCTGAATCCCAAACAGTCCGAATACATCAACGTGCCGGTGAACGGGCCCTACAAGGCGAATCACTACCGTTACTAGAACCGGATTGAGGATGGCGGCTCGGGACCGATAGGTCCGCCGCCCCGCAACCGCAGAAAAACAAAAGCCCCCGGGAGACCCCGGGGGCTTTTTCCGTACTATGGGAATCCCTTCGGTAGATCAAGCGGATCTCCCATCACCATGGGAAATGGTGACGCCGCGATTGCCCGTTGTTGTTAGCTTCGCTACCCAACCCATTGCCCTCGGAGGATGTCCCGGTGAAAAGATATTTGCCCGCCTTGCTTGCATTTCTCTCCCTTTCCATTCCCTCGTTCGCATCCACGTGGAAATCGGATGCCAGGCTCATCCAGAACTATTGGGTCGGGCCTTGGCCGCAAATCACAAGTCCCACGCCGGTGCTGGCAATCACCACCGATATCGAGCCGTCCTCCATCTTCTATGTGGTGATGAATGGGGCGGAACCGTCCAAATCCATTTATTCGACCGTGGTCGCCGCCACGGTCAACGGCAATCCGATCTATCCCAGCGTCAAGGCCTGCTCGGTGCGATCCGACGGCTACAACTGGTGCGAAATAGACGGCATCCGGATGGGTAAATGAATGCGCCGGGAATCGCGACTCCGTCTATTTGCCGGCGCCTTGGCGCTCTGCTCTCTCTGGCTTCCTGAGTCCGTCCGCGCCGCCACCCGCGTCTTCATCCTTGCCGGGCAATCGAACATGGTCGGCCTGGGGAAGGTAAGTGGAATCCCCGCGGGCTATCTCAATGGGGCCGGGAAGGTGGCCTATTACGTCACCGCCCCCGCCGGGATTTCTCCGTATGAGTTCACAAACCCTATCAAAGCAGGTAATGCCGCCGAAAGCAGCTCGTGCAACAGCGGCACCCAATACATCTCCAAAGGGAATTTTGGGCCCGAGGTCGGCATGGCCAAGGTGCTTGCGGCCGCCTATCCGGCGGACAAAATCGTATTGGTGAAAGCCGCCTGGGGAGGCACCAGCCTGGCGACGGGATGGGTCGGGGGGTCCGCTCCCACATACATTTGGTTCCGGAATCAGACCAGGCTCATGCTGGACGATCTGAAGATGAAATTTCCGGGATACCAGTTGCAGGCGATCGTTTGGCTGCAGGGCGAAACCGACGGCTCAGATCCCAATTTCGCGAAGGCATACAAGGCGAATTTCCAGACGTTGATCGCGAAGATGCGGACCGACTTCGGGGCGAACCTACCGTTCCTGTACGGCACTATCCAGAACTCCGGGACCACCGCAGGTGGCCGGGTCTGGCCCTACGGAAACGCTGTGGTGCATGTCCAGAGAACCCTGCGCGGCATCGCCAATCTTGGCTGCACGTCCAAATCGTCCAGCGGGAAGGCGACGGTCTACACCGAGGAGTACGGCGCCCAGTGCAGCAGCACCCCTTGCGCCGAACCCTGCTACGGCTATAACCGGTTCCATTACAATGCCGATGGCGCCTTGTTCGTGGGAGAGTCCCTGGGAAACCTGGTCAAGGATTATTTCGCGAAAGGAACGAACGCCATCGTGAAATGCAATGACTATACCCTTCAGGACGTCGTAGGCGGAAACTAGCCTCCCGAAGGGAGGCCTTTTCCAGCGCTTATCTGTGGGACGCGATGGCGCCGAGCGGGCGGCGGGCCGCCCCGTACACCGCGAACACTGATCTACCGACAAAGTCGAATCCGGTTTTGAAAGGGCGGCTGGGCGTGGAGTGGAATTCGCTCAAGCTGTCGCCCAGCGAATAGGATTCGGAAGCGGCGCCTTCCCGGCTCATAGTATACCTTACTACCGTAACACCCAAAACAATATCATACACTAGATGACAACTTTTTTGAAAAACTCCACGATCGGGCCCGTAGAATAACAATTAATAACAATTACCTTTTCCCGGATCGGAAATTCGCAATTGAGGAAACCATCCTCGCGAGATTGCCGATTCCATAGGGGAACAATCGTGAAGAAAATCGAAGCCATTATCAGACCCTTCAAGCTGGACGATGTCCGCAATGCCTTGGGGGACAAGATCCACGGGATGTCGGTGATGGAAATGAAAGGTTTCGGCCGCCAGCGGGGGCATTCGGAAGTCTACCGGGGTGCGGAATACAAGATCGATTTCGTCCCCAAGATCCGCCTGGAAATCATCTGCAAGGACGAGGAAGCGGAAAACCTGATCGCCATCATCTGCGAGAGCGCCCGCACGGGCAAGATCGGCGATGGCAAGATTTTCCTCTCCGATGTCCAGGACATCATCCGCATACGCACCGGCGAGCGGGGAGAGGCGGTAATCTGATGAACGCAACCGCTTCCGCCCTGGATACGGGCGACACGGCCTGGATGCTCGTCTCGACCGCCATGGTCCTTTTCATGATACCGGGCCTGGCTCTCTTCTACGGCGGCCTGGCCCGCTCGAAGAACATGCTCGGCACCATGATGCATTCCTTCATCACCATGGGCGTCATCACCCTCCAGTGGATGGTGATCGGTTACTCCCTCGCCTTCTCGGACGGCGGGAACGGCCTGGTGGGCGGCATCGATCTGGCATTCCTGCGCGGCATCGGCCCGGAAAGCCTGCACGGCAGCATACCCGCCTTCCTCTGGATCGCGTTCCAGGGCGCTTTCGCCTGCATCACCCCCGCGCTCATCTCCGGCGCCATCGCCGAGCGCATCCGGTTCGGTCCGTATATCGTTTTCATCCTGCTCTGGTCCACCCTCGTCTATGATCCCGTCTGCCACTGGGTCTGGCATCCGAACGGATTCCTGGCCCAGGCCGGGGCCATCGACTTCGCGGGCGGCCTGGTGGTGCATCTGACGTCCGGCATCGCCGGTCTGGCGGCCTGCATCATCCTGGGCAAGCGCCATGGCCTTGAGCGCGGCATCATGCCGCACAACATGGTGCACGTGGTACTGGGCGCCGGCATCCTCTGGTTCGGCTGGTTCGGATTCAACGCGGGCTCGGCGGTGGGCTCCAATGGCACGGCCGCGCTGGCGTTCCTGAATACCTTCGTGGGCCCGGCGGCGGGAATCTGCACTTGGCTGCTGATCGAGAAGGCGCACTTGGGCAAGAGCAGCGCCCTGGGCGGAGCCACCGGCGCCATCGCCGGTCTCGCCGCGGTTACCCCGGCGGCGGGTTCCGTGCTGCCTTTCGCGGCCATGGCCCTGGCGGCCGTGACCGCCGGAGTGTGCTATGTGTTCGTGGCCAAGAAGCAGAGCATGGGATACGACGACGCCCTGGATGCTTTCGGCGTGCACGGAATCGCCGGCATCGTGGGTCCATTGGCCATCGGCGTCATCGCTTCCCAGGGCGTCAACTCCCTGCTGTTCCACGGTTCCGATACCGCCCTAGGCGGCATGGACCAGCTCCTGGCCCAGGTGAAGGCGCTCGCGGCGGTGGGCGGTTACTCCATGGTGGTCACGGGCATCCTGGTGATAACCATCGAAAAGACCATCGGGTTCCGCGTGGGGAAGGACGTGGAAGAACAGGGACTCGATCTCTCCTTGCACGGGGAGAAGGCCTACAACCACTGAAAAACGTTCAATGTCCGGGAGCGGTCTTTTCCGCTCAGGGCGCGGCGAAGAGATCAAAGCTGATGGTCATCTTGTCCTGCACGGGGACGAAAAGCAGCCTGGGCCGCTCGACTCCGAAATCGGAAAGCTTGACGTCGAAACCTCCCGTGATTTCGATCTTGCCCGGGGGAAACTTCGGGGTGACGTGGAAGGCCACCGGACGGACTCGGCCGTGAAAGGTGAGTTTGCCGGCCACCGCGTATCCGTCCCCTTCCGGCTTCACGGACTCGCTGGCGAATTCCACCCGGGGATACTTCAGAGCCTGCACCGCTTCCATGGCATGGGAATCCCGGCTCGAATTCTTGCTGTCGAAGCTGCCGATGAGGGCGCTGACTTTGATCGACGAAGAGACCGTGTCCGGCGACAAATCCACTTGACATAGGAAATCCCGGCTCACTCCGGTGAACTTGTGCATGGGATGGACCATGTGGTAGCTGAGGGTGGACTCGCCTTTGATGGCCTGATACGACTTTGCCGCGCATAGGGGCGCGGAAGCCAGCGCGAAGAAGAGGGCCAGGCCGGAGGTTTTCAGGTATACGGACATGTCTTTGCCTTTCAAAAGGTCACCGCCATCATGGCCCCGGCGAATGCCACCGTAGTGATATAGCCGGAGATTTGATGGATGTGCGCTTTGTCCCTGTCGATGGTCGTTTGCGAAGTCCCCGATCCGCGTTCCTTCATGGCGACTCCGTTGGCCAGCAGGGGAGTCAGGATCATGCCCGAAAAATGGATGATGGCCAGGCCCTTATGGATGGAAACGGTGTTCCATTCCTTTCTGCGGACCATGGGCGGGGGGCTCAGCAAGGACATGGCGGCCGTGAAAAAATAGGAGCCGATGGTGACGGCTGCCAGGGTTTGATGGGTTCCCCCCAGGCTGGTATAGCCATTGAGGGTCAATTGCCCATAAGTGACGGTGGCGAGCATGGCTGCCAAGGTGGCGAAGCCGGCCACTTCGTGGACGGTGAGCATGGCGCGGCGCAGCCCCAGCTCCCTTTCCCGCGATTCTTCCGTGAGGGGAAAGATTCCGGTGATGCGCATCAGTCCGTGTTCGCCCCACATGATATGCTCCCCGGGACTGAGCACCTCGGGAAGCAATGGACCGGCGGAGAGTGACGTTGCCGAATCGGGCCTTGCGGACACGCTATCCTTGACAGCGGCGGTATCCACCGGATCGGACCAGGCGGCGAGAGGCAAACCACACAGGATCATCGCGGCCATGATGGGGAGGGAAGCCGGGAAATTATTGCGCATGCAAGGATTTTACTAAGACGGATTCCCGAAACAACACCGGCAGGAAGGATTCTGTACACAATTGTGTACTCTGGCAAATTGCCGAAGCGCATCAAAAAGTGATGACGAACATGGCGCCGGCGAAGGCGGCCGTGGTGACGTAGCCGGATATCTGATGGTAGAGGCGGAGATCGTGCTTGTCTTCGATCATGGTGCCCAGCAGGGGCGTGATGATCATGCCGGTGAAGTGGACCCATGCCAGCGCCTTGTGGGTGGAGACGCTGCTCCAGCCCGGACGGCGGATCACGGGGGGCGGCGAAAGCAGGGACAGGGATGCCGTGGCGAAGTAGGCGCCCACCGTGGTCCAGGCCAGGGTGCTCTTGGCTCCCTCATATCCGCTCTCTCCGTTGACGATCATCTGACCGCAATAGTCCGTGGCCACCATGGAGGCCAATGTCAGGAAGCCTCCAATCTGGTGGACCGTAAGCATGGTGCGGCGCAGTTGCAATTCCTTTTCCCGGGATTCCTCGGTCAGCGGGAAGGCGCCGATGACCCGCATGAAACCATGTTCGCCCCACATCAGCTTTTCGCCGGGGCTGAGGATTTCGGGAAGCAGGGGATCGGCTTGGACCTCCGAGGCGGCCTGGGAGGAATCGGAGGGAACAGCGGGCGGGCGGGCCGAGTCCGCTGCGGCCAACCTTTCCGCCGTTTGAACGGTCCGGGACGCTTGGAACTCCGGGGCCTCAGATTCCCTGGCCGCATAAGTTTCCTGGAGGGACATTTCCAGCCCAGTGGACGCGGAGGCGGCCTGGGCCGCCAGGCAAACGGGAAGCCACACCCAAACCAGAGAGACAAACGCCTTTTGAAATCGAGGCAAAGGAAAGCGGAGGAAATTCCGGAGCATGGGATGAAATTAGCCATCCATTTGCGTAAAACCGGAATTGGGACCGCTTTTTCCCTTCGAAACAGGAGAATTTCCGGCGCTATGATATCAACGGACGGATGGAAAACCCATTACGCCAGACCGGTAGACCGGCCTAGTGACTGGATGCGGGGCCGGAAGGCCTACCCTTCAACTTGCTGGGGATCCTTGCCGAACAGGGATTCGGACTGAATGGATCCGTCCAGTTTGCGGATTCGCAACTCGGCGACTTCTTCGCGCATCGCCAGGAAACGTCCCAACTCCACGGCGTCGAGCTTGTTCTTGAAGCGGCCTTCGGTGGCTTTATCGGATGACTTCACGACGCACCATTCGTCGTTCTTGTGCATCACGTCGTAGACTACCCTCTTCATACAGATAAAATACCATTTGTCGATTTCCATAGTCGCGTCATCGCCCCGCGGTCCATACGTCCATACGGGCGAATCGGGAGGGGGTTGGCCGATCGGATTTTCGACATGGGTCGGGCGGGGACAATCGGGTAGTTTATTCCGGCTTTTTTCCGGACCCGCGGCCGGACCGGAGGACGGGACAGCCTATCGGATCCAAGACCAACCGGCTTCCAGGGAAGGATAGGACCGGAAGTCCGCCTCGACATGGAAGCCGTGCCATAAAACGCCCGCGGACCCGCGCGCTCCGGGGAAGCCCGGCTTCGAAACCACTTCATGGTTTTTGCTATCCCTGGGATCCAGGTACAGGTAGGAGAACCGGCCCGAGGTCCATTCGAACCACCCTTGCAGGTAAGGGATCCAGGCTCCCGCGCGGGTGGACAACATCAGTCCGCCCCCCAGCACCCGCTCGTCCAGGGTATAATCCGCGGGAATGTCCTGATCGAACAGGCCCAAGGCCGATCCCCGGTATTTGTAGGTGTAGGTGCTGGAAAACACCAACCGGTCCCAGCCGGCCATCAGGGTCGCGTCCACGGGAACCGGCGCCGCCGGCACGGCGCGGCCGTAAGACACCCCGCCACCGAAGGTGGCCAGATCCCCCAGGCGCGGATCGTTCCACACCAGTCCCCGTGCCATCACGCCGACTCCGGCGAAACGCGCGCCCGCGCGGCCGCGGAAGACGGGCAGGGCCGAGAGACGGGTCGACTGGAAGGGCCGGCGATCGGGAAGCGGCACCAGGCCTGCCTGGAAACCCAGATCCCAGCCCAGCGCGGGGTCCTGGCCGGCGGGAAGCCGGGGGGTGAAGCGCCCGCTGCCGATGCCGGTTGCGATGAGCCGGTAGAAGGGATCCATGTAGCCGTCGATTTCGCTTTGGGGCACGTCCTGGCTGCCCAGATCCAGCTGGGCCCGGATGGCAGGGACGGTGAAGGCGATGATGAGGCAGAACAGGGGCGGCCGCAGCCGACCGGGGAAGGAACGCCCCATCCGGTCAGAATCCGTCGAGGGGTTTGAACTTCGCCGCTTCACTGTCCACGACCTTGGCGATCTTCTCGTTCTTTTCCTTCATCAGATCGACCTGGAGGATTTGTTTCATGGGAAGCGGTTGGCCCTTTTCATTCCTCAGAATGGAAATAACCGGCCGGGTGTGATCGTCGGGATGGGCCGCCACCACGCGCCCCATGCGGCCGCTGGCCAATTCCACGAAGGTGCCGATGGGATAGATGGAAAGGTATCGCAACAGGTTTTTCACCAGACCGGGATCCAGGAAATTCATCTGTCCCATCTTGATGACCTTGTCCAGCGCCATTTGCGGCGTCAGCGCATCGCGATGGGAGCGCTTATGGACCATGGCGCACAAGGTGTCCGCGATGGCGACGATGCGGGCGACCTGGGAAATCTGCACGTTGGAGCGGCGCTTGGGATAGCCCGCGCCGGTCATGCGTTCATGATGCTGGTACGCGGCCGAAAGCACGTAGTCGGAAACGCCCTGGATCTTCTCCAGCAGGGCGAAACTGGTGGAGGGATGCCGATGGATTTCGCCGAGCTCCTGTTCCGTCAGCTTGCCGGCCTTGAGCAGGATGGCTTCCGGCACCATCATCATGCCCACGTCCGCCAGCAGCGCGGCCTGGCCTATCTCCAGGACCTGTCCCCGGGAAAAGCCGGACGCGGAGGCCGCCGCCAGCGAGACCAGGCACATGTTGACCGCATGCCGGTAAAGGTAATCGGCCAGGCTGGGGGATTGGTAGAGGCACAGCGCCATCAGGATGTTGCGATCCTTTTCCATCACGTCCAGGAAGGATCCCACCAGGGTGCGCACGGACGCCATGGAGGTGATTTCCCCCAGGCAGATCAGGTCGTAGGTTTCCTTGGCCTGGGCCACGGAGGAATCCCACGTCTTGACCACGGTGGCCTTGTAGGTGAGGGAACGTTCGGCCACGGAGATCTGCTCCATGCCGCGGTTGAGGGGAAGCCCGGAAGGGTTGTCCCCCGGTTCGCCCTTGTCCCATTGGGCCTGCAGCCGGGACAGGCGCGCGCTCATGGCCATGCGCTTCTCGAGCGTCATGGGAGCGACGGGCGCGGTGTCGCGGAAGGACGCGTCCTCGATGCCCAGGGTTTCCAAACCATCCAGGTTGAGTTCCAGGATGGAATTGATCTCCTTGTCCTCGTCCGAAATGTGATCCATCCCTAGCCTTTCAACTTATCCGACGCGGATCAAAGAACCTTGATGCGGCCGTTCTGGTACAGGAACACTTTGGGCCCCGACATCTCTTCCTGGACGCGGAACACTTCCGGCCCCACCTTGATGACCACGCCCGGATTCACTTTCTTCTCGACCTTCACGCACAGGCCTTCCCGCAGGTATCCCTGGCGGATCCGTTCCACGATGTCCAGCTTGCGTTTTTCCAGCTCCGGCAGGCGGATCTGGATCTTTTCCTGCATGTCGCGCAGCTCCAGCATCAATTTGGCTTCCGAAGACGTGAAGCGCTTGCGGGTGCGGTACACCTCGCGGAAGCGCATCAGCTTCTGGTTGATCTTGCCCAGATGCAAGGTCAGTTCCTTGAGCTTCTCTTCCAGGAGGATTTTGTTCTCGTGCAGGATGTAATCCATCCCGGCTTCCAGATCGGTCTTGGTGCCCAGATCGTTGCCCGCCACGCGGCAGGTGATTTCCCGGAATGCCATGGCCAGTCCGCCCACCAGGGGCCCATATACGGAGATGCCCCGGCGCGAGTAGATCTGGCAGTTGAAGGATTCCTTCTCCAGCACCACGTCCCCATGGGCGCGGATGGTCTGGTTGGAGGAAAACCCCAGGTTGACCGCGCCCTTGGCGGTGATGAGCCCGTGCCCGGATCCCACGAAACCCTTTTTGATGAGCACGTCCCCGCCCACCAACAGTTTGGCCTCGCCCACCGCGCCGCCCACTTCCAGGGCCCCGCCCACGTTGACCTGGAAGCCGTCGGAGATGTCCCCGCGGATCACGGCCGATTGTTCGTAGGCGATGTTGCCGGTGGAATAGTCCACGCTGCCGTCCACGATGAAGCATTCGCTGACGCTCAGCACGCCTTCTTTCTGCTGCAGGAATCCGGCGACGGAAGCGATCACCTGGTTGGGATCGGTGGCGGAGACTTCCGTATTCAGGCCCAGGGGAATGGCCATGTCCGCGCCGTCGGTGGCGGGAGCGGGCTGCCCGTAAAGATCGATCCCATGGACGCCCAACATCGCGGGAATCTTCTTGGCCAGGGGTTGGCCTTTTTTCACGGGCTTGATCAGATTGAGATTGCGGAAGTCCACGCTTCCGCCCTGATCCACCGGCTTGAACTTCATGGTGGGATCGATGATGAACTCGATGCGGGCGTCCGCGCCCGGAATGGGCATGCTGGAGGCTTCGGCCGCTTCACGTTCCGCGACCATCGTACGAGTGCCGTTCCATTCGTCGGCGAAACCTTGGGCCGCGGCATGGGAAAGCGCTTCCGGATCCAACCCGCTCTCGCGCCAGCGGCGCAAAATGAAATCCGCATCCAACTTGCCGGGGACGGATTTCTGGGGAGGATGGATGGCGATGAATGCCTTGAGCTTGTCTTCGGAAACGCGGATGGCCACCCGGGCCGGGCCGGAATCGTCGGAATCGGAGGCCGTCCGTGATTGGGCCTCGGACTGATCCTCCGAGGGGGAAGCGGGATTGGTCTGGTTACCGGAAAGCATCTCTATCCACGCGCCTTTATTGCGGGCATGCGCCTCGGCGCGCGGACGGATTTCACCGTTTCCAGGCGGTCGGAAGGTCGCAAGCGGAATTCGATCATGTCGCTTTCCCAAACCAACCAGCCCATCCGGCCTGAAAGGAACCGGACCCGCCGGGAAGTTCCGAAGGGGGCTCTCAGACCGGGGACTGGGATGTGAATATATTATAGGGGATGGTGGGAAACTAAGTCCATTTGGAAAATCCCCTAAGAGCCAAAATATTGATCGCCGGAGGCATGTCCGAGCCCTTTTGGTACGATTTGGGCGACAGCGACGGCCACGGACTGGTTGGAAGCGTCGTCCAGGTGCCGCTGATGTCCAAAACCGTGCCCGGAGTGGTGCTGGAAGTCGGCCGGCCCGAGCTCTCCTTCCGCACCAAACCCATCAAAGCCTTCGCGCCCGGCGGCGCCAAAGTGCCGCGCGGCTGGATCGAACTGCTGGAATGGCTCAGCGCCTACTATTTCACCCCCTTGCCCCAGGTATTCTCCGCCTGCCTTTCCAAGCCGGCCCTGGATTTCCTCTTTTCCCCCGTCAAATCCCGCAAGAAGAAAAGCGACGTCGAATCCGCGCCCAAGAAGAAAGCCTCGGCCGACGCCGCGGCCCTTGCCTTCACGCCCACCACGGAACAGCACGCCGCCATCGACGCGGTGATGGAATCGTTCCAGCCCTTCCGCTTCCAGACCTACCTTCTCCACGGGATCACCGGCAGCGGCAAAACCCTGGTCTACCTGCATCTCGCCCGCCGGGCCCTGGAACTGGGCCGCCGCGTGCTGGTCCTGCTCCCGGAAATCGCCTTGACGCCCCAGACGCTGTCGCGCTTCCGCGCCTTCCTGGATCGCCCCGTGCTGGCCCTCCACAGTAACCTGTCCGCTACCCAAAGGCGGGAGCTCTGGGGCGCCGTCTACTCCGGGGCGGCCGACGTGATAGTGGGCGCGCGCTCCGCCGCCCTCTGCCCCATCGACAACCTGGGCCTCATCGTGGTCGACGAAGAGCACGACGGCAGCTACAAACAGTCGGACGCCTCTCCGCGCTACAACGCGCGCGACGTGGCGCTGTGGCGCGGCCGCCAGGAAGGCTGCCCGGTGGTCCTGGGCAGCGCCACTCCCGCGGTGGAAACCTACCATTCCGCGCTTTCGGGCAAGTTCCGACTGCTGGAAATGAATGCGCGCGCCACCGGTTCCTCCCGGCCGCGCATCAACATCGTGGACATGCGGGAACAGCATGAGCTGCAGGGGAGCGTGCTGCTTTCCATCCCGCTGCGCGAAGCGGTCCAGAAGGCCATGAACGCGGGCGAGCAGGCCATCCTGTTCCTGAACCGCCGGGGTTACGCGCACCGCCGCGTGTGCAAGACCTGCGGAGCCGCGCGGGAATGCCCCCATTGCATCGCCCCCCTGGTGTACCACAAATCCAAGCGGGCCCTCATTTGCCATTATTGCGGCTTCAACGTCCCCGCCGATGCGCCCTGCCTGGCCTGTGCGGGGACTTCCTGGCTGGACGTGGGGCGCGGGATCGAGAAGGTGGAGGAATACCTGGAGGGGATTTTTCCGGGCGTCGGCATCGCCCGCCTGGATCGCGACAGCACTTCCGCCATCGGCGGCGCGGAAAAAATCCTCTCGCGTTTCAAGAGCGGCGAACTGCGGATCCTCCTGGGGACCCAGATGGTGGCCAAAGGGCATGATTTCCCGAAAGTCAATGTCGTCGGAGTCGTGGACGCGGACTCGGGGCTGGGCCTCGCGGATTTCCGCGCCCAGGAACGCGCCTTCCAGCTTATTACCCAGGTCTCAGGCCGCGCGGGTCGCCACCAGGGCGAAGGCGAAGTCTATCTCCAGACCTTCCGTCCGGAAAATCCCCTGCTGGCCTTCGCGCTGACCCACGACTATGCCAGCTTCTACAAGTCGGAAATCGAACGGCGCGGCGAACTGGACTATCCGCCATTCCGCCGCCTGCTCATGATCGAAATCACCGGCGACGACGAAGCCATCGTGGACGAGCACATGCGGGAGTTCGCGGACGCATTCCGGCATTTCGCGGATCAGGCGGACGTGCTGGTGCTGGGACCCGCATTCGCGGCCATGAAGAAAATCAAGGATCAGTACCGGGCCCACATCCTGGGCAAGGGCAAGGCGCCCAACCGCTTGCAGTGGGTGTTCCGCCAGGCCCTGGAACGCTTCAAACCCAAACAACCCCAGAAGACCAAATTACGCGCGGACATGGATCCTTTGTCGATGCTATGAGACCAAGGGTCAGAGCGGTCCTTACCGCGCTGTCTTTCGTCGGGCGTCGGGCGTACGGGTCGCCCTTCGGGTTCACTGCTACGCCCCTTGGCGTCGGGCGTAAAGACCGGAAAAATGCCCCTGGAGAGGTATTTCCTGTCTTTACGCCCGACGCCCGACGCCAAAGGGCGAAGCATCGGCCCCAGGAGGGCGGCCTGGTCGCCCGACGACAGAAACCTTGAGTAGACCCACCCGCCACCCTTAGAATAAAGGAGGTCTCAGCAAGGATCGGGTCTTCCATGGTGCGACTTTGCACATGGCTTTTTTTCGCGTTCATCGCAGCCGGTTGCGCTCCTCCGGTGAAGGTGAAGGTCGTCATGAATTTGCGGCCCGATCAGGAATCGCTCTACCGCACCCATATCCTCAGGCCCTTCGAAAAAAAACATAAGTGCATCGTCGAACTGAAGACCTATCAGGACCCCGCCAAACTGCCGGAATTGCTCG
>JAQBPN010000065.1 GCA_028287505.1 Fibrobacterota bacterium | reverse complement strand
GACTATCTCGTGGAGCCCTCCTATCCCGTGCTCTTCGATACCTTGATCTTCCGCAACCAAAGGGCCGCGCCGGCGGACAGCCTCCTCGGCATCACCCGGGATGATTTGCTCCGCTCCCTGGTCAAGTACCATAAGGACGATACGGTGCGCATCTCCGACAATGATCGCCTGATCGAAAAGCTCCAGTATACCGGCGACTACAATTTCGTACGCCTCAAGGACAGCCTGCTGCCGGACCATGGCAGTGCCCTCATCCTGCAGATGGAGGAACGGATCCCGGGCAATATGCGCACGTCCACCTTTTACGAGACCTATTCCGGCTTCGGCGTTTCCGCCGATCTGCGCCACAACAATTTCGCCGGCGACATGGACGAAGTGCGCGCCGGCCTATCCTTGGCGACCCTGCGCCAGACCCTCTATGCCGGTTTCGGTTCCCCCCTCATCCTCGGCTACCTCATCCGCTTCGACAATGATTTCAGCGTCAACTTCTACCAGACCCAGGACATCCTGAATCCGCAGGCGAAGCCGGGGCAGGGCATGTTCGGCGGCGACTTCCTGGCCGTCAACAGCACCAGGCTCACCTGGCCCTGGTCCTATTGGCTGCGCCTGGTGAGCGATGCGGAGTTGGAGGCGACCAGCCGGGTCATCACTTTGGACTCCTTGGAGCGCGATCTCAGCCTCAACTTCATCCAAACGGCTTTCCTGACTTTCGTGAACCAGCCCATGGATCCCACCCGGGGCGTCCGCTTCGCCTTCACCTGGGGCAATGGCGGCCCTCTCCAGCGCCGCGATGTATGGCGATTCGCCGAATTCCGGCACAACTGGTTCGAAGCGCAAACGGCCCAGTATTTCTACCTCCCCGCGCTCAGCATGATCAAGCTGGCCACGCGCCTGGACGGGGGCCGCTTTTTCGGGGAAGGCGGGGCCAATTCCCAGCGGTTCTTCCTGGGAGGGTCCCGCAGTGTGCGCAGCTATTTGTTCCAGACCCTGTGCCCGGAACAATCCAGTGGAGACGTCTGCACCGGGCAGGACGAGACCCTGGCCTACTTTCTCACGTCGGCGGAATTGCGGCTGGAGCCCTTCTGGTTCATCCGGCAGCAAAGCAAGTTGAAGCACTTCATCCCTCTCCAGGTGGTTCCCTTTACGGATTTCGGCAAGGTCTGGGACGTGCCGCGCGGATTCTTTCTGCATGAGCCGGACGGATCCCTGCCCCCGGGCCAGGGGTATGCCGCGGGCCTGGGCCTCCGCTACCCGTTGCTCGGTATTTTCAATTTGCGCCTCGATTGGGCGCTCTGGCGTTCCGGCCCCAAGATGTTTTGGCTGGATCTGGCCCAGGCTTTCTAGTTCCCCGACAGCCGCGCGGAATCCCGCCTTCTCCGCGGGGAAAAGCTTTTCCTCCCCCCTGGTCTCGATTTTACTTTCACCCTGTAAGCACTTAAGGAGCGGAACCATGGCGAATCCCTTAATCCTGGTCAAGGAACTTTTCCAGGAAACCTTTTCCGAGTGGAGCAAGGACAAGGCTTCGCGCCTGGCGGCGGCCCTTTCCTATTATACGATTTTCTCCGTAGCCCCATTGCTCGTCATCGCCATTGCCGTGGCCGGCCTGGTTTTCGGCCGGAAGGCCGCCACCGATCAAATCGTGTACGAGATCCGCGGCTTGGTGGGAGACCAGGGCGCGCAAGTCATCCAGACCATTTTGCAGAACGCCAGCAAGACCACTTCCGGCATCCTCGCCACCGTCGTCGGCATTGCGACCCTGCTTCTGGGCGCGTCCGGCGCCTTCGGGCAATTGCAGGATTCCCTCAACACCATCTGGGAGGTGAAGCCCAAAGCCGGCCGCGGCGTCAAGGGAGTGCTTCGCGATCGCTTCCTGTCCTTCTCCATGGTCCTGGTCATCGGTTTTCTGCTCATGGTTTCCCTGCTGCTCAGCGCCCTCCTTTCCGGCCTCGGGAAATTCCTTTCGGATCTCCTGCCCATGTCGTCCATGGTGATGCAGGCCATCAACTTCGGGATTTCCTTCGGCGTCACCACAATCCTCTTCGCCCTCATCTTCAAGGTCTTGCCCGATGCTTATGTACGCTGGCGGGACGTGTGGGTGGGAGCCGCGGTCACGGCCCTGCTGTTCTCCTTGGGCCGCTTCCTGATCGGACTTTATCTGGGCCGCGCTTCGGTCAGTTCCGCTTATGGAGCGGCCGGTTCCCTGGTGGTGGTGTTGCTGTGGGTATACTACTCGGCGCAGATCCTGTTCCTGGGCGCCGAGTTCACCCAGGTTTACGCGAAAAAATTCGGAAAGGCCATCGTGCCCAAGCCCAACGCGGAGCGGCTCTATCCGCCCGCCGGGACCGCCCCGGCCTAGGCGGACAAGATCCGGTCGGGCCCGGAATAGGTCTCTAGCCCACCATGATCCGGTAGCCGTCCTTCTTGCGCGGAGTCTTGCGCGATTGGATCAGAAGCACCAGGCCCGCTCCCGTCAGGTATCCGCCGGCCAGGAAGTTCGCCGCGGCCAGGATGCCGGAATCCGGGAATGAGAAGTTCGCCAGGATGAAAGCCAGGTACATCATCCAGTTGTAAGGAACGCTTTCCGGTATTTTCAGTCCCAAGGTCAGCAGGTGTCCGGAGAGCAGGGCGATCAGGGCCACGCGGCCGTACAGGAGCGGTTCTCCCATCCCCGCCAGCAGATAGAGGCAGGCCAGAGACAGGCATCCCAGGATTAGCTTGGCGCGCTGGTAACGCAGGGCGCGCAGGATGAAAAGCAGGGGACCGAAAAGCCCGGGCAGGAACACCAGCAAAGCCATGAGGATGTTGATCCAGATCCGCGGACCGATGGCGACCGGACGCAGGGCGGCGAAAGGATGCAGGGTGGAAAAAGTCCAGGCCTCGACGCCGGGGAAACAGAAGAACATGGAGATGGCGAAGAGGTAGCAGAACAGTCCGAAGGAAAAACCGAGGGCTTGCTTGATGTTCATTTTAACCAAAATGATAATGGGGGATTTACGGTCCGGCTGGGGAAAAATCATTCACTATTCTACCAAACGGGAGAGGAAAAATCCCGGTTTAACCCCCGTCCCGCCTGGGTTGGCGGGCGGATCCCCTTTTTAGGCGATTCAGGCCCTCTATCGGGACCGTGCCGCCCGGCGGCGCCCGGGCGGCGGCAGGAATCCGGCCTCAAGCGTGAGCGGGAATCGGCCCGGAAAAGGGTTTGTCCAGTTCCATTCTCACGCTCAATTGATGCACCAGATCGCGCGCGCTGACGATGCCCTCCAGCTTCCCGTTTTCCGTGACCAGCAAAGGAGAGGCGCCGGTCTCGGCCATGCGCTTGAGCGCCTTTTCGGCTTCGATGCCGGGCGAGACCGTATTTTCCTTGCTGCAGGGTTGCATCACCTCACCGACTCTTTTGGTATCCCAGGCCTCCCTGGAAAGGCCCTTGACCTGGGACAGGCCCACGCACCCCACCAGGCGATCTCCATCGGTCACGGGGAACACCCGGTAATCGTACTTATAGAGGAAATCGTCCACGAGTTTATGCACGGGCATCTCGGGAGTGACGGTTATGGGGTGCGGGTTCATCAGATCGCGCACGTATTCATGGGAGAGCAGGCGCGAAATGGCCAAGTGCTGCAGGGACGCTTGCGCGCTGGTGCGGATGAAAATGCCGATGAGCATCCACCATACTCCGCCCACCACGTTTCCGGTGAGAATGCGCACCGCGCCCAGCAGTACCAGCAAAAGGCCGAAGCCGGCCCCCACGCGCGTGGCGATGCGGGTGGAGGCGCCGTAATCCCCGGTCGAGGCCCAAAGGATGGAGCGCAGCACGCGCCCGCCGTCCAGGGGAAAAGCCGGCACCAGGTTGAAGACGGCCAGCAGCAGGTTCACCAAAGAGAGATAGCCGAAGATGCCGATCCAGGGAAGCGACCATCCGGCCATCAGTCCCACGCGGTCGATGGCGTAGAAGACGGCCGAGAGCACCAGGCTGGCGATGGGCCCGGCGATGGACATCCAGAATTCCGCTCTGGGGCGCGCAGGTTCATGGGGCATTTCCGCCATGCCTCCGAAGAGGAACAGCGTGATGCTTTGCATTTCCAGGCCGAAGCGCCTGCCTACGATGCTGTGCGAGATTTCATGGATGAGAATGGACAGGAACAGGCCGATGGCTCCCGCGAACCCCATCGCCCACCAGGTGCCCGGAGACAACGTCGGGAATTGCAGGGGGAAGAGTCCCATCGCCAAAGACCAGGTGATGAGCAGAACCAGAATGAACCAACTGGGATCGAGGCGGATGTCGATCCCGCCCACCCGGAAGAGTTTGATGGATTTGCCGAACATAGACCCTCCTTGCGGGAGCAGGGGAGGGCGCGCCGCGGACAGCGGCTTCAGGAGAGTGCGTCGACAGCCTTTATCCTATCCAACCGGATGGCGGTCCCATCCTCCATGAGAAGGAACTCTTCTTTCCGATCGGTGGTGAAAATATCCTTGATGAGCCCTTCCCTGTCCCTTATGGTTAAAATAAAGAAATGGGCCGGAGGGGCCTAGCTTTGCGTGACGGGCGCAGGCGCGAAGGCGGCGGCGAAGATAAAGCCCCCCTCGCCGTCGGGCGTGAGGGAGGTGGACCACACGGCTTCGGACACGCCCTTGCGATGGAGTTCCCACAGCTTGGCGCCCATCTTCTCGCCCACCATGCGCGAGAACGCGGGTTGATCGCGCAGGAGGGCCGCGCTCACGGGCACCTCCAGCATGCCCGGCTCCATGGGAGCGTCCTTGCCTTCCTTCTCGCCCGCCAGGATGACATTGCTGGGTTCGAAGGATTTTTCCTGCACGGCGATCTGGATGAGGTTTTTCACCTCCTCGGCGCCGAGCACTTCGAAGCAGTTGCGGCAGACGAGAATGTCGCCCCAATGGGAACCTTCCAGGTTCACGGGAATGCGGGTGAGGGAAACCTGATCCTGTCCCGTTTGGCAGACTAGGCAATTTTTCATGGAGCCTCCTGGAAGAGGAAAAAACTAGCCATTTTAGGGATTGCTTGGAAGGCCAGTATCGCGGCCCGGGAGGCGATTGCAACCGGTTTCCGGAAAACACTAAACCGATTCCGGGAACTGTCACGCGGTTTCTGGAAAACGGATACACTGTCTCGGGAAACGCTAAACCGATTCCCGGGAGACCGCTACACGGTTTCCTTATACAGTTCCAGGTCGGCCTTGATCTTGCGCAGCAGGCGGCCCTTGAGACGGGGCGAGCGCAAATCCTCTTCGGGAATCGGCTTCCACTTGCCCGGAATGCGGACCTGGGAGTCGATGAACGCGTCCAGCGCGTCCTGCAGTTCATCCCAGGCCAATCGGTCCTTGACCGCCATGATCTCGCCGATGATCCAGACCAGACCGTCTCCGGTGAGACGATGTTCCATGTTGATGACGGCGGACCGTTCCGTGATGAGCCGGAGAGTGTCTTCCTCCTTGCCGTTGGCGCAGCGCAGGAGCTTGCGATAGCGGTCCTGGAATTCCCGCACGTGCCCGGCGCGGGAGGGCGTCATTTCCAGATCGCGCTTGCCGGCGTAGGAGGCGGCCATGATGCGGCAGAACCGATCCGGATCCATGTCCGTGCCCAGGCCGCCGGCCGCGTCGGCATAGAAGCGCGGCAATTCCCGCAACAGGTTCCGGATCAGGAATACCGGGCGGTGGGTGATGCCGTCCGGAAGTTTTTCCGGGCCTTTCGCCACTTTCAGGTCTTCGAAATAGGCGAGGGCGCGGCGGAACTCGGCGATGTCTTCGCGGGACTTCTCCATCAGGCGATCGATGTGGGCGCGGGAGAAACCGAAGCGCCACAGGAGGCGCCGATCCCGTTCCTCACGGAACTCCTTGTCGAATTCCGCCAGGCATGCGGCCTCGCGGAACTCGCGCAGTTTTTTCTTCTCTCCGCTCAGCACAAAGTCCGCGGACTGGGCGAAGGCCTGCACCATGAGCCGGGCCCAGTAGCGCTGCTCGCCCAGGCTGGTGGAAAAGCGATCCACGTCCTCATAGCGGTACTTGTTGGATTTGGCGGCGAACTGGCGGATGGATCCGTAGTCGAGGATGGAGCCGTCGGCCAGCACGTTGTCGCCGTCCCAGCTGAGCCAATTGAAGATGTATTCCTCTTCCATCACGGCGGCGAGCTTGCCGTAGGAGCGGGCGATCTGGTCCAGGCCGCGGGCGGACCGGGCGGCGGGATCGGCGGGCAGCTTCCAGAAGCCGTTCTTCTCCTGGCGGTCCAGGAAATAATCCATGGCCTGCTTGAGCTCCGCATGCCGGCCCATCTTGAGATAGCGGAACAGATGCGCCGGCCTCACCAGGTTGGGAGCCGTGCGCACGCCCACGGAAGACCCGTCGCCGTAATCGATCACGGTGAGGCAGCGTTCCGTGGGGATGCCTTCCCGGTAGAAAATCTCCGACATCAGCGCCGAGCCCAGCATTTCGTCCAGGTCCGCCGTGCCGGAAGCGTACCCGAATTTCGTCTCCCCGGTGGCCAGGGGACGGTTGGCCTCCGAGGCGCCCGGGCTCAGGATGGTGGCGCCGGTGCCGCGGCTGGACACGTCGAAGCGGATGCCGTTGGCCTCGATGGTGCCGTTCCAGATGCTGCGCCCGTCGCCGGAGGTGCGGCCGCATTTGTCGCGATGCTGCAACTGCAGATAGCGCGTGGCCATGTAGGCGTTCGGCTTCAGGCGCGCGCCCTTCATCCGTTCGGGATGGGCCAAATCGTATTCGTTGATGATCTGCAGGGAAAAAGTGTCGAGTATCTTGGCTTCCAGGGGACCGTTCATCTTGTCGGCGTGCTGGGCCGGGACCAGTCCCAGTTCCCGCGCCAGGGGGAAGTTGAAATAGATCACGCGCCCGCCGGTCCGGAAGCGCGCGGGATAATCGATATAACCGTCCGGGACGGTTTCGCGCCAGGGATGGGTGCCGTCGAGGAGATCGAAACGAGCGTACGCCCCTTGCCTGGGTCGGCCATCCTTGTCGCCGCCCGGCGGGACGTTTCCCCTGGCGGCGATTTTTCTTACAGGAATCGATTCGGGGAGGGAAGGCTTCCCCCTCCGCCGGCGCGCGTGGGGCGGCGGATCGCGTAAGGAGCCCCCCCGGGGCTCCTTGGGAACCTGATCCGGATGTCTGGCCGGGCCGCTCAGGGCGGCACCCCCAAGACCTGCCGCACGGTGTGCTTCAGCATTGTGGGGTTGAACGGTTTGCCCAGGAACTGGGCGTTCAACAAACAGATATCGTTGCGAAGGTCGTCGGGCTGTTTATTGCCCGACATGAACAGGACCTGTGTCTCGGGCCGGTAGAGCAGCATCTGCTCCGCCAGCTCGGGACCGCTCATGGGCGACATTTCCACATCCGTCAAAAGGAGGTGGATGGGACCGCGATGGTTGGTGCTCAGGAACAGGGCGTCCACTCCGTTGTCGGCGTCCATCACATCGTATCCCGAATGTTCCAGGAAAAGTTTCATGACCGATCGCAAAGAACCTTCATCTTCTACGAGCAAAATCGTCTCTGAATGCATAATCCTTTGAATTACCTTAACCCCTTCCCAATCACCGTGCGGAGTGAGGGAAAGCCCGAACGGCTCTTAACCGTCAGGTGCTTCCATTGTAGGGTAAAGCGGAGGCCAGGTCAAATGCGGGGTTAGCCCGGCAGCAGAGATCTTTGGGTCTTTGGGATCGTTTGAGGTTCTCCCCGCGACCCGTTCCTTTCGGCGGACCCGGCTGGAGCCCCGGAAGGCGCGGCCGCCGGGGGCTTGGGTGACACGAAAGGTACGGGCGATTCGCCGCAGAGTTGCGAAGGTCCCGACGGCGACGCCGACAATGGGCAATTGGCCGCCGGGGCCTCGGGTCCGGAAACGGTCTCCCCGCTCCCTCCCATGGACCCGGAACCCGCGCCGTAACCGGAACCGGTAGGTGGCTGTATTGTCTGGGTTACCGTTGCCGGAGCGCGCGCGGCCAGGATCGCGGCATCCGCTTCCGTCAGGCGGAATTCCAATCGCGGGCTGACCGCATGCCCGCCGTGGAAATTCAGGGTGCGCACCGTGGCCTGGCCGACCATGCCGGTGATTCCCCGGCCCCGGCACAACGCGGCGAAGTCCCCGGCCTTGAGGACGAAGCGCGAGGATTTCCGGATGGCCGCCCTGTGGCGCGCGGGGGAACCGGAAACGGTACGGCGCATGAATCCCGTGGATCGGGATGTGATCTTTCCCGTAATGGGATCTTTGCAGGACACGACGGCGTTCCCCGTCAGGGAGAGATCCTTCACCCCGCCGTCCCTGTCCATGGCCAAAGCGATGAGCACCAGGCTGTCGTCCGGGGACAACTCCACCGCCTCCGGCTCTTGCCCCGTCGTCAGGACCAGGACGGTGTCCCTGCCCACCACGTCCAAAGCGACCAGCGGCGGGGTTTCGTCCGCGGCCGGGATTTTCACCGTGTTCCGCCAGAACGATTTTCCGTCGAAAGGCTTTCCAGGAAAGCGCGCGAGGGAGCAATCCATCACGGCCAGGGATGCGCATAGAACGGACCAGAGCAGGCGGTAGGAAGACATGTGATCAATTACGATTTTTCGGAGGGCGTGGGGAAGAGCGGTTTTCCGGGGAATTCCGCGGTGAAAGCCCGCGGGAGCCCTTGCGGCAGGGAGCCGCGCCTACGGTAACACGCGTGATACCTAGGGCTTTTCCTCCAGGGCGGCCACCACGGGTTTTCCGCCCCGGTCGATGGTCAGCCAGGTTCCGTCGAAGCGGACGGGAGCGTAACCGTCCTGGAACGCGCGCGCGTGCCGGTAGATGGCGGGGATCGCGAACACGCCTTGCGAATCGATGTATCCGAAGCGTCCCGAGCAGAGTACCATGGCCAGGCCCTCGCTGAACGCGTCGGCGCCGTCGAATGTGGGAGCGATGATCACCTTGCCGGCTTCATTCACATAGCCGTATTTTCCCTGGATTCTTTCCGGCCGCAGTCCGGAACCGTCAATGGGATGGATGGCCGTTTTTTCCCGGCGCGATGATTCGGATACGGCGGTCGCGGCCAATCCGGCGGCGGCCGCAAGCACAAAGAGCAGTCCCAAGGACAGAATGCCGTTGAGGATGCGGATAGGGTCTTTTGGGGTTTTCCCGGACATTATGCTTTAGACGTCGAATCGAGGGGACCGCGTAATTCCTTCCCACGGATTATGTCATTTTTATTCCGTTCCCGGCAAAGAAGGAGTTTTTACATGGGCGCTTGGCCTTCCGAAATTGCCGAAAATTCAGAACCAAAGCGGCGATTTTACCCAAGAAACCCATCAATTTACCAAAATTTGACATATTTAACCTTTTCAAAATATTAGTTGTGTTGCTTGGGGAGGAAATCCATATTAGTCTCACTTTTTCGATAGTCGAAGAGGTGAGGTCCCCAAAAGGACTCAAAAATCAAGGAGACAGCTTTGGCGGAAGAGAAGAAGCCGACTGCGGGGATTGCCGATCGCCCCCTGAAATTCCTGGGAGATGATACCGGCCTTACCCTCTACCTACGCGAAATCAGCAAGAGCAAAAACCTTTCCTTGGATGAAGAAGCCGATCTCGCGCTGCGGATCCGCCAAGGCGACCGCCGCGCCTTGAACAAACTGATCAGCTCCAACCTGAAGTTCGTGGTCTCCGTTTGCCGTAACTACCAGAACCAGGGGCTGCCCCTGACCGACCTCATCAATGAGGGCAATCTCGGATTGATCCGCGCCGCAAAGCGCTTCGACGAAACCAAGCACTTCAAGTTCATCTCCTACGCGGTATGGTGGATCCGCCAGGCCATCCTGCAATCCCTGGCCGAACAATCCCGCATCATCAACATCCCGTTGAACCGGGTCAGCGCCATCCACCGCATCGGGAAATCCGGGGTCAAGCTGGAACAAAAGCTGGGCCGATCCGTTTCGCCTTCCGAGCTCTCCTTCCACCTTTCCGTGGACGAGCATGAAATCCAGGAATGCATGCAACTCTCGGCCAATCCCATCTCCCTGGAGTCTCCGCTCCAGGCGGATGAAGAGGGCAAGCTGGGCGACATGTTGAAGGACGAGAATGCGGAAAGCCCCGATGAGTTCGTGCTGGTGGGCAGCCTCAGGGACGAAGTACGCAACGTGCTGGGGACCTTGGGCGATCGGGAAGAAGAAGTGGTCAAACTCTATTTCGGCATAGGCGTGGATACGGGATATACCCTGGAGGAAATCGGCCAGCGCTTCAACCTCACCCGGGAAAGAGTGAGGCAAATCAAGGAAAAGGCCCTCAAAAGATTGAAACACTCCACGCGGTCCAAGCGCCTGTCGGGCTTTCGCCCCTGAACTTCCGGCGATCCCGGGAAAACGCCTAACCCCTTGGGCCTTTCGGCGCTATTTTATACTAGCAGGCCGGGGAATAATATAGTTTTCAGGCTAAGCCCCCGGTTGGTGGCGGAACGCGGACAAGCTGGCGATGGGTACGGAAAAACAGCCTACAATCCTGGTGGTGGACGACATCGCTTCCAATCGCACCCTGGTCAAGGAAATCCTCAAAATCAACGATTACCACGTGCTCGAGGCCAAGGACAGCGACGAGGCCAAGCAGGTGAGCGAATCCTATCAGGGTCCCATCAGTCTGCTGATCGCGGACTTGGTGATGCCTCGGACCAATGGGATGGAGTTGGCCCGTTTTCTCCGGCCCAAGCGGCCGGAAATGAAGGTGCTTTACATCTCCGGGTACAATGCGGACGTGAACGTGCAGATTGAAGTTTGGGACGCGGAAGCCGATTTCCTGCCCAAACCCTTCAGCCCCAATGGGCTCCTCCAGAAGGTCTGCGACCTACTGGATCCTTCCATGTCCGACAAGGACAAATAGCGAGGCCAGCTGCGAAGCCCTCGCGTCTTTCCCCCTGCCTTTAAAAAACCCGCCGTCAGCCCAGTTGCAGGACCTTCAGCATCTGCTCGTGCAGGATGCCGTTGCTGAAAAGCGCGTCGGGGCCGTCGATGGAGAATTTTCCGCCGTCCAAGTGGGTCGCCATTCCGCCCGCCTCGGTCACCAGCAGGCTTCCCACGGCCACGTCCCAGGGTTTCATGGCCAGCATGCAATAGGCCTCCATGCGCCCCGCGGCCACGAAGGATCCCTCCACCACGGCTGAACCCAGGCATTTGACCCTTTGCAGGGCCGCCGCCGCGCGCCCGCGGGATTGCAGGTTCCGCTCGTTCATCTCCTTGCGTTGCTCTTCGGTATTGCCGATGTTGAAATCGCCGTGGGAAATGATGGCGGCGTGCATTTCCGTGACGCCGCTGACCTGGATGTGTTTGCCGTTCAAATAGGCTCCCCCGCCCAGGGTGACCGTGAACATCTCTTCCAGGGCCGGCAGCCAGATGCATCCCGCAATCATGGACTCCCCTTTGCGGAGACCGATGGAAACGCCCCACAGGGGGAATCCCCGCGAGTAGTTGACCGTGCCGTCGATGGGGTCCACGTACCAGGTGTATTCGCTGCCGTGTTCGACGGCTTCCTCTTCTTCCGTGATGAGGTTATGGCCGGGATAGGCCGCGGTAAGGCTTTTGCGGATGGCGGCATCGCAGGCCAGATCCGCCTCCGTGACCACGTCCTTTTCGCCCTTGAAACGGATGTCCCGGAGCGCGTGCTGCATGGAACGGGCGATGCCGCCCGCTTCTTCCGATGCGCGGATGGCCACGCCCAGGAATTCGCCGTATTTATCCTTCATTTCCATAAGATATTACTTTTCCACGTCATGGGGTTCCGGACAATCCGCTGGGGCATCATCGGCTGTGGCGATGTTTGCGAGGTGAAGAGCGGTCCCGCCTTCCAAAAGGCGGAGTATTCGGCCCTTACCGCCGTAATGCGCCGGAACGGAGCCAAGGCCAGGGACTTCGCGGAACGCCATGGCGTGCCCAGGTGGTACGACGACGCGGAAGCGCTCATCCGGGACCCGGACGTGGACGCGGTCTACGTGGCCACTCCTCCCGATACCCACGCCGCGTACGCCTTGAAGGCCGCCCTCGCCGGCAAGCCCGTCTATGTGGAAAAACCCATGGCGCGCGACTACGCGGAATGCCTGGCCATGATCTCGGCATGCCGGGACGCCAAGGCGCCTTTGTTCGTGGCCTATTACCGCCGCCGCCTGCCCCGCTTCCTCAAGGTCAAGGAGATCCTGGAACAGGGCGGCATCGGGGAGGTACGTAGCGTGTCCGTTACCCTGGCCCATGCCCCGGGCGCGGCCTTCCTGGAAAAGGCGGATCCGCCTTGGCGCGTGGTCCCGGAAATCGCCGGCGGGGGGCTGTTCCTGGACCTGGCGTCGCACACGCTGGACATCCTGGATTATCTGCTGGGCCCCATCGCCGAGGCCAAGGGATTGGCCGCCAACCAATCCGGGCTCCACAGGGTGGAGGATGCCGTGGCCGCGGCTTTCGCATTCGAGTCCGGAGCGCTGGGAGCGGGAGTCTGGAGTTTCTCGGCCCATACCCGCGAGGACCGGGTCGAGATCGCCGGAAGCCAAGGCAAGCTCGCATTCGCCACCTTCGGAGAGTCGCCCATCCAATGGATCTCCGCGGACGGTGTGCGGGAATTCCCCATCGCAAACCCCCGGCATATCCAGCAGCCCTTGATTGAGAGCATCGTGGCGGAGCTGAACGGCGCGGGAAAATGTCCCAGTACGGGTGAAACGGCCGCCAGGACCAGCCGCGTGATGGATGCGATCCTGATGGGGCGGCCGCTTACGCGACCTTGACCGGATCCCCGCGCTTCAAACCGAATTTCCTGGCCGCGTTGCCGCCGTTGATGGACAGCTCCAGAAAGCCGGAGGATCCGGCCACGGACAAGGGTTTGCCTTGGGCGGCCTCGGAGTAGAAGCCCGCGAGGGGGAAGGCTTTTCCCTTGGCTTTGAGGACGACGCTCTTGGAGCCGGTCTTGCCCGGCGCGCCGGACAGGCCTTCCAGGTCCCGGGGCGTGAGGTTGGTAATGGCGTTGCCGAACCGATCGACATGGACGATCTGCCCGGTGACCGTCCCCCGCAGCTTGTAAGGGACGGGAAAGGGAAGCTCGATGAAATCCTCTTTGCGCTTGCCGAAGGATCCGGTGGACTTGCCGAGGCTGAGGTGGGCGGCCGCGGGCGCGAAGACGTCGCGGCCGTGGAAGGTGGATCCCGTGCCGGGCAGGCGATAGGCGGGATTCTCGATCACGCGGATGCGGCCGGCCTGGCCATCAGGGGAAGGCGGCTTCAGGGAAGAGACGGCGTGCCTGGCTCCCCCCGTGCCGGGAGGACCGCCCGCCAATGCGTAGGAAAGCAATCCGTTGTCCGGGCCTATGAAATGGCAGCCATGCGCCTCCGCGAGCAGCGCCTCGCGCGGGCCACCGACGCCGGGATCCACGACGGCCACGAAAATGGTGCCGCGGGGGAAATACCGGTAGGAGGCGAGGAGACCGAAAGCGCCCGCGCGGATGTCGCCGGGCGGGATATCGTGGCAGATGTCTATGACTTGGGCCTTGGGGGCGATGGAGGCGATGACGCCTTTCATCGTCCCCACGAACCAGTCTTCGGTTCCGAAGTCGGTGAGTAGGGCGATACAGGACATGATGGGAAAGGTAGTATCACGCCCGTATCGCCGTCACCGGCCGGTCCGGGCTTCAGCAGCCGCATTCCCCGGTTTCGGTTTTTTTCACCGTGCTCACTTCTTTGTCATCGAACTTCAGCTTCTTGGCCACGTGATCGTTGTAAAGGACGCACACGGAGGCTTCCTTGTTCTTTTCCCCCGGAGTGGCTTCCAGGCGGATACGATCGGAGCTCTGCAGTTCGGTGGGGAGAGTGATCTCGGTGGGTTCGCCCTGGGACCACATCGCGGTCTGCGGGGACATGGTTCCGGTGGCGCCGGTCTGGGCCTCCGTTCCCGAGGGCTGGGTGCTTTCGGTGGCGGATCCGCCCGAGGACTGGCTATTGTCGCTCGCGGATCCGGTGCCGCCCATGGAGCCGCTGCCCATGGATCCCCCGGTCCCGGATTGCTCCTTCGTCGAACCCGCCGCTTTCTTGTCGGCGGATGTGATGGAGAAGTTGATGTTGCTGGCCTTGGTCTTTTCCGAACAGACCCGGATTTTCCAGCCCGGAGTCACGTTGGGAGGAAGCTGCGCCGCGCCGGTCATGCCCGTACCCCCGGCGCTGCCGGTCCCGCCGTATTGGCCCGATTGGCTGGAGGTGTCGTCCCTGCCCATGGCACCGCTGCCGCTGCTTTGGGACCCGTAGGTTCCCTGGTTGGACAGGGCCAAGCCGAAGGCTCCCGCCACCAAGCCGGCCATCAGCAGGCCCTTGGTTCCGGAGCCGCCTGGAAAGATGAACTTTTTCATGGGAATCTCCTTGAATGGAATGGAATCGAAAAAAGAAATCGCGGATTTCCGCCCGGGCGTTCGATCTTTAAGATAAACGCCGCGGCAAGGCCCAGGCAAGCCGCAAGATCCCCCGTGCGGGGAAGCGCCGGAGTCCGATACAACTTCGATGTCGGAAGGGCCGACAGGGGTGTCGGGGTTCGTTCCTGAGTAACCGGAGAGATACGGGTTACCTGGATGTTTCAAGGATCCCGGGGCGCGCTCAAGCGGCGGGGGACCGTGTGTTCAGGGCAGCAAAGGCGTCCGGAAGTTCCAGACCCGGCCCCGGCTCCCGATGCGCACAAGCACGACGCCGGCCGGAAAACCGCCGGGCCCCGGATGGAAAATGAATCTGCCTTTGGGGCTAGCCTGGGCAAGCAGGCGCCCGTCCAGGGCGGTGATGCCTACGGTATAGGCCAGGCCGTCCGGCGCATCGAAGATGATTCCGCCCGCCCCCGACCGGACCGGGAAGGGGGTAACTGCTGCATTACCCTGGGGGCGGATGGCGTTGTTGGCGCAATCCGTCCGGGTATGCGGTCCGGCCAGTTTCCATATTTTCGCCTCCTGTCCCAGCGTCAGCAGGTAAAGTTCCCCCTTGGCGTCCACGCCGAAGGACGTCAATCCATTGACATAATCGCCCTGGAGAGGAAGCGTGAGCAATTCGTCGACCTGGGTCTTTTCCGCGCCCAGGGTGGCGGAGGGATTGAAGGTCATGGCCGAGACGGTATTGTGGCCGAAGTCGCCGAACACGTATTTCCCGCCCAGGTCTTCGGCGTTGGCGCAGCCCCGATAGACATAGCCGCCGATGATAGCGTTGCTGGAGCCTTGATGGTCGTAGTAATGGATGGGATCGGTCCAGATGCCCGGAGCGGCCGCGGGCTTGGGATGCTGGGAGGGCCCTTCTTCCAGGGTCCATTGGTAATTCGCGCCCTTGCGCACGATGTCCACTTCCTCGCGGTACCCGTTGCCCACGTCTCCCAGCCAGATCAGGTCGCCGGGGGCGTCGTAGGTCATGCGGTGCGGGCTGCGCAAGCCCAGGGCCCAGAACTCCTCCAGCATGCCGTCGCCCACGAAGGGATTGTCGTTGGGGATGGAGTAATAGGCCGTCTTCCCGTTCACGGGCTGCCGCCTGATGGAATGGCTGACCGATCCTCCGCGATTGTCCACGTCGATGCGGAACACGCCCGAGAACAGGCTCTTGTCCAGCTTCTGATCGTTGTGGCAGTTGCAGCCTTCGTCGCCGTTGGTCAGGTAGAGGAATCCGTCCATGGGATTGAAGAACATGCCGCCGCCGTTGTGCCAGGTCTGCGTATCCGTCTGATCGATAAGGACGAGTTCGGATTTGGGATCGGCCTGCAGGGTTCCATCCGGCACGGTGAAGCGCGAGAGCCGGTTGCGTGAATGCGTATCCGAGGAAAGTTTCTGCCCCGCGGGCGGGACGACGGGTTTGTCGCTGTAGTTGTAGTACACGTAGAGGAAGCCCCGGTTGGGGGAACCGGCCTTGCCGAATTCAGGATGGAAGGCGAAACCGAGCAGGCCGCAATCCTCCTTGCCGAACCCGCCTTGGGTCTGCGTGGTGATTTCGAGCACGATGACCTTTTCCCGGACGCTGGAGTCGGGTGGGAAGGCCAGCAAGAGGCCTTCCTGCTCGGCGACATAGATCCATCCGCTTACGGGCGCCGCGGCCAGGGCCACCGGGTCCGCGAACGTCATGTGCGGAAAGGCATTCTCGACCCGCCATTGGGTGGCGGCGGCCTCCGGGGAGCGGACGCCGGCCAGGCCCAGCAGCGCCGCCGCCCAGGCTGCAACCATGGACCGCTTGAAAAGGCGCGTCCCTTGCGACTGGATCATTCCGGGGACTCCTCGCTTCCGAAGCCTTTGATGGAATGGGTATGCATTTTGGAGTATAGGGCCCGGCGGGTGATGCCGAGCAATCCCGCCGCCTTGGTTTTGTTTCCGGAGGTCATTTCCAGGGCCTGCAGCAGCAGGCTTTTCTCCAACTCATCCAGGGACAGGCCCGTTTCCGGCAGGCGGAAGGCGGAGGGCGTTTCCAGCACCTTCTTGTGGCGGATATGTTCGGGCAGATGGGAGATCTCCAGGGGTTTGCCGGAGGCGATGATCACCGCGCGCTCCACGCAGTTCTCCAGCTCCCGCACGTTGCCGGGCCAGGAATATTCCAACAGCTTGGACATGACCCCTTCCGCGATGCCGGCCGCATGGCTGAAGCGGCGCAAGAAGGCGTCCACCATGGCCGGAACGTCGTCGATGCGTTCCACCAGGGAAGGGACGTAGATGGGGAAGACGTTGAGGCGGAAATAGAGATCCTCCCGGAACGTCCCCTTCTTGACCTCGTCTTCCAGGTTGCGGTGCGTGGCCGCGATGACGCGCGCCTGGGTGCGGATCACGCGCGATCCCCCCACGCGGCTGAATTCGCGTTCCTGGAGCACGCGCAGGAGCTTGACCTGCATGGCCGCGGAGACGTCTCCGATTTCGTCCAGGAAGATGGTGCCGGTTCCGGCCCTTTCGAAATAGCCGGTCTTCTGGGCGTGGGCCCCCGTGAAGGAACCTTTCTCATGCCCGAAGAGTTCCGATTCCAGCAAGGTCTCGGGAATGGCGCCGCAATTCACCGCGATGAAGGTTTCCCTGCCGCTTTCCGCATGGATGCCGCGCGCAACCAGTTCCTTGCCGGTGCCGCTCTTGCCCCGCACCAGCACGATGGTGTCGCGCTTGGCCACCATCCTGGCCTGCCGGATCACTTCCTGCATCGGCTTCGAATCGCCGATGATGCGGTCCAGATGGTAACGCCCCGTTTCCCGGACCCGCAAATCGGACACTTCGTCCCGGAGGCGGCCCTTTTCCAGGGCGGAACGGACGAGCAGCACCATCTCGTCCATCTCGAAAGGTTTGGTCACGTATTCGAAAGCGCCGTTCCGCATCGCTTCCACGCCCGTGCCTGCGTCGACATGGGCGGTCATGACGATGCACTCCAGGCCGGGGTGATCCTGGCGCGCGCGCTTCACCAGATCCAGACCCGACATTCCGGGCATGCGCACGTCCGTGACCAGCAGGGAAAACGCGTCGCCGCGGCCGAGGGCCGCCAGGGCCGATTCCGCGGAGTCCGCTTCGGCCACGTCCATGCCTTCCGCGGAAAGCGCCATCGCCAGGAGCGCGCGCATTTTCGGTTCGTCATCGACCACCAGTATCCTTGCCATCAAATCTCCTTGGCCGGGCCCGCAACGGCCCGGATTTCGCCCGTGACCCCGGCCTTGGGCGCGGGAACCAGCTTGGCTTTGGGAATGCCCACTTCGAAACAGGTGGGCTTTCCGTCCACGCCCGCGTCGGAAGCCAGGGTGATGCTCCAGCCCGCGCGTTCGCAAAGGCTTTTCACGATGGAAAGCCCCAACCCGGTGCCGGTCTTCGATCCGGACACGAAAGGCTCGAACAGGCGCCCGCGGATGGCCTGGGGAAGCCCCGGACCCGAATCCGAAAACCGCATGGCCCCGCCGCGATCGCGCGCCTCCCAGGTAACCATAATGTTACCCTTGCCGCCCATGGCGTTGGATGCGTTGCGCCCCAGGTTCTCGGCCACCTGGCGGAACGCGTCCCGATCGCCCATCAGGGTCAGGTCCTCGGGAAGCCCGAGGGTCCATTCCACTCCCGGAAAATCCAGGCGCTGGATCTCGCGCGCTTCCTGCAAGGCTCCCAGGGGCCTGAAGGGTTTGGCTTCCAGGGGTTTGTCCCTGGAAAAGCCCAATATGTTCCCGATCATGCGGGAAAGGCGCATTACCTCTTCCGAGAGATAGCCGAAGGCGGCGTGCTCGCGGCCGGGATCGAGTTTGATGCGCAGGACGTCCACGGATGCCTTCATGATGGCGAGGGGATTCTTGAGTTCATGGGCCAGTTCCGCGCTGGTCCTTCCCAGGAAGGCCAGATGTTCGTTGCGGCGCGACACCTCCAGGGCCGCCTGGAATTGCCTTTCCAGGAAAAACAGGCCGGCGGCCAGCAGGGCGAAGAGGGCGAGCAGGACCAGGGAAGCGAACCACAGGTAATTCCGGAACTGCTCCACGTAGGCTATGAAGTTCTGATCCGATTCCAGCACCACCAGGTGCCGCTTGTCCCGCACCGTGAACGGGTAGTAAAGGGATTGGAAATGGACGCCGTCGATTTCGGAGAGCGGAGTGAAGATGGGACGGTTCTCTTTCGCCGCCAGGGCGAAGAGCCCTTTGTCCACCAGGTAAGGGCGGATCTCCTCGCCGCTGCCGATCAGGTTCTGGCTGCTGGCGTAGACCAGGCCGGCGGAATCCGTGATCACGGCGCGTTCCAGGCCGGTAGCGCGCGTGAGACGGCTCAGCCATTTTCCTTGCTGCTCCGCGTAGGACTCGGGAAACATGGAGGGCTGGAACTCGAAGGGAAAGGAAAAAATGTCTTCTTTGAGATGTTCCTCGATGTACTCCGCCAGTCCCGTCATGCGCTCTTCCGACTTGTGGCGCGCTTGCCCCATGTTGCGGGAGAAGAGCCAGGCCGAGAATCCGAAAAGCAGGATCAGGGCGGCGGCGGCGCCCGCCAAGGCGCCCAGCAACGGACGTCTCATGGGAATCTCGAAATCAGACCCAGGGAAAACGAGCGCATATTCTGGATGCGTCCCGGCAAGGCGCCGAAGTCGCGGCCGCGGGACAGCATGCCGGACCCGTCGATTTCCAGCCAGGGCCGGACTTTCCAGGTCATATCGAAGTTCAAACCGATCCCCCGGCTGGAGCCCACGGTGTATTCCGGCGAATTGGCAATCCAGTTTTCCTCGTAGTCGGCCGACACCGTCAAAAAGATAGCTTTCGTCAGGATTGTGACGCCAAGGCTGGGCTTCCAATCATCATAGGATTCTTCCAGGTATTTTGGAGTCTGCAGGTTGAAGCCTCCCACCCGGTTGAGGATGGGGAAGCGTGCCTGGGTATAGCCCAGGGAAACCGTGGCGGAAACGGCCGGGGTCACGTCCGCGATCAACTGGGGCTGCGCCATCCAGGACGATCCCTTCAACTGGTAGGATCCCAGGATGCGCGTGTCGATGGGGATATATACGCTGTCCTGGTAGTCGTCGATTTCCGTGTTCCCGGAGGTCCGGATCCCCGCGCGCAGCCACCGCCAGGTCCTCACGAAGGCGCCCCCGCGGGTTTCCAATTCCTTCAGGCGATAGCGCGAGGTGTCCCGGAAAAAGCGCGTGGTCTGGAAGCGGGTTTCCGCGTCGATGGTGATGCGGTTGCCGTACCATTCCCCCGATGCGACCGGGCCGTTGCGATAATTGCCGTCGGATCGCGCGGACGGGAAATCCGTATTGCGCAACTCCCAGGAGAGTATCAGCGACTTCCGCAAATCCCCGGATACGGCCTCCAATCCCGGCGTGGCTCCCAGTGCGCGGTAGGATTGCGAGCCGAACTTGCCGTGGCGGTACTGTTGCACCTCGGCGAAAACGGGAGTCACCACGGAAACGGGCTTCCCCAGCGCGCGCGTATTGCCCTCCAGTTTGGCTTGCGCGTAAATGCGATCGAGGGAGTCCGAGTAAGGCTGCCAAAGCATTTTCTCCGATTGCACGGTCCCTTCGAACTTGAGCATCCTCCGCCAAGCGGCGCCTTTCGCCGCCACGTCGAAGTACGCGTTGCGATCGGATCCCTGGAAGACGCTGCTGATGCGGTCGATCAGGCCGCCGTTGGGATCCCAATCCAATTTGGTCCGCACCTTGCCGGATACCAGGGTATCCAGCCCCTCCCATTCTTCGTAGTCGATGGAGGTCTGCACATATCCGGAAGCGGAGGTTCCGAGGGGATGGGACGCCGGCGCCGGGATCCGGGGCTCCACGGTAAAATCCGAATCCCAATCCGCCTGGGCGGCTTCCGGATTTTCCAGGGAGAAAATCAGATCAAGCGCTTCCGTGTAATACCCGTCCCGGGCCAGGTCCTCGGCGGCTTCCAGGATCAAGGTGGCGCGCTCGTCCGGATTCCGTTCCAGGATCTGGCGGCGTTTGGCCGCAAAGGCCAGGGAATCGGCGGGTTCGGCGGCGATCGCGGAGGCGGCCAGGCAGAGAAGGAAGGGAAGGAGAAGGGTGAAGGACTTTTTGTGTTCCAAGCTGTCTAAAGCTATCACGATTCGCCGGAAAACAAAAGCCCCTTGAGAGGGGCCGGTTCGGATTCACAGCGCGAATGGGGTTTGTTACCGGCCGCCGGCCCTGGCGATATCCACCGCTTTGGCGGCGAGTTTGAGGGCGATGTCCATTTCCACCTCGGCGCGGGCGGCCTGGCCGTCCGCATGGTTGCGTTCGGCCCGTTCGAAGTGCTCTTGGCCTTTTTCCAGGATCCGGGCGGCTTTGTCGTTCCCGGAAGAGGAGACGATCTCGGTGGCGCGGTCCAGTTTGGCCTTGAGGCGTTGCCACGCGGCGGGCGTCAACCGGTCGCCCCCGGTGGCTGAAACGGTGCGGCGCAGGTCCGGAAGCAGGCCTTCCGCCTTGAGGCAGTACTCCTTGGCCGCCTCGGGCTGCCCCGTGGCCAGGGCTTCCTTGGCCTTGTCCAGGAGCTCCTGGACGCGCGTCTTCATGGATGCGGACTTGGGATCCTCGCTGCCGGTGGATTGCTCCGTCAGGCGCGTATACCGCTCCAGAAGGCGGTGATAGGTTTCCGAAGCCTGGGCCAGGGATGCCTGGGCCGAGGGCTGCTGATCGTTGCAGGAGCCGTGTGACGGGGCGGAAGACCCTTGCTTCTCCGAGTTGGCGCTTTCCTGGACCAGACGCTGCAGCTCCGGCATCAGGGCCTCGGCTTGGGTGAGGAATTCGCGGGACGCGGCCAGGCGATCGGAGGCGATGCCCTGCTTGGCGTTTTCCAGGAGGAGCAGGCTCTTGCCCAGCACTTCCGACGCGCAGGGATTCTTGCCGGCGCCCAACCGTTGGGAAAGCAACCCCACGCGTTCGATATCCGATTCGGCGCGGGTTTTCAGATCTTCGCGGATGCGGGAGGAATCGCCGCCGGAACCGGGCCCGCTGGAACCAACATCCGATCGGATGCGGGGCTTTTCCTTCGTGTAGATTTCGCCGATACGCAAATCGATTTGCTGGCAGAAGGTCATGACGGCCTGGTTGTTCCCGGCGGCCAGACTCTCCCGGGCTTTGGTGATGAGATCCTGGATGTTCCAAAACTGCGAAGCCGCTTCCGGCGAGTTCTGCATGGCCGGCATGGATTGCAACCGGGAAAAATTCTCCGTGACCTGATCCAACCGTTGCTTGGAGGTTTCCGCGGAAAGCGTTCCGCCTGACGGACCGTGGTCGTCGGAAAAGCCATCCCTGGCCGCGACGCCCGTCCGCGCCGAAGCGATGCCCAACATGCCGGCAAGCAGCAGGAGCGGAAGGAGATGTCGGGTGCTTGTGTGCATGATCGTTAAAATAAGAATAGGTGTTGTTTTACCGGAGCGAAAAACATACCAGAGTATCGCCCAAATCCCAGGTAAAACGCAACCGTTTCAAGAACGGAAAACCTTTTCCGTTCCGCCGGGTACTTGCGCGTACCAAACGGTACAGTCCGGGTTCAGTAGGAGAGGGAGAAACCGGCTTCCATGCCGTAAATGGCTTTCCGGGAATAGGCCCGGGTTTCCACGCTGTCCTGGAAATCCAGGCTGTTGTTGAAATCATATCCGTAGGAAGCGCTCAATGAGAGCCGGCACCAGGACCTGACGTCATATCCGTACGATGCCGTTCCCGTCACGCTGTTTTGCCAGTCCACATTCTCCGCGATGACGCCGCCGCCGGGATAATGCATGCGGGATACATAGTAGGTGGGACCCAGACCCAAGGAATGTTTTCCCAAGGAAAAATAAGGAGTGAGGCTGAAGCTGAGCGTCATCATCCCGTCCAGATTGATACCGGATCCCCGGCCGCTGGTATCCGTGATCCAGTGCTTTTGCAGATCCACATAGCCTATCAGGATGAAATCCGAAAAAAGGAGACTCTGGGAATGGCTCAGGCCCACAATCCGCCAATCGGGGGATAGTTGATACAGGCTTGCATTCCAGTTCAGATTCCATCCGGCATCCGATGTAAAGGAGTACCCCAGCGCCAGGCGCCCTTGCTGGAAGTTCCAGTTGGAATCCACCAACAGGGATTGCGCGTCGTTGCTGATGAAAACGGCATCGGATACCTTGCGTGATTCGAAACCCACGCCCCAATCGGCCTGGGCGGTGAGTCCCCGATGTTCGTATTCGGCGCCCAGGTTGCCCTGGAATCCCCCCAGGACCCGATCGTCCCATTTGGATTTCAGGGACATGGACCCGGTTTCCCGGAATTGGTGGCTGCCCCATTTCTGACCCGTTTCGGCGCTCAGCCGGTTGGTGAGGATATGATCCAGGTAAGGCGTTTTGGTGCCGGCCCACGCGGCTTTGGAAGAATATCCCCAAGACCAGACCCGGGTGGACGATTTCACGGATTTCCATTGGTCCAGGATTTCCAGGAGGAAGAGGGAGCTGGGGTAACGTTGGTGTAACTCCAGGGTGAGGCGCTCCATTTCCTGGTAGCGATCCAGCTTCCGGTATACGGTCCACAGATGGTAAAGGATTTCCTCGTCCTTGGGACCGCCGATGTCCCGGGCGGCCGTCAGGAAGTACAAAGCCTCTTTCCACGCGGAAATGAACAGGAAGCCGATGCCCTGGTAATAATAGGCCGTATACAGCTGGCTGGAGTCGCATTTGGCCGCGGAGACGTCCCAGGTCAGGTAGGCCGGGTCGCCGGCTTCGTACAGGTGGACCAGGGAATCCACCATGGTCTTGCAGTCCCCGTGGGGCTGGCCCCCGGATCGCTTGGCCGGGCGCTTGGCTTCCGATAGGGAAAACGCCGCCGCCAGGATGAGCACGGTGGTGATGAGATTACGGAGAGGGATCATTTTCTGGCAATAAAAAACCCGGGATAAACCCGGGTTGAAGATAGCGAAACCGGCGCGTACAGGGAAGGGTGCTTCCCCGGACGGCCGCGGCTATAGAGCCGCGGCCCCGGTTCGGACTGGATTAAGGAGTCGTGGGAGCCGTGCCCTGGTGGGTCTTCAACCATTCCTCGAACTTGGCCTTGATGGCGGCCTGTTGTTCGGGGGTCATGCCGCCATGACCCGTGCTGTCGACGGGGTGGTTCTTGAGCCATTCGGCGCGCTTGGCGTCCAGCTCGGCCTTGTGCTTCTCGATGTCGGCCTTGATCTCGTCGATGTGCTTTTTCAGGTCGCCTTTCATGCCGTCCAGGTCGTTTTCACGGCCTTTCCTGTCGGAGTCGAACTTGCCCTTGTGATCCATCGCGATGGAGGCGTGGAGTTCTTTGAGCTTGTCGGCCAGTTCCTTGGCCAGGGCGGCCTTGCCGGAATCGCTGGCGGCTTTGATCTTCCCTTTATACTCTTCGATCAGGGCCTTGGCCTTGTCCCTGATAGCGTCCATCTCGGCTTTGCGCTTTTCCATGGCGGCCTTGTGCTCCGCGATGCGCTTTTCGATTTCGGCCTTATGTTCCGCGGTGAGGCTGTCGTGACCGGCCTTCCAGGCGTCGCGCTGGACTTCCAATTTCGCCTTCAGCTCTTCGAGTTTCGCTTTCTGCGCATCACTGGGTCCGGCAGGTTTGGTGTCATCGGCGAACGAAGCACCGATGGACAGGCAACCGGCCATCAGGGTGCCGAGTATAAGCTTCTTCATGATCATGTGGGAACTCCTGGTTTTTGTTTTGGCCCGTTCCAATGGGCGTATCGAGCTTAAGCAAGGGCGGTGCCAGATCCCTCCCATGCCGGAGATCCGGGTTTCCCGCGCGATCGGGCTATCGTCACCAAAGGAACCCGGAGGCCGCGTACCCATGGGTGCGCCCGGATGCGGACGCACGTGTACCAATCGGTTCGCTTGTGGGTCCGGGGATTTGCGCTATAATTGAAAACCATGAAAATCCGCAATCCGTTTTTCTTCCTCGCCGCGCTCGCCACACTATCGGTTTGCGCTCCCGCATACGCCCAGGATTTCGTCCAGGACACTTTGGCAGTGCGCCTGCTCCTGGATCAGAATGGTCTCGTTTCCACCCCGGCCTCCCAGGTGATCACGGTGGAATCGGATCGCGTGTCCGCGCTCAAGCTCTCCGGCCTGAAGCTGGTGAAGCTGCCGGCGGAAATCGGCGGACTCTCCGCCTTGAAATACCTGACGCTCACGGACAATCTTCTGGATTCCGTTCCCGGGGAACTTTGGGATCTTTCCCAGCTTGTGGAACTCGACCTGGGAGGCAACCGGCTCAAGGCATTGGATCCCAAGGTCGCCAACCTGAAAAAGCTTCTGCTCCTGGGGCTCCGCGACAACGGTTTGCCCTCGCTTCCAGGCGAAACCTATACGCTCGTGAACCTGACGACACTGCTGTTGGCCGGTAACTCCCTCGATACGCTTCCGGAAGCCATCGCCAATCTGCCCTTCCTGCAATACCTGGATCTGTCCGACAACCTTCTCAGAACGATTCCCTTCACGGTGGCGGCCATGGACAAGCTGGACAGCCTGGACCTTTCCTCCAACCTGCTGGAAAGTCTTCCGGATCTGATCACGGAGATGAACGCGGCGACCAAGGTGCATTTGGGGGCGAACCGGCTTTGCAATCTGGACGCACCCCTCGATGCCTGGGCGAAGGGGAAGGAGCCGGGTTACCAGGCGACGCAGATTTGCGGCGCCGGCGTACGGCAAGTCGCCGCGGGTTCTTCCGGACCGGTCCTGCGGGCGCTTTCGGACGGAAAGATCCTGCGCGTGGATATGCGGGGTTTAGGTAACACCCAAGGTACCTTGGAAATCGTGTTCCGGGACGTGTCCGGACGCATGGTTCTGCGTATGCGGCCGGCGGAGGGAGCGCGGGCCTTGGAAATCCCCTGGGCGGCATTGGGCCGGGCGCAGGGATTCCTTTGGGCGGAACTCCGGGTGGGCGGAAAATCCGCGGCCGTAGCCCCCGTATTGCCCGGGTAGGATTTTCCTTCCGCCCTTCTTCGCTCTTTCCCATTCCTTTGGCTTGCGGGCACAAAAAAAGGGCGGGCTCCCGGAGCCCGCCCTTGCTTATGGATGCCGCGCTTGCCGTCTCAGTTGAGGCGGTTGAGCTCCACCCGGCGGTTCAACGCCCGGCCTTCGGCCGAGGTGTTGGGCCCGATGGGGCGGGATGAACCGTAGCCGATGACCTTCAACTGCTTGGAGTCGACTCCCTTGCTGATGAAGTAGTTGGCGACCGATTGGGCCCGCGCTTGCGAGAGCATCTGGTTCTTGGTGGCGTTGCCACGGTTGTCCGTATGGCCCGCGACCTCGAATTGGATGGTCGGATTCGCCTGGAACTGAGGGACGATATCGTCCAGCACCCGGAAGGATTCCGGAGTCAGCTCCGCGGACCCGGTCTTGAAGTTCAC
>JAQBPN010000033.1 GCA_028287505.1 Fibrobacterota bacterium | reverse complement strand
GGGGGTCTTTATTAACTTAACCTGTCTAATTTTTTTTAATTAATAGGGCAGAAATGAAAACGGTTACGGTAAATCCCAAGACCATTTCGACCAAATGGTTCATCATCGACGCGAACGACGTGGTGCTTGGTCGCTTGGCCAGCAAGGCCGCCGCACTCCTCATGGGCAAGAACAAGACGGCTTGGTCCCCCAACCAGGATCTCGGCGACCATGTCATTATCATCAATGCGGATAAGATCGCCCTCACGGGCAAGAAGCGCGAGACGATGCGCTACTTCAACCACTCCACCCATCCGGGCGGATGGCGCGAACTTTCCGTAGCGCAGGCCCAGGCCGTGCGTCCCGGGTATCCCGTCCGCCACGCCATCAAGGGCATGCTTCCCCACACCATTCTGGGCGAGCACATGGGCAAGAAACTTCACGTATACGGTGGCGCGGTCCACCCCCACGCGGCCCAAAAGCCCGAGGTGCTGGCCCTCAAGTAGGCCGGCCAGAAATCACAGGAGGATATCATCGCAACTCAGGACACCTACCGGGCAACCGGCCGTCGCAAAACCGCCATCGCGCGAGTCATTCTAAAGCCCGGAACCGGCAAGCGGACCATCAATGACCGCACCTTCACCGAGTTCTTCGCCAACGCCATCCGCGAGATGATCGTGGAACAGCCCCTCACCATTCTCAACCTCAACAAGCAGTGGGATGTGATCGTCACCTCCAACGGCGGTGGTGTGAATGGAACGGCAGGCGCCGTACGTCTGGGCATCGCCCGGGCCCTGGTCGCCTTCAAGCCCGAGTTCCGGGCCGCCATGCGCGAGCATGGACTCATGACGCGCGATTCGCGCGCCGTGGAACGCAAGAAATACGGCAAGTCCGGCGCACGCCGCAGCTTCCAGTTCAGCAAGCGCTAATAGAGCCAATAGAAATAGGATAGAGGATCAGAATGTCAGTACCCGAAATCAAAGAGATGTTGGAAGCCGGTATTCATTTTGGGCATCTCACCAAGCGGTGGAATCCCAAGATGAAGAAGTTCATTCTCACCGAGAAGAACGGGATCTACGTCATCGACCTGTCCAAGACGCAGGACTGCCTCCAGAAGGCCACGGATGCGGTGAAGAAGATCCGCCATTCCGGCAAATCCATCCTCTTCGTGGGCACCAAGAAGACCATCAAGGAATGCTTGAAAGAAGAAGCCGTGCGTTGCGGCCAATTCTACGTGACCGAGCGCTGGCTCGGCGGCATGCTCACCAACTTCTCCACCGTCAAAAAGTCCATCAAGCGCCTCGAAGAGATCGAGAAGATGGAAACGGACGGACTCTTCAAGGAAATCACCAAGAAGGAAGTCCTCTCCCTGAATAAAGAGCGCGGCAAGCTCGAAGGCATCTTCAGCGGCATCCGCCATATGAAGACCCTGCCCGGAGCCCTGTTCGTGGTCGATTCCGAGCATGAGGAAATCGCCGTGCACGAAGCCAACCGCTTGCGCATTCCCGTGTTCGCCATCGTGGATACGAATTCCGATCCGGACAAGGTCGCATTCCCGATTCCCGGCAACGACGATGCCATCAAGTCCGTGGGCCTCCTGACCCGCGTATTCTCGGATGCAATCGTCGCCGTCAACGCGCCTGCCGGCGCCGAGACCCAGGTCGCCGCCGTTCCCGCCCTCGCAGAGGTGCTGGAAGGGGCAGGGTAATGGCGGAAGTCACCGCGCAAATGGTGGCTGAGCTCCGGGAAAAGACTGGTCTCGGCATCCTTCAGTGCAAGAAAGCGCTCTCCGAAACCGCCGGGGAAATGGAAAAGGCCATCGAGTACCTGCGCAAGCAGGGAGCCGCCGTGGCCGCGAAGCGCGTAGGCAAGGAAACCAAGGAAGGCAAGGTCGTCCTCGCCTCCGGTACCGACGCCGTCTGCGCCGTGGAAATCAATTGTGAAACGGACTTCGTGTCCGCCTCGGACGACTTCAACGGCTTCACCGCCAAGGTCGCCAAGGTCATCCTCGACAAGAAGCCCGCGGATCCGGAAGCCCTCAAGGGCCAGGCCCTCGAAGGCTCCACCGTCGGGGAAGTGAATACCGCCGTCATCGCCAAAATCGGCGAAATGATCTCCATCCGTCGCTTCACGATCGAGAAGGTTGGAGCCAATGAATTGGCCGAGACCTACTCTCACGGGGGCGGGAAGATCGGCGTCATCGTCAAGCTCGGCTATTCCGGTGAAGCCAAGGACAAGCCCGCTCTGTCGGGTCTGGCCAAGGACCTCGCCATGCAGGTCGCCGCGACGGGTCCCATCGCCATCGAACCCAAGGATGTCCCCGCTTCCATCATCGAGAAGGAACGCGAAATCGGTCGCGAACTGACCCTCAAGGAAGGCAAGACCGGCGACATCGTGGAAAAGATCGTGGAAGGCAAGATCCAGAAGTTCTACAAAGAGAACTGCCTGGTGAACCAGGTCTACGTCAAGGACAGTAAGCTGACGATTGACAAATTGCTGGTCGCCACGGCCAAGTCGCAGGGACTGGAATCCATCAAGGTTCTCGGCTTCCATCGGCTGCAATTGGGTCAATAGCCCGATGTCCGCCCTAAAGTACAAGCGCGTCCTCCTCAAGCTCAGCGGGGAGGCTTTCGCTGGCGATAAGGACGGCGGCATCGACCCCGAAACCATCCGCTCCATCGCCGAGGAAGTCGCCCAGGTCTACCAGAGCGGCGTCCAAGTCGGCGTGGTCATCGGCGGGGGCAACATCATCCGCGGCGCCACCTTGAGCCAATACGGTTTCGACCGGGTCTCCGCCGACCAGATGGGCATGCTCGCCACCGTCATCAACTGCCTTGCCATGCAGGACGCCCTGGAAAAGCAGGGGATCTTCACGCGCGTGATGAGCGCCATCAAGATGTCCTCCATCGCCGAGTTCTACATCCGCCGCCGCGCGGTGCGCCACCTGGAAAAGGGCCGCATCACCTTGTTCGCGGCCGGAACCGGCAATCCCTACTTCACCACCGACAGCGCCGCCACCCTGCGCGCCATCGAGTGCAATTGCGATATCATCATGAAGGCCACCAATGTGGACGGGATCTACGACAAGGATCCCAACAAGCACAAGGATGCGGTCAAATTCGAGACCATCACCTACACCGAGGCCATCAACCGGCAGCTCAAGGTGATGGATACCTCCGCGTTCGCCCTGTGCCGCGAGAACAACATTCCCATCCTCGTTTTCGACATGAACGTGCGCGGCAACCTGGCGAAAGCCGCCCGCGGCGAAAAGATCGGGACCCTGGTCAATAGCGGAGAGTAAGACCATGCTGGACGAGACTTCCATCAAGGAACGCATGCAGAAGACGGTGGAAAATGTCCGCCGCGATCTCGCCAAGATCCGCACCGGTGTCGCCACTCCCGCCATTCTCGACAACGTCTACGTCGACTATTACGGAACCAAGACCCCCATCAGCCAGGCCGCCGCCATCACGGTGCCGGAGCCCCGCTGCCTCGCCATCAAGCCCTGGGACAAGAGCCTGATGCAGGCTATCGAGAGGGCCATCCTGACCAGCAACATCGGCATCAATCCGGTGAACGACGGCACCTTCATCCGCCTGAACATGCCCGTCCTCACCGGCGAACGCCGCAAGGAACTGGCCAAGTTCGCGAACAAGATCGGCGAGGAAGGCAAGGTCGCCATCCGCAACATCCGCCGCGACGAGAACGAGCACCTGAAGAAGTCCTCCAAGGACGCGGGCCATTCCGAAGACGAACTGAAGCACGAAATGGACAAGGTCCAGGCCCTGACGGACAAGTTCATCGCCGAAGTGGACAAGGTCATCGCCGAGAAGGAAAAGGACATTCTCACCGTTTGAGCAAGGGTCCGCTGTCTGCCATGCGCGAGCCGCCTTCCCACATCGCCATCATCATGGACGGCAACGGCCGCTGGGCCAAGAAGCGCCTGCTTCCCAGGGTCATGGGCCATCGCGAAGGCACGAAGGCCACCAAGAAAATCGTGCGCGCCTGCGGCGAACTCGGCGTCAAATACCTCACGATCTACGTCTTCTCCTCCGAGAACTGGGAACGCCCCCTTCCGGAAGTCGACGCCCTGATGACGCTGCTGGTGGACATGGTCCGCCAGGAAATCCAGGATCTGATGGACAACAACGTCCGCCTCTGCGCCCTGGGCAACCTGAACAAGCTCCCGGACGTGACCCGCAAGGAACTGGAGTGGGGCATCGAGCGCACCAAAGGCAACACCGGCCTGCAACTCAACCTGGCCGTCTCTTATGGAGGCCGCGAGGAAATCCTGGACGCGGCCCGCGCCCTGGCGGAGCGCGTCAAGCTCGGCGAGCTGGATCCCCAGGCCATCGACGAGCAATCCTTCCGGTCGCACCTCTACCTCCCCGACGTCCCCGATCCGGAGCTCCTGATCCGCACCGGCGGCGATCAGCGCATCTCCAACTACCTTCTCTGGCAAATCGCATACACCGAACTGTACGTGACTCCCATCCTGTGGCCCGATTTCGACAAATCCGGGCTGGTGGAAGCCATCGATGAATACCATTCCCGGCAGCGCCGCTTCGGCAAAGTCCTGGAAGGCTGAACCTTGTCCAACCTGGCCGTCCGCGTCATTTCGGCCCTGGTCATGATCGTCGTCATCTACGGCGCCCTGATCCTCAGCGCCTACACCCGCTGGGCCGCCATGGCCGCCATCCTCTCCCTGGGCGCATGGGAATATGCCCGCATGATCACCCTCAAATTCACCGCCCCCGCCTCCCCCACCGGACCCGCCCACCTGTTGGCGCGCGGCATCCCCTGGTTCGCGGGCTTGCTGGTGTTTGTTTTCACCATTCCCCACTTTCCCGGCATCCTGGACGATTCCATCACCCTGGCCGCGACCCCGTCCCTATGGCTCTGGGGCGTTTCCATCGCGGCCGTGCTCAGCTTCACCCTGCTCGGCTTCCGATTCCTCGCCATCGCCGACATGGCTCCCTGGATCTATCTGCAACTGTTCGGCATCGCCTACTTCGGCATGTACGCCTCAGCGGTATTCGGACTGCTCACCGACTATCCCGGCTGGAAAGGCATCTTCCCCCTGGTGATGGTGCAACTCGCCATCGCCGCCGCGGACACCGGTGCCTACTTCACCGGCCGCAAATTCGGCAAACGCAAACTAGCCCCCACCATCAGCTCCGGCAAAACCCTCGAAGGCGCCATCGGCGGCGCCGCCTTCACCGTCCTTGTGGTCTCGCTCCTGGGACCGAAACTATTGGGCACCGGCTTCTTCGCAAACCTCGGATTGGGAATCCTCATGGCCGGCACCGCCATCATCGGAGACCTCTTCATCTCCATTCTGAAGCGCTACACCGGCACGAAGGATTCCTCCAACCTCATCCCCGGCCACGGCGGCATCCTCGACAGGTTCGATTCCCTTTTCTTCTCGGCCCCGGTCGCGGTCTTCTATCTGCAACTCGTGCAGAACTGAAGGCTAGGCAAAGCTCTGGGCTTGGGAAAGCCCCGCTTCACACGGGCTGGAAGCAGCCTGCGCCCTTCCAATCCATCCTCTTGAACAAATCGGAAATGTTGAAGGTGGTCTCCGCGGCTCCCAGGAACAGGCAGCCGTGGGATTGCAACATCCTGTGGGCCCGGGCGAATATGGGTGGCCGGATTCCTGCTGACCCATATCGAAGAGGATTTTTTTCTGGATTGACCGCATGGCGCCGAAGTCGTCCACAATCGGTATTTTCATATCAATGCTTTCCTGCCGCGCTAAATAAGGCTCTTGAAGCAAACCGTCAAATCGAATCCACCCTCGGGATACGTGAACGGGATGACCATTCCCGACGCATCCTCGGATCCGGAAATGGAATGGTTCTCCCCCGCGATCACCGTGGGCAGGGAGATTTTGATTTTGAACCGGGAAAGATCCTTTTTCGCGGCCCCGGCGACGATGTTCGCCAATTCACCGATGGCATCCTTCACCTTGGCCCGGACCTTGCCCGGGTGGATCTTCAGTTCCATCATGGACTGGAAAGTGTGCATGGTGGCCTTGACGAATGGGTTTACGTGCTCGGCCTTGATTGTCACTACAGTCACGGGGTCCCTCGGATGCAGAAGGATTCTAGGGCCAGGATATCTAGGGCCAGGATATAGAGTCTGTCCAGCTTTTTTGGAAAAACCCCATTTCCTAGGCCAACCCCCAAATCCGAAACCGAAATCGCCAAAACAAAACCAAAACCGCGCCCCACCCCCCGGAACTGGAGCCCCCACCGGCCCGGGTTCCCACACTCCCTGCGCTCCCACCTCCCTGAACTCTTCGATCCCTGAAGCGTGCTGCCTATGGCAGCCACCGCGCCCTTGGCAACCCACGTATTCAAACCCAATCGCCCACATCCCCGATGCAACCCCTCTGCCCACAAACCGCGCGACCCTCCTCCCGACCACACCGCCGCCGATCGCCCAAACGAAGAAACGCCTACCATCATCGACCGCGGAGACCCGTTACCCAATCGCTCTGCCGTAAATGCTTTGCAATGCCGGTGCGTGCCAGGGCGAGGTGGGCCCGCATCCCCCGCCGGGCATGGGAGCGCAGCCCTTTGGCAGGCCTGAAGCATTTGTAGCAGTCGACACCGCTCGGCAGGGGCCTCGCTTCCGGCTCACAGCCCACTGGGCTGTTCGCGGGGCGTAAGCGAGCAGTCCCGCGACCGCTCTGCGAGCGCCTCTGGTTGCGAGCGAGTGCTGCGGAAACAAAGAACCGGCCCAAGGAAGGCCGGTTGAATCAATGAATCAGATTAGCCATTGGGCGGAGCGACCCGCCCGGCGGGGATGCGGGCCCACCTCGCCGTGAGACCCACAGACAAAAGAAACCTCAGTCCTTACGGAACACGATAGGCTGCCCGTTTTCCACAACCGTCCAAGCCTTCCCCTTCACATTGATCGCGGCCGACTTCGTCTTCGGTTCCGCGCATTCGGTGCTCACCGTCTGCATGGTCTGGGGATCCTTGTACTCGCAAGTGGTCTTGACGCTCATCATGTTTCCGCTCTCGACGGTCCAGGTCCAATTCTCCTTGGCGATTTCCACGTTGTCGTACGGAGCGGGCTGGCCCGTCGCGATGCGCTGGGAAAGCACCATGGTGCCCCCCGCGTCCACCTGCATCGTCACCTTCACGTCGGTGGGCGGGGTGGTCGTGGTCACGGGAATGTCGGTCCGCCAGATGCCCACGATGGTGGCGGCGGTCGCCGGCTGCGCGGTCTCGTCGTCGGCTTTGTTCGCTTGGGTCAGATCGCAAGCGGAAAGGGTAAGCCCGAACGCCATCCCGACCGCCGCATTGAAAAATGAATGACGCATTGGTGTCTTCTTTCCAGGTTGACCGGGATTTGACTGGGGATCCGGCCAAGGAGATTCTAGCACGCGGCGGAAAAAATCCACAATGGACGGATTCCGGGGATTGTTCCGGGGAAGTTGGCAAAAGCATCCGTCCGGGAATACAATGGAACGGGTATTTGGATGAAATTGGGAATATTTGGAATCATCAGCGCGGCGGGCGCCATCTGCTGCGCCGGAGCGCGCGCCGAGGGCGACGTCGATCTCACCGCCTTATCGCTGAAGCGCATCATGGATCTGGACGTTACTTCCGTATCCAAGCGGACCCAGAAAATGCGCGACGTGGCCACCTCCATCTACGTGATCAATGAAGACGATATCCGCAGGTCCGGCGCCACGCGCCTGCAGGACCTGCTCAAACTGGCGCCGGGCGCCTGGTTCAGCGACGCATCCTATACGATGCCCATCCAGGGGGTGCGCGAAGGAGCCAACTTTTTTTCCACCACCCAAGCCTGGCTCCTGGACGGGGTGCCCATCACCAACCCCATCATCGGCGGGATTTTCTTCAACGCCTTCGACATCCCTTTGGAGGATATCGAGCGCATCGAAGTCATCAAGGGGCCGGGAGGCACCATCTATGGCGCCAATTCCGCGAGCGGCATCGTCAGCATTTTCACCAAGCGCGGCGAGGCCGCGGAAGGGATGAAAGTCTCCCTGGCGGGAGGCACCCAGAACTACCTGGCCCCTTACGTCCGTTACGGCGTGGAGGCCAGGGACGATCTCTTCCTCACCCTGTGGGGACGCTTCAAAACCCATGACGGATACGATCGCAATCCCCTGTTCTCCGGGGACAGCCTGGACGCGCCCATCAACGGCGGCGGAGAACTCAGGGTCGCGAACCATTTCCGCGGCCGCGACGACTACCAGGAGGGAATCTCGGGCGGATTGAAATGGGAATACCAACCGTACGACGATTGGAAATGGTCCGGACAGATCCTGCAATCCAACGTGGCGGACGGGCAATATTCCGTGCAGCTTTTCCTCTGGCCCGATGCGGAGCCCGCATCGCCGCAAGCCCAGCAGAAAAGACCGGACAGCGTTTACACCAACAGGGAAGAGATGGACCAGACCATCGTCCAGGCGCGCTTGGACGTGACCCAAAGCCGGGACGACGCCTGGTTCGTGAATGCGTATCATTTGCGCAACCGCTACGATGTAGCCCTGGCGAGCGGGATCCAGATGGGCTACGATATCTCCGAGTTGGAGGCCCAGAAAAACATCGCCATTTCCCGCAACCACCTGAGCGCGGGGGCGAACGCGCGCCGGGTCCAATTCGAATTCGCGGACATGCGCGACGACGGTTCCGCCTTCGTTTCCAACCCCCACAATCTGGCCTATCTCTTGGGTGGTTTCTTGCAGGATGAAATCGAAATCGGAAAGCGCTGGAACCTTACCCTGGGGGCCAAGGCGGAAACCTGGACTTTGATCAGCATGGTCCCGGAAATCTCGCCGAGCGTCCGCTTCGCCTATAAGCCTTCCGAGGAAATGACCTGGTGGGCGGCCGCCTCCCGCAGCATCACCACGCCCGCCTATGCGCAATGGGACATCGAGGTCAGGGAAGCCGAGATCCCTCCGGAGTGGTATCTGCGCAAGAATGTACCGGGCTATGCGGGCAATGCGCCAGGCGCCGGCCACTTCGTCGCCTTGGTTCCCGGCGATGACGTCAAGCCCGTCACCTTCTATTCCCTGGAGGCGGGCCACCGCGGATCCTACGCGCAAAAGCTCCAATGGGACGTCAGTACGTTCTACAGCTGGGTGCGCGGGCAACTCGGAGCGACGCCCCTGGATTCCACATTCCAGACCCTGGTCGCCTCCAAGGCCCATCCTCCGGACAGCATCGTACCCGTGTATGAAACCAATCTCGCGGATTATGAAAGTTTCGGCGGGGAAGCCCTGGCGCGCTATCTGCCCACGGAATTCCTGCGCCTGGAACTGTCCTATTGCCTCTTTTACATCCATAACTTCCAGGGCGAAGCGATTCCGGGCGACTCCCGGGGCCGGACCTTCGAAATGCCCGAAGACTATCTGCGGAGGACGCCCAACCATGTGGGCCGCGCCAAGGTGTACTGCGACCTTCCCTTCGGATTCGGACTTTCCGTCAGCGGCCTGGTTTCCTCCTCGTATTCGCGCGGCGAGGCATTCAACTATTTCGAACAGTTACCGGTATCGCAAACCCTGGTCCACAATCAGTCAATTATCGTGGATCCGCCCAGCATGGAATACCAGCTGGATTTCTCCCTGCAGAAACACCTGATGAATGACAGGCTGGCGGTGACGGTTTGGGGCCGGAATGTCCTTGCGGACCCGTTCGTAGAGAACTATAACCAGTATGGATGGACCACCTTTCCCCACCAGGTCCACCGGACCTTCGGGACCGGGCTGGTTTACCAATTTTAGACCGATATAGGGAATCTTTCCCAGGATGCGCCGAAACCCCAGATCCTCTTGCACTTTCACCTGCTCCTCCCTTATCATGAAGACTGGAACGAAAGATCTCGAATGCCCAATAACGGAAACCGTCCATGACCTCGCCTGAATCCATCTCGGGTCCTTTGCAGGACATGGCTTCCGTGTTCGAGGGCTGCGTGATCTGGGCGGCGAAGGCGATTCTGGAAACGGAAGTCAAGCTGAAGGCGCCCTTCGAAGTCCTTTCCGCCGTGCCGGAAGGCTCCTCGTTGTATTGCATCCTGCCGGCGGCGAGCGCCAGGTATTATGCCCAACTGGTGGTGGGCATCGAAGACGGGGATCTGCCCGATCTGTTTCCCAGGGAGCCCGATGAAAAAGTCCGCAAAGACGCCATCGGCGAGATCGCAAACGTGATTTCCGGACTATTCATCGCCGACGATCAATTCATCGCCAAGTTCGGCTACCTTAAGCCTTCCACCCCGTTCTTCAGCGAAGGCGCATTCACCGCCCGCAAGGACTGGGGACTCAAGGGACGTATCGAAGCCAATGGAAGGGAAATCTCTTTGCAGTTTTCCATCCGCGATTTGCAGGATCCGGCCGCTCTCGCCGCGGACAAGTCCGACGGCGATGCCATGAACAGGGAAGGGAGCCCGGACTGAAGTCCGGAGCCAAGCGCATGTCTAAACGCATTGTCATCGTCGACGACTCGATATTCCTCATCAAGCAGTTGACCGCATTCATCGAAGTCGCCATGGGATACACCGTGGTGGGAACCGGCTCGGACGGCAACCAGGCGGTGGAACTCTACCGCAAGCACAAGCCCGATCTGATCACCTTGGATATCACCATGCCCATCAAGGACGGTATTGAAGCCCTGACCGAAATCATGGAGGAGTTCCCGGACGCCAACGTGATGATGATATCCGCCATACGCGGCCAGGAGATGACCAAGTGCATCAAGCTGGGCGCCAAGGCCTATATGGAAAAGCCCCTACTTTTCAACGACGAGCAGTTCGTGAACGACTTCAAGGCTTCCCTGGCGGAAGTCTTCGACTCTTAAGACCAAGATTCCATTAGAACCAGGTTTATAACTTGGAATTGGGGCACTCCGTTAGCCCGATTTCGTCGGGCGTACGGGCCGCCCCCGTGGTTCTAACGCTACGCCCCTCGGCGTCGGGCGTTAAGAAAAAGAAGAAAAGACCTCGAAGTCACCGACTATGCATGCCATGCATGCTCCCATTCTTTTTCTTCACGCCCGACGCCCAGGCACGCTTCGTGCCGGGTCGCCCGACGCCCGACGAAACGCATACTACAATCCTCCAGTTTTTTCTTCCCTGCCGCTCTCTCTAAGAGTTCTCTTCGCCAAAGCCCTTCGGCATCCGCAAGGTGATCCGCGTCCCCTGTCCGGCGTGGGAAGCCACGGCCACGCTGCCGCCCGCCTCCCTGGCCCATACCGCCACCGCATCCATGCCCACGCCCATTCCGGAGATTTCCGTCGATTGATCCCGCGAAGACAGCCCGGGGAGGAAAATCAGTTCTTTCTTGGCGTCGTCGCTCATCTCCGCCAGGCGCTCCGCCTCCACCAGGCCCTTGCTCAGCGCCTTGTTCGCCAGCACTTCCACGTCGATACCGTTGCCGTCATCGGAAACGGTGATCTCCCATCCCTGTTCCCCGGATTTGAGGAT
>JAQBPN010000128.1 GCA_028287505.1 Fibrobacterota bacterium | reverse complement strand
CTGCGCTTGGACGAGGACAGGCTGTAACCCAAGACCGGGAACACGGAAACCGTCATATGCTCGGCCTGCACGGACGCGTTGGGGGGAAGGAAATTGCGGATGTCCGAGATCTTTCCCTGCAACATCTGCAGGGATTGCAGCACGTTCACGTTCCAATCCAGGAACAGGGAGATTTCCGTGGACCCCCGCCCGGTGATGGAGCGGACCTCGCGCACGCCGGGAAGGGAGGTCGCCACTTCCTCCAAGGGCTTGGTGACCTCGACCATCATCCGTTCCACTGGTTGTTCGCCGTTGTCGGCCAGGATGGTGATGCGGGGGAAGGTGATGTCCGGGAACAATGACACGGGCATGAGCCGCAACTGCACCACGCCGGCAAGGGCCAGCACGAAGGTCAGGAAGAGGAAAGCCTTGGCATTTTTCCGCAGGAACCCAAGCGGTGAAAATCCCTCGTTCATGGAACCGGCATCACTCGCGTGGAATCCGCCAGGCCATACTGTCCTTGCACCACCACCTTCAGTCCCGGATGCAGGCCCTCGCCGGAAACCTCCACGCGATCGCCTTGCGCCGCGCCCGGTTTCACCTTGAGGATATGGGCCACGGAATCTTCGCCCACGATGGCCAAGGTATACTCGCCGGTCTCATCGTTGCGGAGCAGAGCGGGTTTGGGAGCCAACAGGGCGTCGGCACGCCTGGAAAGGATGATGCGCGCCTCTCCCGACATGTCCGCCTTGAGCAGCTTGCGCGTTGCGACGGCGCCTGCACTCTCACCCTTGCCCGCGCCTGGATCCGTGAATCGCATGCGCACCGGCAAGGATTGGCTCGTCGACTGGACCTGGGGCAGGATGGCGGCCACGCGCGCCGGGAAAGCCGTTCCCGGCAGGCCCTGCAAGGTGATGGAAGCTTCCTGGCCGACTAGGATTCGCCCGATGCCGGCGATGGGGACTTCGGCGCGGAAATCCAGGGTGGACAAATCGAGGATGGTCAGCAAACTTTCGCTCTCGGCGATCTGTTCGCCTTCCTGGACCAGACGGTTGGCCACTACGCCGCCCTGTTTGGCCCGCAGGGACAGTGTGCTTTGGGTGGCCAGGGCCAGTTCCAACGCGTGCTGGGCCTCGCGCTTCTCCGCATCGCTGCGCGCCTCCCGCTGCAGGGCTTGGGCGCCTTCCAGGGCGGATTCCGATTCCCTGGTACGCACCACCGCCACCACCTCGCCCGGTTTCACCGTGGCGCCTTCGGCCACTTTGATGGCCAGCAGCTTGCCCGCCACCGGGGACGCGACCTTTTCCTTCTTGAGTACGTCCGTGCGGCCCGTGGCCAGAAGCGCGTCCTCGGCCACGCCGGTGATCAGGGAATCCACCTTGACGTTGACGACGGGAGGCGCTCCGCTTTCGCCGCCTCCGCCCTCTCCCGCATTCTTGGCCTGCCGCCCGCAGGCCGCGAGCAGAATCAGGCATCCCAAGGGTATCAGTCCGGTTTTGCGAATCACGCGCATCTCTCCTTGGGTTCCCGTTCCGCCGGGTTCTTCAATGGGCTTCCAGGCGCTTGAGTTTCGCGCCCAGGATCCTGAGATCCGCCTGGGCCTGGATCAGGGACGCTTGGGTGTCCACCCACAACTTTTCGGCGTCGAGGACTTCCGAAGCCAGGCCTTGGCCGCCGGCATACTTGGACTTGGTGAGCGAGAAATTGTCCGCGGCGGCGGAGAGGTTGGCGCGCAGGGCGTCCCGGTGCTCCTTGGCGGCATCCCATTGCAGCCAGGTCTTGCGGTGTTCCATGAGCAGGTTCCTCCGCTGGGAAAGCCATTGCCAGGCCAGGCTGTCCGCCGCCAATTGGCGTTGGCGGAGATGGATCCGCCGCAGGCCCCAGCCGAAAACGGGCAGGTCCACGTGCAGCCCCACCGAGGCGCCCAGCATATTGCCGCGGTTCGCGGAGGGCAGTTTCAGATTGTCCACCGAGGTCAGCAGGCCCGCGTCCGCGGCCAAGGCCACCGTGGGCTTCCATTCGCTCCTGGCCGCTTGCAGATCCAAATCCGCGCTTCGCATGCCCAGGCGGGCGATTTCCCAATCCGCGTTCCCGGCGGTGTCCAGAGGCGCCGGCGATTCCACGGAATCCAGCGAACCCTTGACCTGGAGGTTTCCGTCCAGGGTGGCTCCGAGCAATTCCGCCAGGGTGAGTTTGGCCGCTTGCAGATCCGCTTCCGTCTGCCGTACGCCGGACTCCGCCTCGGAAACCTGGATGCGCGTTTTCAGGACATCGGTAAAGCCCACCTGGCCTCCGGTATGCATGCGTTGCACCAGCCCCAGGTAATCGCGCAGACGGATTTGGTTCAATTGCTTCAGGGCGAGATCCGCCTGCAAGCGTAAGACGTCGGTGAAGGCCTGGGTCACCTCCAAGCGGAGATCCAATTCCGCCAGCCTCCGCTCGTATTGCGAGCGTGTCATGTCGAGCTCGGCCATCCGCGCCCGGAAGCGCCGTTGGCCCCCATCGTACAGGGTTTGATCCGCCGCCAATTGCGCCCCCAGCTGACCGCCGTTGGTCGCAATGGGATCGTATCCGAAGCTTCCGATCGTGGGCGCGTATTCGGCCGTGCCTTTGAATTTTACCTGGGGCAGGCTTTGGGCCCGAAGTTCCTGGCGGGCCAGTTCCGCCGCTTGGACGGCATTGGCTGCCAAAAAGCCGCGGGGATTGTTTTCCCGGGCCAGACGCAGACATTCCTCGAGGCTGAGGGAGTCGGCCGCAGCCGCGGTCAATCCGCAAAGCAAAAGCATGGGCAGCACCGGATTCACTGGGATCAGAAAGTATTCATTCAAGGAACCCGTTCAAAGCCATTAAGGGAACAAAGCCGGTTCTTGATCGCATTGAGCTAGAAACCCACGATGAACCCGGGAGCTACCAGCAAAGCATTGCTGTTGTCGTAGCTTAAGCCCAGGGTCGCCGCCATCTTCGCCTTGAAAAAATAACGGGCCCCCACCGTGCCCACCAACTCACCGCCGGAGGCCTCTGGCGTGATGGGGTTTTCCGGGGCGTTTCCCGCCTTCTGGAAAAAGGAAGGCGTGTTTCCGGATACTTCCCCCAGGAATTGCAGTTTCCCGAAACGGATCTGTTCCACAGCCAGAGAAAAGGACATGAGATCGTTCAATCGCACCTTGATCGGATTCCCCGCGGGATCCTTGATCCCGGTGGGTTGTCCCACCCAGGTGTAGCCCAGGTTGCCATGGACATCCCATCCGCCCAAGCGCTTGCTGGCGATGAAATAGGCCGCGAAATCGGATTTCCCGGTGCCGATGAGCATGTCATCCGCCAGGGCCACCTTGGCTTCTCCCGCCGCCCCGAAAGCGGGCAGAGCGCCCTGTTCCTCCAGGAACCGGTAGTTGAGGGTAATCTCCAGGTCACCTATGCCCGTGGCTTTGCGGCCGGTGTCCGGGAGGATGGCGGTGTACAGCACCGGCTCCACCAGCAATTCCAGGTTTTCCAGGATTCCGTACTCAAATGCCAGGGGAACGGCCAGCTCCAATCCCTCCGAGGACTTCTGGTATTCGAAGGCCGCGGCGCCTTCGAAGCCATGCTTCCGGATGGTCCGGGCCGTTTCCGTTTCCAGGGGGATGCTGGCTTCGGTAAAAGCCAAACCAATGGCCAAAACCAGGCTAAAACCGCGATATCCACTTTTCGAACTCATGAACTCTCCTTACCCGAAGGTTGGGACAAGCTACCATTTATGAAACCTTTCCTCCCAGTAAAATTAAATTTATTGAATCACTTGTAATTCAAAAATATATTGAATTCGAAATCTTAAAATACCATAAGTCATTTAAAAATATGGTATTATGCAAATAATAGTGAATCATTTAAAAATGGATATTCAATTGATAAGTTGTATCAATGACTCATATATTCTCTCCGGGACCATAAGGGTCCCATGAACATGAACAAAGGAGAATCGTGTGAATAAAATCAATTGGCAACTCATGCTGGCCACAGGGGCCGTAGGACTTTTCATGTCCTCCCTGGTCGGATGCATTGGCGCGGGGGATTCCACTTCAAGCTCATCCACGAGCGCATTGCAGCAGGGCACCCCCGGTTCCGGAGTGAACTGCGGCGACGAGAAGAAGGACATCAACGACGAGAAGGATGACGACAAGGATTCCTCCGTCGCCAACAACGACAAAGACGACGACAGCACCGAAGTCAAAGGCTGCGATGACAAGGCCGGTGATGACAAGGATGCCGGCCATGAGACGGACGACGACAAGGACAGCACCAAGGTCGGCGATAACCATCAGGGCGGCGGCGATCTCGACAATGAAAAGGACGATGACAAGGATAGCGTCAAGGTGGGCGATACCCACGAGGGCGGTGCCGGCGACATCGACGATGAAAAAGACGGTGAGGAGGTAGCCAAGGCTCCCTGAGGACCGGTCATTTCCGCATTTCCGGGCGGGGACGCATGTCCCCGCTTTTCCGCGGAGAGGCATGATCCTATCTTAAGGCGCATAGCGAACCGATGAAGCCGGATATCTTTACATACCTGGAATACCGCGTCTTCCTGAAGGATGCTTTCGAGGCCGTAAAGGCAGGGTCGCCCAAGCTGTCCTATCGCACCTTCGCCAAGAAGGCCGGGTTTTCTTCGCCGAATTTTTTGCAAATGGTCATGCAGGGAAAGCGCAACCTGAGCTCCACCTACGCCATCTCCGCCGCCAAGGCATTCAAACTCAACCGCCAGGAAACGGAATTCTTCCAGAATCTGGTCGGCTACGATCAGGCCAAAAGCCTGGACGAGAAAAATCTCTTCTATCAGAAGATCCTCAAGAACAAGCGTTACACAACGGTCAAGACCCTGGACAAATCCCAGTACGAATTCTTCAGCCATTGGTACATCCCCGTGGTCCGGGAAATGCTGACGCACAAGGACTTCACCGGCGAAAGCGCCTGGATCGCCGAACGCGTCTATCCGCGCATCACCGCGGCCCAGGTGGATTCCGCCAAGGATCTGTTGCTCAAGCTGGGCATGATCCGGCAGGAGGCCGAGACCGGAAAATGGACCCTTGCGGACGCCGTCATCAGCACCGAATCGGAAGCCACTCATCTGGCCCTGCGTAATTACCATATGTCCGCCATCCAGCTGGCGCATGATTGCCTGAAGGTGTTTTCCCCGACCGAACGCGACGTGCGTTCCGTGACCATCGGTCTTTCCGAGAGCGCCTTCGCGGAATTGAAGGCGAGGTTGGAAACCGTTTGGAAGGAAGTGTTGGATTTCGCCGGCACCCAGCAGCAGGCGGACGCCGTATACCAGGTGAACCTGCAATTGTTCCCGCTTACCCGGGAAAGAAAGCTTTGAGATGAGCAAGTCCTATTTATACCTGGCGACCTTGCTCGGCCTCCTGCTGGCCCATTGCGGGCCGGACAAGCTGGCGGGCGGAGCCGGTGCGGGCAATCCTCCCTTGGCCGAAGTGACTCTCGCTTTCACCGCGAGTTCTTTGGCCGATACCGCGCTTCCCAAGGTGTCCGGCGGCGGGCTTGCAAAGGCTTCCGGCATCGTGCTCCGGAATCCCGATGGGAGCTTCACCGTCCGGGATTCCTCCGGTTCCGACCTCACCCTGACCTCGATCGATGTCTTGGTCAGTCGTATCGATTTCAACCTTCCCGACAGCCTCGATTGCGAAGATGCCAAGGGTACGGTATGCGACAGCGGCGAAGTGTCGATCAGGGGTTCCTTCGCCATGGACCTGATGACGGGCGCTTCCACGCCCGCATTGAGCAAGATCCGGCTCCCGGCAGGCCTCTATAAAAAAGTCGGTCTGGAACTGAAGGAAGAGGCGGTGGAATCGGGCAAGTCCGGAATGGGGAAGCTCGGTGAGGACTCATTCGCGCCGAACATGATCATCAAGGGCCGCACCGACGGTTCCAAAGGACCGGCCCGTCTTTTCGCCCTCAAGCTGAACCTTCGGGAGGGGTTGGATTTCGAAAAGCCGGATGGATTCACGATTACGGCCGCATCTTTGAACAACGTACAGATGCAGCTTGCCGTGGACAATTGGCTGCAAGGCGTGAAACTCTCTTCCTGCCTGGACACCACCACGGTATTGCCCGACAGCTCCGGGACGTGGAATCTGGAGGGCGATGATTTCTGCGCCGGGGATGGGTTGCGCATCCGCCGGAATATCGAGGCATCGGGGGATATCGACAACCACGAAGGAGAGGAGGGGCACTGAGCTTTGCCCCGATGGGGCAGGTCCCTTCAGGGCGTGCAGGCCGCCGTGGGAGCGCCGTATCCGCATTTCACAAGGCCGGAGTTGGGTGTCACCGTCGTGTCCCGGCCGGGCGCCACCACGATGACCTTGGAAGCCTGGTAGCCGCGCAAGGTCCCCGAGAGGGTATCAACGGCATTCATCAAAAGCGTATGGGATACGTTGGGCGTGAAGTACTTGTAGGTCAGGTACACGTCGAAGGATTTGGCGCCGATGAGCCGGATGGTGTAGGCCGTTCCGTTGATCGAAGTAAGCATGGTCCCCAGGGTTCCCACCGCGGCGGCGGTTCCGTCATTGGTGGTCCATCCCACTCCATTCAGATTTTGCACGGTGCCGCTGGTTCGTTTCGTCCAGGTGGTGCTGTCCGAAGTGGATAGGATCATCCCGCCGTCGCCCACGATATAGCCGGCGGTAGCCGTGGTGAAATAAACGCCGTTCAGATTCGCGGTGGTGCCGCTGGGAAGCGCGCTCCAGTTGGTCCCGCCGTTCAAGGTCCTGAGGATGGTTCCGCCGTTTCCCACGGCGAACCCGGTGTTGGCGGACGTCAGGAAGATTGCGTTCAGATTCTGGGTGGTGCCGCTGGTCTGGGCCGACCACAGGGTCCCGCCGTTGGCGGACCTGAGAATGGTTCCATTGTCGCCCACCGCATTGCCGTTATTGGTGTTGAAGAAGTGCACGGCGTTCAGATTCCGGGTGGTGCCGCTGGTCTGGGCCGTGAAGGTTGTGCCGTTGCCGGTCTTGATGATGGTACCCGCGTCCCCGACGAACCATCCGTTGCTGTTGCTCGTGAAAGACGTCCCTTTCAGGTTCTGAGAGGTTCCCACTGCGATCACGGACCAGGCCGTTCCGTTGGTCGTAGTCGCCACGGTTCCGGCCTCGCCGGCGGCCCATCCCACATTGGTGCCGGGGAAACTCACCGAGTACAGATTACGGGTGGTGACGCCGGTGGCCGGCGTCCACGTGGACCCGCTGTTGGTCAGCCGCAGGATGGTGCCGGAATCCCCCACGGCGCAACCGGTGTTGGAGTTGCCGAAAGCGACGGAGCGGAGATTGGGTCCCACAAGGGTGGAGTCGCGCGTGATGCCGTCCACGCGGATGCGGAGATACTTGACGGTGTTGGCGAGCGAGTCCGGCCGGTTGGAGACCAACCGCGCGCGGAGGATGGAGAAAACGGGATTGACCGTCTTGCTCACGTTGGCCGTGTCGCCGGGATTGATGGTAAACGAGACGGAGTCGATATGCACGGTATCCCTGCGGGCGGGATTGAGGGTGGTGTCGATGGACAGGATTTTCGCCTTCCAGGTGCGCAGGGGCGCCAGTGCGAAGACCTTCTGGGAAACGACGATATTCCCGCTGTCCGACCTTCCGGAAACGGCATAGGTATTGGTGAGGGTGGCCGCTCCGGTCGCGCTCAGAATGATGATGACCGAGTCCAGCCTGAAAACGGTGTCCGCGGAAGCGGATTTGAAAAGGGCGCTGGAATTGGACCTGAGAGTCAATTCCAGATTCAGGTAGCCGGGTTGCTCCGGGTCCGGTTCCTTGGTTTCGAAAAGGCACGAGGCGAGCAATACGAACAAGGCGGCAAACGCCCGGTTCCATTGCCGCGACCACCCCGGTTTTCCTGTGTGCATCTTGATGGGGGATTCCACTCCTGGAAGTTTACCCCAACTCCTGTTCCTGTTTCCTGATTATCCAACCTGCCCGGAGGGACGAGGGGCCGGAGAGCGGTTCTCCAAGGTTCCGTTTTGGGGAATTTGAAGGAAACCCCGTGATTGGGCGCATCCTGAAAATCGAAACCCGCTTAATCGGCTTTTTCGGCGACTTGATCCGCCTCAAGGCGCTGGACGGCGATCTCGATGGTGGCAGCCAGATTGTCCTCCCCGATGGTCTCGGCGAGTCCGGACTTTTCCAGCGCGGATCGGGCTTGCGCGTGGATGCCGACCAGGATGAAGCGCGTCCCGGCCCGGCGGCAACGGTTGCAGAACTGTTCCAAGGCATGGAGGCCGCTGGCGTCGATGTGGTGTACGTCGCGGATGCGCACGATCACGGCTTTGGGTTTCAAGCCCATTTCGTTCAGGGATTCTTCGAAGCGCTGGGCCGCGCCGAAAAAGAGCGGACCCTGGACGTCGAATACCTCGACGCCGGGAGGGAATTTCTTCTTGGCCCAGACCTCGGGTTCGGCCTCCGCTTTTTTCTCGTCCTGCATGGCCTTGGTCAGGGGGTGGATCCTGACGGACTCCGACATGTTCTTCATGAACAGCATCAGGGACACCAGCATTCCGATTTCGATGGCGACGGTCAGATCCACGGCCACCGTAAGGCTAAAGGTGATGAGGAGCACCACCACATCGGAACGCGGACTGCGCAAAAGGGCTTTGAAAGTCCGCCACTCGCTCATGTTGTAGGCGACTATAACCAGGATGGCGCCCAGGGCGGAGAGCGGGATCAAGGCGGCCCAGCGCCCGAAGATCATCATGATGAGCAGGAGCACCAAGGCATGCACCATGCCGGCGACGGGTGTGCGGCCTCCGTTCTTGACGTTGGTGGCGGTGCGCGCGATGGCTCCCGTGGCGGGAATGCCCCCGAACAGGGGCGAAACGATATTGGCCACGCCCTGGGCCACCAGTTCCATGTTGGATCGATGCTTGCCGCCGATCATGCCGTCCGCGACGGTGGCGCAGAGCAGGCTCTCGATGCCCGCCAGGAACGCGATGGTGGTGGCGGGGCGGACCAGTTCGCTTACCTTGGACCACTCAAGATGGGGCAGGGAAGGCCATGGAAGGGAAGACGGGATGGCTCCGAAACGGGAACCGATGGTTTCCACCTGTAGGTCGAACACGCGCGCCGCGACGGTGGCGGCAACCAGGGCTATCAGGGATCCGGGGATTTTCCGGGACACGCGCGGCCAGAACACGATGATGAGGAGGCTGCCTGCGGCGATTGCCGCGGCTCCCGGATTGAAGGAGGGAGCGGAGACGGCATAGGCATGCCATTTTTGCACGAACCCGGACGGGATTTCCGCCAGGTCCAGACCGAAAAGATCGCGGATCTGGGAACTGAAGATGATGACGGCGATGCCGCTGGTAAACCCCACGGTTACGGGATGGGGGATGAACTTGATGAAGGATCCGAATCCGGCCGCGCCCATCGCCACCAGCAGGACGCCGGCCATCAGGGTGGCCACCATCAATCCGTCCACTCCGTACTGCTTGACGATGCCGAATACGATGACCACGAAGGCGCCGGTGGGCCCGCCTATTTGCACGCGGCTGCCGGAGAGCGCCGAGATGAGGAACCCGGCCACCACGGCGGTGATAAGGCCTTTTTCCGGAGAGACCCCCGACGCGATGGCGAAGGCGATGGCCAAGGGCAGGGCGACGATGCCGACGATGGCTCCGGCCATCAGATCGTTCAGGAAGGACGCTTTGTCATAGCCGCGCAGGGCGGTAAGGAGCTTGGGGCGCAGGGCCGTGCGGGGGAGGACCGCGGCCCGCCTGGCGCCGGCCGGTTCCGTTTTTCCCAGGATCGTCGATAACTCGTTTTCCATCGGTCCGCCTCTCGGCTGCTTCAGGGTCCCCAGGGATTCAGCACCTTGGCCCCGGTCCTGTGGATGTCGCTTTCGCGGCGGGTGATGACCGTGAGATGGTGGGTGATGGCCGTGGCGCCGAGCAATCCGTCGAGGGTGGAAACCGGTTTGCGCCGGAATTCGGCTTTCGCCTGGAGGCCGCCCCAGGTTTTCGCGACCTCTTCCGATACGGGCAGGATCCGGTCTCCGAATCGGGCCAGCAGGTCCGTATCCAGCCATTTCTGCAAAGCCGCTTTCCGCTTGGCATCCGGAATCCCCGAAATCTCCTTTTGGATTTCCCCCAGAGTTAGAACGCTCAGATAGGCCAATTCCTCATCGCACTCCGCCACCCACTTCACCACTTTGCGATCGGGATTTTTTCCGACCAGTTCCGAGATCAAACAGGTATCCAGCAGGTATTTCATGTTTCCGATCTTCCGATCCGCCCCGGGCTGCTTTCAGCGGATTTGTCCGCCAGGGGAGAGGCGCGGAAAAAATCCGCCAAGGTTCCTTTCCTGGCTTTCAATTTCCGGTAATCCTTCAGGGAAAGGAGGACAGCGGTCTTTACCCCGTGCCGGGTTATTTCCTGGGGCCCGATTTCCAGGGCTCGATCCACGACTTCGCTGAACTTGTTCTTCGCTTCCTGCAATTGCCATTCCATTGTGCCGCCCCGATTTTCTGTCTAGTCTGTCTAGATTATACGCATTAGGTGGCGGGAAGGCAATTGCATTCCCGCATGGGCGGAAGGGAAACCAACGGAAATGCGGGGGATTGAGGGATGCTAGGACGTCAACCGGGTCCGTTGACCACGAAGCGGATGATGCGGCAGGCGTGGCCGGTGCTCGCCGGGTTTTTCCCCGTGGCAATCACGAGCCTGAGCTCATGCTGCTTCATCTCCAGATCGCTGCTGAAAATATAGGTCCATGGGATGTGCAGGCCGGAACTCCACGGCGTGAATTGATCCCGGGTGCCCAGGGCCTTCCCGTCGATGGCATAGTCGAGCATGCCTACGTCGGGACCGGCCGGGACCACGATGCCGATGGCGGTGCCGGTAAAGGTCAGCTTGAGGGTATCCCCCGGCGTGGTGGCCTCCAGCACCGGCACATTGACGAAGCCGTCGCGCGTTCCCACATCGGTGGGCTTCCACGATGCGATGCGCTTCCAGCCGTTGACGATGACGGCTTTCGAAATCGAATCCGTATGCCCCTGGTAATAGCACAGGGAGTCCATCATCTTGACGGGGACGCGGTGGGCCACGGGCGCCTGGATGGCGCCGGAACCGCCCCAGGCGGCGTCGAGAAGCCGGGTGATGCCCCGGAAGTAAATCCCCTGGCCGAACGGTCCCGGGTGCACGTCGCCTCCGAATTCCGCCCAGGTGTACCGCTCGGCCACGTATTGGGCCAGGTTGAGGGAGGGAATGCCGTACTGCACGGCCGAGGATTCGTAATCGCTGATCAATGCGATGGGTTTGCCCGCCGCCACGTTGGGATAGAAGGAGGCTTCCGCGAAATAGAGGTAGACGATGTCCATGAACGGGTTGTTCTTCAGAGCCTGACGCAAGATGCCTTCATAGGCGCGGGTCCGGACGATGGAGGGGACTTTGTTGGTGGTGTCGTTCACGGCGGATTCGAAGAAAAGCAGATCCACCTTTCCCTTCTCCAGCACGTCCCGGCGGAGGCGGAAGCCATGCATATCGCTGCCCACGCTGGGAATGCCCGCGTTGATGAAGTCGAAAACGGTCCCGGGATATTTCTTTTTCAGGTAGTTCTGCACGCTGTCCCGCCAGCCCGGGTTGAACGTGATGGAACCGCCCAGAAAGGCGACGCGCCCCTGCTTGACGGTTTTGAATTGATAAGCGCAATTGGCCAGGCTGTCGCGCAGGATCGCGCGCGTGGAATCCCACAGATTGACGGCGGTCAGCCGGAAGTCCCGGGTATCGCCGTCGTTCAGGGCCACGGCCGGCGCCTGGAAAGGATAAGCGCCCTTGCCGGTAAGGTATGCATGGAAAATCCGGGCCGCGGCGCTTTTGGCCAAGGGATGGGATTCCGGATCGGGTTGCGGCGGGGAAGACAGGGCTTCCTCCCGCTCAGGCCTCAGGAAATACCATCCGGACCCCGGACGGGATTGCCGGAAATCCACCCAGCGTCCGCTCAGGGAATAGAACCGGCCGTTCCCGGAGCGCGGATCCGCGGATGCGAAATCCGCCTTACGCCAGGGAGTCCTTTGGATTTCCGTGGTTCCCGGGGCCGGAAGCTGAAGGGTGTAGGCTCCGGCGGTGTTGGTGAATGCCGCCGCTTCGCCGGCCGGATTCGCCTCATCGACGAAGCGGACGGAGACGCCGGAAAGCGGCTTGCCCGAATTATCGGTGACCATCCCGGTAACCGCCGCGTGACCAGGAGCCAGAAAAAGGCCGAGGCCAAGGCTCAAAATTCCGAATCGCATCCCGTCTCCCGCAAAAAGGCTTTGCGGTAATCTATCCCAAAAACCGGATCTCCGGTATGCGGACCGGTGGAAAAACGGAGTATTTCCGGGCTCCGGTCTTTCTGGTTATCGACCCGGAATCAGGGGTTTCCCGAGGCCGAGGTCTTTTCGATCATTCCCTTGAACCGGGCCAGGCTTTCGGTCATGGATTTCTCGGTCTCCTTGAGGTTCTGATCGATCATGGCCGGCTTTTCGTCGGAATACCAATCCGAATAGACCAGCAAGGTATTGTTGCCCTGGGCTTTCAGGCTGAATCGGATGGAACAGACGTAGTTTCCGTTTTCCGGCTCGAAGGCGGCGCGCCAATCGCTGTCCTTTACGACGTGGGTCACCACCAGGTTGCCCGCATCGCCGGCCACGGTAGCGCGCACGTTATCGCCCACCTTTTCCAAGGATTTCTTTTTTTCTTCCGCCACTCCGAACGCGTTCATGCCTTCGGCCGAGACCAGCTTTTTCCAGACTTTCGAGGGCTCCGACAGGATCTCGGTGCTGGCCGTGGGGCGGACCAGGGTGATCTTGTCGGCGGAGGCCGTGGTGCCCATCGCCGCCGGAGCCGCGGTCACGCCGGTTTTCGCGGGCGCGGCGGCGAGGGTCGCGGCCGGGGCAGGGGCTTTGGCGGTTGCGGCGGCGGGTTTCGCGGCTTCGGCCGAGTAAAGCAAGGTTGCGAAAGGCAGCGAGACGAGCATCACGGCAACGATGATTCGATTGCGATTCATGAGTTCTCCTTTCAAGAGAGGAGCGCTTCCGCGCTGGTCGGAAAGATGGATTTTTTCCGGGCGGGGGAGTAGGAAAAAAGAAGAATTGTTACGGATAGTACGGGAAGGCGCCGAAAGCGCCCGGATCAGAGCATATCGGCGGCGTCGGCCATGAAGCTCTTCGGCAGTAATGCCTTCAGGGCTTCATAGGCGGCGGTGTTTTCCCCCGGGGAGAGTATGGCGTAGGGCGCGTGCCGCCCGTCCTGACGATAGGTCAAGACCATGTCCGGACCCAGGCCGGCCGCCCATTTTCCCACGTCGAACATGACCAATACCGTCATGCGATGATCCTGCCGCCAGGCATCGATCGTGGCTTTCCCGAATCCCAGGCGGATTCTCAGTCCGGACGGCAATTCGAACAGGGTGCGCACCGTATCGGGTCCCGTGATTTTCACCAGCTTGATGTAGCGCGGATTGGACCAGGCCGAAAAGTCCGCGCTGTCCGGCAGGGTGGAATTCCCCGAGTCCGCCTGCAGCATCATTTCCGCCTCGGACCAGTCGCCGTTCCTGACCGTGACGGGGGGAAGGGGGACCTGCGCGTTCGAAACGAAGTCCACCGTATGGCCGTTGGGCTCGTTCCAGCAGGCCCCGGAATCATGGGCGAGGGTCCAGCCCATGCCCATCACCTTCAGGCTCATTGCGGAAACGGATGCGGCGGGGCCGTTGTCCTGGACGCCGAATCTGGCGGCCACGGTGATCTCCGGATTCCCCACTTCCGTGCCGGCGAGACGATTGCAGGCGCAGGCCAGCAGCGCCGACAGGAGCAGCCATGTCCGGATCCGCATCATGGGGTCAACCCGAAAATCCGGTCAAGGGGAAGAGTTGGATGTTCACCTGGATCACGTCCTCACCGGCGCCTTGTTCCGCGCTCATGTTGAGAAGCTCCTTGCGCATCAACTGGATCTGCTCTTTGATCTTGGGAAAATCCTTGGGATGGATGGGAATGGTGATGGAGGAAATGTCCCGCTGGGAGGCGGGCAGATTGTCCAGGGCGGTCGCGCCCATGCGGATCATCTGATGGTGGTAATTCTTGACCAGGAGCGAGCGCACTTCATCGGAGGTGGTGATGTTGATATCCGTTTGCATGAACCCGTTGGCGGTTTTCTTGAGGAGGCCCAGGATGGACAGCAACTTCAAGGACTCCTCCGCCTCCTTTTCCGAAATGACCTTGCCGAGTTTCTTGGCGATCCAGCGCGCGTCCGGCCGGAACCCTTTCGCCGCCGCCAGTTCCCGGACGACGATATGCCGCCAATCCGAAAACAATTGGAACTGGGCATCGTCCAGTTTCCTCAATCCCGCTTTCGCGCGCACCCGGAGAATGTTCCCGTAGTAGATGTTCCGCTCAGGCAAGGACGTCGACTGGTTGAAAAATACCAAATTCTCGAAAAATTCGGAACGCGTTCCTTTGAGACCCAGCGCGGCGGCGAACTTCAACAAGGTCTTCTTGGTCAGATTCCTTTTTCCGTCCATCACCAGCTTCAAATAGTTCGGACTGGACAAACCCGCTTTCTGCGCGAAATAGCGGTGGGAGAAGATCGGTTGCTCGGCCTTCTTGTACTCATAATAGTCCTGCAGGAACGTCCGGTAATTGGAGTAGTGGAGGACTTCGGGCGCTGGTTTGGCTTCGCTCATGGTCTTTTCGGGCCGCTTGGTTGGACAGGGAGGCGGCTGATTCCATTATACCCGCCCCCGGTCGATAAGGCCATCCGGAAAGCCGCCCCTTCCGTTAACAAATGTATACGGGAATCGCCGGCTTGTCCAGATTCCGATGTTCGCCTTGGGGTATCTTGAGTCCAGGCCGGTGGATAGGCCCGTGACCCAAGGACCAGGAGAGTCGGGATGGAAGCAGTTTTGGAGAGACCGGTGGCGGTGAGGGTGGCGATTATAGCCAAAAAGCCTTCCGATCCGATGCAGGAAATCAACTCCTCCATTTTCCTGAGAGACCTACGGAGCGGGGCTCCGGCGGCCACCAAGGCCTTCCGGAAACTGGTGGAAACGGCTCATCCCCAACTATCGCGTTATGTCGGCAGGTATTTCCGGGATCCGGACCTGGTCCAGGACGTTCTTCAGGAGACCTTCCTGGCCGTGCACCGGGCGCTGCCGCGCTTCGAAGGCAAGTCGAAACTGACCACCTGGGTGTATTCTCTGGCCTACCATAAAGTGTGCGATCGCCTGGCGGAAAAATACAGAGTAGGCTACCCGGTCTCCGAAGAAGGCGAGCATGTTTGGGAGCCGGAATCGGCCGATCCTCTGGCGGACGAGGCCTTGCACCAGTCCCGGTTGGTCAAGTGGATCCGGGAGGCCGCGGAGGAGATTCCCGTCTTGTACCGGGAAGCCTATCGTCTGCGCGATTTGGACGGATTGAGCGGGGAGGAGGCTGCCGAGGTGCTGGGCATTTCGGCGACCCTCATCCGCGTCAGGTTGCACCGGGCCCGTTGCCTGATAGTGGAACGGATCCAAAAGAGATATCCCGACGCATTCGCGGAGGGCATATCGCTGTGATGCGGAATCCGGGCATCCCGGAGTTATGCATGCCGGATTGAAGAAAAACATCCGGAAGGGGTTGCCTGGGGTGAAACCGAAATGACCCCTTGCATACTGCACATTTGGACATTATTATTAAAGGAGGCCACCAACCTTTGAAAGGAACCTCCCATGATTGCTCGAGTCCCCGTTTCCCACTCCCTGAACCTGATTCTTTCCTCCAAACTCGGTTTGGTGTCCATCCCGGACGCCGG
>JAQBPN010000126.1 GCA_028287505.1 Fibrobacterota bacterium | reverse complement strand
CTGGACGTTTGCGTCAATCCCAATACCGGCGAAATCGAACTGATGACCGCGCCCCTGGAAGCGGACAGCCAATACGTGGCCTTCTGCCTGGGCCTGAGGGATCTGTACGGTAACCTGGTTGATACGGCCCGCGATAAAGCCGCATTCCGAGTGGGCCGCGCCGTCGACACGGCGAAACCGGACCTGGTCTTCCTGGGCCCGCGCAAAGTGTCCGGGGAGGTCCCGCGCATGACCGTCGACAATCTGCTCCCCAGCCGCGGCCTCACCGTCTATTATCCCCGCCTGCTTTCGGATACCACCTTGACCCGGCTGCGCGCCAACCTGGTGCTGAAGGTGGACACGCTTCCCGCAACTTGGTCGCTGGCGCGCGTCAGCCATCACGAATTCTCCCTGCAGGTAACCCTGACGGTTCCCCTGAAAGGCCAAAAGCTGAGCCTGGCCTGGAAAGCGGCCGATACCGCGACGGCCAACCCGAAAGTCCCGGGAGCGGCCGCGGTGGCCAAGGATTCCCTGGGCCGGACCAAAACCACAGCGCCGCAAACGATCCCCATCGTCACCTTCACTCTGGCGGACGCCGCCAAGCTGGGGTCCGTGAAATTCAAGCAGGCGCCCTCCGCCTACGGATCCCGCCTGGTGGTCCGCAGCCAGCCATCCGCCTGGGAATACAGCCGCGTGACCCCGGCCGCGGCGGAAGTGACCGTCGACAGCCTGCCCGAGGGCAATTACGCCGTGGAGTATTTCCGGGACTCCAACGGGGACGGCATCTGGAACCCGGGCAGCCTGGCGCCCTGGGCCGTCCAGGAACCCTATGCCCTGTTCGCCGATTCCGTGGACGTGAAGGCCGGCGGCGTGAACCGCGGGGACTTGAACAAAAAAGCCTCTTCCCCCTCGGGAACCGCCGATTCCTCCGGAGTCCGCATGCTTTCCTGGCCTCCCGGCTGGTAGAAAATCGGCGCCAAGAAGGCGCTAAGAGGGCGCCAACAGGGACGAATGCGCCATGGACCGGGCGCAAGTGAGTCCGGTCACCCTTCTTCCGACTTGGGCGGAAAGGCCCGAAAAATCTACCTTTCCGAGCTTATCATGGATGAATTTGTGCCCATCGCCTCCAGCGTGGAACGTGCTTCGCTGGAGCGGCTTGAAAAATACCTGAGCCATCACGGCATCCTTTGCCACGTGCGCCCGGACGAACGCAATGGGGAAAAATTCCACTTGCTCGTATCACCGCCGAATCTGGACCAGGCCCAGCGGGTCCTCGACGATATCGCTTACAGCAGCATCGATCCGGACAACGCCGAGGAAACCATCGAGATCAGTTTCGACGGCAGCGAGCGCATCGAGGTGGCCACCTGGCTGCAAATCCTCCTGGACGAGGAGGACCATGAAGGCTCTCCCGTGTATTTCTTCCGCGGCGAATACGAAGCCATCCTCGACGAATTGCACGCATCCGGCCGGGTGGAGATCCCGTTGTATATCCTGAAAGGCCTGAAGAGCTTCATTCCCGAAGGCCCCAAACGGATGCTGATGGGAAGCGGGCTGCAGGAGTTCTTCGCCCTGATCGAGGCCGTGGCCAAGGGAGAGGTATAGCCGGCATGATGCTCTCCGAGGCGACCGATACCCGCTACGATATCGTCAAGCTCCTCGGACAGGGCGCGTCCGCCACGGTATACCTGGCCCGCCACATCGCCCTGGGCGAGTTGCGCGTCCTCAAGATCCTGCACCACGACATGATGCTGGACGCCAAGCGCCGGAGCAAATTCAAGATGGAAGCCCAGGTCTCGGCCCATCTCAAGCATCCCGCCATCGTGCAGGTGTTCGACGTGACGCAGACCTCCTCCAAGCTCCAGATCGAGATGGAGTACATCGACGGCCTGAGCCTGCGGCAGTACCTGGAAAAGCGCAAGAGCTTTCCGCTCTCCGTCACCATCGCCATCGTGCAAGCGGTGCTGGAAGGCATGGAGCACGCGCACAGGGCCCGGCTGACCTTCGGGGAAACCGTCCTGGACGGAGTCATCCATCGGGATCTCAAGCCGGAAAACATCATGGTGCGCAAGAACGGGCAGCCGGTCATCTGCGACTTCGGCGTGGCTAAGGTGGGCGCGGATCTGATGACGCAGACCCAGCATATCAGCGGCAGCGTGGCCTATATGGCCCCGGAGCGGCTGCGCGGCGAGTTGAGCACCCGCAGCATAGACGTATTCTCCCTGGGCGTGATGTTCTTCGAACTGCACAAGGGCTACCGCCCTTTTCCGGGAAACAACAAGACCCAGGTGCTGGAAAACATCCTGCGCTGGAACATCGTGGACTTGGATCAGGATTGGCGCGGCAGCGACGCCTCGGTGCTGCAGATCGTCCGCAAGGCGCTCGCCCGCGAGGCCGCGAACCGCTACCAGGACGCGTCCCAGATGCTCGGCGCCCTGCGGCCCATCTACAAGCTCTACCATGGGGACGCCCCGCCCGCGGCCGTGCTGCACGATTTCCTGACCCGGGGGCAATTCACCACCGCCGAGTTCCGCGCCCTCCTGCCGGAAGAAACCCCTTGGCGCAACCGGATCGCCAAAGGCGTGGCGGCGCTGGCCCTGGCCGGCGCGGCCTGGTTCGCCTTCCAGGCTTTGCAGGGCGGCAAAGCCAAGCCGGCCGCCGCCAACGAATCCGCCGCGGTCCGCGCGCCCAATTCAACCGCCGCCGCCGCGCCATCTGCCCAGGCCCCCGCCAACGCTGCGGGCCGTAAGGAACCGGCCACGGACGCGGAGCAGTCGGAACGCGCCTCCATCACTTCGGATGACGAACGCAAGATAAAGGCGCTTCCTCTCAAGGACCAGCAGCGCGGATACTATTCCCTGGCCAAGGCCAGCCTCCGCGACAAGAACGATCCCGGCAACGCCCTGCTCCTGGTCAATAAGGCCCTGGACTATTCCTTCCACCCCACCATCGCCCTGCTCAAGACGGAAATCCTCCAGGACCAGGAGATGTTCAACCTTTCCGAAACGGAACTGGCGCGCATCCAACCCTGGCTGAAAAAGATGACGCGGGAGAACCAGGCGCAATACCATTGGTTGGCGGCCCAACAGCAACTCCGGCGCGGCGGCAGAATCGACGGCCCCGGCGGCGCCAAGGCCAAGGCCGAGCTCAAGCAATATCTGGCTCTCAAACCCAAGGGCGCGGAAGAAAACCTTAAGCGGGCCCAGCAACTCCTTCGTTCCCTGAAATGATTCCGATTCCGGGCGTGCCGGATCTTCCCATGGAGAATTCCGAATGTTGAACCCTTTAAGGGATTTCGTCGCCTTCGATCTGGAGACCACCGGTCTCGAACGCGACACCGACGAAATCATCGAGATCGGCGCCGTGCGCGTGCGCGGAGGCGTGATCGAGGACCGCATGTCCTGCCTGCTCAAGGCGGAGAAGGCCTTGACCCCGCTGGTGGAATCCCTGACCGGAATCAGCAAGGAAATGCTGGAAGCCGCGCGGGACCCGAAGGAATGCATCGAGGAGTTCCTGCGCTTCGCGGGCGGACTGCCCCTGGTGGCCCACAACTCGGATTTCGATTCCGCCTTCCTGGAACACGCCCTTTCCAAAGTCGCGATGCCTCCCCTGGCCAATCCCGTTTTCGATTCCCTGCTCCTGGCGCGCGTGGCCTGGCCCGCCATGGGCAGCCATCGCCTGGAGAACCTGGTGGAAAAGCTGGGCATCCCGCCGCAGAAGGCGCATCGCGCCCTTCCCGACGCGGAACAATCGGCGCTGCTCTGGCTCAAGGCGGAAGAGAAACTTGCCGGTTACTCCCCCGCCACCCTGGCGGCGCTGGGGCGGGTGCTCGCGGCCGGCCCTTCCCAATGGCGGGACCTGCTCGGCGGCGGACAGCCCGCTTTCGGCGATGCGCCGGACATGATCGGCGCAAACCAGGGCGGGCAGGCCCGGGAGTCGGGAACGACCGCGCCCGGAATCCCCGCCGCCGTCCCGGCCAAACCGGTCAATGCTTCCGCGGAATCCCTGTTCGCCTCCGGCAAAGTCGCGGACACCTTCGCCGCCCTCGGCCGTCCCTACCAGGCCCGCGCCAGACAGACCCGCATGGCTTCCCTGGTGGAACGGGCCCTCAAGGAATCCCGCTTCCTGGTGGCCGAATCGGAACCCGGCACCGGCCGCATGCTGGCATGCCTCGTCCCGGCCCTGATCCAGGCCAGGGCCCGGCGCCGTCCCGTCTTCGTTTCCGTCGCGGGGCGCGGACGCCAGGAACGCATCGTTACGTCCGAACTGCCTTTGCTGGAAAACCTGCTGGGCGGGGAAGTCCGCGTCGAGCCGCTCAAGGCTCCCTCCAACTACGTGAGTCCGCGCAAGCTGGCCGGCATTCTGGCGCATCCGGAAACGCGCCTCAGCCGCGAGGAGCGCTTGGCCATCCTGCCTCTGCTCACCTGGTTGGAAGGCACCCGGGACGGCGACATCGCCGGCAACATGGGCTTCAACCATGAGCGCAACAAACTGCTGTGGTCCAAGCTGGCGTCGGATTCCTACGCTTCCGAGCCGGGCAGCCACGCCCATGCGGCCCGGGAACGGGCGGCGCGCGCCCACCTGGTGCTGATCACGCATGATCTTTTCCTGGACGATCTGGCCCTGGACTTCGCCCTGTTGCCGACCTACGAACTCATCGTTTTCGACGAAGCCCACCGCCTGCCGGAGATGGGACAGGCCCGGCTGGGCCGTGACGTCAGCTTCTTCCGGCTCAAGCATATCCTGCAGATGATCGCCCAGTCCAAACAGGATGCCAGCGGCCTGCTCGCGGAACTGGAACGCACGGAGGGCGGCAGTCCGGTCGTGGAAACCGCCGCCCCTGCGGATTCGCGCGCTTCGGCCGCGCCGGAAGAAACAGCCGCCAATGCGGACGCGCCGGAACACGAAGGCGAACCCGCTCCTGAAACCGGGGTCCCGGAATCCGCGATCCCGGCCCGGGAACCCAAGACGGACCTGGAGCGCCTGCGCCTGAAGGTGTTCGAACCCGAACGCCAGTTGCAGAAATTCTTCAACAAGATCGCCAAGCATGCGGCCAAGCGGCGCAAGGACGGCGAAAACCGGATCCGCTACGCGGACAAGCTGGTGGTGGAATTCAACGCCGGACCGGAAGCCGTCATCGCCTCCCTGGTGGAAGTGGAAGAGTTGCTGGCGCGCCTGGCGCCCGCCCGGGAAGACCTGTCCCAAGGCCTCCGCAAGACCGCGGACCTGTTGCGCGCCTTCCGCAGCGATCTGGAACATCTGGCCCACCCATCCGGCACGGGAGAGGTATTCTGGATCGAGGATTTCCCCAACCCGCACCGCGCGCTCATACGCAGCGCCCCGTTGGAGATAGGGACCCTGCTGGCGGAAAAACTCTATCCGCAGATGGACGCCGTGGTATTCGCGTCCTCGGCGGTGGCTCTGGGGGATGAATTCAAATTCTTCTGCCGGCAAATCGGATTGGAAACCGCTTTTCCCGATCGCCTCAAGACCGCCCTGGTCCGGGCCGGCGGGGCGCCGGTAAAGGCAAGCGAAGCGCCTGGGAAAGCAGGCGGAGCGCCTGGGAAGGAGGGCAGGGAGCGGGACGAGCGGCCCGATCCCATCTTCCTCGCCAAGTTCAGTCCCGTGCTCTCCAACAACGGCGCGCTCCAGACCATGGGGCAGATCCTCATTCGCGGATTGACGCGCTTCCCCGTTCCTTCCTTCGCCCTGTTCACGCACATCGGCATGCTCAAGCAGGCCCGCGGCCTCCTGCAGGAAGGTCTTTCCAAGGCCGGACGCATGGTGCTGGCCCAGCACGTGGACGGAAGCCGCGACAATCTCCTGCACCTGTTCCGCCATCGTCCGGACGCTTGCCTGCTGGGCACGGAGTCCTTCGTGGAAGCCTTGGGCGAAGGGGACATGTTTCCGGAGATCGTCATCGTCACCAAGCTGCCCTTCCCCGTTCCCACCGAACCGCTCATCGCGCCGCACCTGGAAAGGCTCCAGGAGGCGGGACAGAATCCCCTCTACGATTATCTGCTTCCCTGTTCCATCCTGCGCCTGAAACAGGAACTGAACCGCCTGCCGCGGCGGCCGGGGAGGAAACTCGCCATCTGGATCATGGATCCGCGCCTGGCCACGGAAAAATATGCGCGCTTCTACCAGCGCAGCCTGGGACGGGACGCGATCGTCTGCGACAACGAAGGAGATTTGCTGGCCAGGACCGCGGCTTTGCTGCGGCCGGAGCTTCCGGCCGAGGGCGGATCCGAAGCCGCGCTCGCGGAGGCCGGAGTCGCCGGGGAAACCTCGCCCGCGCACGAAGAAACCCGGTCCGGCCAGGAGCCGGGCGTTTTTTTATTTTAGCCTTCCATGCGCCCTCTCCGCCTCCTTTCCCTGCCCGCCGCCGCCGCATTGTTGGCCGCGGGCTGCTACAGTTTTTCCGGGACCACCCTGCCGGCGCATCTGCGCACCGTGCGCATCGATCCGGTGGAGAACAAGACCCTGGAATCGGCCCTGGCCGATCAAATCACGCAGGGGCTGGAAGAAGGCTTCCGCAGCCGCAGCAATCTGCGCAAAGTGAACGAGGGCGGGGACGCGGAACTCCGGTGCGTGCTTACGGACTATTCCCACCGCCCCCAGACCACCAGCGGGGCCACGGTGACCAGCTATCGCGTGGATTTGCTGGTGAGCGTGCTCTTCATCGATCGGGTGAAGGGAGACACGCTCTATAAGGACGATCATGTCCCCGGTTACGGGACCTACGCGGTGGACAAAGGCGAAACCGAAGAGACCGGCAAAAGGCTGGCGGTGGAGAGCCTGGTGAAAGTGGTTCTGGACAATTCGGTATCGGGGTGGTGATGAAGTTCGTCAAGATGCACGGCACGGGCAACGATTACGTATACGTCGACATGTTCACGGAGAAGGTGGCCGATCCCGTCAAGACGGCCGTGGCCCTGTCCCACCGGCGCTTTGGGGTGGGCGGAGACGGCCTGATCCTCATCAAGCCCCGCCCGGACGCGGACGCGGAGATGGAAATGTACAACGCGGACGGTTCCATGTCGGAAATGTGCGGCAACGGCCTGCGCTGCGTGGCCAAGTACGTGCACGACCACTACGCCCGCGGCAAGGACGAACTGAAACTGATGACGGGAGCGGGCTGGCGCAGCGCCAGGATCGTCAAGCGGGACGCCTCCGGCGCGGCCCAACAGGTGCGCCTGGACATGGGCCCGCCCATCTGGGACGGCCTCAAGATCCCCACCACCTTCGACGCGCCGGAAGTGCTGGAACGCAGCATCGAAGTCGCGGGCCGCACCTTAACGTTCGGCTCCGTTTCCATGGGGAACCCCCATTGCGTGATCTATGTGGACGACGTGGTCAAGTTCCCGGTGGAGCAGATCGGCCCGCTCATCGAGACCCATGCGTATTTCCCGCGCAAGGTGAACGTGGAATTCGTCCAGGTCATAAACAAAGGCGAAGCCATCCAGAGGACCTGGGAGCGCGGATCCGGAGAGACCTGGTCCTGCGGGACCGGAGCTTCGGCCGTGGCGGCCATCGGTTTCAGACTGGGCAAAACCGGATCCCGCCTGCGCATCCATCTGACCGGCGGAGAGCTTTTGCTGGAATACGATGGCAAGGGAAGCGTGTTCATGACCGGCAATGCGGTGGAAGTCTTCCAGGGCGTGTTGCCGGACTGAAGCTTCAAAAGGGGATGGATTTAACTATTGCTTGACTACGAATCCCTGGATTTTGAAGTCGGATAGCTCCAGGAGCTTATCCTCCGCGTCCTGCTTGGAATCGAAGTAGCCCCACCGCAGCTTGTAATACGGCGCGTCGAATATCACGTCGACGGCGCCTCCCAACATCTTTTCATACTCCGCCTTCTTGGCCTGGGCGGCGTCCACGTCCGACTCGGCGCCCACCTGGATGCGGAAATTGCCTTTGCCCTTGCTGACGGGCTCCGGGGCCTTGGGCGCGGCGGAACCGGATGGAACGGACTGGGAAGCGGGTCTGACCGCCGCCAGGGCTATGGGCTTGGCATCGAGCAGCTTGTCCAACTCGCCCGGCTCTTCGAATTTCCTGGATTGGGGGGAAGACTCCGGCTGGCCGGCTGCCGGCTCCCGGGCCGTTTCCGAGCCCGTCTGGACGTCCTCGCCGCCACGCTTGGCGATGCCGGCGCAACCCGAAAGCGCCCCCGTCATCAAAACCGCCGCCAGGCCCAGGAGGGACATCAGGGCAACCGGCTTTCGACCCCATTCCACCGTGCGTTCACGCATAACGTCCGCCCTCCGTGCGCCCAAGTTCCGCGCTTCCGAAAAGTAGCAAAGTGGGGCCCGCGCACAAACTGTCCGAATACCCCAAATCCTTTACCCATACTTTACGGCGGAATTTTCGCGCCGGAGCGTAGAATCTGTCCATCGCCGGGCCATGCCCGTCGGCTGGTGGGAACCAAGAAACGGCATATGGAAATCGGAATACACAAAAAGGGCGATCTGCAAATCCTGTCGGTAAAGGGAAAGATCCGCCTGCAGAACTGGCGCGTCCTGGACAAGCATCTGGAAAACATGCTGGAGAACGGCGGCCGTTGGGTGGCGATGGACCTGAGCGAGGTGACTCTCATCTGCAGCACCGGCATCGGCGCCATCATGCACAACGTGCGGAAGTTCCGGGAAAACGAAGCCAGCCTCCTGTTGGTGGCCACTACGCCCTACATGATCGATCTCTTCCAGCTTTTCGGGTGCGAAACCTTCATGGGCGACAGTATTTTCGCGGATTGGCGCTCCCTGGAACAACGGCTCCACTCCCAAGGTCTGGCGCTCACGGGTCCATGATGTCAGTGGCGGTTCGCTCCGGAGTTGCAAAGCAACTCCGCGCTTCCCGCATTTAAAGGGCGCAGTGGCGGTTCGCTCCGGAGTTGCAAGGCAACTCCACGCTTACCGCATTCAAAAAAGTTAGATTGGGTCCATCCTCCCAGGAGACCCGGTCATGGATTACGAAGCCAACCTCAACCAAGCCCTTGATCTGCTCGCCGACGGCGAGGATCGCAAAGCGGAGCGCCTGCTCCAGGGCATCATCGATCACGTCAAGACGCGCCTGACCCGTTCCGACGCGGACCTGGACCGGTACTATTACTGGGGCCGGGCGCTCACGGCCATGGACGAGCCCGAACAGGCCCTTCTCAAATTCGAAAAGGTCCTGGAAATCGATGCCGGGCACGAATTGACCCTGTGGGAAACCGCGTCCATCTTCCTGCACGATCTGGATCGCCCGGAAAGCGCCGCGACCCTGATCAAGGAAAAGCTCCTGCCCATGAGCCCAGGCAATATCCTGTATGAAGAATCCCTGCGCGCCGCCGAGTTCGCGGTGCGCTTGAAGAAGTCTCCGCCCCCGGCGGGCGGCCAGCCGCAAGCCGACGGGTCGCGCGCTCCGGGAACAAAGACCGGCGCCGGAATAGCCAAGCCCGAATCCGCCGCCGCCCGGCGGGAACGGGAAGCGGCGCTGCAAGCCGAGGCCGACGCGCTCCTGGAAGCCGCCGGCGACTGGTCCCCGGATGACGAATCGGAAGATGCATCGGAAGCCTCGGACGAGGGAGACGGGCTCAAACCCTGAATCCCCCCGCGGGCTGTCGGAGCGCTAGGGTTGCGCGACGGCTTCCTTCATATCGCGGATCATGAGGTCTTCGCTTTTCAGCCACGCGGCAAGCCCCACCGGCATGGGCGGCGGCGGCTCCCGGGTGCCCATCAACGCCAGCAACTCCGTTATCGGCACGCTCCCCTTGGGACCCACGAACACGCCTTTCAGATAGGCCTGCAAGGCAAGCTCGCCTTTCCGGAAAATCCTTTGCTCCAGGTACACCCATTTGAAATCCCAGGTGACGATGCGGGTACGGATCTCGAACTTCTGGAAGAGATTGAGCGGACGCCGGAACCGGAGCTGGGTGCCGGCCAATACCGGGTACCATTTGTTCTTCAGCACAAAGGGAATGGCGCCGTTGTGGAGCAGCAGATCCAAGCGCCCAAGGTCCATCAACGTCAGGTATCTTCCATTGTTCATGTGCAGGTTGGTATCCAGATCATTGGGCCAGACGCGGAAGCGGACCACGGATTCCTCCAGGATGCCGCGGCGCGTGGGGCGCAGCAGATAGAGGAGTATGGTTTTGCATAGGCGGAATATGAGATTCATGGGGTTATACCGTTCCGTTTCGTGGGCCGAAACGCCCCCGGGCGTGGGAGGAATTATCCCAAGGAAATGCAAGAAACACTAGGCAAAACATATGGCCCAAAGTAAAAATCCGTACTGTATCCGAGAATCAACACCATATGGTCTGAAACCGGCGCCTGCCAAGGCTGAAAAGCGACGAGCGGCCACCATTTTTTTCCGTTACAGTCGTTTTGTTTCTTGATCGGAAACCGTTGATTTTGCGGGGCGTTAAAGGGTTTTCGGCTTATATTTACCTCCATATGAGGGGTGTTGGGCCTCAACGAAAATAGAGTACAAGGGAATATCCATGAAAAGCATTTTGATCAATACCGCCTGCGTTTTGGTTTTGACGGGAGTCGCCTTGGCTCAGGTTCCTGCGCCTACGAAGGTGCCGGCCAACGTAGCCTGTCCGACCGGCCCCAAAATGAACGGGAGTGCGCCGGACACCGTTGTCGCAGCTCCGGATGCGGAAGGATTCGTCTCCATATTCAACGGCAAAGATCTGACCGGCTGGTGGAAGGATTGCCAGACGGGTCATACCAGCGCGGGCACCAATGGCGCGCTGTGGTTCGCCGATTCCGTTCAACACTTGCTGTACTCCAGCGAAGACAACAAGAGCGGCGGCATTGTCGTCACCAACAAGATCTATGACAACTACGAAATCATATTGGATGTGTGGCCCACCTTCGGCAATGACGGCGGCGTATTCAACCGTACCACCGCGCGTGGCTCTTGCTGGCAATCCACCATCGACTACATCGCAGGCAGCAGCGTGGGCGGTAGCTTCAATGAAAACGGTTGGACCTCCGGAAACCTGAACGATGACCCCTACCTTTTCGGGGGGGCTGCTTCCAGTGTGACGATAAAAACTTGGACCACATTCACCGCGGGCCTGACTCCGGGTCCGACTACCTACGGCTGCACGGCAGGCGGCTGCGTCGCTACCGACTTCCCGAAGATTTGGGACGTCAACGGATGGAATACGATGCGCGTCAAGTTCTACGGCGGCCTCACCGCAGGCACCAGCGTGACGATGGAAACCTTCACCCGCAAGGCCAACACGCTTCCCTGGGTCCCCCTATATGGGAAAACCCTGCCGCAAGTCACTCCCGCCGGTCCTATCGGCTTACAGGTACACGGCGGCGGCCGCTGGAACCAGGGCACTTGGTCCGCATACAAAAGGATAAAAGTCCGCCCATTGAAGGCCGACGGTACGCCCATAACTGGTCCGCTCGTACCGGTAGAGAGCGAAGATCCGACCTCGGTTGAACAATCCCGAATGACGTTTGCCAAACCCAAGCTGACCCTGTCCAACGGAGTTCTTTCCGGGACTCTGGGGGCGGCCTACGATGTGAGCGTGACGGATGTGCGCGGCCACGTTCTGGAACGCTTCCACAGCGATTCCGGCAATTTGAATCACACGCTCACCACACCCGCCACGGGCGTATTGGTCGTGGAGCTGAAGGGCCATCTCGGCACGGAGCATATTCGCTTCAGCCGCATTTGAGCAACCCTCGCCATGAGCCGTAGCATGCAGAACGGCGAGAGTTCTGAAAACTCAATCAAGTCGGCCGAAAGGCCGGCTCCTTAAATCCTGGTCATGATAAAGGTGTAATCCGGATATTCCGCCCTTAGATTTCCCGATTGCATTCGGATCTAATTGATGACATACTTGCCGAAGACAATCGAATAGCACGTGACCCCGGCTATTCAGTCTTTTCGTCACCAGAACCGTTGACAGCATTTTCCAAGAGCCGCACTCCGATGTTCTTGTGCGAACAAATTCGATTGATTATTCTCGCATCAATAAATCGAATCGGACCGCTGCATATTTGATGCGAAACGTTACTTGTGTACAAAGCAAAATCGCACTTTCATCTGTAGACGTGGGATTCATAAATCCACTACTGAAACTTTACAACCGATCAGCCTTGCATTATCTTTGCCCAAACGGGCTTGTTCCCGCGGGAGCTTTAGTTATGACCAAACCGTTTTCCCTGCTGGCGGCCTTCATATTATGCGCTAGTCCCGTCAGCAGCAATGCGGTTTCCGTCGACCTGCATGCCAAAACCTGGAATGACTTCGGCCGCGTCATGAATTCCACCGATACCCTGGTCACGAATTTCAATGGCAATTGGCAACAGACCATGGGCATGCAGATTTACGGCATCGCCAATCTGGGCGACAATTTCGAAGGCGGATTCGGGTTCGGCCTGACTCAGGTGTACCATTCCTTGGGCAATGCCACCTCGGAAAAATTCACGCTTTCCAAATTCTTCAACTATGTCTCCGATGCGCGCGTCACTTATACATTGGGCGAGAAGCCGAATCCCCTGTTCAGTGCTACGGTCGGCGATTTCGCGTACAATTACAATCCGCAGGTCAAGAATCTCGGCCTTTACCTTTTCCGCGGTCCGGTATATCCCGGACTGCTGGTTTCCGGATTCAAGGAATTCCATACGGACACCACCCATGCGACCTTTTTGGGCCTGCATCTGCACAACGGCCTGGGCAATTTCCAACAGGACCTGGTGCTCTACGATGAACGCGATTTGCCGCCCAGCTTCGATTGGAGCTTGGGATACGTGGCCAAGTATAAAGCCTTCAACGCCCTGGAAATCGGCGCGGGGGTCAACTTCTACCACTTGATTCCGGATAACGCGAAAATCACCTCCCCGACCACCAAAAACGCTCCCGCCTTGTTCGCCCAGGATTTCGCCCTGTACCAAAAAGACTCCGCCCTGATTGCGGCGGGCGGGAAAGTCGACCCCTATCAATTGCAATACATGGAGGTGATGGCGCCGGGTGATACGGTGTTCTATACCCACCAGGGCACCAAGCTGATGGCCATGTTCAATTTGGACATCAAGAATCTGCTGGGTCTCTCGGGACCGTTCGGCGCCAAAGACCTGATCCTCTATGGCGAAGGCGCGTTGGTGGGCGTGAAGAATTACGGCTCCATTTACGCCAATCGCAAGGACCGCATACCGGTGATGTTGGGATTCAACTTTCCCACTTTCGGCCTGCTGGATTTTTTTTCCATGGAAGTTGAGCATTATACCGCGAAGTACAGGCCCGACTACAGTAAACTCGGCTTCGATCGCTCGCTTTACTTCAAGAATATCGCAGCACCCCCTTTAATCGCGCAAAGCGCCCCCTCCGCCCTCCCGGTCTCCTTGGTTGATCTCGCCAACACAGGCGGCACCCGTTACCAAGTCACTCCCGACGGAAACCTGTACGAAATCCAGACCGGCGACACGATTCACGTCAAAGGCACGTCCCTCGATCCCGAGAATTTCACGGCCGATGATTGGAAGTGGTCCCTCAATGTCGAGAAAACCTTCGCGCGCCATGTCCAATTCAGCGGGCAAATCGCCAATGATCATTTTATCCCCCGTCCGGTGCGCAGCGGATTGATCAATGAATCTTCCGGTCTGTCGGAGGTTTTGACATCCACCAAGGATTGGTATTTCATGGCTCGCATCGGGTATTTCTTTTAAGGCGGGATGGGGAATTGAGCATGAAACTGAAGCTTGAGCATCACATCCTCTTCGCAATGCTCCTGCCCGCCCTGGCCGCCGCACAGGATTCCGCGGTGGTGAAGTATAAAGGCGCGGCTTGGTTACAATTCGGCAGGGTGATGAAAGCGTCGTACCCATTCGTCAATGGCGGTGAGTCGAATAATATGGACGGCAATTGGATCCAGGCCATGGGCGTCCAGGTCGCGTCCACGGCCAAGTTCGGACCCAATTGGGAAGGCGCAATGGCCATGGGCGCCTTGCAATCCGAGAATGCGCGCGGAGACGTCAGTGTGGCCAACAATTGGTATCCCACCTGGTCCACTTTCATGGGCGAAGCGCGCGTTACCTATACCCTGCCGATCGCGGACAACCAGAAATTCCAATTGAACTTGGGTTTCTTTCCCTACGACTACAATCCCGAGGTGAAGGACCTGGGCCTTTACTTGCTGCGCGGTTACGTGTATCCCGGTACGCCCGTGTCGGGCTTCGAGGCCCGCGGCACTACGCCCGCGGCCAACATCTTCGGCAGCATGTTCAGCTATTCCCTGGGCGGACTCAAGAATGATTTGCTTTTGATCTCGGAAACCGAAAACCGCCCCTACTTCGACTGGTCGGTCGCGGACGTGGTTTCCTGGCAGGCTACGCCGTCTTTCCAGCTCGGTACCGGCATCAACCTTTACCGGGTGTTGCCCCGGATCAAAAACAACGTATCTCCCAGGCAGCCTTGCCTTAACGAAGCCCGTAACTATTCGCAAATCGACAACGCCGATGACGAAGTGTGCTTCATACAAGACACCATCTCGGTGGATACGGTGGCGCATACGGCGAAAGTGGATACCATATACGGATCGATGGCCGGAACCAAATTGATGGCGCGTTTCCGCTGGGATCCGAAAGTCACCTTTGGCCTCGGATCCCAATTCGGCAAGGAAGATTGGGTCCTGTACGGCGAACTCGCCGTATTGGGCCTGAAAGACTATCCGAAATATTACGACGATATCAAACGCCGCATGCCTGTCATGGTCGGCCTCAACCTTCCGACTTATGGCTGGTTGGATAAGCTTGATGTGGAGGTGGAATACTACGCCGCCAAGTACTTCCTGGACTACGGTAAGGCGGAGCTGGATTACTCCTGGGTTCCGCGTCCCGTACCCGATGTGGAAAACAGCCGGAATGATTGGAAATGGTCCGTGTACTTTTCCAAGGTCGTACTGGGGCATTTGCGTTTGTCGGGGCAGGTTGCGGATGATCACCTGCGCATGTTCGGCCCTCCGGATATCGGATTCATGTCTTATGCCGAAACCATGCTCTCCCCCAAGGATTGGTATTGGATGCTCAAGACGACTTACTTTTTCTAGGGAACTGCGGTAATAACATGAGGCATTTCCAACTTCAGGCCACGGTGACCACGACTTGCGCAGCCTTGGCGCTGTGCCTCGGCGGACCCAAGGCCCAGGACATGACGTTCAAGGGTGGCGCTACCGTCGGGATGGGCGAGATCATGCAATCGAGTGATACGTCCTCGATGCATTACAGCAGGAACCGCATCCAGAACATCTCCGCCAAGTTCGGCATGGACGCGCGCTTCGGGGAGCATCTACTGGTCTCCGCAGGGCTGGGGATAGTGGATCGCCATTATCCCTCCGGCCGCCTCAATGAAAGCGGCGGAAGGATCCCGTTCATCTGGACGCCCTTCATGGTCAATGCGAATTTCAAGTACACCTTCTGGAAGACCGAAGATAAAACCCTGGCTTTGACCGGAGGTTATTTCCCATACGCTTACAATCCGGATGTGAAGGATTTGGGATTGTACCTGTTGCGCGGTCCGGTTTACCCCGGCGTGCTTGTTTCCGGGTACGATTCGAAGTACACCTCGCCGAATTCCAATACAGCGGGGATCCGATTGCAGCACATCAGCGGTCCCTTCGAGCAGAATTTGATCCTGGGAACCGAGACCGAAAACTTCCCCTTTTTCGATTTTTCCCCCGCCTACATCGCGAACGTGAATATCGGTAAGGGTCTGCGCCTCGGCGCCGGAGTGAACCTTTACCATTGGATCCCCATCGATCCCAAGCTCACAAGCCCGGACACCGTTTCCTACAGCGGCTCCGATTTCACCAACTACACCGGCGATCCGAATTCCCGTACCAGGATTTATGTGGACTCGGTGGCCCAGGATACGACCTACATGTCTTTCAAGGGCACCAAGGTCATGGCGGACTTCAGCTTCGATCCCAAGGCGTTTTTCGATGCCGCGGCCTTCGGTCCCGATGACCTGAAGCTGTATGGGGAAGTGGCCATGATCGGTCTCGATTATAGCAAACCCTATAAAGCGCTATATGGCGGTATGTCGGAGCGCATTCCCATCATGGTCGGATTCAATTTCCCGGTATTCAATTACCTGGATCATCTTTCCCTGGAAGTCGAATGGTACGGATCCAAGGTCAAAGATGATTTGGCCCGCCTGCAATCCACTTCCGGAGCTTGGCAATCCTCTTTACCGGTCCCCAATACCCACAACTTGAACCTGGAACGCGACGATTGGAAATGGGCCTTTCATGCCACCAAGACCTTCGGACATGTCCAACTGCTCGCTCAAGTCGCGAATGACCATAGTCGATCCAGCGGTACCCAAACCGCACCCGGATCCGAATGGGAAACCTTTTTCATCGCGCCCACCGATTGGTACTGGATCGGGAAGATTGGGTTCTTCTTCTAAAAGTGGATGACCGGCATCCGGTGGTATGGGCGTTCAAAAAGACAAATTGACGGAAGCGCAGAAGAAGGAAATCGAACGCCTTCGAAGCTTCGTGTCCCGCAACCGCCTTTCGACGCAGATGAACGGCACCAAATGGCGGGCCGCCATCGACGCCATCCAGGGCATCGAGGGATACCGGGCTTCCTTCCGGTTCCGCGGCATCACGGACGCGGAAGATCCTCCCGCCGACCGGTGGAACGAAGGGTTCCCGGAAAACATCCCGCTGTACAATTCCATCGAGTGGCTGGAGTTGAATGCCAGGTCCGCCGGCGCGGCGCCGAAGGACAAAAAGGCGGATGTCCGCGCAGCCATCTGGCAGGCATTGGAAGCGGCCGGAATCCCCATCGCCGAATCGGCGACCGGCGTCCGTATCGTCGGTTATACCCGTCCGGGCCGCTGAGCAGCCGGCTCCCCCGGGGTTGTCCGCGGCCTTGTTCAAAGCACCTGGTATAGCAGCTCCGCGCGCGCGACCACGTCGATGGGAAGGAGGATGGCATGTCCGACCCCGGCGGATTGGGGACCTTGGGTTTATCGGTTCCAGGAACCGGGGGAAAATCCCGGCTTCCATTTGCCCATGGAGCCGCCCCGGCCTTTGCCGGACTGGCCGCGGCCGCGTCCGAAGATCAATACCAGCACCACGCCCGCGATGAAGCCTCCGATGTGGGCCATGTAGGCCACGCCGGTGGCCTTGCCCGCGGGGGTGCCGATCTGGCTGAAGATCTGCAGGACGATCCAGAAACCCAGCACCACCGCCGCCGGCATGTGCGTGATGTACCTGAACATCAATACCCTCACGCGATTGGTGGGATGCTTGATGAGATACGCGCCCAGGACACCCGCGATGGCTCCCGAAGCGCCCAGGGTGGGAATCACCGAATCCGGATTGTAGAGGATCTGGGCCAGGGCGGCGGCGAGTCCGCAGACGATGTAGAAGACGAAGAACTTCACATGTCCCAGCAGATCTTCGATCTGATCGCCGAAGATCCACAGGTACAGCATGTTGCCGAGGATGTGCATCCAACTCCCATGCATGAACATGGAAGTGAGCAGGGTGAGCTGGATGGGATGGGGGCCGGGATACTGGGGGATGGGAAAATCCTGCCCGCGTATGTCCACCATGCTGCTCTGGGTGAGATCGATTCCATGGGTGATTTCGAACGGGACCGCCGAGAATCCGTAGGTGAAAGACTGCCCGGATTGCAATTGGAGATACCACATCAGCGCATTGGCCGCTATAAGTCCATAGACCACGTAAGGGGTGGTGACCCGGCCGGAATTGTCATCGCCCAGGGGTATGAACATACGAAGCGTCCTCCAGGGAAATCCCAGTCTGCAAAAATACTTTTGTGTGGTTTGATATCGGGGTACTTTTGGAGACGTTTCGTCGGGCGACGGGCATCGGGCGTCGGGCGAAAAGCCCAAGAGCGCCCGGAAATGCCGACGCTCATGGTTTTTCGCCGGTCTTTACGCCCGAAACCTATCGGAAAAAGATTTACGCCAGACGCCCGTCGCCCGACGAAATGCTGCCATGCGCAGGCAGCATCAAGTCGGTGCTTAGGTTAGTCCCGCGGATCTTCGTCTACAGGAAGTTCACCAGCGTGTTCTGCAGCGCCCGCGCGCCCATCTTCAGGGAGGCGTCGTAAACGGCCTGTTGCAGGTTGAAGTCGGAAATGGCTTGGGCGAAATCCACGTCTTCCACGTCGGACTGGAGTTTGGTGGTGTACACGGTGCGTTCGTCGTTGCGGCTCTGGGTGGATTCGAAACGCAACACGCGGGAACCGTTGGTGGATTGGGCGGTCAACTGGCGTTTCAGGGACGCATCGAGCTGATCTATGCTCGTGCGGACTTTTTCCGGCTTGTTGTTGATAGTGCCTTCCATGAGGTTGATCATGGATTCCCAGGCGCCGTTGGCTTCCGTCTTGCTTCCGAAGACATCCGAGGCGGTGGTATTGATTTTGGCGGCCACGCCTTCTTCGATTTCGCGGTTGATGGTGCCGTCCATGTCCTTTTCGTTGCGGCGCAGCCAGGTATAGGTGATGTCGGCGTTGCCGGAGGCGACCAGGGCCGTGGCCGCGGCGCTGGTAAAGGTGATTTTGCCTTTCACGTAGTCCATGGTGTAATCGGTGCCTTCCGTAAGGCCGTTGACCTTGAGGGTTCCCGGGACGACCAGGACCGGGTTCGCGTCGCTGGTCACCGTGTCCTTGGAATCGTCCACGTTCTTGTCGATGAGATCCATCTGCACGCCGGCGCCCAGATAGTTCACGTTGCCGGACAAAGCGCCCGCGCCGTTCACGATTTTGCTGGCGCCGTCCCGGAGTTCGAAGGGAGGCACCTGGCTGTTGGTGCCGGAGAAGACGTATTCGCCCTTGAAGGCGGTGTTGGACAGGGACACCATCTGGTCGAACATGCCCCGCACTTCGCGGCCGATGTAATAGCGGCTATCCGCCGAGTTGGTATCATTCGATGCCTGGATGGCCCGCTCGCGCATGCTCTGGTAGAGGTTGTTGGCGGTGCCGAGGGTGGAGTCCACCGTTCCCAGGTAGGCCAGACCGTCATCGACGTTGCGCTGGAAACTCTTGAACTGGTCCAGCTCGGAGCGGATCTCCATGCTCTGGCTCACGCCTACGGGATTGTCGGAAGGGCTGTTCAGTTTCTTGCCGGTGGACAATTGGTTCTGGGTGCCTTCCAGCTTGTTATAGTTGGCGAAAAGCCGGTCGAGGATGCGATTGCTGATCTGGTTGAAACTGATTCTGGATGCCATGTTTCTCTCCTTACTGTCCGAGCGCCAGCAGAACGTCCATCATCGAGGAGATGGTCGAAATGTAGCGTGCCGAAGCCTTGTAGCTGTTTTCGTATTTGATCATGTTGGTCATCTCCTCATCGAGGGAGACGCCGGATATCGAGGACTGTTCGGAGTCCATCTGCGCGATCAGGAATTCCTTGGTGTCTTTTTGCGAGGAATTCTGGTTCTTCTCGATGCCGAGCTTGCCGATGGTGGCGCTGTAGAAGCCGTTGATGCTCTGGGTGTATTTGCCGTCGTTGTCCTTGACCATGGTGTTCTTGAGGCGCATGCCCGCGATGGCAAGGGCGTTCTGGCCGTTGCCGTTGCCGGAATATCCCGTGGTATTGAAGGATACCTTCACGGTGATGGCGTTGCCGGCGGAGTAGCGGGCGTAGTTCACGAAATTGATGGTGCCCTTCTCGTAATCGACCACGTAATCCTTGCCCGCGCCCTCGGCCAGGACGGAACCGTCGGCCAGGGTCACCTTGATGCTGCCCTGCACCAGATCCCGGTAGGATGGATTCGTGGCCTTGAGGTCCAGGAGGGATCCCGTGGCGGGGAGGCCTCCGGCCGGAATGAATGCGGCCACATCCGTGATCTTGCCGCCTTCCGCGGCGGCGATGTTGCTGGCGTCGGCCTTGATGGAGGCCGAAAGGGCCATATCGCCGGCCTTGGTCTTGGAAGGGTCGAAAAAATAGGTCCCGGAGGCTTTGTTCAGGTTGTAGCCGTTCACATGCACGTCGTTCACGGTCTTGACGATCGAACCGGCCAGGGCGTTCAGGTCTTCCATGTAGCCGGAAAGAATCTTGCTGCGGGAATCCATGATGCCTTTGAGTTCGCCGCTGCGGGGTTCGAAGGGGCGGAACGATCCGGAGAAGCGCAGGCGCAGGTCCGAGGCCTTGGTGCCGTCGGACAGGGTCCTTTCCACGCCGTAGGTTTCGATCTGCACCGCCTCGGAAGGACCCACCAGCAGGTTTCCGCCGGAAGTGATGATGCAACGCCCGTTGGCGTCTTCCAAGGTCTGCACGTCCACGTAGGTGGACAGCTTGCGCACCAGCAGGTCGCGCTGGTCGCGCGTGTCGTTGGCGTTTTCGCCGGGGCGCGTTTCCACGCCCGCGATCTTCTCGTTAAGCGTGTAGATCTGGCTGGTCAGGTCGTTGACGGTCTTGGCGGTCTGGATGAGCGGGTTGTTCATCGACAAGCCGTAACCCTCGATCTGCTTGTAGACGCTGTTGAAGGTGTCGATCATCGTGGTGGCGCTGGCCTTGACGGCTTCGCGGGCGGAAAGGTCGCCGGGATTGTTGGCGAGATCCTGCCAGGAGGCCCAGAAGGCGTTGAGTTTCGAGGCCAGGCCGTCGTCGGAAGGCTCCTTGAGGATGCTCTCGAGGCGGGTGTATGCGGAGTCCACTTGGGTGTTATAGCCCAGGTCGCCGTTCTGTTCCCAGGTCTGGCGGTCCAGGAAGGTGTTGCGGATGCGGTCGATTTCATTGACGTTGACCCCCAGGCCCACCTGGCCGAAGGTGGCGTTGGCGACGACGTCCGCGGACTGGCTCACGCGCTTGCGGGAGTAACCCTCCGTATTGGCGTTGGAGATGTTCTGGCCGGTTACGTCGATGGAGGTCTGGGCGGCGTTCAAGCCGCGCATGCCTATGCCGAGAGCGTCCATCAGTCCCATTTCAAATGCTCCGGTTCACGAGGTTGCGGATTTGCATCTTGCCCACGTTCACGTTGCCCTTGGCGGTGTACGTGTTCATCTTTTCGGCCTTGCTGCGCCCCGCCACGCTGGTCATGATACCGATGGTGGTATGCACGATCCGGCTTCCGTTCTCGACCAGGGCCCGGTTCACGTCCAGGGCTTTCTTGAGTTCGCCCACGGCTTTGAGCAGGGCGTCCCGGCATTCCTTGAGGCGCTCGGCCTGGTCCGGGCTGACGAGGGGATAGATGGCCTCGCACTTGACGGGGGTGGATGCGGCCCCCATCTTGCGCGGGCCGACTATTTTGTCGGTGACGGCGATGCGTTCTTCTTCCAGATTGGCCAGGCGGTTCACGAGCTGGTCGGCTTCGCGGTTCACATCATGGTTTTCGACCAGGCGCCGGTTCACCAGGGCCAGGCGCTGGCGGTCGGCCTGGTCCAGATAGGCCGAGTACAGGGCCATCTGCGCCTGCATGTTGCCGATGAGCGTTTCACACAATGCATGGGTATCGACCGGGACGACGGTGGCGGGGGCCGGCTCTCCCAGCAGATCGGCGAATTCCTCGCCCAGCAACAGTTCTCGGTATGCGGAGCCCATGCTATTCTCCTATTTCCCGGCGCCGGAAGCGTTTTGGGCGCCGGCGTCATCGAGGGTTTTCTTGGCCTTCAGGATCTTTTCCACGTAGGCCTTGGTCTCTTCGTAAGGGGGCACGCCGTTGAAGCGCTCCACCACGGCGGGTCCGGCGTTGTAGGCGGCCAGGGCCTTGGTTTCGTCGCCCTGGAAGCGCTCCAGCATCTGCTTGAGATAGCGGGTTCCGCCCAGGATGTTTTCGTTGGCGTTGAATACGTTGCGCACGCCCATGTCGCTGGCGGTGGAATCCATCAGCTGCATCAGGCCCTTGGCGCCGGCGCCGGAAACGGCGAGCGGCTGATTGTTGGATTCGGCCTTGATGACGCTCTTGATCAGGTTCGCGGATACGCCGTAGGTCCTGGATGCCAGGTCGACGATGGGCTTCAGCTTGTCGTCCGTCAGGGAGGAAACGGCGGTGGATTGGCCGGAACGGGCCCTTTGGTTGATAAGCTTGGCCAGATAGGGCGCGGTGGAGAACATCTGATCGTCTTCGCCGGTCATATCGAAGCGGGGCACGGCGACCTTGGCCAGGGACACGGGGGCGCTTACGGCCTTCTGGCCTTCCTGGCGGCTCAAGGAGCGGTAAATCTGGGCGGCGAGGCTGTTGGAGATCCCGGTGGCCGCGTTCTGCATCCCCTGGTCGCCGGCGATCAGGGGATTCTTCGCGCTCATGGTGGCATAGGTGTTATCGAGCATCTCCGTGAAAATCTCGCGGCCCGGGGACGCCTTGGTGATATCGTTGTCTTCGCTCAAAGTGCTCTGGCGCATGCCCTTGTACATCTGGCTCAGGAACATGCCTTCGAAATCCAGGGCGGCCTTCCAGCGTTTCTTGTCGGCGGCCTGTCCCTTGGACTTGTCCGCCGCCAAACCCTTGGCCGTCTTCTCGAGAGGAGCCAAATCGCCCAGACCAAGACGGTTCTTGATCAGGTCGAGGTTGTTGGTGGATTCGGGGGTCATGACGCTTTCTCTCTTCTATGCTTTCGTGGCTTGTCAGCTTGCTTTAAGTTCCTCTTCAATTGTGAGATGACGCAAAGCGCGTGCCAGGGACAGGCAAGGGGCGAAAGCCTCATATGGGCGCATCAGGGCCGATTATCGAATAGAGCGCGAAAAGGGCGATGGGAAAAACTTGCCTCGAAGAACGGGCGGCAGGTGGATTTTTCCCGGAGGCGGCCTATATAAGAATAAGAAGCCCTTATCGAATTTGGAGTTATGGGGAATTTTGGAGGGTTGTAGTGGGCGTTTCGTCGGGCGACGGGCGTCGGGCGTCGGGCGCGAAAACCGAAGAGCGCTCTGAACAGGATTCGAGCGGCCTTCGGTTTTCGCTTTTGCTTTTGCTTTTCTTGGTCTTAACGCCCGACGCCCGACGCCAAAGGGCGAAGCATTGGCTCCAGGAGGGCGGCCTGTACGCCCGACGAAACGTCGCCCCCTTGCGGTTCATTTCAAACACCGCAATAGGTTCCCGATCAATGGAAGAACTCAGGGAGTCTTGAGCGGTTCGACCAAGCCGTCCGCCAGCTTTTCCAGCACCGAGGACTCGTCCATGCGCCGCAGGGCTTCCAGCAGGATGGCCATGGTGTCCCCGTCCAGATTGGCTTCGGGCGGAAGCTGATCGGGATTGAAGCGGAAGGATCCGGAATTCCAGCGCAGCACCTCGTCCACGGCCAGGGTACCATTGACGTTACCCAGGCTCGCGTGGATGAGCCCGCCTTCGCGGAAGCCGAAGCGCGCGCGGCGCTGGGACTGCTCCACCACCAGGGTGCCGGTCATGCGCGCGGTCATCACCGTCTGGATCAGATCCGTGAAGGCGAAGAACCGCAGATCCCCGGAGAGGCCCGGCGACAGGAGCTGGGCCAGCTTCTGGTTGGTGGCCTTGATGCGTTTGGACAGCATGCGGTACAGGATGATGCTGAGGACGGGATATTCCGCCACCAGCTTGTGGAAGTCCTCCCGCGCGATGGCGAGAGTGAGGCATTCTTCCACCGCATCCACCTGGTTGCTGGTGGCCGCGCCCGTAAGGATGGACATTTCGCCGAAGCAGTCCCCCTTGCGCAGCACGGACAGCTCCAATACGCGGCCGTCCCCGCCCCGGGAGGCGATGCGCACCATGCCCTTGACGATGACGTGGAAATGCGAACTGGTGGTGTTGGCCTGCAGGATGACGTCCCCGGAGCGGAAACGCAATGCGCTCGCGCGCTCACGGAAGGCCCTGGCCACCATGACGGGCATCTGTTCCAGGAACGGCCGCGCCATCTGGTTTTCGGCGGTGAGCACTTCTTCGAACTGGACCGCGGGCTTGGACAGCTTGCTCATCTTGCAGAAGCTCCATCGGCAGGAGCAGTTCTTGTAGCCCGCTTCGATCTGGCCTTCCGGCTTGCTACCGTCCATGGCCACGGGAATGAAGGTGGCGATGGGCATGGAACACATCGTCAACTGATTGCCGAACACGCCGGGCATCTGCACTTGCAGGGAATCGCCCTTGGTGTAGAACGGGCAGTTATGCAGATCCAACGCTTTGAGCGCCCAGGATTTTTCCGCTTCGTCCATAGTGTAAACTTAACCTTAATTCGAGTGAGATTGGGAAACCGGTCCCGCTTCAAGCCGGGGTGTCCGCGGCCTCCGGAGCCTTGTCCCGCCGAGGTTTGGAGGATTTTGGGTCTTCTCCGGTAACCCCCATAGGATAAACTATAAGGGTCCCCGATCTCAAGACAATTTTCACGGATGCAAACCAGACGGTTCCGTAAGTAGAGTCGCGATTTCGGAAGGATTAAGGGGGCGACCCCGGAATAGGGGCCTTGCAGGGCATGGGGGAAGGGCTTCGGGAGAGACCCCCGTCATCTGGAAATGACGGGGTTTGTCAGCCCTTGAATGCCGGGTTGGGTGTCATCATGGCAGCATACAGTGCCCGGATGGCCTTTTCGTAATCCCCGTTGTCCACGCCGATGATGATGTTGAACTCGGAAGAGCCCTGATCGATGATGCGCACGTTCACATTGGCGTCCCGCAGGGCGATGAACACCTTGGCCGCCTGGCCCACTTGGTGGGACAAGCCCTCGCCCACCACGGCGATAAGCGAGAGGTCCTGTTCCACTTCCAGGGTGTCCGGTTCCAGGATGCGGCGGATGTCCTCGAGAATGGCCTCGGTCTTGTCGTTGATTTCCTCGCTGGAAACCACCACGCTCATGCTGTCGATGCTGGAAGGCACGTGTTCGATGCTGACGCCCTTGGTTTCGAAGATGCCCAGCATCTTGCGCGCGAACCCGATCTCCTTGTTCATCATGTTCTTCTCCAGGCTGAACATGCTGAAGTTCTTCTTCCCCGCCACGCCCGCTATGTCGTATTTGGTGACGGCCGGGAGCTTGGAGACGATGAGGGTGCCCGGATCCTCCGGACGGTTGGTATTCCTGATGTTGATGGGAATGCCCACGTCCCGCACGGGCGCGATGGCCTCGTCGTGGAAGACGTTGGCGCCCATATAGGAGAGCTCGCGGATTTCCCGGTAGCTCACCTCGTCCAGGGGATGGGGATTCTCCACGATGCGGGGATCGGCCATCAGCAGGCCGGAAACGTCGGTCCAGTTCTCATACATTTCCGCCATCACCGCCCGCGCGGCAATGGCGCCGGAGATGTCCGAGCCGCCGCGCGAGAAGGTCTTGATATGGCCTTTGACATCCACGCCGTAGAATCCCGGGAGCACGTAGAGTTTCTTCTCATCGGACATGCGCTTGCCCAGAACCTCATAGGTCTTGGGATCGATGCGGCCGGTCTTGTCGAAGAACACCGTGTCCTTGGGATCGACGAACTCGGCGCCCAGGAAGGCCGCCATCAGGATGCCGCACAGGTACTCGCCCCGCGAGGCCGTGAAATCCCGCGTGGCGCCCTCTTCGATTTCCTTGCGGAAGTTTTCCAGGACCTGGGCCATGCCCGCCTTCAGGCCCAGATTGGCCTCGATATCCAGGTAACGATCGCGGATCAGGGAGAAGGGTCCGTCCAGGGACAGCTTCTTCTGGGCCATGTCGTGGCAGAGGTAGAGCAGATCCGTGAGCTTGGCCTCCCCGGAATTGCGCTTTCCGGGAGCGGAGGGAACCACCACCGTCCGCTTGGGATTGGCTTGGAGGATTTTCCTGATTTTGAGGAATTGGGTGTGATCAGCTACGCTGGATCCGCCGAACTTGCATACGATGCGTGACATTCCTGATCGCTTTCCTTAGAGTCGGGAAAAAACTTAAAAAAAGATTCAAGCAAAGACCTGCACCAGCCGATATCCTAAATAGGAGATAGTGGCTGAAAACATGAAAATCGACGGCACACCGAAACCCCAAGGATCAGACGCCCGCCGCTTCTCGGTAGGCAAGGCCGCGCCCAAAGAAGGCGGCAAGTCCTTCCGGGACGCGCTCAAGAAGGCCTCCGCGGCCCCATCGGAACCGGCTCAGCCGGCTCCCGCCCCTGCCGCGCCCGCCAATGCCGCGTCCGATTCCCCAGCCATTTCTTCCGGGAAGGCCAAAGCCAACCCCGCCGCCGAGAGCACGTCCTTCGCCGACCATATGGAAATGGTCAAGCTGCGCCTGAAGTCCGGATACTACACCGGCAAAAACATGGATGAGGCCCTTTCCGACAAGCTCTCCGGCTATTTCGACGAACTCGCCTGAGTCCGGCGGCCTTTAATCGGCCTCCGCGTCAATCCCCGCCCGTCCCGCTTCCTCAGCTTCCGAAAAACTCGCTGAACCGTTCCGTGAACCGGTCCAATTGATCGGCGGGGAGCACGTCTATGCCCGCGGCAAGCTTCCGGCCGCCGCCGGTGGGGAATTCCTTGGCCAGATCGAAAGCGGAACCCGCAGCTCCGCCGATCCATTTCCTGGGCGCGCGGATGGAGACCATATAGGTCCCGTCCGCGCGGGCATGGATGACCGCCAGGGCTTCGCCGGGTTGCTGAAGCACCCGCTCGTTGGCCCAGGTGGCGCCGTAGCGCCGCGCGAAGGCTTCGTCCGGAACCAGGTAGGCATGCGCTCCCGGCCTCGCGGCCACGGGCTTCAGTTCCATGAAGCGTTCCCGGTCCGACTCGAACTGGGCCGCCAGCGGACCCAGGATGGACTCCTCCCAGCAGAGGTCGTAGGCTTCCCGGAAGGGCGCGATGCGCGCCGCCAGGTCCGCGGGCCGGAAAAGCGCGTCCCCGGGTTGTTCCCCGTAGGCGTTGTAGTTGAGGAGCACTCCCACCCTGCGCAACAGGGCCGCCTCGTGGGCGGAAGCGCCTCCGGAGGAAGCCAACGCCGACGCGGTGGCGGGAAGGTTGTCCCCGAAGGCGGCCATTGCCGCCCAGAGCGGATGGCGCAGGCCGTGGACCGAGTTGACGATGACGGCGGTGCAGGTTTCCTGCGCCTGGTTGATGTGCAGAACCAGGTTGGGATGGACGGGCGGTTCACCGGGATCGTGATGATCGTACCAGGTAATCCGCAAGTTACCCTGGGCCAGCAGGGCCGAAAGCGCGTCGAGGTTCCGGCCCAGGCTGATATCCAGCGCGTGGATGTGGCCGTTTTCCCGAGGCGGCACCTTGCGGAGCAGTTCGATGTCCCGCTTGAGGCCCGTCACCCGCAGTCCGGGTTCGCCCAGTTCCAACCCCAGGATGTGCTGGCCTATCAGGCCGTCGGCGTCTCCGTTGAAAACGAAGATCCGCTCACTTGAGTCCATATCGCTCTTTCAGGATCCGGATATGGTGCCGTTCATGCCCGATCAGCACCCAGAGCATGTCCCTGGGGGTGAGGCGCACTCCGTTGGCGCATCCGCTCCGCGACCATGCCTGGGAATCCAGGCCGGAGATCAGGCCCGCGGCCGCTTGCGCCACCCCGAGGTAGCCGTCCAGGACGGCGCGCCAGTCCTGGGAATCGAAGGGAGCGTTGCCGACATAGGTGTTCTCATCGAAACCCGGCAGGGGGTTGGTTTCGCCGCGCGCGATGGCCACCAGGCGGTAGAGGAAGATGAGATTGGCGTCGGTAATGTGTCCTACCACCTGCTTGACGCTCCATTTTTCCGGGGCGTAGCGCAAGGCCGATTTGCCTTCGGGAATGCTGGTGAAATAGGTGCGGCAGATTTCCGCATGGTCCGCGTAGGCGGCGGAGGGGTTTTCCGGCGCGGCCACGTCCTCGGTGAAATATTTCCAGAAGGGGGAATCCTTCAGCTCAATCATGACAGCCTTCCCTCGGGGAGGGAAAATCCCCCCGCGACAGTGAAATCTAGTTCCCACCCGGAAATCCGCCACGGTCCGCGGGCGATCCGGATCACAGCCGGCGGGGTCAAGGGGGCCTATCTTCACCGCCATGGAATCCTCCGCCCCCATCGCCGGCCCCGCGCCCGCCGCGGACCCCGCGCTTCCGGGCCGCCGCCCCGCCGCCGCAGGGGTAGCGTCCATGAGACCTCACCCGGGGGGACTCATCTTCGCGCCCGGTTCCCCGCTGGAAGCCGTCCTCCGGTTCGCGGAAGCGGCCGCGCGCAGGGAATGCCCCGTATTCCTGCGCGGTGAAAGCGGTTCCGGCAAGGAAGTCGTGGCCCATTTCCTCCACGCCCGCAGCGGTCGCGCGCGCGGGCCTTTCGTAGCGGTCAATTGCGCGGCCTTGCCCCACACCCTGATTGAAAGCGAACTGTTCGGCCACCGCAAAGGCGCTTTTACCGGAGCTTACGCGGACAGTCCGGGACGGTTCCGGCAAGCGGAGGGAGGCACCCTTTTCCTGGACGAAATCGGCGACATGCCTTTGGAAGTGCAAACCCGCCTCCTGCGGACTTTGCAGGAAAAGACCGTGAGCCCGGTGGGAGACGGCCGCGAATACCCGGTGGATTTCCGGCTGGTCTGCGCCACCCACCGGGATTTGCGGCGCGAGGTGAGGGAAGGCCGTTTCCGCGAAGACCTGTTCTACCGGCTTGACGTGGTGGAAATCCGGCTGCCCCCGCTCCGGGAGCGACGCATGGATATTGCGCCCCTGATGCGGCATTTCCTTTCCGAATCCCTTCCCGCCCTGGCCGCGGAAATCGCCTGGACGGAGTTTCCTCCCGCCTTCCTATCGCTTCCTTTCCCCGGAAACGTCCGTGAACTGCGGAACCTGGCGGAACGCTATTGCGTGCTCCGGGAAATGGGCGCGGGTTGGGCCGAGGCGGCGGATGGATCCGCCGGTGTGGAAGCCGGTGCGGGAGAATCCGCGCCCGCGAAAGCAACTTGCAATCCGGATGTAACCGGGGCCCCGGGGAAAATCCGAACCGGCGTATCGGAAATGTTACCTGGCGCGGCCGCGGAAAGCCCGGACCCGGAAGGGCGCGGAATTTACGCGCGGATCCGCAACTCCCGCCTCTCCGACGGTGAAATATTGCATGCGCTGGACGTCTGCGGGCGCCACCGGGCCCGCGCGTCCGCCCTTCTGGGCATCTCCAGACGCGCTTTGCAATACCGTTTGGCCAAAATGAGCCGCACAATTCCGACCTAGCCCTTCCCTTGACCCCCTTTTGGCTCTATATTATTGGTGCCATATGGGGAACAACAATGTGGGAACGCCGACCGCGGGCGTATCGGCGTCTGCAAGGAAACCTGCGTCTCCGTTCCGTTACATACCGGCTACCCTTGTCTCGGTATTTCTGCTTGCCCTGCTGATCGCCTCCGGCGCGGCGCGTTTCGCCGAACCCTGGTTCTTCGGCTACTTCCTGAAAAGCAAGGGCGAGCCTCTCCCGTCCACCACCACCATCATCGTCTCCGCCGATCCGGGAGGAGAGGCCCTAGACGCCCAGACCGTCGCGCGCCTGTCGGCCGCCATCCTGGAACGGGGACCCGCGGTACTGGCCCTGGGTCCATCCTCCGCGTCCGACGACGACTCCGGCAAACTGGAAACCCTGGAAGGCATGGACGGTCTGCCGGCCGGAGCAATCGTGATCTCCCATGCGTTTTCCGGTTTCCGTCCCTGGACGGTTTCCGAGAACGGAAGCCAATCCAATCCGCCCATCCTGGCGCGTTCCCTGTATCCCCTCCTGGACGGTCCGGAGCCGGGGCTGAGCCTGCCCATGGGCGAAGGCATGGACCTCTCCGACACGCTGATCACCCGGGGCGCCCGGGAAGCGGGCGCCCCGACGACCAGCACCGGCTTCTCCGCGCCTTTGGCCGGGAACCAGGTATTCTCCGTGCCCGCCTTCGTCCGTTTGGGCCGCGGAGTGGTGGCCGGACTGGGAATCGAAGCCGCGCGCCGCGCTTTGGGCGTGCCGGTCGGCAAAATCGGGTATGTGGAAGGCGTGGGCGTGCTCTTCAACGCCGCGCATGTGCTCCCCATCGATGCCAACGGGGAAACCCCCTTGCGCTTCCATGGACAGGGCGGCATCCCCCGCATTCCGGCATCGCGTTTCCTGGAAGGACGCGTCTCCGGAATGGAAGTCCAAGGCAAAATCGTGTTCGTGGATCCGGCCGCTCCCGGCAGGCCCACCGTCAACACCGTGGCCGGCCTCCGCACCCCTACGGAAATCCAGGCCTCCGCGGCCGCCAATTTCATGGAGGGCTCCACGGTGACGGCGCCCGCCTGGGGCGCGGCCCTTCCCGTCGTCATCGGCCTCATCCTTTCCGGGCTCGTCATCCTCGCCCTGATCCTGGACTTCAGCGCCCCCGCCGCTTTCATCCTGGCGGCCGTCCTCGGGCTGCTGTATCCCGTGGTGGCGCTTTTCGTATTCGTGAAATCCTCCTTGTGGCTCCCGCCGGAACTGCCTCCCCTGATGGTGGCCGCCGCGTATTTCCCGTTCGCGATCACGCGTCTGCTGGCGCCCAACCGCAAGTATCGGTCCCCATCCATCCTTCCTTCTCCCGGATACGATCCCGCCCTGGTGTCCGTGCCTTCCGTCGCCAGGCCGGTCGCCGCTGGGGCCCCGGGCGGCCAGTCCATAACGCCGCTCCGCGGCACTCCCCAGGTGGGTCAGATGGCCCAACAGCCGCCGGCGAGAGCCCCGTCCCAGGCCCAGCCCCAATCCATTCCTCCCCAACAGCAGGCCAAGGCAAGGCCCCAGCCGCCCAAGGAAAGACAGGGAGCCGGAGGCGCCATGCCGCCCGCGGAGCCCAGGTTCACCGATCCGCGCGATCCGCCCATCCTGCCCCAGGATCAGAATGCGACCTTGGATTTGCGGCCCGCTCCCCTGACCGCTCCCACCCTCAGACCCGCCCCCCAGGCCCCGGCCCCGGCGCCCGTGCATACGGGAACGGTCGGCGACGATATCGAGCGGGACGGAAAGGGCGGACTGGTCCGCGTCGGCAAATACCGCATCGTGCGCAAGATGGGCTTCGGTTCCGGCGGCGACGTGTTCGAAGGATTCGACACCCACATGGGCCGCAAGGTGGCCATCAAGACCATCACCAAGAACGCGGCCGCCCATTTCGATCGCGCCTCCGAGCGCTTCGTGCTGGAGGCCAAGGCGGCGGGCTCCCTCAACCATCCTTGCATCAACACCATCTACGATTTCGGCACCATCCGGGATGTTTCCTACATGGTGCTGGAGTTCCTGGACGGCATCACCCTGTCCCAGTGGATGCGCGGCAATCCCCAGCCTCCGCGCCCCTTGGCCATCGCCCATTGGCTGCAGCAGATCAGCTCCGCCCTGGACTACGCCCACGGCCATAAGATCATCCACCGGGATCTCAAGCCTTCCAACCTGATGGTGGTCAACAACGGCGGCACCATCAAGCTGCTCGATTTCGGCATCGCCAAGATGGAAGACGTGGGACTCACGCAGACCGGCATGACCGTGGGCACGCCGTCCTACATGTCCCCGGAACAATTGAGCGGCATCAAAGTGGGCCCCGGTTCGGATCAATACGGTCTGGCAGTGGTCATATACCAGCTCTTCACGTACAAATTGCCTTACATCGGAACGAAAATCCCGGAGCTGTGCAACCGCATCCTCAAGAACGAACTCATCCCCATCACCGACGCTAATCCCTCCCTGGGCGCGCCCTTCTGGGAAGCCCTGCGCAAGGCCATGTCGAAAACGCCCGAAGAACGCTATCCGAACTGCATGGGACTTTATGCGGCATTGGAAGCGGCTTTCCCCAACCCCTGAGACTGCCGAAGAGTTCCCTGGGGCGAAGCTCCGTCGTCGGGCGTCGGGCGTCGGGCGTCGGGCGAAAAGAAAAAGTCCAGGCCACTAATAGCACAGCGTATTTGTCCTGGATTTTACGCCCGACGCCCGACGCCTAGGCGCGTAGCAACTGAAAGCGGCGATGCCGTACGCCCGACGGACCAACCCCCGCGACCCACCAGAGACACTACACTACTGCCCCCCAGCCTCTCCCCGTGTATTTTCCCCGTCCTTGAGCTATTTTACCGGGACGCGGCGGCGTATCCCCCCGCCGAGGACGAAAGGTTTCCCCACGTGAAGGGCACATCCATCGTGAGGGTTTTTACCCTCTGCCTCGCTTGCTCGGTCTTCGCCGAGACTTCCGCGAAATCCGGCGCGGCCTCCTCGGCTCCCGCCGTCTCCAACAGCGCCGCGTCCGCCAACCCGGGATCCGCGCCCGTCGACAAGGCCGGCGCGGCCGCGCTGAAAAAGGCGAAAGCCTCCTACCAGACGGGCCAGCTCAAGGACTCGGAAGACAGGCTCAACCGCCTGGTCAAGCAGAACGGCAAATCCGCCGCCGCCGAAGAGGCCATGGTCATGCTCGCCGACCTCTGCCTCCGGAACGGAAAAGCCGACCTGGCCCTGGCCAACGTCACGCGCTTCCGCCGCTATTTCGGGACATCCCCCCATCTCCCCCGCATGGCCTACTACCAGGGCCAGGCCGCGCTGCGCCTGGGTCGCAACGCCGAAGCCGCCAAGGCATTCGCATCCGCCGCCGTAACTTCGACCAACGCCGCCCTCTACACCAATGCGACCAAAGGCCTGTGGGCCCTGGTGGACGGCGGCGGGCTGACCACGGAGGACATGGAAGCCACCCTGGAACTGCTGGACAAGGATCCCGCCCTGCGGGCCGGATGGATGGAACGCGTGGGCGATCAATACCTGCGGGAAGGCCGGTTCCAGGCCGCGCACACCACTTTCCAGGATTGGATGGATCGCTACGGCAAGACCGACGCCGCCTCCCGGATCAAAGACAAGCTGAAGCAGTCCGCCGACGCGCCCCAGCAGAACCGCACCATCCTGTTCATGGCCCCCATGTCCGGCGAGTTCGCGGAAATCGGCCGCGCCCTCAAGGAAGGCGCCCAGCTGGCCGTGGATGAAAACAACGCCAGGGGCGCGGGACGCATCGAGACCCGCATCCTGGACGATCAGGGCAATCTCATCGTGGGCATCCACCGCCTGCGCAAGGCCATGCGCGAGGAAAAAATCGACGCCGTGGTGGGACCCGCCATGAGCGACGTGAGCGCCGCCGCCGCGGTGGACCTGAGCGCGCGCAAAAGCCAGGTGCCGCTGGTGACGCCCACCGCCACCACCCACGGCATCGCCGCCCTGGGCGACGGCATCTTCCAGCTCAACGTAACCACGGGGACCCTGGGGCAGCGCATCGCCTCCTATGCCACCGGTTGCCTCAAGCTCAAGGACTTCGCCATCGTGGCGCCGGAAAGCGAATACGGATACCAATTGGCGGAAGCCTTCCAGAGGACCGTGGAGCGGAAAGGCGGCAACGTGGTTTCCGTACAGTACTTCTCTCCGGAATCGAACGATTTGGCCCCGCAGTTCGAGGAAATCCGGAAGCAGGCCATCAAGATTTATTTCGAAAAGCAGAAGATGGAAGGCAACCCGCCCGATACGGATCCCAAGGCGTACGCCAAGACCCTCGCCGATTCCGTGTTGCCGCTCGACGGCATTTTCCTGGCCGCCACCAACGGCGAGGAGGCCTACAAGATGGCCTCCCAGGCCGCCTTCAACAAATTGCGCGCCCAGTTCCTGGGTTCATCGGGATGGAACGACAAGACCATGCTCCACCGCAGCAGCACCACCGCCATCCAGGGCGCCTACTTCAGCGTGGACTTCCAGGAAAATCCCAAAACCGACATCTACCTGGCATTCCAACGCGCCTACTCGGCCAAGTGGAAGCACCCCCCGGACAAGGTCGCCGCCCTGGCCTACGACGCGGCCCGCTTCATCCTGCAAGGCATGGCTTCGTCTCCCGGAGAGGATCAATTGATCCCTGGCCTCAAAGCCATCCGCAGCTTCAACGGCGTGCTGGGCCGCATCGCCTTCGACGAAAAGTACGGCGCCAACGCCAACGCGGCTCTGTATCGCGTGGAAAAAAAGGGCTTCAAGGAAGTGGAGACCTGTCCGGAAGCGGAGTGAGTGAGCCTTTGATTGGCATGCCACAAAGGCATGCCAATCATTGGCGAACGCTTTTCCGGAGGACAGAACCGACAGGGAGGGCACCCTGATTCTCGAAATATCCAACCAGGGGCAGGATTAGATCAATGGCCCTTTTATGCTGGGACATCATGTGCGGCCAGGATTGCGCCTACTGCGTGTACAAACAGACGCGTTATCGAAAGGGCTTCAGCACCCCTTGCTACGAGTGGTTCGCCTCCCAGCGCATCGAAAAGAAATGCCGCGAATGCCGCTTCTACCTGGAGCAGCGGGCCGCGAATCCGGCGCTCCCGGAAGACCCCGCCTGGCATCCTTCGGTCTAGTGTCCCGACGGTTTGATCCGCGGCCGGACTACTCTTTGGGAACGTCCTTCCGGTCTTGGGGCATTTCCTTCACTACGTCCTTGATTTCCTTCTGCTCGGCCGGTCCCCGGAAGAACCTGCGCACGAAGGCAACCACGGCGAGCAGGCCGATGAGAAGGAATTTCTTCAAGGCCAGGATCCCGACGAACAGCAACTTGAAGAATCCCACCTTGGCCAGGATGCCTCCCGCCACCAGTCCGCCGATGCCGTATTTGGCCACCTTGTCCAGCTTGGGATCGAACTCCGAATAGCGGTGGCCTTCCTGGAAGTCCACCGCGTCCAGGATGGGCTTCATGCCGTCCTTCACCGCCGCGAAGGAAGACATTCCCGATACCGCGTTGAGCACCAGCACGCCCTTGCGGCCCAGGATGCGGATATTGTAGTTGAGCGTGTTCTCCCGGGACTCCCCGAAGCGTAATTCCTTGGCCCAATGCAGTTTGTGGGCGGCCTTGTCGTAATGCGGCTTTTCCGCCCATCCGATGATATGGATGGGCGCGTATCCCTGCTTCTCCCGCTCCTTGTTGTTTTCCTGCGATGACTTCTGCATGTCCTTCAGCAAATCGTCGTAGTCGATCTTTTCCGCCTCGTCGTCCTTCACATATCCATCGTCATCGTATTCGATGATGACGGCCCAGGAATCGTCCATCAGGGGAGTCATGCCGGGCGCCAGGATCATGCCCAGGGTGAGGCTGCCTTTGGGGTTGCCCCACATTTCCGAAAGCACTTTGTCCGTCTGGGCCTCATCGAGGTAGCGATAACCGTCCGGGAGCCGGATGACCGCCAGTCCATCCTTGAGTTTGATTTCCCCGCTGCGGTACTCCAGTTGCTTTTCCTCCGCGTAAAGCCGGGCCATGGCGCTGTCCTTGGCGGGATCGAGGGCCAGGGAATCCGCGGCGGAGGCCGGGCCGCTCAGCGCGCACAGGACGCACCGGACTATGAAGGCGGGGACGGCCAACCGGGAAAGAGGGGAATGGGCGCGGGCGATCGACCAGGGAAAACCGGGCATGAATGCCTCCGGAGGAGTGTGGGTGCAGGGAATGTAACTATCGGGCCGCTTCTTTAGGGATTACGCTCCGGATTGAATACTTTGTTAGTCGCTATGCATAAATCCCCCCAAGCCCGGGCCTGAATCCATGGAATTGATCATCGAGAAACTGGTCCCCGGCGGAGACGGCCTGGCCCGCCATGAGGGCAAGGTGTACTTCGTGCCCATGACCTTGCCCGGGGAAAAGGTGCTTGTCCGCGTCACGGAATCGAAAAAGGATTTCGCCAAAGCGGTGGCGGTGGAAATCCTGGAACCGTCCCCGGATCGCGTCCAGCCGCCCTGTTCCGTCTTCGGAAAATGCGGCGGCTGCGATTGGCAGCACATCGGTTATCCCGCCCAGCTCCTCCAGAAGGTGTCCATGGTGGAAGACGCCCTGCGCCGCACCGGCGGGTTCTCCTTTCCGGGCCTCGCCATAGAGCCGGGGAAACCTTGGCGTTACCGTAACCGGATCCAGATCCACCGCGGCCCTTCCGGGGAAGCCGGGTTCCTGGCCCGCACCAGCCACGCGGTGGTGCCCATTTCCACCTGCCCGGTGGCCGGAACCGCCTTCGACACCTTGCTGGCCAGGCCCGGGCTTCCCGGCCAGGCGGCGGAAGGCCGCCGCGCGGGCAGGCATACCGCCTGGACGCACCCTCTCCAGAACGGCGATGGCGATTTCCTGATCAGCGACGAACCCGGCGCCACCGGTCCCGGTCTGATACTTTCCAGTTCCCAGCCGGGCGCGGCCCGTCCCATCCCGGAATACCTCGGCCCCCGCGTGGAGGACACCGGCGGGGAGATTGACGTGGAAATCCTGGGCAAGAGCATCCGCTTCGATCTGCGCTGCTTCTTCCAAAGCAATCTGGAGATGGTGGAACGGCTCATCCCCTTCGCCCTGGATGGATTGTCCGGGAACCAGGCCCTGGATCTGTATTGCGGCGTGGGCCTCTTCGGCGCGTTCCTCAAGGACCGGTTCACCAACGTGCTGGCCGTGGAAGAGAACCCCATCTCCCTGGAGTACGCCCTCCGTAACATAGGAGATGCCCATACCTTCCTGCGCGGCCGCCTGGAGGATCTGCTTCCGGAGGAAAGAGGCCATCTTTCGGAATGCCGGCCGGACGCGGTAGTAGTCGATCCCCCGCGCGACGGGTTGGACAAGACCGTAAAGGATTTCCTGATCGCCAAGAAACCGGCCAAGCTGATCTACGTCTCCTGCAATCCCGTGACCCTGGCGCGCGATCTGAAAACCCTGTTGGCCGGAGGATTCATCCTGGACGATCTGCGGCTGTTCGACTTCTATCCGCAAACCGCCCACGTCGAGGCGGTAGCCAAGCTTTCCGGAGTAAAGTAAGGCTCTTCCCGGAAACCCAAAAAAGCACAATAACATCCCTTTCGGAGTGGCCGTGGAACCAGCCGAATAGATGTACTTTTTAGGTTTTTAAGCGATTTAAAGGGGACACGATATGATTCTATCGGCCTTGTTCTGGATGCTCTTGGGGCTCATCATCCTGGTACTGGGAGCCGCCTTGTCCATGTTCCTCAAGCGCCAAGGCGGCGGGGACAGGCAGTCAGCGGACGATTCCTCCCCAATATACGCAAGCGGCGTGTACTCCCTGATCCGGAGATCGCCGCGCAAAGAGCTACAAGAGCGCGAACCTCCCTTGGGCGAGGTGCAATCCGTATTGTCCTCGGCGCAGGCGGCGGCGGCAAATGGCTCGGCTGAGCAGTACCTGGACGAGTGGCGGCGGCAGGCGAATATTAGTATAAATAACATCGAAAAAGGGGATAGAGAAGGAATCCAGACCTACCGGTATCAGGTCCCGGCCAAATGCCAAAGGACCTGCGCGATGTTCGGCGGAGATGCCTACGTAACCCGTGAGCAACTCCACAATCACGTGCAGCTGATCCCTCCCTTCCATCTTGGATGCGGGGTCCAACTGGTCACCAAGGAAGCCTGGAGCGCGGGCAACGAAAACGCCGCCTGGACTCCGATTCTGCCCGTGAACGGTAAGTATCTTACCCCGGATTGGAGAATCGTTGTCAAGCTTTAAAAGTTCCAGCTTCCGCCTTGCGCCCTCCATCCTGGCACTCTCCGTGTTGCTCCCCGTCCTCGAAGCCCGGGCCCAAGGCGGCTCCGCGGTCATCACCCTGGTCATGCCCGTGGGCGCGCGCCAGTTGGGCATGGGCGAAACCGCCATCGCCATGGCGGACGATGTTTTCGGCACGTTCTGGAATCCGGCCGGCATGGCCTTCGGACCGCTTTCCAACGAATGGGAGCTGGTGCTCCCCAAAACCTACCGCCGCAACGGCCTGGAGATGACCCGTGAGTTCACGGCCCTGGCCACCAAGCCGCGGTCGGGCTTCCTGCGCCAATCCACGGTATGGGCCGGCGCCAAGGACGGGCTCCTTTTCTACAACGGCAAGTTCTGGCGGGAATACCACGAGTACGTGCTGGAACAGGGCGATCAAATCGACAAGATCGTGCGTCGCTACGCCGGCAGCGGGGACAACCTCGACACCTTGGTCAAGCGGGTCAAGGCCTACAACAAAATCACCTCCCAGAAAGATGAGGAAGACCTCATCAGTCTCAAGCTGCCCTTCAACCTGCTCTTCCCCGACGAGGCCGTGACCTCGCTCGCGCTGGACAACACCGACCGCCTCTGGGTGGGAACCACCGGCGGCCTTTACCGCTTCGACGGTTCCGGCTGGAAATCCTTCGACAAGGAACCCGGGTTCACCTATCTGGGCACCGACACCTCCGCGGTCAAAGGCGCCGACGCCAAGTCCCCCGAGGTGCTCGCCCGCTTCGCCGCCCTGGACACGGCATCCTTCCATAAGCTCGCCGATACCCTGGCCGCCGCCCGCACCAAAACCTCCGCCCCCGCGGATACGTCCAAGGCCGCCAACACCGATTCCGCCAAAGCCGCCGCCGCCAAAGTGGCGGGAGCCAAAGCCGGCCTCTCGGTTTCCGATTCCCTGAACCGGCGCGCCCTGGCCCGCACCCTGTACGACTCCATCGCCACCGCGGCCAAGAACGAGATCCTGGAAGAAGCCGCCAACACGGCGGACTCCTTGGCGTCAAAAGCCAAGAAGGAAGCCGCCGCGGCCGGCAACGGCAATTCCCCCTTCCGCAAACTGGGCATCACCGCGCTCACCATCAAAGGCAGCAGTGTCTGGATCGGCAGCGAGGACGGCCTTTACGAGTACAAGAAGACCTCCATCAACCGCCGCGGGCAGAACCTGCTGCCGAGCCAATACGTTACCGGCATCGCCGCGCACGAAAGCCTGGACGAAATCTACGTGTCCCTTAAGGACGCGGGCATCGCGAGGTATACTCCGTCCAAGTCCTCCGGCGGCGCGGCCAAGTGGAAGATCTTCACCGTCGCGGACGGGCTGATCGATTCCTCCGTCACCAAGATCCTGCTCGACAAGGACGGCCACGTGTGGGCCGCGCATGCGGGCGGCATGTCCCATTATACGGCCCTGCGCGTGTGGGAGAAGATCCACTTCAAGAAGCAGGAACTGCGCTCCCTGGCCCTCGACGACGACGGCCACATCTGGATCGGCACCAACGAGGGCGCTTGGAAATACACTCCCAAGTACACCAATGCCAAGGGCCGGCTCGAGACCAAGAAGGACGGGGAATCCGCCGGGAAATCGGATCTGCGCGCGGACTGGGTCCACTTCCATACCGGCAACGGCCTTACCGACAAGAACGTGCACGAAATCAAGGCCCAGGGTCCGGACATCTGGTTCGTCACCGATGCAGGCATCGAGCGCTATAACAGCGCCAAGGCCCAGGTGGGTTTCTTCTATGAAAGCCTGCTCCCGGTCCTCAACCTGCCCGACCTCTATCATGCCTTCATGGGCGCCACCTTCCCGGTGGAAGAATGGGGAACCGTGGGCGGCTTCGTGAACTACGTCTCCTTCGGCCAGAACAACCAGACCAATTCCGAAGGCGCGGAAATCGCCAAGTTCGATTCCTACGAACTGGTGGGCGCCCTCAGCTACGGCACGCGCCTGAGCAAGGATCTGGGCCTGGGCGTCAACGCCAAGTTCATCTACTCCGCGCTGGCGCAGGGCGTGACTTCCAGCGGCGAAAAGACGGATGGCATCGCCATCAGCTACGCCGTGGATGTGGGCATGCTCTGGAAAATGCCGTATGTCAAAGGCCTGAATCTCGCCTTCGTGCTGCAGAACATGGGCCCGGCCGTATTCTACGTGGACCAGGCCCAGGCGGACCCGATTCCCTTCACCTGGAAACTCGGCCTGGCCTATGACCTTGTGCATACCCCCAACCATCGCCTCACCGTGGCCGCGGACGCAAACCGGGAAGCCGTCTATCGGGAAGGCAACGACGCCTCCCCCGTGTACGTAGGGGCCTGGAAAGACCTTGTTTATCCCTTCGACGACAAGGACCATACCGCCTTGGAAACCTGGCAGGAAAACGTGCGCCAGAGCGTGTTCAACACCGGCATGGAATACGTGTACGCCAACGTGGCGGCGTTCCGCACGGGCTACCTGTACGACCAGAGCGGCAAGCGCTATGAGCTGGATCTGGGACTCGGCTTCATGATTTCCGACATCCTGCAAGTGGACGGGACCTTCATCAAGTCCTTCGACAACGGCATCCGCAACAATCAGAAGCGGTTCAGCATGCTGCTGCGCTTCTAGGCTTTTCGGCCGGAACATGTGGGAAATCAGAGGCGCCGCGTGGGCGCCTTTTTTTGCGAGTGCGCCTACCTTAGTGGCCGCACAATTGGTCCTCGCAAGGAATACCATCCCCGTCCCCGTCGGTGTACACATCGGGGCAATGGTCGAGATAGTACTTGGCTTCCTCGCACGATTTCATTTCCGAGCACTGGGTCTTGCCGGCGCAGGAATATGTGGTCGTGTCCTTGACTCCGGTCCCGGGAGGCTGTTCATCGATTTCGACGGTTTTGCATTTCTGGACGCCGATGACGCATAGGCCCAGCAGTATGGGTATAAGCAGGTTCCGCATGTCCATCCCTTCTTTGGAAGACACCATTCCCACTATTGTCCATTAATAAGGACTGAAATCCCAGCATTGACCGCAAGGTCAACCGCTGCCGAATCCGCCGCCGCCGCCCCGATGTCTTCCGTGGGCGTGGGCTTTCTTTCCTTCGGGCTTTGGCCCCGAACTCTCCGATTCCATGAATGCCCTGGCGATGTCCCGCCTCTCGATGCAGATCCCGGAGAAGAAGTTGTCCGGCCCGCCCTTGTTGATGGTCGCGACGAAGAAAAGGGAATCGCCCGATGACTTCAGGAATGTGAACAGCGGCACGTTGTATCCGTTGGCGGTGAACACGTCATACCGGTATCCGCCTTCTCCCGCTTCGGCGGGCGCCTTGGCTTTCAGCAGCACCCGGTATTCGCTGGCCGTGTCGCAATTCAGGATGCTGTCCCGGCTGGAGGCCAGGAACACCTGCTTGTAAGGCACCATGCTCTCCACGGGCACCGGCCGGAGGTGTTCCGATTTCGATGGGGCGGAATGATTGTTGCCATCGGAACATCCGGCGGCCAGCAATAGCGGCAGGAGGCGAAGCCACCGGGCGGGCTCATTCATGCTGCAGGACTTTTCCATTGTATTCCGGACTCGTTCCATCCGCTTCTCCCATCCCGGCTTTTTTCTTCCCCAGATAATCGCACATCGCCGGAATCACGAACAAAGTCAACACCAACGAGAACAGCAGTCCGCCGATAACGGCGATGCCCATGGACACGCGGCTCTTGGCTCCCGCGCCCAGGGCCAAGGCGATGGGCAGCGCGCCCAGGGCCGTCGCGAAGCTGGTCATCAGGATGGGCCGGAAGCGCGAGACGGCGCCTTCCAGGATGGCTTCCCGGGGCGGCAGCCCTTCGCCCAGCTTGTGGTTCACGAACTCGACGATCAGGATTCCGTTTTTCGTCACCAGGCCGATGAGCATGATGATTCCGATCTGGCTGAAGATGTTCAGGGTCTGGCGGAAGTACCACAACGTGAGCAACGCGCCCGCGAAAGCCAGAGGCACCGTGAACATGACGATGAATGGATCGCGGAAACTTTCGAACTGGGCGGCCAGCACCATATAGATGAGGACCAGGGCGAACAGGAAGGCGAAGAGCAGGGTCGAGGAACTTTCCACGAAGTCCCGCGCCGGGCCGCTCAAAGCGGTGGTGAAGGATTCGTCCAGGATGTCCTTGGCGGCGCTTTGCATGGCCGCGATGCCGTCCGCGATGGTGCTCCCGTCCCCCAGGCCGGCCGTGACCGTGGCCGCGGAGAAGCGGTTGTAGCGATAGAGTTGCGGGGGCGTGCTTCTTTCGGAGAGGTGGACCAGGTTGTCCAATTGCACCAAGGCGCCGGACTCGCTGCGTACGTAGATGGACTTCAGATCCAGGGGCGAGTTGCGATCGGCGCGGTCGAGCTGGCCTATGATGGAATATTGCTTTCCGTTCATGACGTAGAATCCGAAGCGGCTCTCGCTGAGGCCGAATTGCAGGGCTTGGGAAATATCGAGCGCGGATACCCCCAGGGCCCGGGCCTTGTCGCGATCGATCTCCAGGTTGATTTCGGGCTTGGTGAACTTGAGATTCACGTCGACGTTCTGCAGGGCCGGCTCTTTGGCTGCCCGTTCCAGGAACAAAGGGAGCTTCTCCCGCAGCTTGGCGAAGTCCGGGCTCTGGATGACGAACTGCACGGGGTCGCCGCCGCGCCGCCCGCCGATGGTCTGCTCCTGGGTGACGGAGATGCGCACGTCGGAAAACCGCTTCAGCTTTTTGGAAAGCGCGGAAGCGATCTCCGCCTGGGTCCGCTTCCTTTTGCCGCTTTCGCTCAAGACCAGCTGGAAGGTGCCCCGGTTGAGGCCTCCTGAGCCGCCGCCGGGAGAGGTCTGGGAGATGATGGTTTCCGCCTCCGGCACTTCTTCGTTTATGAACGGGATCATGCGGTTCATCAGGGCTTCCATGTAATCGAAGGTGGCCCCTTCCTGCGCGGTGACGGTGATGTTGAGGCGGCCCTTATCCTCCAAGGGCGCGATTTCCGAAGGGAGGGACTTGAAGAGAACCGCGGTGAGCCCCAGGGATACGATCAGGATGGGAAAGACCAGCCAGCGTTTGTCCAGGAAGGCGGCCAAGGCGCGTCGGTACCCATCGGTCACGCTGACGAAGAAGGGTTCCGTGCGGCGGTAGAAAGAGCCGGCGCCCTGGTCCTTGCGGAGCAGGCGCGTGCAGAGCATGGGGGTGAGCGTCAGGGAGACGAAGGCGGACACCAGCACGGAGCCGGCCACCACCACGCCGAATTCCCGGAACAGCCGGCCGGTGGTGCCCTTGAGGAAGATGATGGGCAGAAAGACCGCGGCCAGGGTCAAGGTGGTGGAGACGATGGCGAAGAAGATCTCCGTCGACCCCTTATGGCCGGCCTCCAACGGGTCCATGCCCTTTTCCACCTTGGTATAGATGTTCTCGAGGACCACGATGGCATCGTCCACCACCAGGCCGGTGGAGAGGACGATGGCCAGCAAGGTGAGGATGTTGAGCGAGAAGCCGCTCAGGTACATGATGAAGAAGGCGCTCAGCAGGGAAACCGGGATGGCCAGGATGGGGATAAGCGTGGTGCGCCAATTCCGGAAGAAGGCGAAGATGATGAGGATGACCAGGATCAGGGCGATGAAGATGGTCTCCCCCACCTCGTGCAGGGACTTGACGATGAAGCGGGTGGTGTCGAAGCCGATGCTGACCTTGATGTCCTTGGGCAATTCCTTTTCCATGGCCGCCAGCCGCAGATAGAATTCATCCGCGATGGCGATGTGGTTGGCCCCGGGTTGCGGGATGAGCTGGAGGCCCACCGCGGAAAGCCCGTTGTCGCGCATGGTGGTGCGGCTGTTCTCCGCTCCCAGTTCCGCCCTGCCCACGTCGCCGAAACGCACGGCCTGGCCGTTGGTCTCCCGGAGGATGAGTTTGTCGAACTCGGCGGGGTCGCGCAGCCGGCTCACGGTACGCACCGTCAATTCCACCTTATCGCCTTCCACGCTTCCCGAGGGAAGTTCCACGTTTTCCCGGTCCAGCGCCTCCTTCACGTCTTCGGCGGTGACGCTGCGGGCCGCCATCTTGTAGGGATCCAGCCACAGGCGGATGGCGTACTTCTTTTCTCCCGAAAGGCGGGCTTCGCTGAGGCCGGGAATGGTCTGGAGGCGCTCCTTGAAGAGATCGTTGGCCATGGCCGTGAGCTCCAGGTCGCTGCGGGTGTCGCTTTGGATGGAAAGGAAAATGATGGGAGTGGCGTCCGCATCGGCCTTGGACACCCCGGGATTGTCGGCGTTGGGAGGCAGGCTGCGGACGGCCTTGGACACCTTGTCGCGCACGTCGTTGGCGGCCACTTCCATATCGACGCCCAAATCGAATTCGATGGAGATGGAACTGCGCCCGTCCCGGCTGGTGGAGGAAATGGCTTTGACGCCCGGCACGGCATTCACGGCTTCTTCCAAGGGCTCGGTGATTTGCGATTCGATCACGTCCGCATTGGCGCCGGAATAACTCGTGTTGACCGAGACGATGGGGGGATCGATGGCCGGGTAGTCGCGCACGCCCAGGGTCTCCAGGGCAATCACGCCGAAAAGGACGATGGCCAGGTTCAGGACGATGGTGAGGACGGGACGCTGGATGGAAACGGAGGAAAGCCGCATGGGTCAGCCGCCTCCCTGTTTGACCTCCGCCAACCGCACCGGGCTGCCGGGTTTAAGCTGGATCAGACCGGAGACGATGAGAGTATCGCCGCCTTCCACGCCGTCGATCTGGATCTGATCCTCGGTGCGATATCCGATCCGCACGGGAACGGCCGCCGCCTTGCCGCCCTTGTAGAGCATCACCTTTTGGCCCTTGATATCCGGTATGACGGCCATGCTCGGGACCATGATGGCATCGGGGATGGTTTTCAGGGGCAATTGCACGCGCGCCGAAGCGCCGGGAGGGATGAGACCCTCCCCATTGGGGCAATAGCCGCGGATGCGCAGCATGCGGGTGGCGGGATCGACCTTGGGCTCGATGGCATAGACGACGCCCTTTACCGGCTTGGAAAGCCCCTCCACGGAGATCAGGAGAGAGTCCCCGGATTTCACCTGCCCGAAGTATTGCTCCGGGATGGAAAAGTCGATTTTCAACGGGTCCAGGCTGAAGAGCCCGGCGATGCGAGTGCCCGCGGCGATATTGCTGCCCTCGCTGATATCCTTCAGACCCACCACGCCGTCGAAGGGCGCCAGGATTTCCGTCTTCGCCAGCTGGGCCCTGAGCATGTCCCGGTCCGCCAACAGACTGTTCTTTTCCTCTTCGGCGATTTCGTACTCTTCCTTGCTCACCAGATCCCGCGCCGCCAGGCTGCGCTGGCGGAACTCCTTGTTCTCCGCAAGCTTGAGCTGGTTCTCCAGTTTCCTGAGCTGGGCCCTGATTTCCGCATCATTGATCTTGATCAGCAGGGCGCCCTTCTTGACCTTGGCCCCTTCCCGGAAGCCCACCTTGGTGACCCGTCCCTGGATCTCGCT
>JAQBPN010000116.1 GCA_028287505.1 Fibrobacterota bacterium | reverse complement strand
GCGACCCGTCCGCATTAAAGACGAACGACAGCTCGAATCCTTCCTGGGTGCGATCCACGAACCAGGCATAGCGCTCGACGAAGGGCAGTCCTTCCAGCATCGCCACCACTTGCGGGACGAAGGCATCTACTTGAGCCTGGGTCAAAGCCGCCGCGTTGGATCCGCACCAGCCCAGGGACTTGCAATCCGGAGCCCCGAACTCCGTAAGCCAGATGGGTTTCTTGTATTTCGCGTACGTGTCGGTGAGCCATTTCTTCAGGTCCGCCACGGCCGTGGCCGAGTTGGGGGGACGGTAGTAGTGCAGGCAGATGAAATCGACCCGATACCCTTTCGCCTCGGCCTGCGCCAGGAAATCATCGAACCAGGCATTGGGGTTGGTGGGAGCCGGACTGCCCAGGCTGAGTCCCGTGGCCATGTATTTCGGCCAGAGGCTGATGGCCTGGGCCACGGTCATGTTCGCCTGGCTGGCCAGGTCGGGCTCGTTGAATCCGAGCAGGTATTTGTAAGCGCCGCTGTTCTTGCCCGCGGTCAGCGCGGCGACGTTCTGGTCCGTGACGTCCGCGGCCTTGGAAAGCATGGGCACGTATTCCGGAGCCATGCTACCGCGGGCCCGGATCCGGAATTGGGAGAATACCTCCAGTTGTAATACCAACTGGCATTCGCGGTGGCGACGGTGCCGGGGCCGAATTTAGCGGCGGCCACGCCTTTCTTGGCCGTCAATGCATGGACGGAGTGGGGAGCGGCGAAGGCGGGCGCGAGGCCCTGGAGCAGGATGCCCAGGGTGCCGATAAAAGCCGCGCGGGCGGGCAGGTGAGCGTTCATTGGCCTTAATATTAGGTCCGGGCCGGGGCCGGTGCAATCGATTTATGCGACCCCAACCGGAACTCCGGCCTACCGGCCAATGCTCACGGCTCGCTCTCGAGCCCGCGCACGTCGACCTCTTCGACGTCGACCGCCTCGATGTATCTCTGCGCCCAGCGGACGGCCTCTTCGATCGACGGCGCCTCGACGGTCACGAAGCCGCCGATCAACTCCTTCGTCTCCGTGAACGGCCCGTCGAGAACCCTGAATTTTGCCTGCACCGTTGGGGTAGCGACGCTCGTCGCCCGGCTTGTTGCGGGGACTGCCGGTTGCAGGCGTTTGCCCTTGGCGCCCGGTTCGAAATGCCCGATTCCGAGGAACATATCCATGCGGCCGAGGTCGTCCGCAAAGGCCTTCAGCGCGGACCTTTGTTCCGGGTTCAGTGGCGCGCCGGCCTCGCTCGCGGCGCCGGCGTTCACGACCGCCATGTACCGCCGCGTCGTCAGGCCTGCCGGCTTCTGCGCAAAACCCAGATCCCACATTTCGTTCACGGGCCGCACATCCACCACGCCATCGCCGAAAATCCCCCCGAACCGCGCGGCGATCTCCGCCGCCTGGTCGACCGACCCGGCGCGATAGATGGCATAACGGGCCGGCAACGCGCCGACCCCGCCGAAGGGACCCGGTGTGACCATGATTTTCCCGTCCGCCAGCCGCACGCGCGCCCCCTGGGAACTGGGTCCGAGCCCTTCCCCATCCCTCAGAACGCCCGATTGCTGAAGCTCGCCGATCATCCCGCCCACGCGCTGCATCACCTCCGGGGTCGGCTTCGCTCCCCCCTCCCAATACGCGCTTGTCTTGTGCATGATCATGTACCGCATGCCGTACCCTCTCGTTTGCGGCCGGTTCCAATCCGGCCATCCATCAATTTAATGAAAACTCCCTTGCCAAACATTACACCCTAAGGTATAATGTAAAATATGGACACCCTGACGGATGTGATGACCGCCATTTCCCACCCGACGCGGCGCGCCATTATCGGGCAATTGTCACACGGTCCGGCCCGGTTCCTGGATGTCGCCAAGCCTTTCGACACGGCGCTCAATGCGGTGACGAAACACCTTAAGCTGCTGGAAAGAGCCGGGCTCATCGAGCGCAGGAAACAGGGGCGCGAAGTCTTCATTTCCCTGCGGGGGGGACCGCTTCGCCAAGTGGCGGGGTGGGTGCATGAATACGAGCGGTTCTGGAATGAACGCCTCGACGTGTTCGAGCAGCATTTCAAGGACAAAAAACAGTCGGATAAAAAGCAGTCGAATACCAAAAAGAAGGAGACGAAACGATGAAGAAATCAACCAAGACCCTGGAATTGAAATTCGAGCGCACCATTCCGGCTCCGCCGACGGATGTTTACGATGCCTGGTTGAATCCGAAGTTTCCGGGCAATCCCTGGAACATGGGCGACAAGCTGCTCTTGAACCCCAAAGTGGACGGGTTCTTCTATTGGCTCGTCCATGGAACCCCACACTACGGCCGATTCACCAGGATGGAGCGGCCGCGACGCATCCAGCACACCTGGATGTCGCCGTATACCCTGGGTCAAGAGTCGACGGTGACCGTGACCTTCAAGAAAAAAGGGGAAGACACCCTGATGACCCTGGTGCATACGGACCTTCCCGATACCGAAGAGGGAAAAGCGCACGAGGATGGCTGGAATGATTTCATGGAGTCCTTCCCCAAGCAATTCACGGTCGCATCGGGAAAGGGCAAAAAGAAGCGAGGGAAGAAAAGATAGCGTCCCATAACTCTTGCAGTTACCCTTTTCGACGCATCCCGCTCTAATCCACCGTAGTTCGCCACTAACGGTGTCCATGAAAACTTTCAAGGAGAGTCCAGGAATGCGCAAGCCTAATTTATTTGGTCGAAAAACTTTTTCCATCTTCGCGGGGATCATTTTATTGCTCGCCTTTGTTACCTCCGCCCAGGATTTATACACGGGCGTTTGGCGATCGGGAACAGGCGGCCATTACCTATGGTCGGGAGTGAGCTGGGCGGATTTCAATACCAAGTGGAGCGAGTTGGGCGGCAAGAACCTGCGGCTGATCAATATCAAAACCTATACGGTCGGCGGGGTCCGGAAATGGTCGGGCGTGTGGCAAGGGGGGACTGATGGTTATGCGCTCACGCCGCTCCATCTCACCTGGTCGGCATTCAATACCTTTTGGAGCGACAACAGCAAGAAGGGGCTTCGCCTCATCCAGGTGGAAACCTATGTGGATAACGGCACCACCTATTTCATGGGCGTCTTCCGCGCGGGCAATGATGGGTATGCGCTCACGCCCCTGAACCTGGATTGGTCGGCGTTCAATACCTTTTGGGGCACGGCCAGCAGCCAAGGCTTGCGGCTGATCAATATCGAATCCTATATGAACGGGAATACGCGGTGTTTCCTGGGCGTATTCCGCGCCGGCTCCGGCGGGTATGTCCTTTCACCCTACGGAAAAGATTGGAATCAATTCGTCACTTATTGGAGCGATCTCGGCAAGCAAAATGAGCGCTTGATCGATATCGAATCGTTCGTGGAGAACGGGAAAAGGATCTATCTCGGCGTATGGCGCGAAGGCACGGACGGATATGTTCTCTGGGGCAGCGTGGACTGGGAAAGCTTTACATCCAAGTGGGCTGAAAACGCGGCGGCGGGACTGCGCCTGATCGATATGGAAACCCAGGCGGGAAGCTGCGATCCCAATTGCTTGAATCATGTGCTGATGCCCGATAACCCCGCGACTTCCGGGCGTGACGGCTATGATTATGGAATCACCGCCGGCTCCATCCATTGCGAAGGAAATCCTTCCGCATGCCCCGCGGCGAATCCCGGCGATGTGGTTTATTACAGCTGGCCGAATCTGAAAATCGGGTCCGAGGTTTATTCGCGTAATTCGGTGTTGTACGATGCGAAAGACCAGATTTTCACCTTGCCGTTCAAGATTCCCGCCACGGACCTTTGGCATAACGCGTGGCTTTACAGCCCCGGCTCATGGCATCACGCCATCGACTACCAACGCAACGACAAGAAGACTTTCGAGATCGATGCCGCGGCGCCGGGAAAGGTGATCCATATCGGCTGGGATTGGTGGTCGGGGAATACCATGGTGATCAGCCATAACGCCGGCGGCAAGCAGGACGTTTACCGCACCATTTACATGCACTTGCAGAATGATCCGGGCGACGATTGCGAAAGAGCCTGGACCAAGACCATTCCCAATTTCAATGCCGCGGATAAAGCGACGTATTCGACCTATCTGAACAATACGGGTTGCCCGGAAAGCCATGCCTTCCGCAATCCCAAATCGGATTGGTGGGGCGTGAGCGCGAAAAAAATCGACATGTCATTGCTGGGAACGAACGTCGTAGCCGGTCAAAGGATTGCCTATAGCGGCAGCACGGGCCCCGGCGGTTGCGGATGCATGACCGGTGGCGCCGGACCCAACACCCATCTGCATATTTTCTTCGCTCATCGGGATCCCGTTGATAACAAGTGGTACTTTATCGACCCCTACGGGATTTATTCCTATCCCGATTTTTATCCCGCCCCCGTCGATGGCGCCATCAATAAGGCATGCGCCCGCTACCCCATCAGCTGGAAAACCGGAAACCCGACCTATGCGCCGTAAAAACACCCTCTAGATCAGAAACGGAATCGGGCCAAAGAATTCTTTGGCCCGATTCCGGATTCTCCGCGGGGAGCGCGAACCGGTCCAGACCCTTTTCAGTAAGGGAATGTATTTCCTACCTTCCTTCCTCACCACAGTACAGGAGGTTGATATGGTCGATATTATCCATCGTATCGGGATCAAGTCCCCCGCGTCCCAAGTCTATAAAGCCTTGACCTCCATTGAAGGCCTGGCCAATTGGTGGACCGATGAAACCCTAGGGGATAGCCGGATCGGGGGAAGGATCGAATTCGTCTTCCGATCGGAGACAGGGGAAATCAAAGGCAAAATGGCCATGGAAGTGAAAGAGCTCCAGGCTGAAAAAGCGGTCCGCTGGCGCTGCGTGGAAGGGCCCGATGAGTGGGTAGGAACCGACGTCACCTTCGATCTATCACTGCAGGACAATCAAACCATCGTCATCTTCGGCCATAGAAACTGGCGCGAGGCGGTTGAGTTTACAGCGCATTGCAGCACGAAGTGGGCCGTATTCCTATTGAGCCTTCGTGAGTATGTGGAAACGGGAAAAGGGAGGCCCTCGCCTCGCGATCTGAAAATCGATAACTGGAATTAACCCCTCCTTCCAGGGCCCGGGGGGCCGGGCCCCTTGGCCCCGTCCCTTTCTTTTTTCCGTAAAACTTTGTCGATTTATGGGTCTCCGTTCGACTATAGGTCGGAAAGCGGTTTTTGCCTCAAAAGCGGCGCTTCCTGGAGAATCGGCTTTCCGAACCATCACCTTGAAGGAGTCCCTATGAAATTCCTCGTCCTCGCCTATTACCATGAGAAGACCTTCGATAAAACGTCTCCGGAGGAGATGAAGGCCATAGTCGCCCAGTGTGAACCCCTGGACAAGGCTTTGAACGCCACCGGCAAGATGGAGATGGTAGCCTCCTTGGCCGCCACCAAGGACACCATGTCCGTGCGGCCCCGGAACGGCAAACCCTCGGTCACCGACGGTCCCTATGTAGAGACCAAGGAGCAACTAGGGTCCTTCTTCCTCCTCGAGGCCAAAGACATGCAGGAGGCTATCCAGCTCGCCTCCATGCATCCCGCCGCGAATCTCGGTGAAAAAATGGGTTGGGGCATCGAAATCCGGCCCATCGAATTTTGCCGGGCCAAGACCATCGCGGATTCGAATTAACCGGGGTATCGCCGAACCCGGGGAAAATTTATTTTTCTGGATATCAAATCGCCACAAGGAGAATGAAAATGGGAACGAATACCGTACGTCTGCATCGAGTTTTCACCGCGAAACCTGAAAGGGTCTATAAGGCCTTCCTCGATGCCGACGCCAAGGTCAAATGGCTTCCGCCGAACGGCTTCACCGGCAAGGTGCATCACATGGAGGCCAAGGTCGGCGGCAGCTACAAGATGTCCTTCACGAATCTCGGCACGGGAAATAGCCATTCATGGACCGGTAAATACGTGGAGCTGACGCCGTACGAGCGCATCCGCTACACCGACAAGTTCGATGATCCCAACCTGCCCGGGGAAATGCAGATAACCGTCAACCTGAAGAAGGTCTCGGTCGGGACCGAGATCATGATCGTGCAGGAAGGCATACCCGACGTCATCCCTGCCGAGGCCTGCTACCTGGGCTGGCAAGAGTCGCTCAACCTCCTCAAACTGCTGGTCGAAGCCGAAATCCCGGACTAGGATGCCGAATTAGCGGGAGACCGACGACTAAGGGGCGAAGGGCGGATAAAGTAAGGAGTGAATATCCCCTTTGTCCGTCATCACCATTATCACTCCGAGACCACCGCGAATTCTGTCCAAGCCGATTTCCATCGTGGAAACATTTTTGGAAGGATTCCTGGTCAGTAATTTCCGCCCTTGAGCGTCAAGTACGGTAATGGACACAATATTTCCACCGTTTAGCGAAACCCGGATTCGATTCTTTCCCAGCAAGGTCAATTTGAATGGACTTGCCGTTTCCGGAATAGCCGTCCGTTTGGGGCTCTGCAATCCCGTATTCTCAAACCCGGACACGCTCAGTCCTCCCTCGTTCAGGGATACGCTACTCAACGTTATTTCGCCCTGGCCCGCTCCCGCGTCATACTCAGCGTCCCATTCGGCGAGAACCAAAGATCCGGCCCGGATTTTTCTGTTTGCAACCATACCGATTTGCAGGGTTTCGGATTGTGAATCATAATAGTATGCCACCCGTGCCCCCGTGACTCCCGTGGTTACCCGATTTATTCCTTTGACATAATGACCCATTTTCAGGGAAACCCTGCCGCCAATCAATCCATCCATATTTGCGGCCAGAATCCGATAATGGTAAAGGTTTCCCTCCATATGAATGGGGCCTTCCAATGTCATCGACGCCGTTTGCGCGGCCCGCTTGGCCGGTATTTTTCTATCCGCGGGAAAGTCCTCTATGATCCCCAACCCATATTGGAGCACGAGAGCGGCATCATAGCTTGTGATCTCGCCATTTCCCGTTACATCCGCGGTCGCAAGGGTGAAATTGGGGTATTCACTATTCGGTAATCCGAATTGACCGACCACGTATTGCATCAGGATTAGGGCGTCCGTTAAATCGACCTGGCCATCTCCGCTGACGTCCCCTAACAGCAAATCATGCTGGAGTACGAATATTTTCCCCGGCAAATTGCTGATCGCCTTAACCCGTCCTTCATCCGCGGAAATATCGGATAGGGTCAGCATGGTGGATGCGCCTGTTTTTGCCGTGGGTAGAATGCGTATCTTCAACCGCGCGATTTCGCCTTCTTCCGGTCCGCTGATACGGTTGGTACCCGCAAGGGCCAAGGCCGTGCGGGATTTGGAAAGCGGTTTCCAATTCGTGAGCTGCCAACCATGAATCAAGGATGTGTCCGGTTTTACATCGAGCAATTCCGCTACAGTGGAATCCAATTCCAAATTGAATTGGAGCGAGGAAAGGGAATCTTTTCCTTCGCTGGACAAATACACGGGAACCCAAAGGGTATCCGACGCCTTGGCATAATGGGTCTTGATTCCCAAATGCAATCCACTTGGGTCCAACACCGGGCGGCCATACAGGGCCGTCACCTCGGCTTCGCTCAGGGCGCGATCAAATATGGCGCCATCGTCGAGCGTTCCATTGAGACCCAGCCCCTGTTCATTGTCCCAACTGGTAAGGGACCTCATTCCCAACATCAGCGATCCGACCGTGCTGGGAATAAATGGAGCATAGGTTTTGGATGCCCCAAGTTTGCCATTGACATAGATTCTGATGGCGCCATGGACATGATCATAAGTCATGACCACATGGTTCCAGCGTCCTCCCTGGGAGCAGCCTCCTTCAGTGTTGATGAGATTGTCGTTGCTGGTTGAACTCAAATCCGGATACTTGGGATCATAGGGCCGGAGATTTCCATAAAAGGCTCCGGGCAAGTCATTGCCCCATCCATTGGTATTCGCCCACAAATGCACACCCGCTTGGGCGGATGGTTTTTGGAATTCCATGAGTGGGGCTTGGAAACCATTTCCGCTCTGTTTCAGCCATATCGAAAACGTAAAGCTTTTCGTTTGCAGCCCGCTGTCGGCGGGAATTTCGATCCAGGCGCGACCATCAAGCGCCAGCCCCGCGCCTTCAACCCCTTCAACCCATTTCGCGCCTTTGATCAGACCATGATGATTGTTTCCACTTATATCCCGAAGCGTGTCCCCGACGGAATCATTGAAATCCCAAAAGGCTACGGGCTTTAAACTCAAAGTGGCCTTGATCGACAGCGATTCAGGCGCCACGATGGTGTTCGCCTTTGGGATGACGCTGCCGATCGTGACAAAAAAAGCAATACTGTTTATTGCTATCCGAAAAGAGCCCATGGGTTCCTCCGAAATCGAAATGGACGAGTGATTGAACGCACTGAAGAAGGTAGTTTTTTCCCACCACTCCATGCACCCCCCACTGGAGTACAATACCCCACGTCTTACCCAAATCCTCACTTTTTGGGCAATTCCTCAAAACCCGCTTGGTACGCAGAAGCGTGGACGGCTAGGAAATGGGATTCCGCGCCCCGCGTTAAAAAGGCTTCAGCACAAACCTGCCGTAGGCAATGAATGCGCAAAGGGCGGCCACCACAAGCCAATAAATCATTGGGCCGGAATTCGCGTCACCGGAACGGAGATGCAATCCGCAAAAGACCAGCATTTCCAAGGCAATGTAGGCCGCCGCGATCGGAGTCAGGATGCCCAGGGGCTTATTAAGCGCCGGGAGGATCAGACCCACGACGCAAAGCAGTTCAATGCCGCTCATCCCCAGCCAAACTCCATGGGGAATCGCTTTCAGGGAAGGCATGGTCTGCTCGGCGGAATGGGAAAATTTCCATACCGCGCCCACGGCGGTATGCAGGGCGAGAATGATTTGAAGAACCCATAATAGAATGTTCAAAGTTTACCTCCTTAAAGAAAATCCAAAGCGTACAGAGTTGCTCAGGTCCGTGGGCCAGAGGGCCAGGTAGGGATCTCAACGCCGAACTGCTTTGCGTACTCGGCGTTCAATCGCTGCCAGCCTTCGAACTTCATGACCTCGGGACCGACGGTGCGCCCGATAGGCTGACCGGCGAGCAGCCGATCCAGCACATCGAAGCAGATGTGCCAGCCCGCGGCGCCCATGGAGATGAATGCGCGGTTGATGTTGTGCCATAGCGTGAGCCGGGTGCCGCCGCCTCCCAGCGGCTCCAGGTCCCAGCGGAGGTTGGCTCCACCCCAGGTATATTCGAGCGACTTCGGCGCGTCGGCCCGCATCACTTGGGTCTCGGATACCATCGGCGTAGGCGCTCCCACGGTCGTGAGCTTTGCGGTGCCGACGGCGCCGAGGTTCCGGTCTGAATCGAAGGGAGCCCATTCGCGGAGATGCTCCGGGTCCGTGATCGCCGTCCAAACCTTTGCGGGAGGATGGGACAGGTCGCGGACCAGAACGAGCGTCCACTTCTCTCCGTCTTTCTGGATCTTGGCGCCGACAGCGGGGCCGGGCGCGTACTTCTCACTGTTGCTCATCGCTTCTTTCCTTTCCTGGGTGCCTGGTCCATCCGATCGAGATGGCGTTCGAGCGCATCGACATGGGCCGACCAGAAGCGCCGGAAAGGCGCCAGCCAGGCGTCGACCTCCATGAGCGGCCCGGGCCGTAGCCGATAGACGCGCCGCTGGGCTTCCACGCGCGCCTCCACGAAACCGGCATCGCGCAGCACGCGGAGGTGCTTGGACACGGAAGTCTGCGGCATCCGCAGCCGGCGCTCGATTTCGCCGACGGAGCGTTCCGACGACGCCAACAGACTGAGGATGGTCCGGCGGTTAGGCTCCGCGAGGATTGCGAACGATGATTCCACACGCATAATATACCTGATGGTTCATATACCTGTCAAGGCATATTTAGGGCCGACGGTGCCAGGGCGGACCTCCGGGAGGGAAGTCCCCTTGTCCTTGGGAAAGCCGGACTTGACGCGTAAGTTCAGGCTTACCTATTTTCCCACTACTACCTGTTCCGGGGCGTAACACCACATGAAAAAAACGAATCCCAAGGCCGACTTCTTTTTCGACAAAGCCGAAAAGTGGCGGCAAGAAACGAAGAAATTGAGAACGATCATCCTTGACTGCGGCCTGACCGAAGGAGTCAAGTGGGGCTGTCCTTGTTACACGTTCCAGGAAAACAACATCGTTTTAATCCATACATTCAAGGAATACTGCGCGCTCTTGTTTTTCAAAGGCGCCTTGTTGAAGGATCCCAAGAGTATTCTGATCCAACAAACGAAGAATGTGCAGGCGGCGCGCCAGATCCGGTTCACGAATGTCCGGGAGATAGACAAACTGAAACCCGCCTTGAAAGCCTATGTTCAAGAAGCCATTGAGGTGGAAAAAGCCGGCTTGAAAGTGAATTTCAAAAAGAGTTCCGAATTCAAGATTGCCGGGGAATTCCGGAAAAGATTGGATGAACACCCCGCCTTGAAAGCCGCTTTTGATGGATTGACTCCGGGGCGGCAAAAAGGATACCTGCTTTATTTTTCGGAAGCCAAGCAATCCAAAACCCGGGAGGCAAGGGTTGAAAAATGCATACCGCGGATTCTCGATGGCATAGGTAGAGATGATTAGCAAGGACAAGTCGCGCGCAAGCAAGCCGCGCAAGCCGGCCGCCAAGCCCAAGTCCCCGCCGAAGGCGAGCGCGAAAGCCCCCATCCTCCTCTCGGGCGGCAACCCGCAAATCGCGAAGGCGGACGGCGACGCCCCGGTGCGGGCGTATATCGCCGCGATGCCGGATTGGAAGCGGGCCATTGGGAAGCGGCTCGACGCGCTTGTCGTGCGGAACGCGCCCAAGGCGCCCAATCTTCGTAAAGCCGTGAAGTGGAACTCGCCGTTTTACGGCATCGAGGGCCGGGGTTGGTTCCTGTCGTTCCATGTCTTCACCCGCTACGTCAAGGTGAGCTTCTTTCGCGGCACGTCGCTGCGACCCGTTCCGCCCGGAGGCACGGGCAAGGACGCGCGCTGGATCGACATCCACGAAGACGACCTCGACGAGGCGCAGATGGCGGCGTGGGTGAAGCAGGCGGCCGCGTTGCCCGGCTGGGGTCAATAACTACCTATAAGAAATAAGAGCCTCATACCAATCCCGTGAGGGCAAAAATAAAGATTCCACCCTTAAAGCATGGGTCCAGGCAATGGTTTCCGAGGAGGCTTTCGAAAACTGAACTTTGCATATTAGGACGACAACGTCCGGAAGCCGGAAGAGAGAACTTCATGAACGACAAAGAACATGAAAGGCAAATGGCGGCTCCGGAGGACGGGCGGCCTTCGTCCGTCAAATAATTCGGAGGAACTTCTGGTAGCGATTACTTGAGCCACGAAATCATATTGGACGGATCCAAAGGCGAAGGCGGGGGCCAAATCCTCCGCTCCTCCCTGGCCCTGTCCATGGCCACCGGAAAGCCATTCCGCATCCATCGCATCCGCGCCGGCCGCAAGAAGCCCGGCCTGATGCGCCAGCATCTGACTTGCGTCAAAGCCGCGGCCCGGGTGTGTTCCGCCCAGGTGGAAGGAGCCGAACTCGGATCCACGGCACTGTCCTTCCGGCCCGGTCCCATGATCCCCGGCCGGTATTCGTTCGCCGTGGGCAGCGCGGGCAGCTCCACCTTGGTCTTCCAGACCTTGATGCCGGCTCTCATCACCACGGGCCGGCCTTTCGAAATGACCCTGGAAGGCGGAACCCACAATCCCGCCGCGCCTTCCCTGGACTTCCTGGATCGCGTCTACCTGGCCGCCCTCAGGCGAATGGGAGTGCAGGCCACCATCAAAGTGGAGCGCCGCGGCTTCTTTCCCGCCGGCGGCGGCAAGTGGACCATTGCGGTCGCGACTTCCGGTGCGCTTATGCCGTTGCACGTTCCCGAGCGCGGACGGATGCTCGGGCGAACGGCCAAGGTGCTCTGGAACCGCATTCCGCCCCGGGAACCCGAGCGCGCGCGCGCCCATCTGTCGGCCGGCCTGGGATGGGATCCCGCCGATATCGAAAGCGAAGAGGCCCTGGATTCGCCGGGTCCGGGCAACGTGATCCTGGCGGAGTTGCGCTATGAACATATCACCGAGATGGTTACCGCTTTCAATCCGTTCGGCGCTTCCCCGGAAGCCGTGTGCGATGGATTGATGGCGGATGTCCGCCGCTATCAGGAGCACGGGGCGCCGGTGGGATGGCGTCTGGCGGATCAGTTGCTATTGCCGATGGCGTTGGGGGCGGGCGGGCTGTTCCGGACCATGCCTTTAAGCACGCATACCCGGACCAACATCGAAACGATTGGGCTGTTTTTGGAGCGGGGGATTGAGGTGCGGGAGATGGAGCGCGGCGTGGCGGAAGTGGAGGTTTCGGAAGGCCTTCCTTGACTAAGCGGCGCGCGCGGGGTATATAATTATCTTTGCAACCGTAACCCCATGAAGATCATCTCCCGCAAGAAAAAGCTTTTTCCCATCAGCGATCCGCTGTCGGAGTACCTGAAAACCTACGCCCGCTCCCGCACCCTCCCCGTCAGCTATTCGGATTTGACGCGCTATCAGGCCGCCACGTCTTTGATTGATAAGAACGACAAGGATACCCTTTGGGCGACTTGCATGTACAGCCATGGCGAAGAGGATGGGCTCTATAAGGGCCTGACGCAAATCTATTCGCAATTGAAGGCGGCGGGCGATCAGGCCATAACGGATCATCTTCAGGTGGAACGCGTGGACTATTGCATGTTCGGGAATTCGAATCCATTCCGGGTGCGGATCGTCAACCAGTACAATGACAACTACGACCATTTCTACGTGAAGAAGGCGGACGCGTCCCGCATCTATGGGCTGGAGCTGGAGGATATCCTTTCTCCCAACCGCATCAACTACCTGGTCAGCGGAAACACGCTCATAGAAGAACATATCGCGGGAATCCCCGGCGATCTGTTCTTGTCCGAGATCCTCGATCGCCCGTCCACCAACAAAGTCCGCATCGCCAAGGAATTCGTGAAGTTCAATGAGCGGTGCTTCGCGCGGCTGTTGGGGGATATGCGCGCCTACAATTATGTCGTCGACATCACGCCCGACTTCGAGGATGAGCAATACCGGGTGCGGGCGATCGATTTCGACCAGCAGAGTTATGAAGGCAAGATCCAGGCCTACCTGCCGCATTTCTTCCCGGACAACAAGAAAGTGGTGGACCTGTGCCAGCAGATGCTGAATCTGCAGACCATACGCCAATACCAATTGGAGGAACGGACCCTCATCGCCAGGCGATTGAACTTTTCCAAGGATCAGGTGGTGATGCTGACCGAAGCCATGCGCTTCGGCGAGCTCTCGCTGCCCGAAAAGACCCAAGAGCTCAAATTGGGTTTGCAGAGATACCATAAGGACGACCGGTTCCTGCAATGCACGAACATCGGGGACCTGCTCGTCATGAATCTGGAAACGACCCTGGCGTGCAAGCTGGGCACGTAACCCGATAAAAGAGCGGGCCTGGGCCCGGGATTCGCCTTAGATTAGGGACAACCTTTTCCCATCGAGACAGGCATGCGTTTCCATCCCAAAGAGGTCGGCGTTTCAGGTTGGCTGCTGGCCTGCTCGATCTTCCCCATCCACATTGGCGCCCAGTCCCTCAGCTACGCCACGGGCACCTTCTCGACCAGCGGGCCGGCCACCATTACGGCCCATCCCATGGGCGGGAACTTTCCGAAAGCCATCGATACCGTGTTCGTATTCCAGACTGGGGTCGGGAACAAAGCGGAGTTCAGCTTGCCCGTCGCCTTGGCCAATAGTGCGATTCGGCCGGGGGGCTCCAGCTCTCCCCTGTCCCCCAAGGAGAGCCGGGTTCCGTTCCGGAATGCCGCGGGCCGGCGCGCGCCAATGGGACATGGAATCCGGTTCACGGAGGCTTCACCTTTCGCGTCCGCCGTGAAATTCGCGGCCCTGAACTTCGCTCTGCGTACCGCGGCGGTTTCCCTGCAATATCGGATTTCCGTGGCCAGCCAGTCCGCGCAATTCCGGGATACCAGCGGCATCGTCAAAACCTTGGTGGAAAAAGACAATGGAGTCATTGAATTGCGGCTCCCCGTGCTGGGCGAAGGCGCAGGTTCCCGGTTCAAGGAACTTCTGACCGAGGCGCAATACCAGTCCCTGTTTCCAAACCGATATGGTTTCGGCAAGACCGGCGAGGCCAGTGACGGGCACGAGGACTTTTATTCCTACGCCTCTTTCATCAAGGCCATCGATAAGCTCTCTACCACCCGGGTGAAAATCCTGATGCGGGCGGGCACGGACTATGCCCAGAAATTGATCTGGACGGACACTGCCTTTGGCACCACGCGCACCATGATCACCCACGCGGACTATAACGCGGAATGGAACCTGGACGTGAAGGAGGATACCATCGGCACCATCCGCTATGCGGACTTCTGCGCCGAAGGGACCTTGGAGATCCGCAAGCGCGAATTGGCCGCTTTCTTCGCCAACGTGGCGCATGAAACCGGCGGAGGCTGGGAGGGCGCGCCGAACGGCGGCCGATACGCCTGGGGCCTATACTGGCGGGAAGAGGTTGCATGGCAGACCAATCCGGGCAATACCGACCTGGGCTATGTGGACCTTTCCAATACCATGTACCCGCCTTATCCGGGCAAATCCTATCATGGGCGCGGACCGATCCAGGTTTCCTGGAACTACAACTATGGGCAGGCCAGCGAATTCCTCTATGGTGACAAGAACATACTGCTGCGCGCGCCGGAGCTGGTCCTGGCGAGCGGCGATGTGGCGTTCATGACGGCCATTTGGTTCTGGATGTACCCCCAAGGGACCACGCCGGCCAGCCACGATATCATGACGGGAAAGTGGAAACCCAACGCGGCCGATATCGCCGCCGGCCGCGACAAGTCCAGGTTCGGGGCCACCATCAATGTCGTCAACGGCGTGCAGGAATGCGGGCACGGAGCGGATGAACGCGTTGCGGATCGCGTCGGACACTTCAAATGGTTTTCCGGGATATTCGGGATATCCTTGGAGCCCGTCCAGGACTGCAATTTGCAACAACCGTTCTGATTCCACTTCAATAAGTGCATTTAGTTGCACTTTTTACCATAATTCCATTCTTTTTCAATTAATTTTCGATAAACACTAGCATTAGTGCATTCTTATGCACTTTTGAACAGATTCATGCTATTTTAGTGAAGGGAGATACAAAAAGTGCAATATAATGCACCAAAAGGCGAAGAAGACCTCCCGCATTTTGGTGATGCCATAAAGAAGAGGCGCGCCCGGCTTGTAATCACCCAAGAGGGGCTGGCGCAAATATCGGGCGTTTCGTTGCGCAGCATCAAGGCAATGGAGAAGGGCGCGGGAAATCCTACGCTCAGCCAGTTGACCAAGGTGCTGCGCGTCCTAGGCTGGGTTCTCGAATTGAAAGAGCGCGGCGCATGAAAGAACGGAAAGCCAGGGTTCTGAACAATGGGCGGCTGGCGGGATTCCTGAGCAAGTCCAAGGAGGGCTATACCTTCTCGTATACGGAAGGGTATCTGCTCGACGCGACCGCTCCACCCATCAGCCTGACGATTCCGAAACAGGCCAAGGAACATAAGAGCGAGCTCCTCTTTCCCTTCTTCTTCGGTTTGCTCGCCGAAGGGGAGAACAAAAAAGCCCAATGCCGGGCCTTGAAAATCGACGAGCGCGATCATTTCACCCGGCTGCTGAAAACGGCGGGTGCGGAAACCATCGGAGCCATTACGGTGCAGGAAGACAATGAAACTCCTTAATTGCCCGGGCTGCCTGAAGCCGTACCAAGAAGGGTACTGCAACGCATGCCGCAAGCTGCTTTTCGACGGGAAAAAAGTTCCGCCCATCCTCCCATTCACGCGTCCGGATTTCAACCGGGTAAAAAACAATCCTTCCAGCCGGATATCGATTTCCGGCGCGCAGATCAAGCACTCCCTTAAACTCACGGGAAAAACACTGGAACTGACCGACGTGGGAGGCGAGTATATCCTGAAGCCCATCCCCAACGATACTTTCGAGAACCTGGCGGAAATCCCCATCAACGAGCATGTAACGATGCAAGCCGCGCGTCAGGTTTTCGGAATGAACGTGGCGGCCAATGCGCTCGTCTATTTTCCGGATGGCGACCCGGCCTACTTGACCAGGCGATTCGACCGGGGACAGGACGGAACCAAATTCCAACAGGAGGACTTCGCCCAACTCAGCAGCAGGTCCGAAGAATCCCACGGCGAAGCGTATAAATACTCGGGCAGCTATGAGGAAATCGCCGAGTTGATGAAAAGATTCGTGGGGCCTTATGCCATCGAAGTCGAGCGATTTTTCGCCCACCTGCTGTTCAATTGCCTCATCCTGAACGGCGACGCCCATCTCAAGAATTTTTCGCTGTACAAGAATCCGGCCGACGGCATCTACAGGCTGACGCCGGCCTATGATATATTGAATACGCGGTTCCACCTTCCCAACGAAGCCAGCGACACGGCTTTGGACCTGTTCAAGGATGATTTCGAAACCGAGAGCTATAAGGCGAATGCATTTTATGCGAAGGATGATTTCTTCCTGTTCGGGGAACGGATCGGGATGAAGCCGGTACGCATCAACAAGCTGTTGGACAAGTTCGTTAATGGATTCGCCGGTCTAGAATCGTTGATCCAAAGGTCCGCATTCAAAGAGAGCTCGAAATCGCTCTACCTTGATTCGGTCAGGGACCGGAGCAAGCGGTTGAAGATCACGCATAAGACGACGGCTATGCCGCCAACACGGTAAAGGGCCGCATTCCAAAGTGATTTGACCGGTGAATCGGCTTTTTTCGGGCGTTTTTCGCTTGCCTTTCATCTTGATATCAAGTATCTTTATATCAAGATGAATAAGAAGGCCCCGAATCCGGACAGCAGCGGCACCCATATGTGGCTCATCCTGATGAAAGCCCAAAAGACCTTGGAGCGCCATGCGATTCGCAGCGTCGAAAAGGCCGGCTTGGGCCTTTCCGATTTCGGCATCCTGGAGGCGCTTTTGCACAAGGGTCCGCTTTTGGTGAACGACCTGGGGCGGCGCATCAACCTGACCAGCGGGTCCATCACGACCGCCGTGGATCGGATGGAAGCGCAGGGCTGGGTCGAGCGGGTGGCCGATCCCCGGGACCGGCGCGCCCGCCGCGTGCGGCTCACCCCCAAGGGCGAATCCCAAATCGTGCCCGTCTTCGCCGCCCATCGGCAGGCCATGGACGGGGTGGCGGAGGGTCTTACCAAGGCCGAACGTTTGACCTTGATCCGCCTGTTGAAAAAGCTCGGCCTTTATGCCCAGGAAAAAATTGAACAAACCAAGGAAGATTGAGGAGGAGTCCATGTTCGAGAATAAAGTCATCACCGCGGACAAAAAGACCGCGCCGCGCCCTTTCATCTTGCCGCCGCGCGGAATCGTGCATCGCACCCGCGGCCATCGGCAGGGGCCTATCACCCGGCTCATGAGTCCGGGCGATTTGGGGAAAATCATCAAGCCCTTCGTATTCCTCGACCTCGCCGAGTTCGAACCCGGCCCCAGGATTCCCATGGAATCGATGTGGCATCCGCATTCGGGTATCGCCACGGTTACCGTGATGCTGGAGGGCGGCGTGCGCATCGCTGAAACAACGGGCAAAAACGGCGTGTTGCCCAAGGGGAGCGTCGAGTACATGCGGGCGGGCAATGGGGTATGGCATACCGGCCAGGCCGAGCCTGAATATATGAAGGCTTTCCAGCTCTGGGTCGCCTTGCCGCCTGAGCTCGAAAACGGGCCCAATGGCAGCCATTACCTGATGCCCAGCGAAGTTCCGGCCGAAGGGCCGGTGCGGGTCATCCTGGGATCCTACGGCGGTGCGAAAAGCCCCATCGAACTGCAGGGAATGAATTACCTGTCGGTGAGCCTGGAGGCGGGAGAGCGCTGGACCTATGAGCCGCCCCAAGGCCATGACGTGGCCTGGGTGGCCGTGCACGAGGGTGTTTTGCGGACCCCTACGGCGGTCCCCAAAGGGGAGATCGCCATCTTCGAGCCGTCGGAGCAACCAATCGAGTTCGTGGCCGAAGGCAAAACGGGCTTCGTGGTCGCCTCGGCGGTCAAGCATCCGCATCCGCTTTTCCTCGGCAACTATTCGGTGCATACCAGCGCCGGGACCCTGCGCCGGGGCGAAGAGGAAATCCGCCGCATCGGCAGGGAGTTGCGCGCCAAGGGGACGATTTGACGCGCGCCGATTCGGCGCTTGGACGGGGCCCATTCAGGGGAAGCGAATGGCTTTACCCCGGAACCGGGTGAAAGCCCGGCTTGCCGAAAAGGCCTCCTCCGGCTACCCTTGAGGCATGACCCGCATCGCCTCCCCCGTTTTCCGACCTATCGCCACCTTAGCCTTCTGCGCCGCCGTCGGGCTTGCCGCCACCCCGGGTGCGGCCTCCGTGGTGGAGATCAAAAAGAACGGCTCCGCCTTCCAACTTCTTCGTGACGGCCAACCCTATCTGGCCAAGGGAGTGGCCGGCGGGTCGGGATACCTGGACAAACTGGTGGCCGCGGGCGGCAACACGGTGCGCACCTATGGCGCCGACAAATACACCCTGGATAAAGCCCAAGCCGCCGGAGTGGCGGTATTGGTGGGGATTTCCGGCACCGACCTGGCATCGGCCAAGCTGTCGGTGACGACGTACAAGGACCATTCCGCCGTGTTGATGTGGGGCCTGGGCAACGAGATGGAATTGCAGACCACGAACACAACCGCGCTCTGGCAGGGGGTCGAGACCATTGCCGCGGCCGTGAAGCTGATCGATCCCAACCATCCCATCATCACGGTGGTGGCGGAACTGGGCGGCACCAAGCTGGCCGATATCAAGCGGCTTTGCCCTTCCCTGGACGCGATTGGCGTCAACTCCTACGGCAGCGCGGGAACCCTGGCCACGCGCGTGCCGGCGGGAGGCTGGGACAAAGCCTTCCTGGTCACCGAGTTCGGACCCAAGGGCCATTGGGAAGTGCCCAAAACCGCGTGGGGGCTCCCCATCGAGCCCACCAGCACGGAAAAGGCCGATACGTATCTTGCGAGTTACCGAAGCCTGGCCGCGGCCCCGGCCTGCCTGGGAACCTTCGCCTTCCTCTGGGGCCAGAAACAGGAGAAGACGCATACCTGGTACGGCATGTTCATGGCGGACGGCACTCCCCTGAGCCCGGTGGAAGCCATGACCGAGGCCTGGACCGGGGCCGCCCCGGCCAACAAGGGGCCGCGCATCGGCGCCGGCAAAGTGAAGATGGGGCCCGGCGACGGCAGCCAGCGCCGCTTCCAGCCGGGAGCGCAGGTGATTTGCCAATTGGACGTCGCCGACCCGGACGGCCCCATGCCCACGGTCACCTGGGACCTGCGTGTGGACGTGAGCGACAACCCGGGGCAAGGAGGCGCCCCGGAGCCCAACTCCAAGCCCATTCCCGAGGCCATCTTGAAAAACTCAGGCGCCGACGCCATGGTGCAAATCCCCGACTCCATCGGCCATTACCGGCTCTTCGCCTATGCCAAGGACGCGGTGTCCGGATGGATGGCCACTGCAAATGCGCCCATCGACGTGGCCAAGGATGCTCCGGCGGTTCCGGGAGCGATATTCGATAAGGCTTGGGGACGCGATGCTTTGAGACCCGTGCCGGGCGCGAATGGAACCCTCAAAGCCCTATCCCTGACTTTGTCGCAGCCCGAACGGGTAACGCTTATGGGTTACGCCGCAAACGGGAGCCTGGCGGCCAACGTGCCCATGGGCCGCCTGGCCCCCGGCACCCACGTGTTTCCCCTCCCGAAGCGCTCCACCGCAAGCCCCGTGCTTTGGGAAGTCCGGCTGGGCTCGGGGTTGAAGCTCCAATGCCTCCCCGCGCGATAGCGGGCAGGATACGCACTCACGCCAAGCTCTATTTTGACTGAGTTCAAATAGGCGGCCTGCCCGCCACAGCTGCCAATATCCCCAAAAAAATGACTTAAATCCGCCGATTCGGCCAAGTGGAACGCCCAAGATTTGGCCGGGGAAACTAGATTTCCAACCAATATAAGCTATTCAGGCCGCGCACCATGCCTGAAAGTCCTGGAAATTTCTGGCTTAATTCTGAAAATAAAACCAATATCCTGTCCTCCATCGGAGGCCTCAATCCGTCTTAGTATTCGAAAAGCGCTTCTGTACAATCACCCGCCTGAATAAAGGCATCCCTTAGGAATCCTCACGAAAATGAAATCCATCATCGCCGGCCTTATCCTTCTCGCCACCGCCTCCATAAGCTCGGCAGCCGTACCCGCAACCGGATTCAGCTACAACTGGGTCATTACCGGTGTCGGTTACAACGCGCAAAGCAACATTGCCTGGGTCAATGCGAAAAACCCCCTCGGTGAGCAGTATTCGTTCTGGTACATCTACACGGATGCCGGCAACAATATCGAAGAAGCCAAGTTGATGATTTCGATCGGGTCCTTGGCCAAATCGTTGAACAAGAAAGCCGGATTGTTGAACCAAGGCGCGGTTTCCGGACATTACATTCTCGGCTCCATTGAGGTGCAGGAGTAATCTTCCCCGAGAGGAGTCCCGAGGAGAGAGAATACATGCCAAAGCTACCGCCCAATGACACGATGGTCGCGCCCAAGGTTCACGGCCGAGGCAAATTTCCGTTGCTATTGGCTTGGCTGCTGGTCCCCGTCTTTACCGGCATGCCCCTGTCAGCCCAACCCATGGACCCGGAACCCGGTATTGCCAAGGAACGTCCCCTTCCGCCCGGGCAGATCCGTTTGGCGGAGTTGCCCATGGACAGTCTCAGGAACGGCCAGGTCCTGGTAGCCGGCGAACGGCTATCCAACCGCTGGTCCGATCGGGATTCGACGATCAGGACCGAGGTGTATTTCCAAGGTCCCGATACGACATGGCGCCTGATGAAAAAAGGGGATCCCGAGTTGATCGGGCTCAATAGGAAGAGTTGGCGCTTGCCGACCGACGTGGTCGGCCCGGTCAAGCTTCGCATCGAGGATGCCGCCGCCGGGAAAGTCCTCGCGCAACTTGATGTGGCCATTCTCCCGCCCGCGGGATCGCCTGCCACCGGACCTTTTTTGGAAACGCCCTTGAATCCGTCGGAGGATTTCGACAAGATTCAATTCCGGTTCGGATCGGCGAGCGGAGCAAGGAAGTGCCTTCCCGACTTTCAGCGAATCATCCGCTTCGCCCTTGAGGATCGGGATGGCGCCCCCGATGCGAACGGCCTCCCCGTTCTTTCTTCCCGGGTCAAATATCATTTCTGGAACCCGGATCTGAAAACGGTCCAACAGGGCGAGTCCAGATCGATCGGCTTTCTATCCGGAAAAGCGAAGTCCAACAGGGTTTTCTTCCTGCTGGAAAACGAATACTATTACTCGAATTTCCAGGACAGCATCGCCAGAATCGATATTCGCGTAGGCGGAAGCTCGATTTCCCTTACTCCGGGAAAAAGGGTGGAATACGTTTTTTCGAAAAGCGGCAAGCATGCCATTTCCTTGCATTGTGAGACCACCTCGGGAGCTTCGTGGGATCAGGCCGCCGTTTTGGAAGTCATGACCGTGCTGAGTCCGGAATTCCTGGCCCGCCAAAGGAAAACGGAAAAAATCACCGGCCTTCCCATCCAGTCCAAAATTTCAGGGGTTACCATGCGCACTCCCGACGAAATCGACTCATTGAACCAAATCGAAAATAATGCAAAATAAAGGAAAAATGAAAATGAATATCCGTACTCCGCTGGCTGCGGCCCTTCTGGCGGCGACCAGTCTGTTCGCACAAACCTATACCATGCGTTCCGGCGTGTCCGCCGTTTCACAATTGACCTATTACGAATATCCCGTCAGCAATGGCGCCCTGACCTTCAGCAGCGAAATGGTTCCGGCCAGCCTCCCCGATGTGGGATACCAGATCCGGATCCTGAGCAACCATAACCTGATCAACGGGAAAATGAGCAAGCCGATCATCGTGCCCGAAGGGTTCGATGTGGATCATGGTACCACGGCCCAAGTCTCCTTCGATGACATGGAAAAACTTTTGAGCCGTCTGGCGGACATCAACACCCTGGCAAACACTTCAGGGACCAATCTGCTCAAAACCCTTTATAATGAAGGCTTTGAAATCGTAATCTTCAAGTTCAAGGATTGCACCAGGGCGGTCACCGATAATTCGTGGGCCATCCAATCCGTCACGTTGAAGGTCGCATCCTGGCTGGAGTCCCCTGTTCTGCCCATCAAGTTCGTGGGCCCCAGCATGGGCGGGTTGGTGGAACGCCATGCGTTGCAGACCTTCCATTCCCGTTACGCGGGAACTCTGCCCAACGTCAGCACCTACATTTCGTTCGACTCCCCGCAGAGAGGCGCCCTCGTGCCCATGTCCGTCCAGGCCTTCCTGCTGTACGTCTATCGGCTTGACGATGATTCGAGAATCAAATTGGCCAACCTGACTTCTCCCGCGGCCCAGCAGATGCTGCTCTACTATGAAACGCAGACCGTGATGCCCGACGGGGACCATGCCTACACCGTGAACGTCAATGGCTATGAAAATGCCGGCACCCCGCATGGACAGTTCATGCAAACCATGGATCAGGGGGTTCCGGAACTTTACAATTATTCCCGGAATTCCTATACCGCCGGCGACATCTCCCGGGTGGCGATCGTGAACGGATCCGGCGATGCCGTCATCCAGGGCCTGCCCCAGAACGCCGAAATCATGACCATGTATGCGGACGCTTATTCCGTGGACCAGGCCAAGGTGCACTTGTACTCCCATGGCGGCGGAAGGACGAATGTCTTCACCGGCTGGCGCGCGGGAATGGGCATCAACGATTATTCCTTGTCCCAGAACCTCACCGGGGATTGCTGCTTTGTCGAGAACTCCCCGGGTGGCGCGCGGAAATCCTATACCGATGCGGGCAAGGGCTGGCTGGATACCCATCCGAAGGACGCCACGACGGGAATGTCCTATTGGAACGCCGCATTCGGGCCCACCCCGAAAGGCAGCACCACCCCCGTGGGCGGCCAGCCGCTCGGCCATTCGTTCGTGCCTACGGTTTCGGGCTTGGGGTTGAATCCCGCCCTGGAAGGCACCAACGTCAACACCACGTCGTTCTGGTTCCGCAATGCGCGCACGGTGGCCAATGCCGCCAACTACAGGGACGTGAGCATATTCGGCAAAGCCTACTTGCCCGCCAAGAATCAGCCGCATATGTATATCACCACCGAAAACATCAATTGGTTCCTGACCGAACTGCGCGCCAATCCGTGCATCGCCATGATGCCGGTCAATCTGCCCATGCTCTAGCGCTCCGGAGCGCATCGCTCCATCGCACCTCCACGCAAGGCGCCGGAAACCTCTTCGGAAAGAGGCGACCGGCGCCTTTTCTTTTTCCCCTCCTTTCATGTCCTTCCATCCGCCGGCATTACGTCTAATCGGGTATGCACTCGCAATCCATCCGAAAGCCGACCATGACCAAGAACCGCATCCTGCCCATCCTGACCGCCTCGCTCCTGGCTTGCCTCGCCTTGGCGACAAGCGTCCGTTCCCAACCCGCCAAGGAGGAACGGATCGAGGATCCATCAAAACGCCACAAGGATCGCAAAGAAGTTTTCCTGGAAAGGAAGCAACAACGCGAAGAGGAAGCGTGGAGCGGTTGGCGCCCGAGTTCCCAGGCGGGGACGCACCGCTCCTACCGCCGGGAGGGACAGTTGATTGTCCGCTATCGCCAGGACCCCCAAGGCTCCAGCGCCCAGGTGCGCCGGGGCCTGTCCTTGGCTTCCAAGGGCCGATGGTTGTCCCGGGAAACCGAAGTTGTCGAGTTCGATGAGTCCATGGGATTCTCCAAGATGCAGGGAGCGCTCTTGGCCAATCCGCTGGTGGAGGGCGTGGAGCCGAACATCCGCTTCCAGCGCCACCAGGCCGATGCGGCGGAAGCCGCGCCCGGGTCAAGGGAGAACCGGACCAAGCAGGAATACTTGTCGCGCTTCCGCGATCGATTGGAAACCCACGGTTTTCGGAAACGAGGCGCGGCCGCCCAAGGATCCAAGCGGGGCAAACCCGTCGACGTCGCCATCCTGGACACGGGTATCGATCCCGATCACCCGCAACTGGCCGATGCCATGGGAGAAGGCTTCAATGCCATCTATGCCAGGCCGGTCGCCCTGCCGGTTCCGGAAGAAGACATGGATTCCACCGCGATGGATTACAATGGCCATGGAACCATGGTCGCCGGCATCATCGGCGCGCGCAGCCGGAAGGACGGCATAGAGGGCATGGATGATCAAGCCACGCTCCACAGCGTCAAAGTCCTGGACCGGAACGGCATCGGCGACCTGGCCGGGGTCCTTGCCGGCCTGCATTGGGCCATCGATCACCATATGGATCTGGTGAACATGTCCTTCGGCTCCTACGAACATTCCCCGGCCCTGGAAGCGGCGATAGCCGAAGCTTCCGCGGCGGGCATCGTCATGGTCGCGGCCGCGGGCAACGATTTCGCCGATGACGCGGTTTATCCGGGAAAGTTCGCCCAGGTGGTCTGCGTAGGATCGTTGGAAGAGGATTATTCCATCAGCCGGTTCTCGAACTGGGGCGCCGACGTGGACCTGTACGCGCCCGGGTTCCAGTTGTACTCCACCCAGAGCCGCCGCAGCGGCGAATCCTACGGCAGCATGACGGGAACCTCCGCATCGGCAGCCTATGTCACCGGGATCCTTTCCCTCTTGGAAAGCCATGGCCTGGAGGGGGCCAAAGCAGTGGCTGCAGCCAAAGCCACCGCCCTGCTCGTTTCCAACTCCATCAATCCGCGCGACGGCCGGTTTCCGATGATCAACGAGGATGCCTTGTTCGGCGAAGTGTCCAGGCTGGAGACCCGGAACCTGGCCTTGACGCGATTCGACCTCAAGGCGGTACCCGCTTCCTATGACGGCTCCATGGCCATCGATTTCCGGGTCCAGAACGGCGGCCGGTCCGCGCTCGGGAAAACCACCCTCGAGGTGGAGTTCACGCGCGGCAACTGGAGCCGTAAGGTCTCCGTGGGAGCGATACCCTCCTTGCGTCCCCGCCAGGAATTTTCCGGCCACCTGGACGTTCCCATCCGCAGCCTGGTTCCCGCGGATTGGTCCAATCCGGATAGCGGCAATCGGATCCTCGACTACCGGGTCGACTCGCCCTTGGGATTGGAGCGCATCGCGAAAGGCAGCCTGAACCTGTTTTCGCAAGGCACCCCGATGCTGGAAATCAAATCGGTCTGGATCGATCCGATGCATTTCCTGGAATCCCGCAAGGACCGCACCGTCTCCGTCCTGCTCGGGAACGCGGGAAGCGCGCCGTTGCATTCCCTGGAGATCGTGCCCACCTATTGGGAAGGCACCCATGAGTCCGTCTGGCGCTCGCCCAATCACCAGGCCGGTCCCGCCTTTTCCGCCGGATCCCTGGAACCGGGCGAAGTGCGGCTGGTGCGGGTACCGGCCCCCGACCTGGACGGGATGCCCAAGGAATTCACCCTGGATTTGGCCGTGAGCGCCGGAGGCGAGCCCATCAGCAATTACCTGCAGTCCCATGTTTTCTCCACTTCCGGCGAATTCGTCGCCCAGTATGCGCAGGTCGTCCATGTCGACTTGGCGAGGCAGGCGATCCAACTTTTGAAAGAGCAGGGCGTCTATATTCCGGAGCTCCATGACGCCGGTTCGCCTTTCTACGACGGGGCCGCCTATCGGGAGTGGGGTACGTTGCCGAGCGCGGCCAAATACACGGCGGATTATTGGACCGACTCCTGGCTTGCCGCGAACCTCCCATCCACCCTGAAATACACCTTGGTCAACGGAGCCCATGACTGCGACGGCATCGATGTGACGAGTTGGAAATCCGGCGCCGACACTTGGGATACGCATTTCTGGATCGTGGACAATAACGATAATGACGGCTTGGGCAGTTCACCCAGCGCGTACAACAAGATCGTCAACCTGATGGGCGGAGGGAAGAAGGGCGGCAACCTGAACTACGGCGCGGTGGATCATTATCGGAACGGAAACAAGAAGGCGGCCTGGTGGTTCGTCGGTCATGCCGTCCATCTTATCGGCGACCTGTCCCTGGGATCCCACGTGAACGAGGAGAATTACCACGGGGTCATCAAGAACGGGATAGGCATCGGGGATGTCTATCATGGATGGATGGACGCGGGACACTATACCGGTTCGAATTGGAGCACGGCCCTGGGCAAGGGCGGATTCATCGATCCGTATCAGGCGGCGGCCCTGGGGAATCCCCTCCGCTTCCTCGCCTATTCCACGGCCCAGGTCGGCAACTCTTTTCCCTGGGCGCATACCGGCGACGGTACGGATCAGGGCAAAGCGGGGAACCGGGATCTTTACGGAGAGGGCGATCATTACAGCGGCTTCCTCACGCCGGTCCTGGCCTCGTTCAACAAGCGGCCATTGCAGGTCTGGCATATCAACAAGAACGAGGTCGTGGACGCCTGCCCCGGCGCCTGCTGCCCTTGCGCGGATGAATGCCAGTTGGTGGATATCATCGGCGGGGACGAGACTTCCGCCGATTGCATGGATCATGACGGAACCAAAGACCTGGACAATACCGATTTCGACGGCAACGGGGCCCCCATGGACCTGGACGGGGACATCACCAGGATCCGCAATGACGCCTATCCGTTCGCCATCCGAGCCGCGGCCGGCCTCATCTACTATTTCGCCATGGAGGCGGGACTGCTGGCGCATCGGTCCATGACCCCCATCATGCCGCTGCTGATGTAGACGATGAGGGCGCGGGGATCTTCCGTTCACCTGGAAAAGTCCAAGTTCTCCCCTTGGATTTTCAAGCCCGGATGGGCCGGACCCCTATCTTTAGGGTCAGAAACGGCGGGGACTCATGAAAATAAGCGCGGATTGCCTGGGGATCGTTCTATCGCTCCTGATTTCGAACGCGATGGCGGATACCGTTTCCGGGACGGTCATCGACTCGGCGAGCGGTAGAAAATTGTCCCGCGTAAAGGTCGGGACGGACGACAAGCATTTTGCATGGACGGATTCTACGGGCCGTTTCGTTTTCAATTCCGATGGCAATGTGGGGCTTGGGAACCGCAAGGGCGCGACCGGTAAAAGCATCGCCTGGATTTCGGGAGGAGCAAGCGTCCAAATCCCAGTGGGCGCGGGCGACTTCAGGATCCAGGTGAGGAATATCGCAGGCAAACTCGTTCGCGGCTATTTGCCGGAACAGTTGGTCGTGGGCTCCAAAATCTCCCTGCCCGAACTTCCCATGGGCATTTATTTGCTTTCCATCCAGGGTCCGGACGGAACGATGGCGCAGCGGACCCTGTTGATTCGCGGTCCCTCCCATCTGGTCCTGACCGAAACCACGGAATCCGGAAAATCCGCCTTGGGCAAATCCGCGCGATCCCAAGCCGCCCTTTCCCTGAAATTCACCAAGCCGACCTATTATCCCTCGGAAAAAACCTATGCCGGAAACCAGGAGAATGTGGTGGTTGCCTTGCGCGAGGATTTTTCACCGACGCGCCATGATTACCTGACCGCGGCCGAATGGCAATGCAATGGAAACGATTGCGAGAACAAGCAGAAGATGTACCTCGTTCGCGGCGGAAAGGTGGCGTGGACCTATACCGAACCCCTTCCTTGCGAATACGATGATGCCTGGATGCTTTCCGATGGCTCCATCGTCATGTCCCTGCGCTATGGCGCCCGCAAGATCAAGGGCGTCCTGGATACCGCCACGGCCTGGCACATCTCCGAAAACATCCAAACCCAGGGGGAAATCCACGTCACCCAACCATTGGGCTTGGACAAGGTTTTCGTTTTGGTGAATGAAGGCAATCGGAACACCGGCCTGTTCATCAATACGCAAACGGGGGACACCCTGAAAAAAATCAACATCCCCAGCGGGAACGCCGGCTTCCATGGAAATGGAAGGCACGCCCGCATCACCAGGGACGGCACCTTGATGGTGGCGCATTTTGATTTGAACAAGGTATCGGAATATGATACCGCGACCATGAAGGAGATTTGGTCCTACCCCGGGCATGCCTGGTCGGCGGTAAAGCTGAGGAACGGCAATCTGCTGATCAGCGGAGACGGCGGCGGATGGGTGCGTGAAATCAACCGGGCCACCAAGAACATCGACTGGGAAATCAATCTCAAGGACTTGCCGAACGTGCAGGTCGGCCAATACGTTCAGGGCGTCCAGCGCCTTTCAAACGGCAATACCATCATCAATAACCATAAAGGCAATCCTTCGATCCTGGAAGTGAGTCCGGACAGGAAACTGGTCTGGAGCGTGAGCAATGCGCTCATCCCCAACTCCAGTACCGTACAGGTGTTGGGCGAAGAAGGCATTCCTGAAAAACCGGGCGACCTGCTCCGCTAGCTGCGTTCCGGGTCGCGCTCAGAGCAGTCCTGAAAGCAGGGTCGTGACCGATCCCGAGGGGCGCGTCGAGATCTCCCCCGAGGCCAAATCCAGCTCCGAGGTCCCCGCACCCTTGCTCTTGCCCGCATCGAACAGATCGAACTTGAGGGTCCCGCTCAGGAAGTAAGGGATCGGATCGCCCGCGATGATTTTCCGGACCATGGCGCGGTCCAGGGCGGACACGGGGATTTCGATGGGGAAATCCAGACTTGCGATCGACTTGGCTTCGACCGTGAAGGGCTCCAGGGTGGTCGAAACCGGGAGATTGGACTTCGAGGCGATGCGGAAATTCAGGATCGGCTTCAGGTTCGCGGACCCGAAGGCGGCCTTGGTGTCGTTGCCGGAATTGTCGGCCTTGACATGGAATACCATCTTGAAGCTGAATTTGTCCAGGGAGGGCGTCCCGAGCACGCTGCCGGAATAGGTGACGGTCTGGCCATCCACGGCGGGCGAGCCCTCGGAAAACTTTACGCTGAAGACGTTGAGGGCGCCGGCCGCATCCGTCAGGGAGCATCCGGACAGGACGCCCAAGGCGGATGCGGCGAGGGCGAGGAGGACGACAAAGCGGATCATGGGGTGGCTGGAACGCATGCGCTGTTTCCTTTCGGCATTCGGGCCCGGATGGGGCCTTGAGGATATAGACGCGGGACGGCCCTCAATCCGATACCCGATTCCGGGAATGTACCAATCTCAGGCTATCCGCGCCGCCACATCGAGGATCTTGCACGAGAATCCCCATTCGTTATCGTACCAGGCTATCAGCTTCACGAAAGTATCGTCCAATCGCATTCCGGCTTTGGCATCGAACACGGAGGTGCAGGATTCGCCCCGCATATCCGACGAGACGACCGGATCCTCGGTGTAGCCGAGCACGCCTTTCAGCGGGCCTTCGGAGGCCGTGCGCATGGCTTTGCAAATGTCCTCGTAACTGGCGCCCCGCTCGAGTTCGCAGGTGAGATCCACGACGGACACGTCCGAGGCCGGAACGCGGAAGGACATGCCCGTCAGCCTTCCGTTGAGTTCGGGAATGACCTTGCCGATTGCTTTGGCGGCGCCGGTGGAGGCGGGTATGATATTGTCCAGGATCCCGCGCCCGAAACGCCATTCCTTGGCGGAGGGTCCGTCCACTGTCTTTTGCGTCGCGGTGGCGGCATGCACCGTGGTCATCAATCCGCGCTTGATCCCGAAGGATTCGTGGAGAACCTTCACCATGGGCGCCAGGCAGTTGGTCGTGCAAGAGGCCGTGGAGACGATTGGTTGGCCGCGATAGTCATGATCGTTGACGCCATACACGAACACGGGGGTATCGTCATTGGCGGGCGCGGAGAGGATCACCTTTTTGGCGCCCGCTTTCAGATGCCCCTCCATCGCCGCCGAGGTCAGGAATATCCCCGTCGATTCCACCACCAGCTCCGCCCCCACCTTGTCCCAGGCGAGGTTGGCGGGATCTTTTTCCGACGTGACCCTGACGGGCTTGCCGTTCACCCAAAGCCGTCCCGGCTCCGCGCGGATTTCCCCCTGGAAACGTCCGTGTACGGAATCATACTTGAGCATATACGCCAGATGGTTGACGTCCAGCACGTCGTTCACGGCCACGATTTCCACGTCATCGCGCTTCGCTGCCGCGCGGAAAACCATCCGTCCGATCCTGCCGAATCCATTGATGCCGATCTTGATCATTTTTTCTTCTCCTTTTTGTCGGCCGGCAATTCGCCCAGCCATTTCAAGAGCCTGGCCGTTTCCAGGCGGATATATTCCGGATCCTTGAAGGTGTTCGAGAGCAGGATGGAACCTTGTCGCGCGCTCAACATCCGCCCCGCATGCTCCCGCGCCTGTCGTTCGCCATAGCCCATGGCGCGGAACTGATCGAAGATCCAATCCAGGGTGCTCCGAAGCACGGAAGCGGCTTCGTCGGCGATGGCTCCCCCTTGCTTGTTCGCTTCCTGGCAAAAGCCGCCGATGCGGCATCCATGGGCCGTGCACTCATCCGTGTAGGTCTCGAAGTTTTCCACCCAGGCGAGCAGTCGTTCCCGCGGCGAAGCGATCGCACCCCACTCTTCGCGCCGCGCCCGAAGGCCCGCGAGGCGGTTTTCCGAAACGGCCTTGACCAGATCGCCGCGCGTTTTGAAGTAGTAGTAGACGTTACCGAGAGGGACAGAGGCGGCGGAAGCGATATCCGCCAAGCTGGTATGCTCCAACCCTTGGCGGTGGAACAGGGAATCCGCGGCGCGGATCAGACTTTCCCGTTTACCTATTCGAACCAAGTGACGCCCCCTTTCCATCCAGATGCCGAGGAAGCCTGAAGGGCTCCCCATAAGTTAGTTGTCCAACTTAATATATGGAAAAACCAGAAGGATTCAAAGGGGTAGGTAAGTGGTTAATTTCCGCCCACCAAATGGGAGCACCCGCCAGGGCCGAAATCCCTCGTTTTTAAGCAAAAAACGAGGTTGTAGTGACATCGGTCGTTTCCGGGGCGAAAATGATTGCGCCCGAATACATGTTTACCGTGACCGTCGCGGGTCCGGCATGACCGCGCGCAAACCTGGAAGGCATCCGAGTTCAGCGGCAACACGGACCCGCTTCGCGATGGAAGCATGCGTCACACCAGTTTCAACGGCCAGTTGATGGACGAATCCTTCAAGGTCAAGAGGGGAGAATTCACGGCAACCGAAACGGAATGCGATTCGAAAGGGGATCAAAAAGGGGCCTTCGGCGGAGTGAAAATAGATTCCATTTCCCGGCCGGCCCGCTTGGAGGCGACGGGCGTTCACGTCAATCCGGATTGCGGGTCCGCCTGCAGATTTGGAACCTGGGCCTGCGGGTCGGCGCATGGTGAGCCCGACCGTTCCCGAAACCGAAAAAGCGTTCAGGACCAGGCCTTTCAAGGCGAGATCGCCGATCATATCGGGCTTTCCGAAATCGGGGTGTTGGACGGAAAAATCACGGACCATCACGGCCAAGGGAAAGGCGCAGGTGCCGACCACGCCGGGCGGAATGGAGGTGGTAACCTTCAAGGGACCCCCGGGCTGGGGCGTGGGCGTGAGGAATACCGTGTCCGCGGCCGCGAAGTACGGGGACAAATCGATCGCCTGGTTGTCTCCCAGGCCGTTCATGCAGTAGGTTTCGGAACCGGCCAGGCTTTTGAAGGAGAGGGTATACGCGCCCATCATGAAATAGGCTCCGTACCAGCCGCAACGCTTGGAATCGGGCATCATTTTCATGGTGGAAAACGCCGTACTCTCCGCGACCTTGACCATGGGAGCGGTTTCCCGCCAGGATGCAGGAAGTCAGCCTCAGCAGCGCGATTTTCATTCTCAACCTCAGAAGTGGTCTCATTTCCGAAATGCAGGCTTCCGAAATCTGCATATTAAGCTCTCGGAGCAGCAAAATCGTTGCGGATGCCAAGTATAGAGCGCTCTGGCCCGGACGGCGGCGACCGGCCTCACGACATGCCTGTGGCATTTCAGCGCCGCAAATAATTCATAGCGTAACGCGCGTGAATATTTTTCATTGTCTTACCTATTAACGGAGGTACAATGCGTTCGCCAAATCCGCTCCCGCTCCGCAAATTTGCATTTGTGCTCCTGTTCCTGACCATGCTACAAACGAAGGGTGCGGACAAGGCGCCCCCCACCAGCTATTTGCCCGTGGTGATAAAGGAAAGTCCGGAAGCCATCATGGCCCGGATGAAAGCGGATAAACCCCAGATCATGAAACGGCAGAAGGATTTGCTGGGCGAGCGTTACGATCTTGCCAACCGGCCCGATAAAGGCACAACCATGACGCGGGGCAAGCCGGTCCAGGATGGCATTAGGGTGAAGTTGCCCAAGGGGGTTACTTGGGAAGCTCTCGCTGCCATGGACCCGGCCGAGGTGAAGGAAAAAGATGCGTTCCCCAGGGGTTTCATGCCGCTGCCCCATCCAAACCATCCCGAAGGCGGCATGGTGTTCCCCAAATTCCATATCGACGAAATCAAGAAGCAAGAGGAACGGGACCTGACGCGGTTCGACCTTGATTTCGATTTGCCGGATCATTTCCTGCCCGAATTCCCCTCTCCGATTTTCCTGACTACCCGGCCTGATCTGGGAGATGTCTCCCAAGGCAAGGAAATCACCCTGCAGAACTTCAATGCCGTATTCAATGGCCTTCTCAACCCCAAGCAATTGGAAGGCTTGAGGCTTCTCCTGACCCCGTTTCCGCAGCAACAATTCAACGCTACGGAAGACCGCCGGTCGCTGAAGCCGAGCCAAGGGGTAGCCTGCCTGGATTGCCATGCCAATGGCAACACCAATGGGGCGGCCCACCTTGTGGGGGATATCCGTCCACAGGAGTTCCGCCACCGCATCGAAACACCCACGTTACGAGGAGTGAACATCCAGCGCCTGTTCGGTTCCCAGCGGGCCCTGAAATCGGTGGAGGACTTCACCGAGTTCGAACAGCGGGCCGCGTATTTCGATGGCGACCCCGTAATCGCCACCAAAAAAGGCGTTAACGTGCTGGAGCGGGGAAGCCAGGTCCATTTCATGGCCGAGTTTCAGGACATCCTCGATTTCCCCCCCGCCCCGAAATTGGGGCTGGACGGAAAGCTGAACCCGAAGATGGCCACGGAGCAGGAAATGCGGGGCCAGCAGATATTCTTCGGAAAGGGCAACTGCGCCAGTTGCCATACGCCTCCTTATTATACCGATCTCACCATGCACAATCTCATGGCGGAACGTTTTTTCAAACCGAGGACGATCAACGGGATGATGGCCATCGGGGACGGGGCCATCAAGACTTTTCCGCTACGCGGCATCAAGGATACGCCGCCCTACCTCCATGACGGCAGGCTCCTGACGTTGGATGACGCGGCGGCCTATTTCAACATCGTCACCCAGACCAAGCTCACGGAGCAAGAGATCAAGGATCTGGTCTCCTTCCTGAAACAACTCTGAAATTGCCCGGGCTTGCCCGGAGGCGGTGATGGAGTCACGTCAAACATTTGGGCTCTGCCTCGAGGAGTCGGATTGAACGAACCGGTTCAAATCGTCAGGCCCTTGAATGGTCAGTAGTTCACCAGTCCGGCTGCCCTTTGCGATCCCGACAAATACTTCGCCCGACTGCTTGGCCGCAATCTTGGCCTCCATGCCGCTTTTATTCTTTCCACCGACTTCATCAGCCACGGCCGCGCCGAGGACAATGGTGTTTACCCTGACATCAGTCGTGTTGAATTCCGAATGAAACCCGCTCATCAGCAGATTGATGGCGGCGTATTTTACCGACGCCGACCACAAGCCGGGCGCCGGCTTCCGCGAAAGTCAGAGCAGCCCCCTTGCCAATGATTCCCGTCGCCCCTATGACAATAACATTCGCATTCTTCAAGCTTTCCATTCGTGACATCTCCTTTTATGGCCTATGCGACCTTGTTGAACAGGAAGCGCGAATCCGGGCCGCTTGGTCGAGCCCATCGTAGCCCGGTGGCGGTCGGGACGCACAAGGAGCGGAGACATGCAAGACACATCGGGGGTTCATGTCTGGCTGGTGCTCGCGAAGGCCTTTCAAGCGCTGTCGGTTAAAGCGAAGGAGAGCATGCACCTGAACGGGACCGGTCTCGGTGACTCGGAATTCCGGGTGCTGGAAGTGCTGCTCCACAAAGGACCGTTGCCTGTCAATACCATCGGTCCCAAAGCATGGCTCACGCCGGGTTCGATCAGCGTCGCGATTGACCGGCTCGAGAAGAAAGCGCTGGTAAGGGGGAAGAATACCGACGACAGGCGCGTGCGCCTGGTCGAACTCACGGCGAAAGGCCGCACGCTGATAACCAAAACGTTCCGGGAACACGCGGCCGCGATGGAAAAGTCCGCCAGCGTCCTCCCGACGGAAGAGCGGTTGACCTTGCTGCGGCTCCTCAAGAAACTCGGGAAGGGCGAAGGGGATGGGTCCTCCGGGCAATCCCCAAGCGCCTTGAAAGCGCCTGGGAAAGATCGAGGTTAAGGGGCGGGTTTATTGACTGCGTTGGCATCGAGCGTCACCGCTGATTGCGCCAGCAATCGACCGTTCGCCGAGGCGCCGGTCTTGAGGACAATGGCGGTCTTGGACAGCACGATGCCTTCGATATGGGAGGTTGTCCCGAAGACCGCGTTCCCGGCCACCTGCCAGAAAATATTCTTGGGCAAAGCCCCGCCCTTGAGAATGACCCTGACGCTGGAGCTCAAGTTGAGATTTCCCGCGATTTCGAAAATCCAGATATCCTTGGAGCCGCCGGTGAGAGTCACATTCGTGGGGACAAGGACATTGGAGCTCCATTTATAGACACCGGGTGCGAGGTTCCTTCCGCCTATGTTCCCTGCGCCCAGTTCGGTAAAGTTGGGGGCCCGGCCGGCGGCATCGGTGTATGCCGTCTGCATATCCAGCACGGACGTGGTCAGATTCGCGGGAGTCGGCGAATCATAGTCCGCTGCGTAAACCTTTCCGGTTACCCGGGATGAGGTTGAATAGGTGCTCGGAGGAGCGACCAAGGCGAACCCGGTGATGTAAGATGCCGCGGCCGGGCTTACGCCGATATCCCCCGTAACCGCCGTGGTGCCGGTGGTCGAGATACCGGTTTTCGCCAGGATCACGAAATTGCCCGCCCTTCCAAGATTCACCGCTGCCAGGCTGCCGGAGCCCCCTCCGCGGGTCTTGGCAAGCCCGTCTTGGACGGACTCATCATTGTTTGCGTCCGATACGCAACCGACCGTGAAGAAGTTCAGCATCAATGCCATCGCGATTGTGGCAGCCGGTGCCGCCTTGGCCATGCAAGCTTTTTTCATTTTGTGATCCTTGTTTGTGAAGGCAAAAAGGTCGGCATGGAAACCGTCCCCGTACTCCCTGGTACTATCATGGAGAAACTCTATGCTACTTGGCCCTCCAACATTTTTCTTTTGTAAGTGTCAAACAAGGCTGGAAAGGATGGGTTTCTTTTTGTGGCCGTCCGACGCGGCGGGGTCACTCCGCTTGGTTCGCCCTTGCACGCGGGAACGACGGTACGTACACGGACGGATTTTCATCCTTGCAGCCCGGAGGCCTGGTCGCATCCCAAGGACAATTCCACTAGCGCCCCGGACCGGCCCGGAAGGCCGTTCAACGGCCCACGGTGACTGAGCCCTCGTAGGTGTGCATGGCATGCCCCGACCTTTCCGACAGTCGGTATGCGTAGACGCCGGGTTGGATGCGGGAGCCGGAATTGCCGCCGAGATTCCACACCAGTTGCCGCCCGGAAGGGTCCTCGGCTTGCAATTCCCGGATCGATGCTCCCCGCATGGTGGTGATGACCAGGGAAACATGCGTGATACGCTGGGCTCCGCCCACGGTGAACACGATGCTGCCGCCGGTTTGCCGGATGGAAACCGGCGCCGCGGGATTCACGGCCGAAGCGTCGGGCCCGATGGAGGTGGCGGCCGAATCCGAAGGATAAGCTTGGGCCATCGGATCGCCGATAACGATGTCTTCCCAGCCTACTTCATTGGAGGCTGCATAATAGCTTTCGGCCAGGTTCCAGCCGGCGGTATAGCGGCCGAAGAGAATGCTCGGTGACGCACAAGCCTGCAGGAAAGGCTCGTCGCTGTAGCCTTTCATGCCGGTCGCGCCTTGATGGATGAGGTCGGTGACCAGCGATTGGCCGCCGTCGTAGGGCTGCAGGAAGGTCCGGGCGCTGGTCGAAACGGCGGTCTCGGCGATGCCGCCGGTGGCGAAGCGGAGGGAATGGTAGGCCGAAGTATCATCCTTATAGTGATTGTCGTTGCTGCCCCATGAGATATACCCCATCAAGCCGGTCATGTTCTTAACGAAGGTGTTGTTCGTGTTCAGAGAATCCGGAAGCTTGCGCACCTTCAAGGTGTCGTGGGTCAATTGCATATCGGAGTTGTAGTCACCCCAGGTGCTTTCCTTCAGGATGCGCGAAGTGTCGCGCAAGGGGGGATTGGATTTGATCACCGAAAAGGGCTGGGCCGCGACCGACGTGGTGCCGAAGTCCTGGGCCTCATCCAGCAGGATTTTTCCCGTGGGGATTTTTCCGGCCAGCCTCGCCGAATCCGCGGCCAGGGATTTGGTGGTGAGGCCGATGGCTTCGGCCTGGGTATACGCATCCAGGCGCGTGACCAGATAGCCGCCGAAGGCCGCGTGGGAAAAGTGCTTCTTGCTGTTCCAAAACCGGTTCGACCAGGAAACGCCGTAGTAGTTCTTGCCGTAGCTCTGGGTGTCCACCTGCGTGATGCGGATGGAGCCCTTGGCGGTGTCGTACCCGAAGGCGGACACATAGCTGTCCAGGGAACTGTTGTGGTATTGCGCCTGGCTGTCGGCCTTGTTCCAGCCCCCGTCTTCCGATCCGCGCAGGCGGATGGGAATGCCCTTGGTCATCACGATGAAATCGATGCCGGGATTGGCATTGAGATAGGCGCGCAGCGGCGTGTCGATGCTGGAGAGATAACCCTTGAAAGTAATGGTCTCCGAATTCCTGCTGACCGCGGCATCCTGGCAGGAGATGTTCAGGACATGGGTGACCCCGCGCCGGGCCGAATAATCATCGGCAATGGCTTTGGAAACGGGGCTGTTGGTGTTCCGCAGCACCATCACCCGATCGGCCAAGGCCACGGCATGAATCCGTACCGCGCAGCACAGGACAAGGCCGGAGACGAAGATCCCCGATATCAACCGATGGAACCGATATTCATTTTCTATTTGCATAATATCGCTTTCTCTACTGATGCGACTCCGATTCCGGAGCCATGGGATGCACGACTTATCGGATTTACGGCCCGGTCCGGCGTTTGCGCGTACGTGCTCCCGGGAAAGCCAGGTCAAAAAGGCCTGCGCCAAGTGAAAGATTCGGAACGCTGATTCCCCCGTTGTGAATTTATCCAATAGTCCGGCGTGTCGCTCAGCTTATTGAAGTGGGTGATGGGAATGCAAGCTGGCTGTGTTTCCAGCGTTTCCAGGCGGAAAGCGAATAGTACTGAGGCGTTTGTTTTACGTTCTTTTGACGAGGAAAAACCTAAGCTTAAGATCGCCAATTCGGATACTAACGCCCCCATCGAGAAACGAACCAATGACTACCCACAAAACGGCCGCCAGGATTTTCGGGATATTTTTCATCATAGCCTTTGCCGCGTATGGAACGGGGAGCGGCCTGGTAGACTCCATTGCAAATGCTCCGGGCAATCTTGCGAATGTCTACGCGAACAAGACCCAATTGATTACCGGAGCCATCCTCATGGCCCTGGTGCATACGTTCGTGAATATCGGTCTGGCGGTGATAATGCTGCCGATATTGAAACCGTACAACAAGAATCTGGCTTACGGCTATTTCAGCGCCGCGATAGTCGCGACCGTAGTGCTCGTGTTCGGCGCGATTTATCTTCTCTTGCTCATCCCCCTCAGCGATGAGTTTGTAAAAGCCGGCTCCGCCATTACGCCTTATTTTGAAACCTTGAGCATCGTTCTCAAAAAGGGCGGGTATTTCAGCTACCAAATCGCAATGGCGATATGGGGTCTGGGCGGATTGATGTTTTGCTATTTGTTGAATCTATCCAGGCTCGTTCCGCGGCCCATCGCGCTCTGGGGCTTTATCGGATACATCATTTTCATATCCGGCACCATTTTCGAGCTTTATGGATTCGGGCACAACATCGGTCTTCTGTTGGATATTCCCGGGGGCGTGTTTGAAATTTTCCTGAGCGTATGGCTTATCGTCAAAGGTTTCAACCCATCCGCATTCGCTTCTACCCCTGCAAAAACAGCCGATTGAGATTACGAAACCGATTTCACATTCAATCCGTATTTGTTTTCGGCTGCATTCCCATCGGTGCATAACAGGATCAGAATCCAGATGCCTCCGATGATGGGTATCAACCCGATCAACAGGAACCATCCGCTCTTTCCGACATCATGCAATCTCCTGACGCCAACGGCCAGGCTTGGAAGCAATACGGCCAAGGCATACAGGAAATAGAAGAGGCCGTACCCGACGCCTTTTATGGCGGTTCCCAGGATGTTATCCAATAACACCGCCAGGATCACGAAGCCCATATTGAACAGGCAGAACATCCAATATTCCTTGCGCCGCGCGCGTCCGGAAAACCCAACGTAGTTCTTCATTACAGTCAGATACCAATTCATGTTTTATTCCTCATCGGGCGGATTTGAAAACAGGTGTATGCAAATGTAATGCAAATCATGGTTTATCGGGAATATCCCGGTCCAAAGGACTAAGGAATCAGCGTAGTGGTCTTCCGCACCGCCGCGCCGTCTTCGCCCGTCCACTTGTCCAGATAGATCCCCGGCAACAGGTTTCCCCTCAAGGCATCCCTGTCCGCCTTGGCGTCCCCGCTGGACCGCACGGATGCCACCAGGCGCCCTTGCGTGTCGAAACGCCGGATGCGCCCTGCCCGTGCGCCGCGCAGCCCCGCCGCCCGTACCAACCGCGTGGTGGCCGGCTTGAACTCCAGAAGCTTGGAGGTTTCCTTCTGGCTTTCGAAGTTCAGCTTGACCCAGTTCTCGTCCTTGGCCGTCTTGAGCACGCGGGCTTCGTCGAGGTAGCCGTCCCACCAGCGGTTGTTGGACTGGCTCTGGTAGCCGATGCCGACCGTGGGCACGGCGTTGGACGTCCAGTTGCCGCCCGGGGAGGCGGTGACGCTGGTCATGTCGATGTAGTACTTCACGTTGGGGTAGTCGTGGACCACGGTGAGCAGATGCCATTCGTTCGGCTTCAGCTCGGCGGGAGTGCCGCGGTGTTCCAGGCAGGCGTCGCCGCCGGATTCGACGCACATTTCGGAAACGTATTTGCCATTGTTATCGCCCCAGGAGTAGATGCCGTACATCTGCACGCGCCAGGAGTCGTCCCCCTTGGCGAAGATGGTGATGTACTCGCTGGGATAGGAGGTCGCCTTGACCCAGATGGAAAAGGTCATCTTGGAGGTGAGATCGAACAGATCGTTCTTGGCGCCGACGATGTTGATGAAGCGCTTGGCCGAGTTCTTGAACTCGGGGCATTTGCCCATGCGACAATCGGCGGTGTTGGCCGCGGCGAAACCCGTGCCGGTGGCATGGGCTTCATTGGGCGTGGCGTCCTTGTAGCCACCGGTAGCGGTGTTGCCGGGCTCGCTCATGTGCCATACGCCCATCCAGCCGTCTTCCAGGGTGAACACGGCTTTGGAACTGCTTTCGCTCTTGGCGGCGGCGTTGCCCCAGTACATGCTGATCGATTGCGCAGCGTCATTGCCTTTCACGTCCGCGCGGACCCAGACGGCGGCTTTCTGCGCGGCCGCGTCCCAGCTCTCGATTTCGAACGGCAGGGCCGCGCCGGCCGCGTCCGTGAAGCGCAGGTCTTCGCCCTTGGCTTGCGCCTTGGCGAAATCGAAGTTGGCCGCGGTGAGCGTCACGGGCACGGGAAAGCCCTTCACATCCCCGGTTACATTGGCCCCGGCCGCGCCGGTGTTGAGCACAATCTTGGCCTGCGTACTCCAGCCCGCATAGGTCTGGGCCATGGCCGGGCGCAGGCCGAGCGCCAGGGCAATCCCCAGCATGCCGGCCCACCGAACCCTCTGCCTCAACTCCATCCCGCCACTCATCGCTAAAGACATTCGCACTACTCCGTCCCACCGAATCGTTTGAATGCCTAATAATTGCTTTATTCCCGGAGGTTGGAGGCCGAAAACGATTTCAGCAATTGCAAAAGGACGCCAACCCACCAACTCCGGCCGCGCGATTTTACCGTAATTTCTAATATTCCATGCGATGAAATTCCTTATCCTGGCCTTGCTGTGCCTGGCCCCCCTCGCCGCATCCGCGGCCGATAAGGAACTCAATCAGATCGCCATCCACTACAAGTACAATGACGGGGATTTTCCCGCCGTCATCAGCGCCATCGAACAGTTCACCAAGTCCCACAAGAAGTATGATCGGAACGACAGCGTCTTCATCGCCAAGCATTTGGCCGTGGTCTACTCCGCGAGCCCGGAAACGCGCGAGAAGGGCAAGTATTACATGTACCAACTGCTGGAATTGCTGCCTTCCGCGGAGTTGGTGGACATGTATGTGAGCGATGAGATTGAAAAGATTTTCGATCGCATCCGCCTGGACGTCGCGGAGCGGCATAAGGAGATGGCCGCGCCCTCCACTGCCAGCGCCACCCCCACCGCCACAGTCGCGGAGAGCGGAGAGCGCGGCCGGTATTGGAAAAAACCCTGGGTATGGGCCGGTGGCGCCGTCGTCGCGGGCGTGGCCGGATTCGTGATTTACGAAACGATGTCGCCAAACCCCAAAGGCAGGCCGGAATATGTCGTTCCGTAGCGGCGCCGTGCGCCTGGCCATGCTGGGCGCTTGCGCCATCGCGCTGTCGGCGGTCCTGGAATCCTGCAACGCTACCGACCATAGCGGCGACCCCGGCCTCATCACCGTCACCTTGGATTCCTCCGCCATGCGTTTCAATCGGCTGGTGGTGGTATTGCAGGACAGCGCCGGCGCGAAGGACACCCTCTTCAACGATTCCCTGAAAAGCCCTTCCCAATTGAGCCGCGTCCCCACGGCCGATTACCGCGGTGAAAAAGCCGTCATCCTCATCTCCGGCTACGTGGACGGATCCATCGTCTACCAGGAAACGCGCGCATTCGATTCCAAGGATCCGGCCGCGACCAAGCGGGACACGGTCCTGGACCTGGGCGCGACGCTGACCGGGATCCGTTGGTCCGCCCCGGAACTCATCATCACCGCGGGCGACAGTTCCCATGGCTTGAGCCTTTCCGTGATACCGAAAAAAGGCGATGGGCGGGTGGAAGTGATCATCCGGGATTCCTCCATCCTGCGCGTGCGCCTGTTGAGCAAGGACGCGGCAGGCAGCTCCATCTACCGCCTGATTCCGGTAAAGGCCGGCCCGACCTGGGTGGTGGCGCGGTCCGTCCCCTATCCGGAGTTGCAGGACTCGGCATCCATCCTGATCACCCCGGCGATTGTGACGGTTCCCAAGCCCGTGAACAAAAGCCCGGAATGGTCCACGATCGATCAACCGACCTGGGCCTGGTCGAGCGGCGGCGGCAAAGGCATCGGCTATTACCGCTTGCGTTTGGACAACGACGCCATCGAGGGCGGAAAAATCATCAATGATACGGTCTTCAAACCCGCATCGGGACTGGACGAAGCGGCGCATACGCTTTATGTGCAGGAGCGGGACTCCGCCGGCAACTGGTCGCCCGTGGCCGCCCTGGTCATCAAGGTGGATCTGCAGGCGCCCGCCGCGCCTGCCGTCGCCAACCAATCGTTCGACGCCACCAACAACCCCAGGCCGACATGGATTTGGACGCCGCAGGGTGGCGGCATGGGGACCTTCCGGTATCTGATCGATTCGGACAGCCTGGAGGCGCGCGGCCAAACCACCACCGCGCGCAAACTCACTTCGCCGGACAGCCTTAAGGACGGCAGGCAAACCCTGTTCGTCCAGGAAAGGGATTCGGCCGGGAACTGGTC
>JAQBPN010000058.1 GCA_028287505.1 Fibrobacterota bacterium | reverse complement strand
CACTATGTCGTCAACGTCTCCGACGAATTCAACCTGGAGTCCACCCCGCAGGAAAAGGATCGCTGCATCCGCTCGAACAACTTCACCAGCGATTGGAATGACCCGACCTGCCGGCAGGTTGAGATGCTGTTGGGCCGCGGAGCCGACACGCTTTATGCCCGTGACTTCGCCTGGATCACCCTTTTCGCCTACAATTCCTGGCTTTACTATTACACCGTCTGGAACGGTTTCCCCAATACGAACGGATTTTTCGGCCCGCAGCCTGTCACCAGGCCGGTGCTCAATACGAATCCGAAAAAAATCGCCGCCGTCTGGCTGGAGCCGGAGCGGCTGTGCAACTCCCGCAGCGGGACGATCTTTCTCTTCCCGTGCACGCCCACCGGACTGGACGTGGGGTTCAAGGAATTGCAAGCGCGCGGCGGCTTCCTGGTGACGGCGGAGCGCAAGGGCGGCGCGGTGACCTATGCCCAGGTGAAGTCGCGGCGTTCCGGTCCCTGCGCGATCATGAACCCCTGGCCGGGCCAGACGCTCTACGTGAGCGAAACGCCCGGCGGATCGCCGGTGCCGACCACGGTGGCCGGGAACAAATGCACTTTCCCCACCACGGCCGGCCACGTCTATGCGCTTTCGACAAGCGCGGTCGGGATTCGCGATCACAGCGGAAATAATCCCGCCCTCAATCCTGAAGCCCCCGGAAACGTCCTCTTGTTCGACGCGAAAGGGGCGCGCCTGTCCAAAAAGCACCGCGGACAGACAATCGGGATTGAGGTCAAGGCCTTGAATCCGGGCAGTTCCGCACCGGGGCGATGAGTTGAAAAAGGGGAGGGTTCCGGCATGATTTTGAGAATCGGCATATTGACGGCTTTGTTTTCCGCGGTGGTGTTCGCCGATACGGACATCCCGCAAGCAGGCCCCAATCCCATCGTATTCGACCAGACGGCCGCGACCGATAATCTCGTTTTCCTGACGGCCGGGGCGGCGGCGCACAACTCGGGCATGAGCGTAGGGGACTATGGTCCCGTAAAGTACATGTGGATGACGAACTTCAACGACAATACCAACGACTATTTCAAATGGAACGTCAGCCTGGCGACGGGAGCCGCGTATCATGTCTGGGCCTTGCTGAATTCCGGCGCCGCCGTGCCATTGAAGCTTTCCGTGGAAGGGCAGACGGCGACGCTCGATTTCACCACGCGCAACATCGGTTGGGACAAGCTGGATGCCGGCGTGATCAATATCCCCGCGGGCACGAGCATCCTGAAATTGGTCCGCAATGCCGCCGGGGGCAACATCGACATCAAATCGCTGGAATTGATCCGGGAATCCGACAAGCCAGCCTATGACAAAAGGATAGCGGATTTCAAAAGGTACCCGGCCTGGTTCACGGGCGCGAAATACGGCATCATGCTCCAATACGGACCTTGGGGCTATCCGCAAACCGGGCCGCGCAAATCCTTGCAGGATTTCGCGAACGGGTTCGATGTGGGCAAGTTCGTTTCCCTGATAGAAGCGTCGGGCGCCCGTTACGTGATCTGGTCGATCACATTGCTCCAGTATCGGCTCATCGCCCCCATCCATGCGGTGGACAGCATCATCGGCGCCCCCGGCTATACTACCACCCGGGATGTGCTGGGAGAAATCGCAACAGCCCTCCATAGTAAAGGGATAAAACTTTGCCTCTATTACCATGCCGGGATGGGCCAGGAGCCGGCCTGGGAAGCGAAGCAGAAATACCCGACCCTCTTTCATTCCACCGGAGCGGGCGATCACTCCACCTTCTTCAATAATTGGATCGCCGTCGTCGGCGAAATGGGCGCCCGCTATGGAACCAAGCTTGACGGATGGTTTTTCGACGATGCCTGCAATTATTATCCCGCTCCTTTTGAACGGCTCGGGGCCGCGGCCAGAACCGGGAACCCGGACCGCATGGTTTCCTGGAATGCCTGGATTGCGGCCAGGTACACGGATTTCCAGGATGTGTGGTTCGCAGAAGGCAATCACGGCGATGCGGCATTGGGCGATCCACCTGTGGGCGCCAACGGCGTGTTCACCGATGGCCCCCAGAAAGGCCTTATCGGACAGGGGATGTTCCTGGTCGAAGATACCTGGTGCGTCGGTAGAGCGAATCAGCCCATCAATACCCAGGTGAGCCTAAGCCAGGTCCAGGGCTGGGTGAACAGGGCCGGCGTGCGGGGACGGCCATTGTCATTGAATATCGAGATGTGGGAAGATGGGACCATCGCCCAGGCCACCATGAATATATTGACCGGCATGAAAACCGCGTATGGGCCGGTGGCGGTCCGCAATTACACCGGCAATGTCGCCCCGGCTACGGAAGCCCCCGGAACCTATTTCCTGATCAATGCCAAAGGCGGGCGATTGTCCAGGCAGGGACGTAAGGCGGTTGTCGGGTGGGCCGATGTTCGACATTAACGCATAAAGGAAGTGCCATGGGAAATGTGAAGACCTTATCGGTAATCCTGGTATGCGGCGTATCCGCCCTTGTGCCCAAGACCGCGGCGGCTTTGTCCTGCAAAGACAAGCCGAACCGCTATAGCAACGTGAACATTTTCTCTTCCGTGAAGCAGACGTCCAACCTGCAATTCGGATCGGCGACGAATCCCTTGCATAACAACGCCGTGGAAAACCTGTTCACGGATGTTTTCCAGCCCAACGGCGATACGTGCACCAAGCGCCCCATGGTGATCATGCTGTGGGGCGGCGGATTCCAGGGCGGGAAAAGGCAGGATGAAAACGGGGATTGCCAGAACTTCGCCAAGCGCGGCTTCGTCTGCGCCACCTCCGACTACCGCAAGGGCAATGCGGGCGCCGTCAACGTCCAGAACTTCTGCGGACCCCTTTTCATGTCCACCCAGGATACCCGGGCCGCGATCCGATACTACAAGAAGAATGCCGCCCTATACGGCATCGATACTTCCCTGATTTTCGTGGGAGGCTGTTCCTCCGGGGCCTATGCCGCGCTGCAAACGGGCTATTTGGACAAGGCCTCGGAGATTGCTTCTTATTTCAGCCCCACCGTGACGGGCGGGGGCATCGAAGGCAATAGCGGCAACCCCGGTTACTCATCCCGGCCCGCGGGAGTGCTGTCGCTGTCCGGAGGGGTGCTGGACAGCAACTGGGTCATCCCCGGCGACATTCCGGCCGCCATGGTAGGCTGCACGGCGGACGCGATCGAAGCCAAGGATTCCCTCCATTCGGGCAATTGGGACGGCCCCGGCTTCGTCTCCAATTACGACATGACCCGGTTGACCCCCCGGCTCACGCATCTCGGCGTTCCGCACCGCATTTTGGCGATTCCCGGGAACTGCCATTGTCCCCATAACACGGACGCGGCCGGGGTGGACCAGAGCATCGACTTCCTGGCGAAATCGGCCTATGCGTTCATGACCACGGCGCCCACCCCGATCCGCGCCCGGCCAGCCGACCGGTACGCCGTCGCCTTTTCCCCGCGCGACCTTCATGCGTTTTCGCCTCAAGGGACGTTTTACGATCTGAAAGGAAAACGGCTCGAACCGGGCCGGAATGGTTCCGGGGAAATCCCGGCGCCGGACTTCCGGCCGGGCCTTTACTTCAAGGGAAGCCATCCACCCGATTCCGCCGGCGATTGAATCCTTATCGTTTTCCCAGGGTAAACGATTTCCGCGCCAATTCCGGCTCTAGCCCCTAAAATCCGATTGTTCCACGGGTTTCCACGCAGTAGGTTTGAAGTGGAAAAGGGCCTCCGTGGTAAACATCTTCGACTACATCGACTATCGGCAATATCTCCGCGACGCGTATGCCGAGCGCCGCGAGGAAAACTCCAAGTTTTCCTACCGCTATATCGCCGGGAAGGTCGGCTTCGCTTCGCCGGGGTTCTTCGCCAATGTCCTTTCCGGAAAAAAGGATATCTCCCTTAAGCTGGTCCTCAAGTTCGGGGAGTTGTTCAGTCTGCGCCGCAAGGAAAAGGAATATTTCGAGGCCCTGGTGCTCTTTACCAAGGCCACGGGTACTTCGGAAAAGAAGGAATACCTGGACCGGCTGCTGGCCTTGCGCGGGTCGCGCGTTAAAAAGGTGGAAGCGCACCAATGGGAATATTTCGAGAAGTGGCACCACACCGTTGTTCGCGAACTGATAGCCCTGCGGCCCTTCCGCGGGGACTTTCGCGCGCTGGCCGCCATGGTCAACCCGCCCATCACGGCCCAGGAAGCCCGCAAATCGATCGAATTGTTGAAGCGTCTGGGGCTCATCCGCAAAGGCATGGACGGCGTCTACCAGCGCACCGACGCGACCATAACCGCCGGGGATGAGATCAGCAGGGCCCTGATCAGCGCGTACCAGATCCAGGCCATGGAACTGGCCATTTATGCCATCGACCACCTGCCCAAGGGCACCCGGAATTTTTCAACGTTGACGTTGAGCATTTCCGCGCCTATCTATGATGCCATGCTTGAGGAATTGCGGGCGTTCCGGCGGCGTCTCCTGGAAATGGCCGAGAAAACCGAAATCGTCGATCGCGTCTATCAGATGAACTTCCACGTGTTCCCGGTGACGGCCCTTCCGGCACCCGCGGTTCCGGGGCTGCGCCCCGGCTTGCGCACTTTGGCGCCGCGAGGAAAAAGAGCGTGATGGCGGCCGTCTTATCGGCGGTCCTGGCCATTCTGGTCCTGTTCGGCTGCCAGGGCGGAGGCGGCACGGAAACGGAATCCGATGTGGTGGCCGGCCGCGTCGTCAACCTGGATGGCACCCCGGCCGCGGCGACCGTCACGTTGCGCCCCGCCGATTACCTCCAGGATCCGGTTTCCACCGATGAGGTGAGCCCGCGCCGAAGGCAGACCACGACGAACACCCAAGGCCGGTTCAACCTGGGCCCGCTTCCCGCCGGAGACTACCGGATCGAGATCGCCGGGGCGGAGTCGGGCGGATCCATCCATGATTTCAGCCTGGGTCTGGACAGCACGGGCATGGATCTCCAGGCGGACACGGTGAAGCCGCGAGGCAGCATCCAGGGCTCCTTCGCTCCCGACAGCGAGGTCCAGTTGACCCGGTACGTGCAGGTATTCGGCATGGAGCGGTTTGTCCCTCCCGACCGGGCCGGGAATTTCATCCTCTACAATCTTCCCGAAGGCGTCTATGATATCCGCTGCAGCAGTCTGCAGCCCTTCCGCCAGGATGCGGTGCTCCGCGGCATCCACGTCCAATCGGGGCAAGCCACCATGATCCTGCCCATGCAGTTGGCGAAGGAGGCCAAGCTTTTCTTCAGCGTGGATGCGGGGGGGTTGAAGATCGAAGGATTGGATTCGACCAATCCCGTCATCTTCGACAATGAGCGGTGGGACAACGGAGTGGAGAACGAATACGTCTGGGCAAAGGCCAGCCTGGGATTGCTGGACCTGCGGGGCAATATCGTGACCGATGATTTCCATTCCGCCCAGAACACCGTCGCCGCGCAGATGGCGGCCGGACGCGAGGAGATGCGGGTGGCCAACCTGGCCGGCCTGAGCCGGATTCCGGATATGACGGCGGGCGCGGCCGCGCGCCTGAAGCTGCCCGCCAACGGACTGATCGAGGACCTCCAGCCCACGCCCAGCGCGGGCAGCGACCTGATCGTGGCGGAAGCCCGCAAAGCCACGCCGGAAAAGCCCCTGCTGGTGGTGGCCGGCGGACCCCTCACCACGGTGGCGCAGGCCTACCTGACCGATCCCTCCATCGCGCCGCGCATGGTGGTGGCGGGCGTCTTCAGCTACAATCTCCAGGCCACGGACAGCATCGCCAATTACCTGGTGGCCAAGAAATGCCGTTTCGTGCAGTGGGGCCGCACCTACACTTGGGGCGGGGTCCAGGATACCGCCCGCATCCAGGAAATCCCCTTGAGCCGCATGGGCGAGCGCGTCCGGAATTTTCTCAAGGCCGGCACGACGAAGATCACGCTGGGAGATCTGGCGCCGGTGGCCTATCTGTTCCACCGCGGCCTGTGGAAGAACGCCCAGACGGTGACGGTGTCCGCCAAGCTGGAAGTGCAGGCCGCCTCCGACATCACCTTCGATTTCCTGGACATTCCGGCCTCCGCCAACGATTGGCAGGGCTTCAACGATGAATTTTACGCCACCCTGGCCGATCCCGGGCTGTACGCGCCCAAAGCCTTGCCCGCCGCCATCGAGGCGGAAGCTTATACCGGAAAATCCGGCGCGGGGGGCTTCGTTCTCGATTCGGCCGTCGGCTCCATGGGCGTCTCTTATCCCGCCGGAGCCTGGACCGAATACCGTGTCTCCGCGTCCGGCGCGGGAAAGTTCGCCGTGGCCTTGCATTACCGTTCCGCCGCGGGCGGGCACATGGCCATCGGCCTCCCGGGCCTGCCGCCTCTCGTCGAATCGGATCTGCCCGCGGCCTCCGCCTGGTCCGCAGCGGCATTGGACTCGATCCCCTTGGGGGCGGGAACCACGGTGCTGCGCATTACCTCCACGGTCGGTAAGATCGATCTAATCGGAATCGATCTGAAGTAATCCTCTATTTTCAATGCGAAATCACTAGAAATATGGATGGATGTTAAGGCATCATTAAGCCTGTATGCCATGGGGACGGAATCAAGATCACAAGGGTAGATTTCCCGTCATCAAATACACCAAACCCGCCGGTCCGTTTCCCCGGAAACTTCCGGTTCCGGGGATGAAAGCGGCAATGGGGAGCGGGATGGATTGTTTCCTCGGGGTAAACGGATACTCGCGGCGCGGCGGCCCGGTCATGGGTTTCCGGCCGGGCTTCCCGATATCTTCAGGGAAGGGTCCGGGGCCGTTTCGCAAGCGCGGCGGCCAGGTTTCCGCGGGCGGCGGAGTTGGTGGAATCCGCCGCAAGGGATTTCCGGTAATATTCGACCGCGCCGGTGGTATCGCCGCCGGCCTCATGGATCACACCGAGATAGTTGAGAGCACCTGAATGATTCGGAGACAAAAGCAGGGTTTTCCTCAGGCTGGCTTCCGCTTCCGGAAGCATGCGCTGCTGCAGGTAGGCCGATGCGATGCCGAAGGTCAGCTCGGGATTTTCCGGATCGGTCTCCAAGGCGGACTTGAGCTCGTCGACGGCGAGGGCGGGCTGCCCATTGCCCAGGTAGAGGAATCCCAGGTTCATTCTCGCTTCCGGATTGGTGGAGTCGACGGCCACGGAGAGCCGGTATTGTTCCAGGGCTTCGGTGAGGTTCCCCCGTTTGTACAGAATGTCCCCCAGGAACATGTGTCCCATGGCGAAATCCGGATTGGCCTGGACGGTTCGGCGGTAGTACCGTTCCGCCTCTGCGAAGCGGCCTTGCCCCTTGTAGTAGGTGCCGCTCAGGAAGTTCGCGGTCCAACTGCCGGGGATGGCCTCCGCCAGGTTCACCACCTGATCCTTGAAATCGGCGCCCTGTCCCCGGAGTTGGGAAAAGCCCAGCCATGCGACGGGGACGATAAACAAGGCCCATTGCCAGGCGTGCCTGGATATGGCCGGAGCTTTGGCCTCCGGAGCCGCGCTCCCTCCTTCATTCAGGCCCAGGCCCTGGCGGATGGCGCGTTCCCGGACCTTCCAGATGAAGCCGTCGAAATAGAAATGCAGGATTGCGGACGCGATGGTGATGCGCAGCAGCCACTGTGCGGCGCCGTTGTCCAGGAAGGATTTCTCCGGCAGGTTGATGCTGCCGAAGGACGAAACCACCCCGATGTAACCGTACGCCAGGATCAAGAGCGCGTAGAGAGCGAAGCGCGCGGCGCCGCGTCCGAACAGGATTTTTTCCGCGACGCCGACGTGAAGATCCCGGTCCACGCGCTTCCGTTCGAACAGCCACACCAGAGCATTGTATTGCACATCGTGGAAAATCTCCCACATGACTATGCCCAGCACCAGATTGTTCAACGTGACCGTGCAATACCACCAGAAGGCGAAGCTGGACGCCATGGTCGCGAGTTTGACCGGGCTGGGCGGAGAACCTGCGCGCCATTGGCGCACCGCGTTCGCCAGGAAAAGCAGGGTGATGATCAGGGCGCCCGCATCCCAAGCCCATCTGAACGCGCCGAAGGCCGCGGGGGGAACCAGGAACCCTCCGGAAGCGTAGAACTGGCTGACCAGGGAAAACTGCTTGGCCGGCGAGTGCAGGATGGCCGCGCCGAACCAGGCCAGGCACATCAAGGCGTCCAGGCGCGCCGTGGCCGGGCGGAAGGATTTGACCTTGGAATCGTAGATGCGCAGGAAGCCGTTGATCTGCATGGCCCCGTGCCAGGTGCCCCACGCCACGGTGGCGCAGACAAGCGCATTCAGATCCAGGATGGAGTAGAGCCCGCACACCGCTATGAGCAGGGCGGGTACCAGGGTGAAACGCAATCTGTAGCGGCGGAACAGTTCCGGATCGGAATAGGCGCGCACGAATCCCGGCAGGTGATGGCCGAAGCCCCCCAGCCCCAGCACGTAAAGGGACAGGGTTTCCAGGGGAACCAGTCCCTTCACGGCCAGCGCTATCGGCACAATCAAAAGCGGCGTGAGTATGAAGAGAAGCAGGTCCCGCTTCGGTCCGAGGATCCAGAGTCCGGGGAATACGGAAGCGGTGGGTGCATTTTGCATTTTCAGGACTCGTCAGGTTGCATTGGAGATGTACGTTCGCATTCGCTGCGAATAAAGTATCCAATTTCAAGGACGAAGGTTGCGGATTTAATCGGTATTCCCCTCCGCGCCGGGTTGCGGCGCGGGCGGCCATCCACTCGAAGGGTTTAAGGATGAATCGATATCGGATATGGATAGCGTTCGCGCTCGGCTTGGCGGCTCTGCCTTCCCGGGCGGATATTCCCATCGACAAGATCCGGGGCGAAGGCTATACGGATATCGGCCAGTTGGTGAAGGGGAACGATGGCGGCGTCAATGTGGAAGACCACTACCTGAGCCGACTGGGCGCCACCCTTACCGTGAGCGATACGGTCAACGGCAAGCTTTCGGTCCGCGTCGGGGTGGGGGGAATCTTTTGGCAATCCTTCCCGGAGGGGGATTTCTGGCAGAACCTGGTCCGCTTCGGCCCGGGCATCACCGAGGCGTCCACCAAATTCCAGTTCGGCCGCGGCATCAGCGTGGAAGGCGGCTACTTTCCTTTCAAATACGATTCCCCCGCCATGAACCTGGGGGAATACCTGCTCCGCACCGAATCTTATCCCACCTACATCACCACCGGCGGGTGGTCCTGGGTGGACAGCGCCTACACGCGCGTGCTGGGATTGCGCCTGCAAGGCGATCATTTCGGCGGCGCCTTCCATCATGAGCTGGGCATCTATTTCGAAAATCAGAACCCGCCCCTCTTCGACCTCACGCCGACCTACGTGTTTTCCTGGAAGCCCGCGAAAGGCTTGGAGATCGGCGGCGGCGGCGCGCTGCGCCGGTGGTTCAGCAACAACCGCGCGTACTTCGGCTCGGACAAGGATGAGAAGGCCTCCTTGCCCGCTACCCAGTACGTGGAAATCGCCAATTTCCCGGAAGTGCAGAACCAGGGAATCGTCCATTACAGCTACCAGGACGGGGCCGGTAACAAGGTGGTGGCGGACACCTTCGCGGTCTGGCGGGGAGGAGCCTCCTTGGATCAGAGCGCCCTCCTGGCGGGAAAGGCCGGGGCCGCGGTCAGCGGGGTGGACATGATCCAGGACGGAAGTCCGGCGGGAATGCGGAAGGGTATCAAGAAATTCCTGATGAACACCAAATATTCCGATGGGACCAATTGCTGGGATGGCAGTTCCACCTCCTGCACCCAGTATTACGACGCGGATGGAAACCTGGCGGTTACCGGCGCCGACGGGGCGCCTTCCGGTACCGCCGCGGCGCAAATCTCCAAGCAGCAGGACATCACCCGTTCCGCCATCAATCTGATGGCCCGGGTCGGGCTCGATTTCGCGGATATGCTCGATATCAAGGAAAGCACCGGACCCTTCAAGCTCTATGCCGAACTGGCCGTATTGGGCGTGCAGAACCAGCCCGTCTACTACGAGAATGTCCTGCAACGCATGCCCCTGATGGTGGGCATCCATGTCCCAACCTTCGGAGTGTTGGACCTGCTTGCCGTGGAAACGGAATACCTGGACAATCCGTACCAGGACAGCCAGCAGGAGTTGAGTATTTACAACCGCGAGCCCCTGCCCGGACCCAGCATGGCCATTCCCGATTTGCCCGCGGATGATTTCAAGAAGCCGCGTTTCGCCCTCCCGTCGGTGCACGGGGACGATCTCAAATGGAGCATCCACGCCGTCAGGACCCTCGTGCCCGGCCTCAAGCTGAAGGTGCAGGTGGCCAACGATCATCTGAGACTGCAGAACCTGGACATCGGCGGCATCCAACCGTCTTCCTTGCCCCAGACCGTCCGGAAAAACCAATGGTATTTCATCACCCACCTGGATTGGGGGTTTTGAACATGACCCGGGAGCGCGCATTGAACACAAAGAAAAGGGAAACCAACCCCATGAAAGCGTTTGCATGTTTGGCCCTGGCCCTGCTGGCCGCGGGCCGCCCCTTCGCGGAAGAAAAGAAGCCCGGCAAGATAGAGCGCAAGGTCTCCGTCGTCGGTTTCGTGGACGTGGGGCAGGTGGTGCAGGGTTCGGTGATCAACGATGACGGCACCAATCCTCCCTTGGAGCTGAACAACGCCTTCCTGAACCGGGACGGCATCGCCCTCACGTATTCCGGGACCATGGACGAGCGCTTGCACGTGAACATCGGCGTGGGCGGCCTGTTCTGGAAGCCGATCCCGGAAACCTCCAATCCGGCCAGTACGCGCATCAACTTCGGCCCGGGCATATCCGAGGCCTCGGCCGGCTTCGATTTCACCCCCAGCCTCACGTGGAAATTCGGATTCTTCGGCTACGACTACAATCCGGACGCCAAGAACCTGGGCGAATACCTGCTGCGGAGCGAGGCCTATCCCACCACCATCCACACCGGGGGAACGGGCGGATGGGTGTGGATGAACGACAGCAAGTACAAATCGATGGGGACCAAGGTCAGCTGGGATCTGCTGGGCGGCAACCTCCGCCAGGACTTCCTGCTTTTCAGCGAGTTCAACGAAGTTCCCATTTTCGATTTCTCCCCATCCTACGTCGCCACCGCCAAGGTGGGCAAGGCCTTCGAATTCGGGGCCGGCTTCTCCCTGCACCGCTGGCTGGCCGTCAAACCCAGCGTGACCACGCCGACCCGCTCAAGCAATTCCTACATCGAAGTCGACAACTTCCCGGTCATTCCTTCCCTGAACGATACCGGTGCTTCCGGCCACCACCAACTGGGTTTCGCCGGAGGCACTCTCAAGGACATGGAAGGCCACATCGGGAATTACACGGACTCGGCCGGCACGCCGCTGGCAACGGTAAGCGTGGACGAGGCGGGGAATACCATCTATGTCATGGCCCGGGGGGACACCTTGAGGCCCAAGTCCTCCAAGGCACTGACCTTCAAGGGCATCAAGGTGATGGCCCGGGCTTCCCTGGATGTGGGCGCCTTGCTCGATATGGATGCAGGCAGCACCGGTCCCTTCAAGCTGTTCGCGGAAGCGGCCATCCTGGGCGTGGAAAACCAGCCCTACTATTACGAGAAAATCCAGCAGCGCATTCCCCTCATGGTGGGCATGCACGTCCCCACCTTTGGGATTTTGAGCCTGGCCTCCATCCAATTCGAATACTTCAAAAATCCTTATCCGGAAAACAGCAACCAGCAATACACCAACTCCGTGCCCCAGCCGGCCTTGCCCAGCGGCAACCCGGCCCTCTATGAAATAAACAGGCAAGCGGGGCTGTACAGCGAGGATGACATGAAATGGTCCGTTTACCTGCAGCGGAACCTGTACTCGGGCCTGGACCTGTTCCTGCAGGCCGCCAACGATCATTTCCGGGTCCAGGACGTCAATGCAGGGCCCTCTTTCACCCCCGTAACCCACCACAAATCGGACTGGTACTATTTGCTCCAATTCCAATGGAGCATGTGAGAACGCGTGAGAACGGCCGGAATCATAAAAACACGGAAAGCATGGATCATCGACAAATCCATGTGCAAGGATAAGGGTTCCGCCCTACTTTCCAAGGAAAGGGCGGTCCGTCGCAAGACGTCGTTGGGATTAAAAGGAGCGGTTATGAAGGGGAAGAAAACTATGGGAACGACACTCGGGCGTTCGATTCTGACGGTGGCCTTCGCACTGGGCCTGGGCGCCATGGGAAAGGCCGAAGCGCAGACCCTGCCTCTGGCCAAACAGCGGACGGTCACAGTGGGCGCGAAGTCCTACTTGCTCAAATCCAGACTCAAAGCCATCCTGGTCGGCAGTTTCACTTACGGCTTCAACCATACGGACGGGTATCCCAACCTGGAAGCCACGTTGAAACGGATCGGGGCGGCCGAAGGCTGGACCGTGGACATCACCAACCCGACCAACAAGGGGAGCGAGGTCACCGCGGCCAAGCTGGCGGGCTATCAGGTCTTCTTCGCCAATTACATCTCCTATTGGGCCCAGTCCGGGCAGTTTCCGGCGGCCGGCAAAACGGCCGTCCAGGACTTCGTGGAGACCAAGGGCAACGGCGTGTTTCTGATGCATTCTTCCGGAGACTCGGGACCGTCCCAGAACTGGCCCTGGTTCTATGACGTGGTGCATCCGGTGTTGTACAACGGCGAATCCTCCCGCACCACGGTGAGCGCACCGGTGTTCATCCCCGCCGCGGAAAAAGCCCATCCCGTCATGGAAGGCATCAATTTCGCGGGCAAGGACACGGTCATCTTCCCCCAGGGCGAGTGGCACACCTTCCAGCATATCATTACCGACGTGGTTCCCAAAGCGGACGTCTTTCTCAAGATGAACGGCGCCAAGTGCACCAAGGGCGGTACGGGAACCAATTGCGGCAGCGGTTACAACTACAGCGTACCCGGCGGCTATCCCGCCTCGTGGACCTTTCCCGACAAGAAGGGGACCATTGGCTACTTCATGGAAGGTCATGATCAGATCACCATGCAGGCCATGACCCAGGCGGTCTGGGACAAGTTCTTCAAACAGTTCATGTATTACATGGCCGGCTATGACTCGACCGAAGTGCCCACCGGTCTGTCCCAAAAGGACGGAACGGAAATGGGTGTCGATGCCTCGGGCATCACCTTCCATTCTCCCGACAAGGCCGGGGTATTCATCAGCAAGCCCGGCTATCATGTCATCAGCCTGTTCGACATGGCCGGGCACAAGTTGAAGGAAATCAGGGGTTCCGAGTCCCCCGCGGACTTCGATCTCAGCCCGGCCCTCCAGGGCGCCAAAAGCGGCGTCTATGCGATGCGGGTGACGGTGGGCGGAGCGAGTCGAACCGGACGGTTCCTGATCCATTAGTCCAATTCGGAAATCGCGAGGTAAAGAAGAGCCGGAGAAATCCGGCTCTTTGCGTTTTATCGCACCATTCGGTTTTTCAATGCACGCGACGATGATGGGGGCGGAAAGCCGCCGTTACTTGATCCTTCCGCGCGTTCAGGAGGCGATGCTTTTCCGAAAGGGCGGGTTTCTTGGAAGGATCCACATCTTGGATTGCCTGGTGATCCTCGAAGCCGTCCCTGACACCCTGCACGAAGTAACTGAAATCGACGTCCCTATATTCGTTATAGTCCGAAGGCTTGATTTTGACTTCGATTTCATTTTTCGACTTGGAAACGAGGTAGATCAATGCGGGAACCTTTTCGACAGTAAGCTGGACGGTCAATGGCGCTTCATCGCTGGTCACAAGGGAAAAGTGTTCAGGAAGCCTGACGATCGCACTGCCATTCGTGGTTCTGGCATTGCCCCGAACCATGGTCAAGGCTTCTCCCGCCTCGGCGGCCACGTAGACTATCTGTTTGGTTGGATCGGTGGGATGGATTTGAACGAAGTTCTTGGTCCCATAAACATTGAGATCCCCACTAACACTCGCACCCCCTGCGATTATGGCATCGAGATTGCATTCAAGGTACGCCCCGGCATATACGTTCGAACCACAGACTATCTCTCCGGATGCGGAGATATCCCCGTTCACGTCCAGATTGGCGGCCGGATTGGTGTAGCCTATACCCACCCAGCCGCTGCTCAGCACGGAGATCTTGTTGTCGTATATGCTTGCAGTGGTTCCGCTGGCGCCGATCAAATCGATGCTATTAGTGCCTACTCCCGTCTTGCCTTTGTAGTTCCTGGTGTTGTCGATGAGGATGTTCCCACCGACGATTTGGGCTTTCTCAGCCGGAGTCGTGTTCAAACCCACGCCAAGTTTGTCCGAAGTGGGATTCAGCCACGTGAAGCCCGTTCCGGAGGACCAGGTTCCGCCCCATGACATTCCCGCAAAGCAGACAGTCATGAGAAGTGCCGATCGAAAGGAAATGTGGCCCTTGTCAAGGTTAGCCGGACCGGAGATCTTTCGGTTACGAATAAACATTCTATGCCTCATTGTTCAGGTTTGGCGCCCCTCATCCTGATCTGGAACATGCCACCTTCCAGCGTCGCTGAAAAAATATCGGCGTATCACTGATTGAAAAGTGCAATGATCGGGTACGATGCGGGACAGGGTGAATATATTGGGTCATGAGGTGAGCGATGACACCGTTATCCGGATCATTCTGAATTTCATTGTAATAATTGTTTCTCTATTTCTTAAATGAACAATTCCATTCGGTGGATGAGGAGAAAAGAGCCGGAGCAATCCGGCTCTTTTTCGTTTTCAGCCCGGTCCAATCCGGGCCGGGTTCGCCCTTCATGCCGCGGCAACCCGGCGGAGCCGTTTACCTGAGGAAATCGGAAAGATGTTTCCGGCGCCGGAATGGGCTTTCGGCCTCCGAATACGCGCAGTACCTTTCTCCAGACGCGCAACGGATCCTTTGTCCAGAACCTTGGGTCACCGGAATGGTGATCCAAGGCGAAGCCCTCACGGGGCGCGCCTTATTGCATCCGGTTTCCGAAAAACGACGAACCTCGGGAGTGATTATGCGGCAAAGCGGCTCGGTAAAAAATGGCGGTCCGGCAAAGCGGGTGTATCGGCATGTCGCCGGAATCCTGGGGTTGGGGATAATCCTGGGCATGGCGGGGATGGCCCAAGCGGAGACGGTCCCTTTGGCCAAAGAGCGCGTGATCGCGCTCAACGGCAAAGGCTACCTCCTCAAATCCAAACTCAAGTCGATTCTCGTCGGCAGTTTCACGTATGGATTCAACCACGCCGAAGGCTTCCCGAACATGGAAGCGACCCTGAAGCGCATCGGCGCCGCGGAAGGCTGGACGGTGGACGTCACCTCGCCGTCCAATCATGGAAGCGAAGTCACGGCCGCGAAGTTGAGGGGCTACCAGGTTTTCTTCGCCAACTACATTTCCGGCTGGGCTTCCTCCGGCCAGTTCTCGGCCGCGGCCAAAGCCGCGGTCCAGGACTTCGTGGAGACCCAGGGAGGCGGGGTTTTCCTGATGCATTCATCGGGGGATTCCGGACCCTCCCAGAACTGGCCGTGGTTCTATGACGTGCTCCACCCGGTCACTTACAACGGCGAATCTTCGCGCTCGAACGTAAGCGCTCCCGTTTTCATTCCGGCGGCCATGAAAACCCACCCTGTGATGGAAGGTATCGGTTTCTCCGGCAAGGACACGGTGATCTTCCCCGAAGGCGAGTGGCATACGTTCGCGAAGCTCATCACCAGCGTCTACCCCAAAGCGGATATCTTTCTCCGCATGAACGGGGCCAAATGCACCAAGAACGGCTCGGGAACCAATTGCGGCAACGGCACCGGCGGCTACAACTACAACGTTCCCGGAGGTTATCCCGCCACCTGGACCTTTCCGGACAAAAAGGGCGCGATAGGATATTTCATGGAGGGACATGACAAGGTCACCATGAACGCGATGACCCAGCCGGTCTGGGACCGGTTCTTCAAGCAGTTCCTGTACTACATCGCCGGATATGATTCCACCGAGGTGCCGATGCCCGTCGACGGAATCGCCGGGGGAATCCCCGGCCTGGGTTCCGGATTGGATGTTTCCGGGATCACTTTCCATCCGGCCGATGGGGTCGGCGTATTCATCAGCAGGCCCGGGTCCCACCTCATCTCTTTGTTCGACCTGACCGGGCACAAGGTGAAGGAGGTCCGGGGGACCCGCTCCCCGGCGGACTACGACCTCAGCGCGGACCTCAAGGGTTCCGGAAGCGGCGTCTATATTTTGCGCGTTACCGTATCGGGAGTGGTACGCTCGAAACGGTTCCTGGTCCATTAGCCGGATCCGGAAACGGCGGTTGATGCGGGCGTTAGTCGCCGTTATGCCGGCTTTTGTTATCTTTACCTTGACCCTGATTACCTTGTCCTGAACCCTGACCAGTCCTTCCCCAATGGGAAAAAGGAATCCGATTTGCCCGTCCTCGCCAAGACCATCCTTTTGCTTTGCATTTCGAACTCATTCATGCTCACGGCATGGTACCTGCATCTTAAGTTCCTCGGCAACCGGCCTTGGTTCATCGCCGTCCTGTTCAGCTGGTCCATCGCATTCTTCGAATATTGCGTGCACATTCCCGCCAACCGTATCGGCCATACGGGGTATAGCGTCCCGCAGTTGCAGATCCTGCAGGTCGGCATGTCCCTGCTTTTTTTCATTCCCTTCGGATATTTCGTCCTGGGCCTGCCCATCAAGCTCGATTATCTGATCGCCTCTTTGCTGATCGTCGCCGCCGCCTATTTTGTTTTCCGATGATGGAAGGCCCGCAACACTCACAGGGAGCAAGTATGGAGCATAGAAGCCTTTTCCTGATTGTCGCCTTATTGGCCTCCTTGGGCTATCCGCAAAGCGATGCCACCGGGGACGGCGCGAAAGCGCGCGCCGCCGTGGAAGCGAACCTCAAGGGCAAAGACGGTTCGGAGTTCGCGAAAACCGCCCTCGCGTCGTTCGCGAAGACCCATGCCGGGGCGCTGAAGATCTGCCGGGATACCGTCAAGGCGCCGGACACCAGCCGCTTCGATATCTTATTCATGCTTAGCCGGCGGGGCATGGTCAAGGACGCCTTGCTCTCGCCCGTTACCAACGTTGGACAATGTCTGCTGCGTGAGTCTGCGAACGAGGTCTTCCCTCCGCCCCCGGGCCCCAACCACTGGATCCTGATCCGGTCCGCCGACATTCGCGACTAGCCGGGCGATCGGCGCCTTGCAAAGTCCGGCCCCGGCAAATGCCTTTTTTACCTCTAGCGAGGTATCCAAGGCCATGGAATCCGAATCCGCGCATTTTCCGCGCATCCCCGCCTTTTCCGCTTCGCTCCTTCCCCGGCAAATGTTATTTTTGCCTCTGACGGGATACGCGAAACCATGGCAACAGAATCCTCGTCTTCCGTGCGCGCCGTCGTATTGATGGGCGTTTCCGGGAGCGGCAAGACCCTGGTCGGAAAGCTGCTCGCGGAGCAACTGGGCTGGCCCTTCTACGATGGGGACGATTTCCAGCCCAAGGGCAATCTTGACAAGATGGCGCAGGGCGTTCCCCTCAACGACCGCGATCGGAGGCCGTGGCTGCTGGCCTTGCACAATCTCCTGGTGGGTCTCAACGCAAAAAAAGGCAAGGCGGTGCTGGCTTGTTCGGCCCTGAAACAGGATTATCGCGATCTGCTGCTGAGCGGGTTGGACGGAATCCGGTTCGTCTACCTGAAAGCCGACTACGCCGTCCTGGAAGCGCGGCTCAAGAATCGCCAAGGGCATTTTTTCAAAGCCTCGATGCTGGGAAGCCAATTCGAAATCCTGGAAGAACCGGCGGACGCCCTGATCGTGAACGTGGATGCGCCCCCGGAAGCCATCGTCGCCAGGATCCGCGAAGATCTGAAGCTATGACTTGGGATCGAGCGCGTCCCGCAACGCGTCGTTGAACACGTTGAAGGCCAGCAGCAGCAGGAACATGGCCCCCGTGGCCGACGCGAACTGCCACCAGGCCCCGCGGCCGATGAGCTCGATGCGGGCATCGTCGATCATCACTCCCCAGCTGGGTTCGCCCTGCACGCCCACTCCCAGATAGCTCAGGATGACCTCGCTCTTGACGGCCTCCACGAAGATCAGGGACGCCTGGATGAGCACCAGATGCATGACGTTGGGCAGGATGTGCAGGATCAGGATGCGCGCGTTGCCGGCCCCCATGGCCCTGGCCGCCTGCACGTAGTCCAGTTCCTTCTGTTTGATCACCTCTCCGCGCACCACGCGGCAGGCCCCCACCCAGGAAGTGATGCCGATGGCGATGCACACCGAGACGAGGCCTTTGCCCAGGATCAACGCCAGGGCCAGCACCAACAGGATGTAGGGGATGGAGTCCACGGTGGTGTAGAACCACACGATGAAATCGTCCACGCGTTTGCGGAAAAAGCCCGCCAGCAACCCGAACAGGATGCCGATGGGAATGGCGATGCCGGTGGATACGAAGCCCACCACCAGGGCGATGCGCGTTCCGTGCACCACCCGTTCCAACACGCTGCGGCCCAGTACATCCGTGCCCAGGAGGTATTTCGCCCCGGGCGCGGTATAAGCCGGTCCCACGGAGTCCTGGTAATGGGTGGCGGCCAGATGGAACAAGGCGAGCAGGCCCACTATGGCGTAGATGACGATGACGGCCAGCGCCGCGAAGGCCAGTTTGTCCCGCAGCAGCTTCCGCAGGGCGCGCGAGCGCATGGGACGGTCCACCGCAAGCGCGGCCGGTATCGGATTCGTGGCTTGCATCACGAGAGTTTCACCCTTGGGTCGAACACGGCGTAGAGCACGTCCCCCACCAGGTTCGCCAAGATGTACAGGATCGATCCGAACAGGGTGACGGCCTCGATGACGGGGAAATCCGAGGCGTTCAGGGCGTTGATGCTCATGTTGCCCAACCCCGGTATCCCGAAGAAATTCTCCAGCAACAGACTGCCCGTGAACAACAAGGGGACTTCCATCACCAGGCGGGTGACGATGGGGATCATGGCGTTCCGCAGCACATGGGTGCGCATGGCCCGGCCCCGGGAAAGCCCCTTGGCGCGCGCCGTGACCACGTATTCGCGGCCGATCTCCTCCAGCAGCACCGAGCGGTAATAGCGCACGTCCCCGCCCACCTGGTTGGCGATCCAGAGGAGCACCGGCAGCGCCAGGTAGGGCAGGCCCCGCCAGCCGATCTCGAATCCGGAAATGGGGAAGAGGTTCATGCGGTAGGCCAGCAGGTATTGCGCGCCGATGATGAGCGCCAGGATGCTGATGCTCATGCCCAGCACGGAGCCCACCACCAGCAGCTTGTCGACGGCCTTCCCCTTGAACAGCGCCGAGACCATGGCCACGGCCACGGCCAGCAGGGTGGTCAGGATGAACGAGGGCACGGCCAGGCACAGGGACGGGAACAGGCCGGTGGCGATCATTTCCGAGATCCGCTGCCTGGTCTCCCAGGAACGGCCGAAGTCGAAGCGGAGGAGATCGGCCAGGTAATGCAGGTACTGAACCCACAGGGGCCGGTCCAATCCCAATTGATGGGTGAGCCGGAGGATTTCCGCCGGGGAGGCATTCTTGCCCAGCATGCGGTAAACGGGGTTTCCGCCCGCCACGTGGAACAGCACGAATACGATCAGGGAGATGCCCAGCATGATGGGGATGGTGTAGAGGAGGCGGCGGAGGATGAAGTTGATCACTTGCCGCGCCCTTCCAGCCGGGAGCGCCGCAAGGCGGCATCGATGCGGTAATATTTGATGGGCGCGTCCAGCACGGCATGGCCGCGGTGGTCGCCGACCCAATCGTAGATCAGCAGTTCGCGGAGGCGGTGGATTTCGGGGATCATGGGGCAATCCTCGGCCAGGATGTCCTGCATGCGGCGGATCTTGGCCTTGCGTTCCGGGCCGTCCTGCATGATTGCCATTTCCCGGTAGAGGGAATCGTACTCGGCATTCTTGTAGTTGGCGTTGTTCTCGCCCGGGGATTCGTTGGGGCCGTACAGGAGCTGCAGGAAGTTCTCCGGATCGGGATAGTCGGCCCCCCAGGCGCCGGCGATGATCTGGACCTTTTTCTGCTTGAGACGGCTCAGGTATTCCGGCCAGGTGCAAGTGGAGACTTTGATCTTCACGCCGATGCGGGCCATGCATTGGGCGAAATGCTCCCCCATCTGCCGGTAGTTGGAGGCCGCGACCGTCAGATATTCGAACTCAGGCAGGCCCTTGCCGCCGGGAAAGCCCTCTTGGACCAATAGCGCCTTGGCGGCTTCCGGATCGTAGCGGGCGTGGGGATTCTTGTATGCCGGGTCATACCCGAACAGGCCGGGGGGAATGGGGCTATGGGCCCGCACGCCGCGGCCGTTGTAGAACAATTCCACCGCCTGGTCCGCGTCGAAGGCCAGGGACATGGCCTGCCGCAGGCGCTTATGCTTCCCCAGCACGGGATCCTCGAAATTGAAGCACATGTAGACCAGGTCCAGATCCTTCTGCCGGAACAGCTTGATGCCTTTGGCGGCCAGGTCCCCGCGCACGGATTTGTCCGGCGTCACCGCCTCCGCATAATTGTCCTTGGGGATGATGGAGTTGTCCAGGTTGCCGCGCAGGAAGTTCAGCCACATGGGTTGGAGTTCCTCGAAAATGTCGAGCTCCACGCGGTCGAGGAAGGGAAGGGGCTTGCCCGCGTCGGCCAACAAGCCTTCCGCGGAATCCTCCGGCATGCCTTCGGTCGGGTAAAAACCATGGTGGTACTTGGGATTGCGCTCGAATACCAGCCGCAGCCCGCGCCGCCATTCCTTGAGCAGGAACGGCCCCGTGCCCACCGGATGGTTCATGAAGTCCTCCCGGTAGTATTCCACCGCTTCATGGGGCACCACGGCGGCATAGGGCATGGCCAGGATGTACTTGAAGTAAGGATAAGGCTTGGTCAATTCGAGGCGCACGGTGGTATCGTCCAAGGCGCGCAAGCCTTCCACTTCCCCGTCGTACAGGGCGGGGTGGTATTGTTCGGGGAGGGGGGGAAGCGATTCCGTGGCTTTCCGGAACGCATCCAGGCCCACCACCTTGCCGTCGAAAATCCACCATCCGGTGGTCTGGGTCCGTACGTCGCACATGCGCTTGATGCTGTAGACGAAATCCGCCGCCTTCACTTCCCGGCCCTTGCCGCCCGGAAAACAGGCGTCGTCCGCGAACTCCACGCCCTTTTTAATCCGGATCACGAAGACCTTTCCGCTGTCGGAAATGGCCGGCGCGGCGGAAGCCAGGCAGGGCTGGACGTCATAAGGGCGGGCCAGGTACTTGTATTCCAGCAGGGTTTCATAGACCTGGAACTGGCACATGCTGGAATACTGGTCCTGCACCAGGGCGGGATCGAAGTTCTTGATGTTGGAAATCAGCACCCCGCGATAGGTGCTGCCCAGGTTTTTCCGGGAGGGCGTGCAGGCGAGAAATGCGGTGGCCAATAGGACCGCAAGCGGACGGAAACGATGGGGGAGGCGGTAGGGCATGGCCGTTGACCGAGGATAGAAGCTAGCAAATCGGGATGGGCGGAACGCGGTGCAGTGCCCTTGAGGCGGGTATTATTCTAATTTTATACGCGATTTGTCGGCTTTCCCGGAGAGGTGGACCTTGATGAAGAAGATTTCCCTGTTGGTTCTGCTGGCGCTGTTCGCGGGTTGCAACAAGAAGGACGCGGGCCAATCCCGGGCCGGAGCGGCGCCTGCCGTCCAGGCTCCTATCGCGTTGGAGGCTGGAGGCGACCTTGATCCAGGGGCGAATCCGGATGCCGTGCCGGGCGGCACCCTGAACATGTGGGGTGGGCCCGCCCCCAAGACCCTCAATGCCATGTTGGACTACAACTTCTTCACCAAGGAGCTGTATGGTCTTTTGTACGACGGCTTGGCCGGCCTGCACCCCACCGAGAACCGCGCCGTGGGAATAGTCGCCGAGTCCTGGTCCACTTCTCCGGACGGGATGACCTACACATTTAAGATCAACCCTCTGGCCAAATGGAGCGACGGCAAGCCCATCACCGCCGAAGACGTCCAATTCTATTACGACGTGATCATGAATCCCAAGAACCTCACCTCCCTGTTTCGCGTGGGCCTGGACCGCTTCTCAAGGCCCGTCATCGTGGACAGTCTCACCGTATCCATCACCGCCAAACAGAAGCACTGGATGAATTTCTGGGAAGCCGCCGGTCTCACCCCGCTTCCCAAGCATGTCATGGAAGGCAAGGACTTCAACGAAATGAACTGGGAGTTTCCCGTGGTCAGCGGCCCCTACCAGTTGGACGAGGTCAAAAAGGAACGCTCCCTGATGGTGAAGCGCCGGGCCGATTACTGGGGCTGGTCCAAGAAGATCAATCAGCACAAATACAATTTCGGATATATCCGTTGGAAGTTCATGGAGGATCCCCTCAAGGTACTGGAGGCTTTCAAGAAGGGCGACATCGACGTGTACCCCGTGAGCCGGGCCGCCATTTGGGCCAACAATACCGATTTCGACCAGGTCAAGAAGGGATGGGTGGTGAAGCAGAAGATCTTCAACGAGTACCCCGTCAGCTTCCGCGGTTTCGTATTCAACCTGCGGCGGCCCATGATGCAGGATATCCGCCTGCGCCAGGCCCTGGCCTACCTGGCCAACCGCCAACAAATGAACGAGAAGCTTCTCTTCAATCTGAACCTGCTGATAAACTCCTATTTCTCGGACCTTTATCCCGGCCACAAGAATCCCGATCGCGAGATGATCCCCTACGACCCCGCCAAGGCCCGCAAACTTCTGGCCGAGGCGGGCTACAAACCCGGACCGGACGGCATCCTGGCCAAGGACGGCAAGAAGCTGGAGATTACCATTTCCCTACACAATGCCGTGGATCTCAGGCCCATCAATGTATATCTGGAAGACCTGAAGGCTGTCGGCATTAGCGCCAAAATCGACCAGATGTCCTGGTCCACCTGGCTCAAGCGGATGGATAACTATGAATTCGACATTGGCTGGGCGGCCTGGGGCGCCTCGCGCCTGCGGGACCCGGAAAGCATGTGGCATGGCCGCACCGCGGACCAGCCGTCCTCTAACAACGTGGCCGGCGTTAAGGACAAGATCGTGGACAGCCTTATCGAACTGCAGAAAACCGAAATGGATCTGAACAAGCGGAACGAAATCATGAAGAAGATCGACGATCGCTTGGTGGACATAATGCCTTACGTGCTGATGTGGGATCAGGATTCAAAGTGGGTGCTTTATTGGAACAAGTTCGGCACGCCCAAATCCGTTTACTCCAAGTACGAGGACGAGGACTGCATCACCGCATATTGGTTCGTGGATCCGGCCAAGGAAAAGGCTTTGGCGGATGCCATGAAATCGGGCAAGTCGCTTCCCATTCCGCCCGGGGAAGTGCATTACTCGGAATGACCGGATTGGGACGAGGGATCCGGGCTCCCGGTGCATGGGGAATTGATCCGTGAAAGCCTATGTTATCCGCAGACTTCTGCTGATGTTTCCGACCCTTTTCGGCATCAGCCTTGTGGTATTCGCGCTCATTCAATTCGTACCTGGAGGCCCTGTGGAGGAGCTTATTTCCCGGGTACAGCAAGCGGCGGCGGAGAAACGGCCAGGGGCGAATATCTCACCCCAGGAAGTGGCCAACATAAAGGCTTATTTCGGATTCGATAAACCTGCCCCCGTGCGATATGCCATCTGGTTGGGCAAGGTGGCGAGCTTGGATTTGGGGAAGTCCTATACCTATCAGGAACCCGTCTGGAACGTCATCAAGAGCAAGTTCCCGATTTCGCTGTTTTTCGGGATCACATCTTTCATCCTTTCCTATCTGGTAAGCCTGCCCTTGGGAGTCGCGAAGGCGCTGCGCAATGGATCTTGGTTCGATACCCTCACCTCGGGAGCGATCTTTACAGGCTTCGTGATTCCCGGCTACGCTTTGGGCATTCTGCTCATCATCTTCCTGGGCGGAGGCCGGTTCTTCAACCTGTTCCCCATCAGCGGGATCGTTTCCGATGAATTCGAAACGCTTTCCCTGGCCGGCAAAGTCCTGGATTTTCTCCACCACATGGTGCTGCCGCTTTTCTGCTATATGATCTCCGAGTTCGCCATCCTCACCATGATGCTCAAGAACAGCCTGATGGACGAAATGGGCAAGGATTATATGCGCACCGCGGTGGTCAAAGGCTCCACTTTCAAGCGAGCCATCTGGAAACATGCCTTTCGCAACGCCCTTATCCCGTTGGCGACAAGGGCTGGAGAGATCTTCACGGTCATGTTCGCCGGGTCCATCCTCATCGAGCGCGTTTTCGACATCGACGGCATGGGGCTCCTGGTCTATACCTCCATGGTCAACAGGGACTACAACGTGGTCATGGGAATAATCATGCTGTCTAGCCTGATGGCCATGCTGGGCCGCCTGTTCTCGGACGTCCTTTACGTTTTCGTGGATCCGCGGATCCGGTTCGATTGATGCGGGCGGCCGGATGATTTCCAACCTTACCCGGGATCGATTCAAGCGCTTCCGTAAGACCCGGCGTTCCTGGTATTCCCTGCTGATATTGGGCAGCGCCTTCATTCTGTCCCTGGGCTCGGAGTTCATAGCCAACGACGAGCCGCTCCTTCTGCGGTACCACGGGCGTACCTATTTTCCCGTGGTCAAGTTCTATCCGGCCACCGAGTTCGGCGGCGAGTACGGCACAGAACCTGACTACCTTACCCTGCGCAATGATCCCAAATTCAAATCGGAAGGAGGCTTCATGCTCTTTCCCATCATCGCGAACGGACCGTTGCGTACCAACCTGGAGGAGGAAGGCAATCCGCCCCATGCGCCCTCCCTCCGGCATTGGCTGGGGACGGACAACTCCGCCCGGGACGTACTGGCCCGCTTGATTTACGGGTTCCGGATCTGCATGGCTTTCGCCCTTCTATTGGCCCTTGCGGATGCCGGGATGGGAATAGTCATCGGCGGGTTGCAAGGTTACTTGGGCGGCAAGGTGGATATTACCGTGCAGCGGTTCATCGAGATATGGAGCGCCCTGCCGTTCCTGTACGTGGTCATTCTATTGGGTTCCATATATGGGCGCACCTTCGGCATCCTGCTCTTCATCATGGCGCTCTTCGAATGGGTGGCGCTATCCTACTATATGCGGGGCGAATTCCTGAAGCTCAAGAGCATGACCTACGTGAAAGCAGCCAAGGCCCTGGGCTTCGGCCCGGTGCGCATTTTTTTCCACCACATTCTGCCGAACGCTCTGACGCCTGTCATAACCTTGATGCCCTTTACCGTCGTTCTGGGAATCTCGGCCCTGACCGCCCTGGACTTCCTGGGCTTCGGACTGATGCCTCCCACGCCCTCCTGGGGAGAAATCCTGAAGCAAGGGCTGGAGAATATCGACAAGCCCTGGCTCGCGATCTCCTCAACCTTCGCCCTCTTTGTCACGCTCATGCTCGCGACCTTCATCGGTGAGGGCGTGCGGGAAGCCTTCGATCCCAAATCGGGCCATCACATCGAGTAGTCGGATTCCGGGGGCTTCTGGAAAGGGGCCTCTCGAAACGAGAGGGCGCTCAAAGAGAGCGTAGCACGCCCACCCGCCGGTAATCGGTGCGGATGGCGTTGTCTTCGGCGATGCCGGGGATTTTCAGCAGAGTCACCGTGGTCTTGAATATATAGGCGCCCGTGCCTACCGGGCTGCCGTTGCGGGACCGGGGGTCCCAAAGCACCTTGAGGAGACGCGTGCTTCCTTTGGAGCTCTTTTCCAGTTTCTGGAACTCGGCCTGGGACACGGAAAAAGTCAGCTTGTTCACGAACTGGCCCAGGTTGGTGAAGACGTGCACGTCCACCGCAAAGGCCCGGGAGGCTTCCACGCTGAGCCCCACGTATCGCAGGGAGTCCTGGGGCGCCATGGGGCCGGGCAGCATGCGCCAATTGTCGAACGGGTCGCCGGGGGAGGCCTGCACCGTGGGCGGCGCCACCAGCAGCCATTGCGGTTCGAAGTTCGGGATGGGGCCGTATTTGGTATGGGCCAATTCGTTCTGGCGGCCGACTTCCAGCACGGTCAGGACGTCCGTGTAAGGGAAGGCCTTGCGCACCCGGTCCAACGGGTTCTCGGGGCTGACGTAGACCACCACGATGCTGTCCCCGGGAAGGTGCTGGAGGCGGCCGTCGCCCACGGCCGGGGTGATGCTCACTTCGCGTTGGAAGGTCCCGGACAGGTATCCGCCCTGGACCACCATGACGGGATCTTCGTGATCCTTGACCCGGGAGGTGGAGGGCAGCACTTCCAGGGTGCAGCCTTTGCAGAGGGAGCCGTCCGGCATGGTGAGACGGGCTTCCAGGGTGGCGTCATCGGCGGTGACCACGGAAACGGGCTGCCCGTCGTGGTAGAGGGAGATGTCGGCCTGTTCCTTGCAGGTTTGCCCCATGCCGGCGGGCAGGGATGGAATGGAGGAGCGGAGGATGGTCAGAGCGTAAGGGACGATCTTCTGCTTGGTCTCCTGCTTGCCGCCGGTGGTATCCAGGTAGGAATAGGTATAGGTGAGCTGGACGCGGGTGGTGTCCGCTTTCAAGGACAGATGTTTGGCGAAGATGAAATTGGCCGTGTCCATTACCGTGGTGCGGAAGGTGGTGTCGCCTATGGCCATGCTGGCTTCCACGGGCTTGGTGGGCATGGAGAGCACGTTGCCGATCACCTGGGTCTGCAACAGGGACTGCAATTGGGAGCCCGGCGTGTTGATGGCCCAATAAGCGCTCTTGGCGTTGACGGCGGAGTAGGCGTTGACCTTGATGTTACCGGTCATCTGCACGATGGTGCTGGGCGCCACCGGCGTGCTGTTCTGGGTATCGAAGAAAACCGTGAAGGTGGTGGGAACCGCGGTTCCCTGGATGAACTCGTTGATGGAACCTTCGCGGCCGTTGTCGGGCGTGGAGGGCGTGCCGTCGGAAAGGAAGATGAAGTATTGGCTGGCCTTGTCCGACTTGGAATCCTTCATGGCCACCTTGGCGGCCTGGAACCCCAGGGAAATGTCCGTGCCGTCGCGGGTATTGGACCGGCCCATGCCCGAGTTGTTGCGGGACGCGGGCAGCTTGGTCACGTAGGTCAGGTTGCCCTTGTCGTCATGCTTGAGCAGGGCCTTGAGCGTATCCAGACCGATGCGCCCGTCCGGGAAGACCTTATTGAGGGCGGTCAAGGGGACGAAAGAATCGTGCTGGGCCGTATCGGTGGGAAAGGCGGTCTTGAAATACGCGTTCTCGCGATGGTCGAAGGAAAGCCGGCGCGTGAAGATGACCAGGCCCACTTCCGCGTTGGGCGCGAATGCGTAGATGTTCTCGAGGAGGGTGGAGACCACGTTGAAGCGCGACACGTCCGGATCGTTCTCGTCCATGCTGCCGGAGTTGTCGATGATGAAGACGACGGAGGGCGGCTTGGCGTTGCCGTTGGTCATCTGTACGAATTCCTTGCAGAACGGGATCTTGGCGTCCAGCCAAATCATCTCGTTGGGAACCTTCACGGTCCCTGCGGCGAATTTCCCCGGGCATTCGGAAAGCGCAAGTTCGCAGACCCGTCCGGCCGTGCCCAGGCCGAGTGCGGAACCCACGATGGCTGCGAATAGCCCCGTCCGTAGTATCACTTTTGCTTCCCCTCACGCAACGTTTTGAATATACCGGGAGGCGGCGAAAATCGCAGGTGAATTAAGAGGCTGTGCAGGAGGCTTTCATGGGCAACCCCATTTTCCCAAAAATGCGGATAATCCCGCGGGGGGTGGCGGATTCGCATGTTTACCGGATTGTTTACCGGTTGGGAAACACCCCGTTTTCCCGCGGAAAATCGGCCGGCGGGGCGCGGTCTCGGGCGTTTCCAAAAACAGTCCGGGCGCCCCGCTGGGCGCCCGGAAAACAATACTAATGATTAGGCCTGGAAGGATTATCTGGGAGTGTGGAGCACGCCCACGATGCGGTAGTCCGTGCTGACCGCTTCATCCTCGGCGATTCCGGGGATTTTCAGCAAGGTGACCGTGGTCTTCAGGATGTACGCGCCCGTGCCGGCCTTGGTGCCGTCTTCGGCGATATTGTCCCACATCACGCCTATCTGGCGCGTGTTGCTCTTTACGCCCTTGGAAAGCTTGTTGAACTCGCTCTGCGTCAGCGAGAACTGGATCTTGTTCACGTATGCGCCCAGGTTGGTATACACCCGGACTTCCACTTTGAACGCGCGCGACGCCTCGATGGTGCTGCCCACGTAGCGCACGGAATCGGCCACCGTGGTCAGGGCGGGAGTGATGCTCCAGTTCTTGCCGCTCTCCGGAGTCGGATTGACGGCGACCGGGGCGACGAGCACGAAATGTTCGCCCGGTTTGGGATCGACCACATCTCCGCCGCGGGAATAATCGTTGTGGCTGATCACTTTCAGTATCGTGGAGACATCCGAATAGGGGAAAGCCTTACGGATCACGTCCAGAGGGTTGTCCGGGTTGACATAGGTGACGATGATACTGTCGGTGGGAAGATGCTGCAGCTTGCCGTCCGCTTTGACCAGGGTGCTGGTTTCCCGCTCGAAGTGACCCACCTGGATGCCGCCGTTGGGGCTCAAAGTGACGTTCTCCTTGTCCGGGCTTTTGCTGGGTTTCACCTCCACCGAACAGCCGTTGCAGGTCTCGCCGTTGGACAGCGTCAGATGGACGTCCAGGTCGTTGTGATCGGCGGTGACCAGGTTGACCTGGGTGCCGTTGTTGAACAGGGTGATGTTGCCCTGGTCCTGACAGGAGGAGGAGAGCCCGTCGCCCAAAGGCCCGGTGCCGGACCGTTTCACGGTCAAGGTATAGGGGACGATTTTCGTTTTGGCCACGCCCGAATCCGTGTAGGAATAGGTGTAGGTCAGATTGACCACGGTCTGGTCCGCGGACAGGGGCACGCGCTTGGGAAAAGTGAAGTTCTTGGCGTCCACGGCGGTGCTGTTGTAATTGGTGCCGCCCACCGCCATCACCGCGCTCACGGGTTTGCCGGGGGTATTGGAGAAGATGGGATTGAGCACGCTGCTCTGCAACAGGGTCAGCAACTGGCTGCCCGGCAGGCTGATGGCGAAGTAGGCGCTCTTGGGATTGCTCGCGGAGTATCCGTTCCCCTTGATCGCGGTCGTCATGGTGACGATGCTGGCGGGAGCCGTGGGATTCGTCGCATTGGCCTTGAAGAACACCGTGAAGGTGGTGGGGACGTTGGTGCCTTTCTGGAAATCATTTTCCGTGCCTTGGCGGGGAGTGTCCACGCCGGAAGGCTCGCCGTCCGAAAGGAAGATGAAATACTGGTCGCCTTTGGGGGCCTTTGCCGTCTTCATCGCTTCCTTGGCGGCGTCGAATCCCAGGGTGATGTCCGTTCCGTCCCGGATATTGTCGGGAGTGACCCCGGTATTGGGACGGCTGGCCGGGAGTTTGGTCGCATAGTTCAGATTGCCGTGGCCCGTAAAGCCCAACAGCGCTTTCAGCGTATCCACCCCCTTTATGCCTCCGCCGAAATCCTGGTCCAAGGCGGTCAGGGGCACGTAGGAGTCGTGCTGGCTGGTATCGCCGGGGAAGGCGGTCTTGAAGAACGGATTGTCGCGGTGATCGAATTGCAGGCGCCGCGAGAAAATCACCAGGCCCACTTCGGCCTTGGGCGAAGCCGCGGCGATGGTGTCCAACAGGGTCTTGACCACGTTGAAGCGGGCTTCCGTCGGATCGTTCCAGCTGTTGTTGCTCCCGCTGGTTCCCGAGCTCATGCTGCCGGAATTGTCGATGATGAAGACGATGGAGGGCGGAGGAGAGTCCGTGCCCGTGACCACTTGCACGTTTTCAGAACAGACGGGAACGACCGGATCCAGCCAGATGACGCTTTGGGGAACCGTTATGGTTCCGGAAGTGAAGTTGCTGGGGCATTTGTCGAAAACCAGATTGCATATCTGGGCTCCGTGGGAGATTCCCGAAAATGCGGAAACGGCCAGAAGCCATGATTTAAGACGAGTCATTTTACCCCCACTGGACACACACCCGGTTGCCCACCCAATGTACGCTTTTGGAATATACAGTCGAACATGAAATTTGGGGGAATGAATCTCCCCGACGGGCCTTGCGTTTCCCCTTTTGGGGATGATTTCGGCAAATACCCACTGACCCGGTTCAGCATCGTCCGTCCATCAAAAACCCCCATGAAACCTTGGCGCACCCTTATTATATGGGACCGGCACCAGGAATTCGGCAAAAATGATACTCCGTTTTCTATAGAAGATGTAGAAAGTATAGACCTAAGGTTATGTACATTATGGGAATGCATGGCACTTCCCAGCCGCTGCTTGAGGTGGAGGATCTGTCCATCGGGTTCGCGGGCGATCAAGGTGTCATCGCCATCACCGATAAAGTCAGTTTCAAGATCCATCCCGGCGAGGCCTACGGTCTGGTCGGTGAATCCGGATGCGGTAAATCCGTCACCTGCCTTTCCCTGCTCAAACTCCTGCCCGTTCCCGGCGGCCGCGTTCTCTCCGGGCGCATCCTGTTCCGGGGCCGGGACATCCTCAAGATGACGCAGGAGGAATTGCGCAGTCTCCGGGGCGGGGAAATCGGCATGATTTTCCAGGAGCCGGGCGCGGCGCTGAATCCCCTGTGGCCCATCCGCCGGCAATTGCTGGAACCTTTCCAATACCACGCCTATGAGGGCGATCCGCAGCAGCGCATCCGTTCCCTGCTGGATCGCGTAGGCATCGCGGATCCGGACCGGGTCCTGTCCGCCTATCCCCACCAGCTCTCCGGCGGCATGCTCCAGCGCGTGATGATCGCCATGGCCCTGTGTTTGAATCCCTCCCTGCTCATCGCCGATGAGCCCACCACCGCGTTGGACGTGACCGTGCAGGCGCAGATCATGGAATTGATCGAGGACCTGCGCCGGGAATTCCAGGCCGCGGTCCTCATGGTCACCCACAATCTCAATCTCGTGGCGCAATACGCGGACCGCGTCGGGGTGATGTACGCGGGCCGCCTGGTGGAGGAAGGCCCCGTGGACGACTTTCTCCGCAATACCCTGCACCCCTATTCCCAAGGGCTGTTGGCGGCATTGCCGCGTCTGGACGCCGGGTCCGGTCTCATGCATCCCATCCCGGGCCAGGTGCCGCGTCCGGCCGATTATCTTTCCGGCTGCCGTTTCCGGGATCGGTGTCCTCATGCTTTCGAGCCTTGCGGCCAAAAGCCGGATCTTTTCCCCGCCGGCGAAGGCCATACGGTGGCCTGTTTTCTCCACGCCCCCGCGGGAGCGCCCGCCGCCGCCGGAGCGACCGCATGACGACCGTCCAGGCCGCATCCCGCGCCGCCGCCGCGCCTTCCCGTCAAGGGGCTCCTTTGCTGGAAGTGCAGGGCCTCAAAACCTGGTTTCCGGTAGTGGGGGGAGTGCTGCGCAAGACCACCGGCTACGTGAAGGCCGTCAATGACGTGACCTTTTCCATGCATGCGGGAGAAGTGCTTTCCGTGGTGGGCGAATCCGGCTGCGGCAAGAGCACCCTGGGCTATTCCATCCTGGGACTCACCCCGCCCACGGAGGGCCGGCTTACCCTGGCCGGAAAGCCCATCGACATCGGAAAGCCTTCCTCCTGGAACGGCTTCCGCAAGGATTTCCAGATCATCTTCCAGGATCCCTATACCTCCCTGAATCCGCGGCATACCGTGTTCGAAATGCTGGCGGAACCGTTGCGGGCCCACGGAATCTGCGCCTCCCGGGACATCCCGGACAAGGTGGCGGAGCTGCTGAAGAAGGTCGGCCTTTCGCCGGACTACATGCATCGCTTCCCCCACGCATTCTCGGGCGGCCAAAGGCAGCGCATCGGCATCGCCCGCGCCATCGGCCTCAACCCCAAGCTGATCGTCTGCGATGAGGTGGTGGCGGCCCTGGACGTTTCCGTGCAGGCGCAGATCATCCGATTGCTCATGGATCTGAAATCGGAGCTGGGGCTTTCCCTGCTTTTCATTTCCCACGATCTGTCCCTGGTCAAGGCCATCAGCGATCGCGTGCTGGTCATGTATCTGGGGAAAATCGTGGAAGCCGCGGCTGCGCCGGATCTGTTCGCCCATCCGCGCCACCCGTATACGGCGGCGTTGCTGGAATCCATTCCCACCCTGGATCGGGCCCGGCGGCCCAAACTCCTGGGCGGGGAAATCCCTTCTCCCGTGAATCTGCCGGCGGGGTGCGCATTCGCGAGCCGCTGTCCGCGCGCGCAGGATCGATGCCGTAAAGAGACTCCGGCCCTGTTCCGGGCGGACGCATCCGAGGCGGCCTGTTTCTACCCCATCGGGTTGCCTCCGGTTCCCTAGCGGTATTCAACAACACGCGTCTTGATGATTGCTTTTGCCGGGAACCGGTTCCCGGATTAGCCCAGGATTTTCACATCGTGTTTTGCGGCGAAGGCGAGCAGACTCTTATCCAAGGAAACCAGCGTCGCATTGTTTCTTCTTGCGAGCGCAAGGAAAAACATGTCGTATGCCGGCCGTTGTCCGGCAGCGGCCAATGCAAAGGCTTCCCTGTAGAGGCCCGACGCGGGGACGAACTCGTCCGGCAACGCGATTGCCTGTTCCAAGGCCTTCTCGCAATTATCCAGACTCAGGTTGCCATGTTTGTGGTATTTCCAACAAACATTGGCTGCGTCGAAGCCTACTCGTATTCCTTCAGCGCATCCTTGTTCAGCACGGCGATTTCCACGCGCCGGTTGATCTGGCGGCCTTCGGCGGTCTTGTTGCTGGTCTTGGGAACCGAGCTGCCGTATCCGTGAGCGGTCAGGTGTCCCTGCAGTTCCGAGTACGCCGCGACCAGGTAGAGGCGCACCGCGTCCGATCGATCCTGGCTCAGCTTCTGGTTGGCCCCGGCCCCGCCCACGTTGTCGGTATGGCCGGCGATTTCCATCTGCAGTTTGGGATACTTGCTCAGCATCCTGCCGACCAGATTCAGATAGGGTTTGGAATTGATGGAGATTTCGGCGCGCCCGGTCTCGAAATACAAAGCCTCCAGGTTGAGCACGCCGGTGCGCAGGAATTCCTTTTCCCAATCGGTGCGGCGGCTCTTCTCGTCAGCCAGGTTCTTGCGGGCTTCGGCCAGGGCGATGGAATCCTGGCGGGCGCGGGCGGCCAGCGAGTCCGCGCGGCGGCGGGCGGCGTCGTCCATTCCGGCGCGCATCAGGGAGTCTTCCCTGGCTTTGCGGGCCAGGCTGTCGGCCATCCATTGGGAGCGGCGGGCCTGTTCTTCCAGGGCCAGGCGGGACAGCGAATCCAGGCGGGCTTTCTCCGCGTCCCGGCTGCGGCCGGGATTCGGATTGTAGGACCAGGTGAGGGCGCCGAAAACGCGCCAGGGTTCCAGCGCGCGGTCCGGGAGGTCCGGCCGTTCCTGGGTCAGGGACAGCTCCGAGCCGAATTGGACGTTCAGGTGGTTCTTGGCGCTGCGGAACTCCAGGGACGGGACGAACCACATGGGATCGCTGTCGCGATTGTCCTTCAACACCGTGCGGGAGTGGAACTCCGTTCCCAGGATGAAGGAGGGCGCGGGAGCGAACTCGATGGCGGCGCCTTGCAGGAGCAGGGCCGTTTTGTCCTGTTGCAACGAGGTCACCACGCCTTCGTTGAAGTGCAGGCGGAAGGAAAGCAGGCTTTTGAAGACGATGGATTGGGTGAAAGTCAGGGAGAAATCGGTCCCGTTGCGGGTCTCGAAATAGTTGTAGCCGTCCGCGTGGTTGGTGTTGATCTGCTTGGCGGAGGTGCCCGCCAACACGGCCAACTGGAATCCCACGCGCCCGGGGATCTTTTCCGAAAAAGGGATGCTTCCCTGGAAGCCGCCGGTGACGGTTCCCAGGCCGGCGCCGTTGTCCGGATCGGAACCGCTCAGGTTGTAGAAAGCCAGGCCGGCGAAGGCGTCGATGTACGGGTTCACGCCGAATCCGACACCCGCCGTGCCGGTGGTGATCTGGGCATTCTTTTTGGGACCGCCCGGGAATTCCTTGGCTTGCTGGTAGAGGTTGCCGCGCGCGGTGAGGGAAAGGCGGCCCTGGCCCATGGCCTCGGCGGAAATGATCTGCCCCAGGCCCAAAGTGCCGTTCACGTTGGTGGATGGCTCCACATCGTCTATGGAAGCGGCCATAGCGGTGCGGCCGGCGGCGGCGGACAGGATTAGAAGCAGTCCGCCCAGGCGGCTGAAGCTTGCATTGGACATGGAAACCCTTTCCCCCCCAGTGGGAATGCGGACAGCCCCGTTTCGGGGATGCGAAGGCCCATTCAAGGTAATAAAAAGGGCGGGGAAACCGGCGATCCGCGTGCAAGCCCTTCCGGAAACCGGAAGTGCCTCCGGGCGCGTTTACTACTAATTTAGTGTCATGAAACTAATCCGCTTCCGCTTCGGCGGCAGAACCCTGCGGGGCCGCTTGAACGCGGACGGAACCGCCTCGCCCATGTTGAACTCCCATCCCGACGATCCCTTTTTCCCGTTGGAACCCGCTTTCAGCGAGGAGCGTTTCGCCGTGGACCGCCTGTTGGCCCCCATCCTGCCCGTGGATATCCTGGGCATCGGCCTCAACTACAGGGAGCACGCCAAGGAAGGCAAATCCGAAAGCCCGCCCGTTCCCTTGCTGTTCATCAAGGCGGGAAGCTGCCTGAACCACCCCGGGGACTCCATTCCCGTCCCCAGGCTCAGCTCCCAGGTGGACTTCGAAGGCGAACTTGCCGTCATCATAGGACGGACCGCGAAAGACGTGCCCCGGAGCCGGGCTTTGGAATACGTGTTCGGCTACACCTGCGCCAATGACGTGACCGCGCGGGATTGGCAACGGGAGAAGGACCTGGGCGGCGGGCAATTCGCCCGCGGCAAAAGCTTCGACGGATTCTGCCCCCTGGGACCCTGGATCGTCACCGCCGACGAGGTTCCGGATCCGGGCGCGCTCTGGATCCGCACCTATGTAAACGGCTCTTTGATGCAGGACCAGGGCACCGCGGACATGATTTTCGACGTGCCGGCCCTGATCGAATCCTTGAGTTCGACCATGACCTTGCGTCCCGGCGCGGTCATCCTCACGGGCACGCCCTCGGGCGTGGGCTTCGCGCGCACCCCCCCGGTGTGGCTGAAGGCCGGCGACCGCGTGCGCATCGACATCGAGGGTATCGGGTCCCTGGAAAATCCGGTTTCCCAGGCCTGACGGCCGTCACCCGCATCCGGACTTCGCATGTTCATTCTGCACGAATCGATTTGGTGGCTCCTGGCGACGGGGGCGGTAGGCTGGTATCTGGGCTATCTAAAAGGCATGGCCCGTTGGGGTTTACTGCTCGGATTGATTTTCGGTCCCATCGGCTGGGGGATTGTGATGTTCCTTCCGGCCCGTTCCCGTCCGCAGCGGGAATTCCGCCCGACAGGTCCCGCCTGCCCGCAATGCGGAAAATCCGTCGGCCGGAGCGACAAGGTATGCTCCCATTGCGGCAATCTGCTGATTCCCATCCGCTACCGGGTGATGGCCCCCGATAGCCGTTCCGCTTAGCGCGGGCCCCGCCTCGAAATCCGCCGAAATGCCCTGGAATCCAATGATTCCGGGCCCTCGCGGGCCTGGAAAAAATTTCCCACCCCTTCCGGGAATACGTTAATTCCTAGAACAGGAGGAGTGAAATATGGAAGTTTACAGACTGCTTCACGAAGACCATCTGAAAGTGAAATCCATCTTCAAGGAACTGGAGGACACCACCGAACGGGCGGTGAAAACCAGGGAGCATCTTTTCGCAAACCTGAAGACGGAGCTGACCCTCCACGCGGAAGCGGAAGAGATGTTCTTCTATCCCCGCCTGGAATCCCCGAAGGAAACCCGCGATCTCACCCTGGAGGCCATCGAGGAGCATAAGGTGGTGAAAACCCTGTTGGCCGAGCTCGACAACGAAGACAAGGGCACGGAGGAATGGGCCGCCAAACTCAAGGTGCTGCAGGAAAACGTGGAGCATCACGTGGAAGAAGAGGAAGCCGAGCTGTTCAAAAAGGCGAAAAAGGTCCTCAGCCCGGAGGATGCCGAGTCCATCGCCGCCGAGATAGAAGCCTACAAGGAAGAACATTCCGAGTTGGAAGAGCGGGGCTGACCGCTCCCTTTCCCCCGGTCCCGGGAAGATTTTATTTCAGTTTATACGACCCGAGACCGGGGCCCATGCCCGCGGGCATTCCAACGGACATTTAACGGATATTTCCGCCGGCATGGGCCTCCAACCAGGAGGGAAAACATGGAACATATCATCGCAGAAAGCACGTTCGACAAAGGGCTGAGCGAGGAAGAGGAAAATCGCGGCGCCAAGGAAATCGACACCAACCTGGAAAAGGCCGGAGGCCATTGGCTGAGGTCGTATTATTCCAAGGACCGGAAGCGCATCATCTGCGAGTTCGAAGCCCCGGACGCGGAAGCGGTGAAGTCCGCCTATTCCGCCGCGGGCTTCCCGCTGGACAATGCATGGCCGGCGGAAGTGTACGCCGGGGAAACCCTGAAAGCGGGCGGATAGGCGATAGGCGGGCGACGACGAGCCAACTCGTCAATGCAGGGGGTGGGGATGCCAGCCCGCTATCGCGAGCATGATGAAGAAACCGGCCACGTAGGCCGGCGCGATGTACCAGCCATTGCGGAGCCACGCGCCCACGGAACGCAGGGAAGGAAAAGCGCCGGACAGGGCCACGCCCGCCGAGGAGCCGAACCATAATATCGATCCGCCGAAGCCGACCGCATAGGCCAGCAGACCCCAATCGTATCCCCCTTGATCCAAGGCCAGCTTGGTAAGGGGGATATTGTCGAAAAAGGCCGAGACGAATCCCAACGCCAAAGTGGCCGGCCAGGACGCGGCGGGAAGCTTTTCCACCGGCATCAGCGAGGCGATGAGGACCAGGGATGCCAGGAACAACGCGCCGCGCGCGGCCTGGGGCATGACTTTCCAGGGCATCCCCACGAACGGAGCCCATAGCAGCAGAGCCACCCACACTCCCGCCGCGGGGAAATCCAGGGCCAGATTCGCGACCATGGCCCCGATCAATACCGTCGCCACCGCCCCGACGCGGCGCCAGTCCACGATCACCTTTCCGACAGGGTTCGCCAGAATGGGTTGATGGCGGTGCTGTTGCAGGGACGCGGGGATTCCGAAACAGATCAAGGCCGCGCCCGAACCGATGAAGCCATGCAATACCTCGGCCGCGGGCACTCCGGCGATCCACATCATGGTGGTGGTGGTGTCCCCGAGCACGCTGCCGGCTCCGCCCCCGTTGCTCGCCGCCACGATGGCGGCCAAGTATCCGATATGCACGCGCCCGCGGAAAACCGTCGCGGCCACCGCTCCGCCCACCAGCGCCGCGGCGATATTGTCCAGGAAGGCCGAGAGCAGCCAGACCAGGATCAAGAGCACCAGCGGCCCCTTCCAATCGTCCGGGAGGATCAAAGGCGCGAGCAGGGGAAGCCGGGAGGCCTCGAAGTGGCGCGCCAGGGCCGCGAACCCAAGCAGCAACCCGAACAGGTTGGCCAACAGGGCCGCTTCTCCGCGCAAGTGCGGGCCCAGGTGGAAATCCGGGGAAAACAGTTTGATGGCGAGGACGGCGGCAAGGCCGCCCAGGGAAATGGTCAGGGGGTGATTGTGGAAAACGGCGACGCCCAGCAGGACCAGGCCGAAGACGATGAATTCGATTGGGATTCCCATGGTTCAGGGCCGGGAGGCCGGCCATGGGAAAGATAATGATTATCCGGCGATCAGGCGGCCAGCAATCCCCCGGTGGAATGCACGGGCATGGGCCGGACCGGGTGGATGGCCGCGGGGCGGGCGAAGCGCGCGCTGACGGTATGGGAGGCAAGCATGGCCTTGATGCTCCCGCTCGCCAGGTTCTCCTTGACGGACGTGAAGCTGTGGCGTTGCAAAAGCTTGTCCAGCTTCCATTCGGTGGTATCCAGATTCACATAGTGCTGGAAGGATTCCAGCCGGCCGGTGGCGATGCGCTTCTGTTCCACGTCCAGTTCCCAGGGATGGAAATACAGCATGGCGGGACGCCCCTGCCTGTTCTGATGCCGGATGTACAGGTCCGTCACCGCATGGGGATACAGGCGCAGGTAGCCGCCGCCGGAAATGGGCAGGGTCTTGCCGCCGATATCCGCCACGGACAGGGGGACTTCCTTGATGGAGGCTCCGTTGCCCAGGTCGATGACGTGGGGCATCCGGTTGGGATAGGACGGAATGCCGTAGCGCTTGCGCTTCACCGGAAAGATGCTCGAATCATATTCGATGCCGTAGCGGGACATGGTTTCCAACGCCCACAGGGTGGAGTCGACGATGCTGAAGTTGGAGGCCCGGTGCCCGATGATTTTCTGGCTGGTATATCGGGTCAGGGCGTTCAAGGACATGTCCAGGTCCTTCTCGAACTGGTACGGGGTCATGTCCGTCACCTTCTCGTGATGGTAGCCGTGGGTGCCTATTTCATGGCCGGCGATATCGATCATGCGGACCACTTCCGGGAACCTGTCGGCGACCCAGCCCAGCACGAAAAAGGTGGCTTTGGAATCATGGGCCGCGAGCAGGTTCAGGATGCGATGGACATTTTCGACCACCCGGGTTTTGGAACCGTCCCAGGCCGAGCGCGGCATGTGCAGGTTGTGGGCGTGGAACCAGCATTCCACGTCTATGGTGAAGAAGTTCGAGATAGGCGCCTCGCTCCGGAGTTGCGAGGCAACTCCACGCTCTGCGCGGGATGGGCTTATAGGCGCTTCGCTCCGGGTCACCTGCTCATGGGCCGGTCCCGTGGATTTGGCCAGGACCATGGCCGGTTTCAGGGTGCCGCGATGGCGGACCATGGCGATGCGGGCGCGGCCCGGGTTTTCGGAGACGAGTTCGGCGAGGGCGGGAAGGCGGGCGGACTCCGTGAGCGGTCCGCGTTTCACCAGGTAGCGCACGGTGTTGAAGAGCACCCAGAATTCCATGCGGATCCAGGACGTCAGGCTGAACATGGAGGCGCGATAGGCGAGATCGAAATGCGTTTTCTTGACCACGCTTTCCAGGGAGTCGTCGTAACCGAGGACAATCTGCGACAATCCGGTGATCCCGGGTTTGACGTGGCGGGTGCGCTCGCGGTAGTCGGGGATTTCCCGGAAATAACGCACGGTAAAATGGGGGCGTTCTGGCCTGGGACCGATGAAGCTCATCTCCCCTTTGAGGACGTTCCAGAATTGGGGCAGTTCGTCGAGATGGGTCGAGCGCAGGAACCGGCCCAACCGGGTGACGCGCGGGTCATGCCCTTTGACGCAGAGCTGGGGGCCGTTCTTCTCGGCGTCCGCGCTCATGGTGCGGAACTTGCAAATGGTGAACGGCTTGCCGCCCACGTCGGTGGCGCGGCGGGAATCCTCGCGGCGTCCGCCGCCGCGCTTGTCCAGGCCCACGCGGGACTGGGAATATAGGGCCGGGCCCTCCGATTCGAGTTTGATGAGAAGGGCGAGGATGGGATAGGCCAGCAGGAAAGCCGTGGTGCCTGCAAGTCCCACCGCAATGTCCAGGGTTCTCTTCAGAGCGGATACTGCCGTACTTGGTTTCATGTTCGTTTCCCCTTCCGCGCCGTCGGCCCGCTTGGGTGCCGTGGCTTCCATCACCATCGTCGAGAGATCAAAATCACTTTTTCGAACGCCGCCGTCCGTGACCGCGGTCACGCGTTTCCGGAAAAAAAAAGGTTCCATCTCTCGCCCTCTTCCCCGTCGGCCCGCTTCCGGATGAATGTCCGGATTGGGTGGGCCGCCGCGTTTTGTCCGCTTTAGACGTCACTGTCGGAAACAGGGGTAACCGGATACGCCGGGACGTGGAAAATCCCCGCTCCAAAGTGTGAGCAAGGGAGGAAAAGCGGATAAGTCGGTTTAAGCGGAAGGAGGCGGCGCGGTCTGGATCAGCAGAAGGGCCAGAGAGGACAAATCTCCTTGGCCTTGACGAATGCGGCTTCCCGGATCAGAACGGGACCGGGCAGGGAGGCGCGCAGATTGGGGAAGATCTTCGCTTCCGCCACCATCTTGGTCACCAGGCGCGAAAGGTTCGCATCGGCTTCCTCGAAGTCATGTTCGGAAGTGCGCTTTTCCCGTACCATATTGTGGGTGCCGGCCCGGACCAGGTCCCGCACCACGGTGGCGCAGGGGACCGAATACTCCATGCCGGATTCCCGGGCCAGGTACTGGGCCGTGATCCACAGCCGCTCTTCCATTTTAAAGGTCATATTCGATTGCTAGCTTTCCAAAGGTCGGTTCCGACGCAAAAGTAATAAAGCGAGGGCAGCCTGGGAAAAGGGTTATTGGGAAAGTGGAGCTCTATCTGGCTCCTCATCGCGGGATTGTCCTCTTTGGCCGGAGCCGGCGAAGGACTTTGGAGCGTCGGGCTGCGCACCCAGGGCTTTTACGATTTCGAACCCGGTAACGATTGGTTCGAAGGTCCGGAAATCGGTTACTCCAACTACAATCTGGGGTCCCATCGTCTCCAGTTGAAAGTCGCCTACCTCACCAGCCGCCTGGAGCAGGTTTTCCGCGAAAATATCCTCAAACAGGATTACTTCCTCTTCTCTCCGGCCTGGCATTTCCGGCGGAATAGGTTTTTCGATCCCATCGTACAGGTGGATCTGGGGTACACCCGCTTCGATGTGGAAAGCGAGATTTTCAAGGACCTGGACAACGATAGCTGGATTGCCGCGGCCCAGGCGGGGTTCGCCCTCAACCTCGGCCAGGGTGAATACGGCCTTTATTACCATTTCGGGTACAATTTCATCACGCCGGAATCTTCCATGGTCTATCCCGGCGTGTTCGGCCTGGGAATATGGGTGATGCTATGAAGCGGTTCGGGAAAATCGCTTGGGCGGGAGCGGGACTTGCCCTTCTGACCCTGGGCGCCTGCCAAATCAACAAAGCCGATTGCGACCTGGAGTGCCAGAAGGGATTCTGGCTGGACAGCGGCCTGAATCCGGATCCCTGCAGCAATCCTCTCGACTCCACATGCCTAGTTTCACATCGTTTTCCCACCCCGAGCGATTCGGACAAGGCCGCCAAGCATGTCATCATCGCCGTCCACGGGTTTACAGCCAGCACGTACGAATGGGAAGAGTTCAAAGGCTTCGCGGAAGACACCGTCAACGGCCACGGCCGCTCCCTGATTTCCCTGGTTCTATTGGGCGGCCACGGCACCAACCTGGATGCATTCCAATCCAGCAGCTGGAAGGATTGGGGGAAACCCATCCTGACCGAATACGACACCCTGGTGAAACAAGGCTACCAGAACATCAGCTTCGCCTGCGCCTCCACCGGTTGCGCCTTGCTGATGCAATACATCGCCGACGGACAGCTCGCCACCGGGCCGGCCCCGAAATGGTTCTTCCTGATCGATCCCATCGTGGTGCCTTCCGAAAAGCTGCTGTCCCTGGTCGATCTGGTCGGCCCCATCCTGGGCAACAGCCCCAATCCGGGCTCGGATGAGGAGAACCGTCATTGGTACGTGAACCGGCCCCAGGAGGATTTGAAGGAACTGTATACCTTGGTTAACCGGGTCAAGAACCAGTTGGAATCGGGATTCGAATTGCCCAAGAACACCAACGCCAAGGTGTACAAATCCTTGCACGACCAGAGCGCGGATCCCGTCGGCGCCCTGCTCATCTACAAGGGCATGCGGAAATCCGATGGGAGCCATATCGAAGCGGAAATGCTGGACTCGCGTCTGCATGTGGTGACGCGTCTCAAGGGCCGTGATCCAGAGCCTTCGGCGGCGGACAGCGCGCTCCAACTCCGGGTTTTCAAAGAAATGATCGACAAAAGCCTGGCCAAACCCTGACAGGGGTCGAGGATGCAGCGAGTCTACTTATCCATTCCCCACCTAAAGGAGTCCAAATGAGGGTTCTTCGCATCATTGCCTTCCCCATCGCGGCGTATCTGATTGGATGCAGCGATGACGTGAAACTGGAACGTCGCTCCGTCACCTATCCCAACGGAAAAAGCGTGAAGGAGGATTGGACGTTCTACCGCAGGCCCAACGGGGACAGCGTGGCCCAGGGAGTGCACAAGAAATTCTTCTGGAGCGGTTCCACCAGCGAGAGCGTGATCTGGAAGGACGGCAAGCGGGACGGTTCCGCCCAGGCCTGGTATGAAAACGGCGCGGTGAAATGGCAGAAGAGCTATGACGCGGGCAAGAAGACCAACACCTGGCGGCTCTCCTACAAGGACGGCGAACCTTGGATGGTCACGTCCTACAAGGACGATAAGCTGAACGGAGCGGTGCAGGTCTGGGACAGGGCCGATGCCGCCACGCCGAAAGAGGCCCAGTTCAAGGACGGCAACTGCCAATCCGGGGATTGCGGCCTGTTGGACGCCCCCGTGCTTCCCGCGGACATCCCCGCCGGGGAGAAGGTGGAAAAGACCCGCCAATGGGATATCGTCAAGGACTTCCTCGACCAGGAGTGAAGTTCAGAAATTGTAGCGGGCGCCGATGCTGTTCTGGATCACTTCCGGGTAGCCGGGTATGACGCCGTAGACCAGGGACACCTTGTCCCAGGCTTTCCATTCCACGTCCACGTCTCCGCCATACCAGATGAATGCCGTCTGGAAGTCCCCGCCCTTGGCATCGCCGAAGAAGCTGTCCTTCTTATACCCCTTGACCTTTCCGTACCAGTTCTGGCGCCACAGGTAGGTGGGTCCGATGCCCACGCGCAAGGAGAGCCTGTCGGTGGCGTCCCAGTTGGCGCGGAAACCGAAATGATAGAAGCCCGCCCAAAGATCCGAGCAATCCCTGTATAAGGAAGTGGAGGCGCGCAGGTAGAGAAACCGGTTCAACTTGTAATCTCCGTCGGCTTGCAGTCCCACCAGCACCACCCAGAAATCCTTGTCGTCCAGGGACCGCTTGTAATGTTCCTCGTTTTCCCCGCCGCCGGGATGGTAGGAGAGGCCCGTGTATTTCAGGTTCGCGGCGAAGCGGGACGGATCCAGATAAGCGGGATCCGCGGCCCGGGCGGTTTGGGCGAAAGCGGCGGTAACGAAGAGCAGGGCGAACAGGCGAAAGACGGTGTTGGACATGTGGGCTTCCTTTACCGGGGGAAAGTTAGCAATAGATATATTTGGGATAACCAAAGGCCGCCATGGATACCAACGGATTGCCCCTGTTCCATCGGGTGAAGCGCAGCCTGCAAGGCATGCCGCCCATCGCCGTCGCAACCGCCATCGATGCGGAGTGGGATCGCCTGGGCTTGGACGCCATCCTCGCCGGAAATGCTTCCGCGGCCGCAGGCAAGCGCGGCGGCCAGGTCGGCCGAAGCGGCCGAATCGCCATCGGGGTGGGCAGCCGCGGCATCACGGATTTGCAACCCATGGTCCGGCGCGTGGTGGACCGGGTGAAGGCGGCCGGCGCTTCGCCTTTCATCGTCCCCGCCATGGGCAGCCACGGCGGCGCCACTCCGGAAGGCCAATTGGAAGTGCTGGCCTCGCTGGGCATCACGGAAGCGGCCATGGGCTGCCCCTTGGAAGCCACCATGGACACGGTGGAGCTGGGCCGGACCGCCACCGGCGTGGCCGCCCATTTCGACGCCATCGCCGCGGGCGCGGACGGCGTGATCCTGATCAACCGCGTCAAGATGCACACCAGTTTCCATGGTCCTTTGGAAAGCGGCCTGCACAAGATGCTCGCCATCGGCATGGGCAAGGAAAAAGCGGCTACGCTCCTGCACAGCCGCGGACCGGACGGCCTGCGGGACGATATGCCGGAAGTGGCGCGCCTGCTGCTGGCCAAGGTCCCGTTCCTGGCGGGCTTCGGCGTGGTCGAGGACGGCACCCATCGCCCCGTCGCCCTCAAGGGATTGTCGGCGGCGGAGCTGGAAGCGGGCGAGGGGGAATTGCTGAAGCTGGCCCGCAGCCTGGCCCCGGGCCTGCCCTTCGCGGATCTGGACGTGCTGGTGGTGGAATGCATGGGCAAGGACATCAGCGGCACGGGCATGGATACCAACGTCATCGGGCGCCTGCGCATACCGGGAAAGCCGGAACCGGAGTCGCCGCGCGTCAAAGCCATCGTGGTCTGCGACCTGACCGAGGCCACCCATGGAAACGCGCTGGGGATGGGGCTCGCCGATTTCGCCACCCGCCGCCTGGCCGACAAGGTGGATTTCCGGCTCACCGCCAAGAACGTGCTGGCCAGCGGATTCCTGGAACGGGGCCGCGTGCCCCTGGTCCTGGCCGACGAAACCGAAGCCCTGGCGGCGGCCATCGATCACGTATACCGCGAACGGCCGGAAAAGAAAGCCGGGGCCCGCGTGGTGGGCATCCGGAGCACCTTGGATCTCCAGGAGTTCCTGGTCTCGGAAAACCTGATCGAAGCGGCCAGGAAACTTCCCGGTTACCTGGAGGATTCCGGACCCGGGGCATTCGGAACCCTCTGAAAGGCCCCGCGCCGGGTTTTGCCACCCTTCCGATCTTTTAGCACTTTTATCCGGAATGTCCGCGCGTTCCTTCCGTTTCCCTTTCCCCTTGCCGGGCCTGCTTTGGGCCGCGCTGTGGTTTCCGGTTTTGCCGGAAGCCTACGTGCCCAAGCCCAGGCCCGCCTTCGCGGTTCCGGCGGAGTTCTCCCCTGACGCGGTTCCCCAGGCGGGCCAAGGGGGGTATGGCATCTACTGGCTGCTGATGGACAACCAGGAGGATATCGCCGGCCACTCCCACTACTTCCATTACGTCCGCAAAGTCGTTTCCGAGGCGGGCCTGGAAAGCGTCAGCCGCATCTCGGTCGATTTCGCCCCCTCCTACGAAACCGTGGATTTCCACCATATCACCGTCTGGAGGAAAGGCGCGGCCCGCGAGATATTGCCGGACATCCAGCCCGCCATTCTCCGCAGGGAACAGGATTGGGAAATGCTGGGGATGCTGGACGGCCGCAAGACCATGCTCTTCACGCTGGAAGACATCCGCGTCGGCGATATCGTGGCGTACGATTTCACCCTTCGCGGCGACAATCCCATCTTCAAGGGAAGGGCGTCCGGATCCGGATATCTGCGCTTCGGCTTTCCCGTGGAACGGGTGCATCTCCGGCTGGTCCATCCGCCGGAGGCCCGGATTTTCATAGCCGGCATCAACGGCGCCGCCTCGGGCCGCGTGGAGTCCTCCGGGAAAAATTGGGCGCGGGTATGGGACAGCACCCGCCTGGCCCCGCTGCTTTATGAAAGCGACGCGCCTTCCTGGCTGGAAGTCTATCCGCGCGTGCAGTGGAGCGAATACGAAACGTGGAAGGACGTGGTGGACTGGGCGGTGGAGATGTATCCCTTCGCTTCGCCCATTTCCCCGGCCCTGGCCGCATGGATCGACATCCACAACACCCTGGAGCCCAGGGAAAGGGTGCGCGCGGCCCTGCGGCTGGTTCAGGACAGCGTGCGCTACCTGGGTTTGGAAATCGGCGAATCCTCCCACAAGCCCGCCGATCCCTCCGTCGTCTACGCGCGCCGGTTCGGGGATTGCAAGGACAAGGTGTTTCTGCTGTGCGCCCTGCTCAGGCATATGGGCATGGAAGCCTACCCGGCGCTTGTGAACACGGACATGCGGGACAAGGTGGCCGAGTACCAGCCTTCCCCCAAGGCGTTCAACCACGTGATCGCGAAAGTGCCGTTCGAAGGAAGGACCTACTGGTTCGACGCCACCCTGCAGGGGCGGAAGGGGGATCCCTTCAAGATCCAGAACATCGCCTTCGGAAAAGCCCTGGTGGTGGACCGGGGAAATTTCGATTTCGAAGACATCGAGCTGGGTCCGGAATCCGAGGGCAATGTGGACATCACCCAAAGCTTCAAGGTGGCGCGCTGGGACAGCACCGCCAGCCTGGTGGTGACCAGCGTCTATACCGGGGCGGAGGCGGAAGCCGTCCGCGCCGATTTCCGCGACCGCAACCGGGAGGAAATGCAGAACAATTACCGGGATTACTATGCGGGCAACTATCCCGGCATCCGCGTCGATCGCCCCATGGAGTTCCAGGACGATTCCGCCGGGGAGCGCGTCACCCTCACCGAATTCTACGCGGTGGACAGCCTTTGCCAACCGGCCGAGGGGACGGGCCGGACGGCGTGCAGCCTGTATCCCGTGGACGTGTCGGCCCTGGTGCCCCGGCCGAACCGGAAAATACGCACCGCGGATTATGCGCTGGCCTATCCCAAGAAAGTCCGCGAGGAAATCACGTTGCGGACTCCCGAGCCCATCAGCCTTACGACCGAGAACCGCAGGATTGAGCATGATGATTTCGACTTTTCCTGGAATGAAAGTTCGCGGGGAGGTTTCACCAGGATGGAGTACAGTTATACCGCCTTGTCCGATCACGTTCCGGTCTCGCGGTTCAAGAGCTACCTGGACGACATCAATATCATCAACGACAATCTGGGAGCCACCATCTATCCCGAGCCGGGATTCCTCGACGACCCGAATTACCTGATGATCTTCTTCTCCATCGGCTGCATGGCCGCGGGAGGCTGGGCGGCGCGGCGCCTGCTCCGGCTGCGCATCCCGTCCCGGCCTTCCCTGCTTTTCGAACCGCAGCCGTTGGGAGGAGCGCTGCTCTTGCTGGGCCTGGGCCTGCTGATCCGGCCTTTCCAATACCTGTATGCCGGCTATCAGATGCTCGCCTTCCTGGATCAAGGCAAATGGAACGCGCTTACCATCAAGGGAAGCAGCCAGTACCATCCCCTGTGGGCCCCCGTGCTGCTGGCGGATACGGCCGGTATCATCGTCAGCATCATCCTGGGGTTCGCCATGTGGCCGCTTTTCTTCCGCAGGCAGGCGTCCTTTCCCAAAGCTTTCCTGGCCGTGTACTCGGTGGCCGTGGTCTTGCAGATCCTGGATGTCGCAGGCTTGCTGTTGATCCCCGGGACATCCGAAAATGGATCCTCTCCGGATTCGCCGGCCTCCCTGGCCTGGTCGGTAATCATCGGCGCGGGCTGGATGGCGTATCTGTTCAGGAGCGTGCGCGCCCAGGAAACCTTCGTGTTTCCCCTGGCGGAAGCGCATCCGGACGGGGAGCTTCCGGAGATCGTTCCGACCTGATCCCGACCTGATCCCGTCTTGATCCCGGCCGGATTTCCGGCTGCCGATTTGACACCCGCATGACATTCCGTCCGGGATGCCACGCCTGAAGTTCTTGACCCGCTCCGCCGCCGAATATAGTTTAGTGCGGTCACGATGATCACAAATACATTCGGAGGGTATGCGTATGGCGGACGGAGCGATGGGATATCCGGGCGGATTGGAACGGCGCGATTTTACCCCGGGCGCCCTGCCCACCCTGCCGGCGGCGCTGCGGAGGATTTCCTGGGGGGCCGTGTTCGCGGGCTTCATCGTTTCGATCATGGTAAGCCTGGTCCTGGCCCTGCTGGGGATGGCTATCGGCCTGGGGGCGGTGAATCCGGCGGAGGAGGCGAATCCGTTTTTGGGCCTGGGCGTGGGCGCGGCGGTCTGGTGGGTGGTGAGCAGCCTGATCGCCTTGTTTTGCGGCGGTTGGGTGGCCGCGCGCATGGCCGGCATTCCCAAGGGATTCGACGGCGCGCTGCACGGCGTGCTGGCCTGGGGCCTGGTCACCCTGTTTTCCTTCTATCTGCTGGGCTCGGCCATCGGAAGGCTGGTGGGGGGCGTAGGCAGCATGGTCGGACAGGGTCTTTCCATGATGGGCAGGGGCGCCGCCGCGGTCGCTCCGCAAGCGGCCGAGGCGATCCAGGACGAACTGCGCCAACAAGGCGTCACCATGGAAACGATCAAACGGGAAGGCGAGGAAATGCTGCGCCAATCCGGCAAGCCGGGGATGCAGCCGGAAGCGCTGCGGAACCAGGCGAAACAGGCCGGCCAAGCCGCACAAGGGGGAACGGCGGCCGCGATGGAGAACCCGCAACAGGCTTCCGACGAGCTGAACCGGACGATGCAGCATATCATGACCCAGGGAAAAGGCGTGGCCAGCCAGGCCGATAGGGACGCCGCGGTCAATGTCATCACTTCGCGCACGGGAAAGAGCCGGGCGGAAGCCGAACAGATCGTGAACCGATGGGAAGGCGCCATGCAGCAGTCGGCGCAGCGGCTGGATCAGACCAGGATGAAGGCGGAACAAAAGGCCAGGGAATGGGGCCAGACCGCGGCGGCCGGCATGTCCAAGGCGTCGCTATGGACCTTCGTGGCGCTCCTGCTGGGCGGCATCTCGGCGGCCCTGGGCGGCCGCTTCGGAATCCCCAAAGACCTGGCGCTGGTTTCTCCCCGCCCCTCGGCTCCCTGAAAGCTTAATCGCTCCCCGATGAACGCGTCGGGGCGGCTTTCGTCCATGGTGGCGATGGCCCCATGAATATCGGATTTTATTGGTAGGCCTTCTCCGATCGTATTTCTCCGATCGCATGAAAGGAGGAAAATCCCATGAAATCGCTGCAAATAGTGAATGATGCCTTTGCCTCAATGGAAAAGGCGGATTTCGAAAGACTGGAAGACCTGCTTAGCGAGGATTTTCGATTGATCGGCCCTACACCCGAGCCGCTGATGAAAAAGGATTTTGTCGGATTCTGCCGGGCTCTGGTGAGAGCGATTCCGGATTGGACCTTCGATATGACGGACGTCAAGGAAAGCGGAGACACCGTTACCGGGTTGATGCATATCACCGGCACGCACACGGCGACCTTGGATCTCTCCGATTTCGGAATGTCCGTCTATCCCGCTTCGGGAGTCAAGCTGAAACCGGTCGAGGAACCCATGAAGGCGACCGTTACCGGGGAGAAGCTTTCCCGCATCGAGATAACTCCCGTCGAGGGAGGAGGCATCGAGGGTTTGTTGAAGCAGATAAGTGTGGGCGCAGAAGCCCACGCCTGACTTCGCCGCGCATTGACGAGGGCACAGCCCGCCCGCGTTATTGCCCTCGTCACGGTACCCCGGTATCGTTCCTCGGGCGGCTTGGCGGGCGGGGTCGTTTCTGCGTTACGATACCCTGCCTGTTCCCTCGCCAATGCGCGACGAAGTCATGATCTTGAAGGGTTTTTTAGGTTTGACTTCGAGCGGTCAAGTCCCTGAAAGTTCTTTCGAAGCTTTGAAAATATTGTCGAAAAGCTTGGCCAGCTTGGCCGTGGGCGTGGCTGAAAAGGCCAGGCGCAGCACACCGCCGAAGTTGATGGTGCCGGTGGAGTAATCCGTCAGCAACTTCTGGCGCAGCTTTTCCGAATCCGCCTTCAGGGTGCGGATGCACATGAAATAGCCGGAGTTGAAGGGGAGCGGGGTGAACTGCTCACGGTACTCCGGATGCGCGGCCAGGATGCGCTTTACTTCGTCATAGCGGCGCTTGAGCAGTTCGAACTTCTGCTTCTTTTCCGCCGCGTACTCTCCCGCGGACCAGGATCGGACAAGCAGCGACTGGGCCGGATTCGAGGTATTGGAGATGTTGCCCCGGATGGCGCCGCCCGTCTTCGCTTCCAGCGCCTCGTAAAGCGCGGGAGTGCCGCCCTTGATGCCGTAGGTGAGGAAGCCCACCCGGAATCCCCACACATAGTCCTCCTTGGTGGCGCCGTCGATCTTGACCGCCAGTATGTTGGGGTGCAGGTCGCAGAGTTCGCAGAAGATGGATTGGGCGTAGACGCCGTCCTCGAACACCAGGCCGAAATAGGCATCGTCGATGAGCACCACCACCTTGTCGCCCCGGTGGGCGGACTCGGAGATGGCCGCGACGATTTCCTTCACTTCGCCCGGAAGCGGCGTGTAGCCGGAAGGGTTGTTGGGGAAGTTCAACAGCACGATTTTCTTGCCGCGTACGGCCGGGGCGCGCAACTTGGCGCGCAGGCCTTCCACGTTGAAGCCGCCGGCTTCCGTGTAGGTGGGGAAGGTGTCCAGGCCCGCGCCGAAGGCGTGGGTGAAGATGAGGCCGTAATTCTCCCAGAACAGATCGGGAAGGATGATGGTGTCGCCTTCGTCGCAAAACAAATAACCGGCCATGCTCAGACCGTGGGTCAAGGCGGCCGTCACCACCGGCTGGCTGAGGGTCTTGCCCGCCAGGCCCGGGTTCTTGCGCAGCACCATTTCCTTCCACAATTTGCGGATGTCCGCGCGGCCGGGGCTGGGCGCGTAGGGATAGGCGTCCGCGGCGGGAAGGTTCAGGTTCTTGGAAATGCTGGCCAGGGCCACGGGGGAGCCGTCGTCTTCCAGGGCGATGCCGATGGTGGCGTTGATCTCCTTGCCGTTCGCTTCCGCGGACTGGGCCAGGATGCCGAGCTTGGGGAAGAAGATGGCTTTGCCTTTGGCGGAGAGCATGTCCAGCAGCGCGGGGTTGGCGCCCTTGATGGCATCGTTCAATTTGATTGCTTGCGGATCGAGTTCCATTGCGCTTCCTCGTGATTGGACCAGGGGGAAATTTACTTTAATGCGGGGGATTTAGGAAACCGGCCCGGCGGCATCTCCCGTCCCAGCGGCTTGGAGGGCAAGGCTGGGGCTCCTTTTCCGTTCAGACGCTCCGGAAGCCCCGGAAAACCGTGCGGATGAGACCGGCGCCCATGCGGAAGCCCGGGAGCTCCATATAGATGCTCAGGGAGGCTTTCGGGAGCGAGTTCCGGTATTCCCGGAAGCTGCGGAAGAATGCGGCGAAGATTCCCAGGCGCAGGAGCCCGGAAAGCAGGAAGAGGCTTTGCAATTGCCACCCGAAGAAGACCGGCAGGCGCGTGGCCAGGAATCCGCCCATCAGGGAGAAGCCGCATCCGATCAGGCCCACCACCAGCGAAGCGAATGCGATGTAGTGGCTGCGATGCTGCGAGTCGGTGGCGTTGAGCATATGGTTGAAGTTGGCGAGGTTGTAACCTCCCCAGGTGGCTCCGCTGTAGAAGCAGCAGGCCCAGATCACCCATTTGCTTTGGAAGAACACATAGGGAAACGGAATGAGCGCCACCAGCAGGCCGCTGATCCACAACACCCGGCTGGTCCCGAGGTTGTCCGCCAGCCTTCCCCAGAACCCCGAGAAGGCGATGGATCCGAAAACCGTCGTGGACAGGCAGATGGAAAGGAACAGGTACGAGAAATGCAGGTCGCGCAGATACCATACGCTGAAGAAGGGTCCCGACATGGAAGCCGCCCCCTGGTAAAGCCCCGTGGCCACGCAATAGATCAGAAAATCCCGCCCGGGGCGGAAGCCGAGCGGTGAAAAGGCTTCGAGGGCCAGCGAGGAAACCGGCTCGTATTGGCGCGCCATGAAGACGAAGGAGACGCCGCGCAGGGATGCCGCCGCTGCGAACACGCATGCGAAAAGCACCCAGGGAGCGTTATGGGCGTCATAATGGCGGGAGATCATGCCGGCGGTGAGCGAGCAGGACAGATAGCTCCAGGAGAAGAACACGCTCCGCCAGGCGAAGTGACGGCCGCGCGCCGTGCCGGGAATGAGGTCGCCCATCCAGGCCACCCAGTATGGGCCGGTGAGGTTGGCGCTCACGGAAGCGGACACGAAAAGCGCGATGTAGGCCATGGGCGCGAACCGGCCGGGAACCCATCCCGCGAATCCCGCCAGGAACAGGAACAGAATCTGCGCGCGCACGCCCCACAGCACGTAATGCTTGCGGCCTTTTTTGGGATCGGCCCAGGCGGGAAGGAAAAACTGGGCGAGCGATCCCAGCAGCATGGGCAGGGAACTGAGCAGGGCGATTCCCATCGAAGACGCGCGCAAGGCGATGGCCGCGGCGATGCCGAAGGTATCGTTCAACGCGGTCATGCCGTTGGCCATGATCCCGTCCCAAAAACTGTTCAGGAGCGCGCCGCGGATGAGGGGCGGGCCTACATAGATGCCGCCGAGTTTGGTCTGCGGGGCATCCGTGACGATGGGCTGCGGCTCGGCGCCGAATCCGGGCGTTTCCCGGACAGGCAAAGCTTTGGAAGGGTGAGTAGCGGAAGTATCGTCGTGCATTGCCTGTAAAACCGGAGTCCCGTTCCCAATATATCATAAAGCCGATTAAGAATGGAAGGAGGCAGGCCGGCGGAAAAACGGGGCAAGAAAAGGGAAAACCGGGTCAAACGCCCAGGATGCGCTTTGCCTGGGCCAACTGGGCCTTCACCGACCCGCTGCCCGTGCCGCCCTGGATATTCCGCCTCTCCGCGGAATATGCGAACGTCAGCTTCTTCCTGAACGCTTTGCCTTCGGGGATTTCGGACCAATCGGCTTCCGGCAAGTCCAGGAAGGATACCTTCCGTTCCTCGGCCTTGCCGATCATGCGCCCTACGATGTGGTGGGCGTCCCGGAACGGTACTCCCTTGTCCACCAGGTAATCCGCCAAATCGGTGGCCAACATACCCGGATGCATTTTGCGCTCGATCTCCTCCGTGCGGAACTTCAGGGAGCCGATCGCTTCCGCCATGACGGTGAGGCACACCTGCAGGGTCTCCACGGTATCGAAAACGGGCTCTTTGTCTTCCTGCAAATCGCGATCGTAGGCATGCGGCAATCCCTTCATCACCGTGAACAGGCGGGTGAAATTGCCGAGCAGGCGTCCGGATTTCCCGCGGATCAATTCCATGGAGTCCGGATTCTTCTTCTGGGGCATCATGCTGGATCCGGACGTGTAGGCCTCGCCCAGTTCGATGTAGGCGAATTCCTGGGTGGACCAGAGCACGAAATCCTCGGCATAGTTGCTGAGCAGCGCGCCCAGGATGGCGCCGGCCCCCAGGAATTCCAGGGCCCAGTCCCGGTGGGCGGTGGCGTCGATGCTGTTGGGCGAAAGCTCCGGAAAGCCGAGCCTCGCGGCCACCAGTTCCCGCTTGTATGGAAAGGCGGAGCCGGCCAGCGCGCCGGAGCCGAGAGGCATTTGCCCGGCGGACGCGCTCGCATTGCGCAGGCGCGCCTTGTCCCGCTCCAGCGCCCAGAAAAAGGAAAGCAGGTAATGGCCGATGTATACGGGCTGGGCCTGCTGCACATGGGTATAGCCCGGCATCAGGGCGGTCCGGTATTGCACGGCTTTCCGGTAGATGGCGGTCTGCAGGGCCGTCACGGCCGCTTCCAGGGATTCGGCCTGTCTGCGCACGTACAGTTTGAGATCCGTCGCCACCTGATCGTTGCGGCTGCGGCCGGTATGCAGCTTTTTTCCCAAGGCGCCGATGCGCTCGCTCAGGATCCGTTCCACGGCCATGTGGATGTCTTCATCGCCGGGTTGGAAGAGATCCATGCCGGCTTCCAGATCCGCCAGCACCTTTTTCAGGCCCGCGAGCATTTTCCCGAGTTCGGCGGCCGTGAGCACGCCCGCTGCTTTCAGCCCGTGGGCATGGGCCATGCTGCCTTCGATGTCTTCGCGGAAGAGTTTCCGATCGAAGGAAAGACTGATGGAAAGGCTTTCCATGGAAGAGGCCATGCCCTCCTGGAAACGGCCTTGCCACAGCTTGCCCGCGGGCTTCGCTTTCCCGTTTCCCTTGACTTTGGAGGTCTTTCCCTGTCCGGCCATTTCCTTCTCCCGCCTGCGTCTCGAGTCCAAGCGACAATTGTAGAAGGGTTTGCCGCCTTTGTACAGGCGAAGGGGCGGTGTATTCGGGAAGGCTACGGAAGCTCGCGGCCCTGTCGGATTCCCCGCCCCCATGTTGGACTTCCGGATTATAATTCCCCCAGCGGGCCCGGTGAATCGGCGACCGCACTGCGCAATCAAGCAATTGTTCCGCCTTGCGGAACGACATGGGAGGGTCCCGACCGGACCGCCCGGCAAAGCCAAAGTGGGGTTGGCGATGATGAAAACGGTTCGATCCGCCCGTATCCGGTTCCTGTCCGTGCTGGCCATGCTGCTCATTCCGCCCGCCGTCCGAGCCCGGGCGCTCGGCGACGGCCCGGGCATCCCCCGCGAGCGCTACGATTCCAGCGAGCTTTTCAAGGCCCTCTCCACCTTCCATTCCCCCGAAGGCACGAGCTGGGGCAACGGAGCGTTCTACCGCGGTTACCTGCTGCTGGGGATCGACGTGGACGAGGACAGCGCCGGCTTCCAGTTCTGGGACGTCTCGGACCCGCGCAAGCCCAAGCTCGTCGCCCAGAAGTACGACGAGGAAAGCAAGCGCCTGCGCGAGATCCAGAATTTCTCCTTCGCGCGCGGCTACGGGCGGGACCTGGCGGCCATTCCGTCCCACGAAGGCGTGGAGATCTGGGACTTCACCGACATCCAGGCCCCGCACCGCTACGGGTCGGCGGACCTTGCCCATGGGGGCGGCAAGGCCATCTACAACGGCATCATCTCCGCCTTCTGGCAGCCGCCTTACATCTACTGCGGGGGCATGGACGGCGGCCTCTACGTCGTGGACGCCCGGGATCCCAGGGCCCCGCACCTGGTGAAGAACGTCCCCAACAGCGCCCTCAACGGACGCTTGGCCGGCCCCATGTTCGCCGTCGGCAATCTCCTGGTGGCGACCACCATGGAGTTCGCCTACGAATCCTGCGCCATCACCACCTTCGACATCTCGGATCCGGCGGATCCGCAAATCATCGATCGTTATTCCTGCGCCACCCACGAGGGCAGCTATACCGCATTCATGAACGGAAACCGCATCTATGGGCTGGGGGCGCAGGGGCGCCTGTTGGCGTTCGAGATATCCTCCAGCTTCGAGGTGAACAAGCGCGGCCAGGATACCGCCTGGGCGGATCATGGCGGATACGGAATGTACCAGGACGGTTACGTCCACGCGGGCATGTCGGATTGGTACATCAAGTACGACGTGCGCGGATACAATCCCACCCAGGTCGGACGCTTCCACGTGAACGGCGACAACGATTGGGCCATGCCCATCGGCAACCTGGTCTTCGTGGGCGACGACGACGGCCCGACTTCCGAGGGCTCCCTGGCGCCCCACCAGGCGGGCCCGGATACCCTGGGCCCGGTGGTCAACTGGTCCCAGCCGGTCGACGAAGCGGTTAACATCCCCGTTACCTCGCGCGTGGGGCTTTCCTTCACGGACAACATCGAGTTCGCCAGCGTCGATTCCAACAGCGTGGTGGTCAGGCCCGCGGGGGGAGCGCCGCTTCCCGGCAAGCTCTCGGTCCTGGAAGCCATCGTCAATTTCACCCCGGACCGGCCTTTCGAGCCGCGGGCGGACTACGAAATCTTCCTGCCGGCCGGACGTCTGCGGGATTGGGGCGGAACCCCCTCGCCCCGCGACACCGTCATCCGCTTCACCACCGAAACCGCTTCCTCCTTGCAAGCGCGGCGGGGAAGGGCCCGGGCGGGCGGGGACTACCGGTTGCTGAGGCCGGCGCAAGGCTTGGGGATCGGCCGCGGGGAGGGATCCCGGCTTCGCAATCCCTTGGGGCGGGCCCTGTTTCCCCCGGACGCCGGCGATCCGGCGCGCATCCGCCTCGCGCCGGGCCTGTATATACTTCCGGTGGTACGGTAACACGCATGTTTCCCTGGGGCGGATTCCGGGCGGCGGAGTTCCTGGCCGCGGTCCTTGCCGCGGTGCTCGCCTTTCCGCCGGCCGGCCGGGCGGACGGGGAGCCCAAAGCCTTCCCCAATCCCGCGGCCGTGGGCGCCGAGGTCGCGTTCACGGCCCAGCCCGCCCAAGGCGCGTCTTATTCCTGGGACTTCGGCGACGCCACCCCTCCCACGGCCTTCGATTCTCTGGCCACGGCGGTCCACCGTTATGATCGACCCGGCCGCTTTTCGGTGCTGGCCCGCATGCGCCAGGGGAGCGCTCAAAAGACCGCCACCTTTTTCGTCCTGATCCACCCGCTGCTGCCGGCGCGCCGTCCGACCGCTTCCGCCTCCATCCTGATCGACGGACCGCGGCGCAAGGTCTGGACCGTCAATCCCGATCATGGCACCGTCGCATGCGTGGATGCGGACAGGCTCGAATTGATCCTGGAAGTCCCGGTGGGAGACCATCCGCAATCCCTGGCCCAGGCTCCGGACGGCAGCTTGTGGGTGGCGAACCGGGGGGATGCCACCGTCTCGGTATTGGATCCGGAAAAGGGATCGGTCCTGGCCACTCTCCGCCTTCCTTTCGCTTCCGCCCCTTCCGGCATCGCCTTCAACCCGGACGGATCGGCGGCCTATGTGAGCCTGGAATCCTCCGGCCAGGTGGCCCGCCTGGATCCCGTCACCCGAAAAATCCTGGACGTGACCGCCGTGTTACCCCATCCGCGCGGCCTCGCGGTCGATCCCGGGGGGAAACGGATCCTGGTCGCCCACTTCCTTTCCCGGGGATACCAGGGAACGGTGACCGAGCTGGATGCCGCGAGCATGGCCGTGCTCCGGCTCATCCCCCTGGCGGAAGACTCCACTCCTGACGCGGAAAACGCCGGGCGCGGGTCGCCCAACCATCTGGCCGCCATCGTCATTTCCCCGGACGGCAGCGAAGCCTGGATACCGGCCAAGAAAGACAACCTCCGGCGGGGACCGGCGCGGGACGGCAGGCCGCTCGATTTCCAGAGCACGGTCCGCTCCATGGTTTCCCGCATCGACATGTCCACCGGCCGCGAACAGGTTTCCCTGCGCCTGGACATCGACGATAGCGAGGGACCGGTGGCCGTGGCTTTCGGCCCCTGGGGTTTTCCCGCCTTCATCGCCTTCCGGGGCAGTGAAAAAGTCCTGGCCTGGGATCCCTTCGACGATGCCCGGATTACCACCCTTCCCGACGTGGGGGCTTCGCCCATGGGACTGGCCGTGGACAGCGCCACCGGCCGGCTTTTCGTGCAGGCTTTCCTTTCCAGGACCGTTTCCGTATACGACGCTGCCGGACTGGTCTTCGGGGGCGGCACTCTCGCCCCGCTGCTCAAGACGGTGCCCACCGCGTCCCGGGAACCCCTGTCCGCGGCGGTGCTATCGGGAAAACGGATTTTCAACAATACCACGGATATCCGCATGTGCAAGGACGGCTATCTCAGTTGCGCCACCTGCCATGCGGAAGGCGGCAGCGATGGGCGGGTCTGGGACTTCACCGATCGCGGGGAAGGATTGCGTAGCACCGTTCCTCTCTTCGGCCGCGCGCGCCAAGGGCCTCTCCATTGGAGCGGCAACTTCGACGAGGTCCAGGATTTCGAGAATGACATGCGCGGTCCCTTCGGCGGGAACGGTTTCCTGCCGCAGGCGGCATTCCTGCAAGGATCGCGCAGCCTGCCCCTGGGAGATCGCAAAGCGGGCCTGTCCGCGGAGCTGGATGCCCTGGCGGCCTACGTGGCCTCCCTGGAAACGGTCCCGCCCAGCCCCTGGCGTAACCCGGATGGTACCCTTACCGCGGCCGCGCGGCGCGGAAAAGCGGTCTTCTTCCGGGCGGACGTGGGATGCGCGCGCTGCCATGCCCCGCCGGACTATTCCGACAGCCGCATGCCGGCCCCGGGCGGGGCGAAAGCGGGAACGGATACGCTTTATCCCGGGGACGCGGTCACCGCAGAGGGCTTTCTCGTGCACGACGTGGGAACCCTCAAGCCGACCTCGGGGAAGCGATTGGGCGGGCCCCTGAAAGGGTTGGACACTCCCGGGCTCAAGGGCCTCTGGGATACGGCCCCTTATCTCCATGACGGATCGGCGGCAACCTTGGAAGAGGTGCTGGTTTCCTCCGATCCTTCGGATCGCCATGGCGTCACCGGACATTTGACGGTCGGAGAGCGCGGGGATCTGATCGCATTCCTGAACCAATTGGATGATCTCGATGATGACGGCAAGGCCGGAAATATCGTTCCTCCCCGAAGGCGGTCCGCTTGGAGGGTTGTTTCCCGGCCGCGGGGCGGCGGCGCATGGCGCATCGGGATCGCGGGGGCGTTGCCGGGCCAGGAGTTCGCAATCAACGTTCATGATGCGGAAGGCCGGATACTGCGGAAAGGCCTGGCCAAGGGGACGGGTTCCGCGGGTGGGGACGCGTGGGAGTGGGACGGCCGGACCGTGGAAGGCTCGGTCTTCCGTTCCATGGCCTATGTGAGCGTATGTTCGGAGGGAGGCTGCAGGGCCGCCTTGTTGCCTGGGGCGGGATCCCTTCCTTAGCAGGGATTAGGCCGCGGTGCGATTCCTAGCGGGGGCCTTTGCGCAGGATACGGACCAGGGCGTATTCGCATTTCTTCAAAAGCTGCAATTTGGTTTCATCGTTATCGCAGCCCGTGCGCACCGTGAACCCTTGCTTGGATTTCTCGACGACCTCGCCGATATCCTCTTCTTCCAGCCAGGTGGAAAAATAGCGGATCAGACCTTTCAGATTGGTAAAGGTATAGTTGTCGGTCCGGCGCTCGTCGAGTTGATACGCGCCGAAATTGGGCGATTGGGGTTCACGATCAGGAGATGCTTCCATACCTGATGATACCTGCCGGATCCCGTTGCAGGTCAAGGCCCGCGGGCCTTCCGCCCGATGGGAGTTGGGGTTTTTTAAATGGGATTCGGGAGGATTTTGAAGCTGCCGGCGCGGGACCGGAAGGATCATTGGAGGAGATTGAAGGGCTTTTCCATCCGGGCGCGTAAGGTGGGAGCCGCATCGTTCGTCACCTGGATCAGGCAGCGTTGCGACACGCCCAGGGTCTTGGCCGGGATCCAGGGAAATATGGGCAGGCTGTCCTTGCCGGAATAATGTTCGGCCAGGGAGGACCAGGTTTCCCCGTTGTTCACGGAGACCTGGATGGTGACGGGTCCCTTGTCCGGCATTTCCCATTGGATGTTATAGGATCGGCCTTCGACCAGGGAGTCCCCGGGACGGGGCTGGATGATCCTGGGCGTGGGGGGCGGGGGCAGCTTGCTCACGGAGATGACGACCGTATCCGTACGGGTGCGCAGGCCGATGGTCGCCGCGATTTCGAATTGATAGACCCCTTCGGCGGAAAACCTGACTTCCGAGCGGAGCGAAGTGGGGCTCACGATTTCCGCCCTGCGGGTTTCCCCGGGTTTGGGCGGGGGAAGGGTATCGTGCAAAAGGGTATCGGCCCGGCCGGAATCCCCGGCATCTTTGATCAGCCTCCACAGAAAGGAAAGGCGGGGATCCGTTTTCCCCGCTCCGGAAACGGTGGCTTCCAGGAAGCTGGGCAGTTCGATGACGGCTTGATGATTGGCGCCGACCGTGACCGAAAACTCGGGAATGGAATCCTTGCCGCCGGTGGTGTCGATGACGCCCACCGGATTGGGGAGCGGGCGGAAAAGGCGCAGGTCGTTCTGGGTGTTCAGGGAATCGCCGATGGGATACACCTTGCCGTCCGCGGCGAGCAGGCGGATGGGGAAGATCCCCTCCGGCAAATCCTCGATGATGAAGGTGCTGTCCACCACGGTGGCCAGGTAAGGAGTGCCGGGGACGAAGATGCGTCCGGCGTCCCCATGCACGCTGTCGCGGGCGATCTTGGCTTCGAAGCGCACCAAAGGCCGGGGTTGCACGTCCACGCGCGTCAGCACGGAGCCGCCCACGCGCGAGAACTCCCTGGATGCGGAATCGTATTTGATGCCGATCACCAGATTGCCGGTGCGATCCTGGGTCGTGAGGATGATGTTGAAGATGGTGGATGCGGAATCGCCGGCCCCGACCGCCGCGCCGCGCGCCGCGGTCTTGGGCAGGGAAGCCGCGCCCTGTTTGCTCAGTCCCTGCTGCAAGCGCGCGAAATCGTCCCCGGTGAGATTGGTGAAGGATGAATTCCTGACCTTGATGGTGACCAGCGGTTGCGGATCCACCGCGGGATTCTGATCCACGGAATACACGTTCAGATCGCCTGTCACGCGCAAGGCGGCTCCTCCGGCGTCCCGGAAGCCCACGGTGAGCGCGGGGTTATCGACTCCGGAACTGGTGCCCGCGACCTGGGTGTCGCCGCATGCGGCGAACAGCAGAGCCAGAAGGAATCCCGATGCCGAAAGCGGGAATTGGACCCCGGCGCGCCGGGCTGCGATTGCGATGCGTTGGAATGGCGACATGAATCACTTCGCTATGGATGGTAACGGCCCGGAAGCAATAGTAGGAATATTTCCCCGCTCAGCCCTCATTCGGGCGCCTTGCTGTTGGGGAACAGCTGCATGGTCAGGGTATAGACCCTGTCCTCCTTGCTGTCGCGGTCGATGATCTCCCGCAGTTCCTCCTGGAAGGAACGGATGCGATCCTTGATGGATTGGAACCCGTCCTTGGAAATGGAAAACATCAGGGCGTTGTATTGGCGCTGCTCCGCGGGGAGCGTCTGGAACACTTGCATGGCCATGCCGCCCAGTTCCTGGATATGCTGGCGCGCCGCCATCGCCTGCACGTTCTTCTCGGTATAGATATGCCGTTCCGCCACCGCATAGCCGCTCGCGGTCTTCTTGATCAGGCCCAGCTCCAGCAACAGCTTGATGGCTTCTTCCGCCTGGGTGGGCGTGATGGGCGGAAGGATGTTGGCCGCGATGGCGGCGGGATGGCGCTGCTTCTGGTCGATGCCGAAATAGTTCCAGACCGCGGAGTAATACCATTTGGAAAAGAAACGGTACTGGGTTTCCCCCACGATTTGCGCGCGCGAGCTGCGGAATTTGGTCAGCTGCGCGAAGAAGTGGTTCTTCTCGGTCATTCCCTTGGCCTGGTTGAACTGCACCAGCAGATCGAAGTAGCGGTATTCCCGTTCCCCCAGTTTCATGGCCTTGCCGAATTTGATCCGCAGATTCTGGCTGAGCTGGCGGCGGCCCTTGATGATCGCGGGCAGCAGGCTGGAGCAGGAGGGAGGCAGACCGGCTTCCTTCGCGAAGGTGCGCTGGGAGAAATCGCCTTCCACGGATTTGCGCTGGGCGTAATAGTCCCGCAAGTACTCGCGATAGTCGAGATATTGCAGGATCTGAGGCGGCGTTTCCGGCCGCTTCGGATCTCCGGAAAGGCTCTGCTCTCCGTTTCCGCCCTTGGGGTCCATGTCCAAAGTATACTACCCCGGCATCCGTCCGATGGATGAAAACGGGGATAAAAGTGAGGACAAATAATCCTCTATAAAATCGCCAATCCGTCCCCACCCCAATCCGCTGCTTTTGGACCATTTTTGGACAGACTTGCAAATCGGCCTGTTTTTATAGGGTTTTAAGGGTAACGGGACCGGAAATGGATCCGGCTGGGCAAGCCTCAAGGTGAGGACAAATAATCCCCGCTTTCGGGTCTTTTTTCTCCCTCAACACCCCCGGCCCGCGTGTATCCTTATCTCCAGGTACACTTCAACCGGAGGTTATATGAAGCTGTCCATACCGACCGTACGCTTACTCACCGGCCTTGGCCTCACGGCAGGCCTTTTCCTGGGATGTCAGAACATCCTGGATCAATCCAAGGACAATGCCGCAGCCGATCCGGTGACCACCACGGATGATGCGTCCCTGCGGTTGTCCATCAAGGACGACAGCACGTGCCGGGAACAATGGGGCGTCATCCTGAACGCCCGTACCAGCGGTCATGCGGACAGCGCCGCCGAGGCCGCGTTCCTGTCGGCCTGCGTCAAGGAAGTGAAAGCCACGGACAAGGGCATTCCGGTGATACCTCCCAACCTGGTGCCGGACTCCAACACCCGCTGCCATTGGATCGTCTCCCAGATCGAGGGCGGTCGCGAAGAGATGACGGTTTCCTACAAGCGTTATTGTCCCGAGGATTGCCGCAAGCTTGAAATCGGGGACAGCGCCCGCCATGAAAAGCTTTGCCGCGAACCGGGCGAAGGGCCGGGCAAAGATCCGGGCGAAGATACCTGCCGCATGCTCCGGGAAAAGCTGGAACTGGTGAAGCCCGGCGAAGCCGGCCGCACCGACCTGGAACACATGTTCCTGGGCATGTGCAAGGACTCGATTCCCAAGCCTCCCCATGACACCATCGTGAACCCCCCGCGCCCCAACCCCTATGAAGACACGTGCAGGATGATCAAGGCCAAGCTGGAACTGGTGAAGCCCGGTGAACCCGGCCGCGCCGATCTGGAACACCTGTATGCGGCTATGTGCAAAGAGTGGATCCCGATCGATTCGCTTCCCAAGCCTCCCCGCGACACCGTCGTGGTTCCGCCCAAGGACACCCTGCCCAAGCCGCCCGTGGTCAATTGCGATGAGCTCCGCAAGAAGCTTCTGACCCTGGATACGGCCTCCGCCGACTACAAGCGTCTCAAGGGATCCTTCCGCGAACATTGCCCGGAAAAGCCCCCGGTCCCCGTCGACACCATCGTCAGGCCGCCCAAGGACACCTCGGTCCTCCCCCCGGTGCCCCATGACTCCATCTGCATGGACCTGAAGCTGCGCCTGGGCGCGAGCGTTGCCGGCAGCGCCGCCCGCAGCGAGTTGGAAGCGAAGTACAAGTCCGTTTGCATGGAGCCCCAGCCCCCGGTGGTGGCTCCTCCCGTGGTCAACTGCGATGAGCTCCGCAAGAAGCTGATGTCCATGGATCCGGCTTCGGCGGACTATGTCCGCATCCAGGGATCTCTCAAGGAACATTGCCCCGAGAAACCCTAGTATCGTAACGTACATGTAACCTTTGTCCGCCCCGGACCGCCGGAGCGGATCCAAGGCGGGGAAGGCGGGAGGCGAGGGACCTCCCGCCTTTTTTGTTGGCCCGGAGTCGTACCGTGCGGTACATGTACCGGATGGGATGAGGACAAATCGTCCCCATTTTTCTTTTACGCCGGCTACTCCGCCGGCCCCGGACACGCGTATTCTATCCTCAACACCAATATTACCGGAGGATACATGCGGACAAAACCAATCATCAGGGGACTTGCGGGATTGGGCCTCACGGCCGGACTGTTCATGGGGTGCCAAACCTTCATGGGTCAGAAATCCGACACTTCCTCCGTCAGCGATACCAACGCCGAATTGCTCCGGTTGGCCGTCAAGGACTCGGGCGCATGCGTGGATCTGAAGGCCCGCTGCGTCAGGGCCCATGACGAAGGCAACGATTCCCAGAGCCTGGTCGCGGATTTGGTGGACAGCTGCATCGTGGATACCGCGGCGGCGCACCGGATCCTGGACCGCGAAGGACGCGAAGGCCGGGGCGGCCCCCATGGCGGGCGCGGCGGCTTCCATGGACCGCGGTTGGATTCCGCCGCGCGCGCGGCGCTGTGCGACTCCCTGACGGCGGCGTTGGGCCAAGCCGACTCCACGGATTCCGGCTACGCCATACTGAAGCATGAAACGCATGAGGCTTGCGAAGAGCCCGGCCTGCATGGGCTCCGTCCCGTCCTGGATTCAGCGGCGGCCAAGGCGTTGTGCGACTCCATGGCCACGCTGTTGGCGGGAACGGACACCACCAGCGCGGACTACCGATCCATCAGACACGAAACGGCGGAAGCCTGCGAAGAGCGCCGTCCGCCCATGTCCCGCGAACGCGGTGCCGAAGGGGATCGGGGTCGCGGACGCCATGGACGCCACGGACATCATTGAATCCTCCGGCCGGGTTCACCCCGGCTTGCGCGCATGGATGAGGACATGCAAAGGCGCGGTCAGGGACCGGACGATGCGGATGTCCGCGAATCCGGCCGCCTCCAGCCACTCCCGGTAATCCCGGATGGAAAAGCATCGGGACGTGGAGGTCAACCGGAAATACAGGGCGCTGGCGTCGCGTCCGAATTCCGGCGGCTTGCCTTCTCCGGGGCGTTCGATTTCCCAGATGGCGACGGTGCCCCGGGCCGTCAA
>JAQBPN010000078.1 GCA_028287505.1 Fibrobacterota bacterium | reverse complement strand
GAATCCGAAGTCTTCTCCGCCGCGGGAAAGATCCTTTCGATCCGCACTCCGGCCTTGCGATAGGAAGTGGCGCCGTCCTTGCGGGCGGCGCCCATCAGGCGTTCCGTCGACTCAAAAAAATGCGCGTCCATGGGCGCTCCTTCCGGTTTTGGAAACCTGCCTACCGTCGGCTCCGCACCCAATCGGCGCGTTCCGCCTTCTCAAAACGGGGTCCCGTTTGCGGACGGCACTTCCGAACGAGAACATTTTCACCTTCGCCTTCAGGACGAATTGCAGGGAATCCCGGCCGAAGTGGACTGTGATGGTCGTAGCGATGGAGTCGTCAATCGGGTACTTCCGGGCCTGTGCGCTTTGCTTCACGAGGATTCCCAAATCGCCGATTTCAAACATACCGAGTTCCAGGGAGTCACCTGCCGGGATCCGGATTGGGATCTTGTCGCCGTTCAGAACGGGCCGCGTTGGTTCCCCCTCCTTTTCCCGCCAGGAAAAGACCATTTCCATCTGCGAACCGTAGGACAGCGTGTCGACGCGCTGGCGTACGGAATCGATGATCACGGCTTCAGGGGACGCGTTCCGAATCTGGATGCGGTTGGCCGGCTTCCATTCACCCAAATCGTCCCAGTGCTGCTTGTCAATGCCCAGCACGGTGTCCTTGTCGGCGACCAGCGCCTTGGCCGGAAGGTTTCCCCCACCGTGGGAAAGGGAAACCAAGCAGATGAGGAAGAGCGGTAACAGGGTCGCGGACCTGAGCGGGCGGGATGGGGAAACCATGAATCACTCTTTCGGAAAGGCGTGTGGGGGATACCCAAAGCAATAGCCTTGCCAAGCCGGATAGTCTATGGCCTGTCCGATTCCAAGCGGGAATGGGCCCGACTGGCGCGGTCCGATAGAGGTCGGTTCAGGATTTGACCGGCAACGAATGATCGCCCCGGGGATTCAGGTCCGGAAATCCCGGACGCTCCTCCTGGAATAGCTTCATCGTATAGCGAACGCGCGCCGGACTTCCATCCCCGGTTTCGGCAGGGACATTTCCAAACGCCTCCGTGCGAGCTATCTTCCCCGGCAATGTTCGCCGCCGGATTCTCGGCGCGCTTTCCGGAGATTCCCATGGCCATACATATTACCCGCGTCTACACCCGCGGCGGAGACGGCGGACAGACTTCCCTGGTGGGCGGAGCGCGCGTCGACAAGGACTGCAGGAAGCTGGAAAGCTACGGCACGGTGGATGAATTGATCTGCCTGGTGGGCACGGCCCGCACCCTGATCGCCGCGGACTCCGCCGGCAAAGGAACCAAAAGCGGCGGCCTCCCTGCCGTCGTCCGTTCCGAATTGGAGACCAGCCTGCGCCGGGTCCAGAATCGCCTGTTCGACATGGGCAGCATCTTGGCCACTCCCGCCGGCCAATCCTACCCGAACATGCCCCAAATAGGGGACGAAGATTCCGCGGGCCTGGAACGGGAAATGGATGGCATGCAGAAATCCCTGGAGCCGTTGAATTCATTCGTCCTGCCGGGGGGCACCCTGCCCAACGCGGCCCTTCACCAGTGCCGGGCGGTATGCAGGCGGGCGGAGCGGGAAATCCTGCGTCTTTCCCGGGAAGAGTCCGTGGACAAGAGGCTCGTCAAGTACATCAACCGGTTGAGCGATTATTTCTTCGTGATGTCCCGCTATGCCTCGCGCAAGGCCGGGTGCAAGGAATACCTGTGGGAGTACGGGTTGGAATCCGCCAAGGCGGCCAAAGCCGCCAAACCGGAGAAGGCCGCGAAACCCGCCAAGGCAAGCGCGGCCGCGGGAAAGAAAGTCAGCGCGAAACGGAAATGACCGGGGCCATGGCCAGGATGGCCTTGGCCTTTTCCGTGAGACCCCGGGGCGTGAAAGGCTTCTTGAGAAAGAAAGCGCGGCCGCCGGCGACTTCGCGGCCCAGACGGCCTTCTTCTTCCTCTCCGGAGATGAAGAGGACTTTCACGGAAGGATAGACGGTCCGCAGGTTCTCCGCCAGTTCGATGCCATCCATGTACGGACCCAGGTTGAGGTCCGTGACGACCAGGTGGATGTTGCCGCCGCGGGCCTGCATCAGGTCCAACGCTTCCACGCCGTCCTGGCAGGATATCACGTCGAATCCCTCCAGGCGGAAAAGCGTGCGGATGAGATTGCGGACCCCGTCCTCGTCTTCCACCACCAACACCGTGCGAATCAGGTCCTGCATCATGCCTCCCGAGGCCATTACCCTAATCTGTCTTTTTCCCCGCATCGCCGGTTGGCGAATGCGGGATTTCACAAAAAAATATTCCGGAACCCGTTTTCCCGCGCCCGAAGGAGGTTTCCCCGAACTAGTCGGAAGTCCCTGGCGGTTCCACTCTGTGTTTCAGATCGTCGTTCAGCTTGTTCAGGGAGAGTTTCACCATATGCTCTACGTCACGACGCCGAAACTTGAGTCCCAGGCCGGTGTAATACATCTCCTGGAAGAAAATGACTTTGCCGTTTTCCCGTTCCTTGACCCGGAAGACATGCTCGAAAGAGAGGAACCAGGATCCGAATTTATGGTTCCATACCCAGCTCATATATTTGGGCGGGATGAAGCCCGTGATCGTGCAGGATTTTTTCTCGGCGGAGGGTTTGCCGTAGAACTGCAGGTCCAACTCAATGGCCGCGTCGGGAGCGGCCTGGCCCCGCACCGCTTTGAGCAACCGGTTCCACTCGGGATAGGCCGCGAAGTCTATGAGGGTTTGCCAGATCCTGTCCGGGGAGGCCTGGACGGCGACTTCCGTGGCGATCTTCATGCTTTCCGAAATTTACACAAAACCTCGCGCGCTTGCACAGGATCTTCTTGGACGTCGCGGATTTTTTTTGGCGCGGGAGCCGGACTAGGGGCCGTAGAATTCCCAGGGCATGCGGTCCCGCAGGGCCGGGAACTGTTTGCGCCATTGCTTGCATCCGTCCAGGTCCAGCCGGGAGCGTACCACGCCTTCGGACTCGTCCCCCACGGCCAGGGTCTCTCCCTTGGGCGAGTGGATGGACGAACCGCCCGCGAAGCGCAGGGATTCCTGGAACCCGGTGCAATTGACTCCGGCCACATAGGCCTGGTTCTCGATGGCGCGCGCCCGGAGCAGGGTTTCCCAATGGGCCTGGCGGGCATGGGGCCAATTGGCCTGGACCAGGATGAGGTGCACGCCGCGTTGCGAGCCCGCGCGGTACAGCTCGGGAAAGCGCAGGTCATAGCAGACGGTGGGCTGGACCACCCAATCCCCGATGCCTGCGGTAACAATCTCGTTACCTTTGGAAAACAGCCGATCCTCGCCGCCGTAGCTGAAAGGATGCACCTTGCGGTAGAGCGCACGCTCCGTTCCGTCCGGCGAGTACAAAAGGCTGAGATTGCGGTAGCCGGCGTTGCCGTCCATGCCTGTGGGGCCGGCCTCGACGGTGGCGCCGGCCACCCAGCAACCCGATTTGCGGGCCAGGGAGGCCAGGAAGGCGCGGTCTTCGCCGGCCACCCCGGCAATCGCGGCCGCGCCGTCCGGGCGCAGGACCGAATCGTCCAGGAACCCGGTGCTGAACAGTTCGGGCAGGACGAGCAGGGATTCCTCGGCTCCCTGGGCCGTTCTAGGTTTGATGCCGGCGGTCAAAGACAGAACCTTGGCCCGGTTCAACCCGGGCTTTCCGCGGGCGATGGCCATTTGCACCAAGTGGATATCCATGCCCATAGTTTAGCAAAGTGCGACCTCGCCCGCTCCTGGAAACGTTTTCCACCGGGCCGGGACTAATCCTCCGAATAAGCTATTTTCCGGGAAAGAACGAGGTCTGCGTGCAAGTTCCTCTCATCGCCACTTATCTGCGCTGGCTCCAAAAAGGCAACCCGGTCGGGGAAGTGGAGCGCTATCCCGAAATAGATTCCAACTACCAATCTTCGGTCAAAGGCGTTTACATCGTCGGTGACCTGACGGGAACCCCGCTCCTGAAACTGGCTTCCGAAAGCGGCGCCAAGGTGGTGCGCCACATTCTGGCCGACAAGGAGTTCGCGTCCCGTAAGCCCGCGTCCGGCGATGTCCGCGATGTGCTCATCATCGGCGGTGGGCCGGCCGGGGTGGCCTGCGCGCTGGAATGCGAAAAGCGGGGCCTGGACTACGAATTGCTCGAGTCCTCGGGCCTCTTCAGTACCATCGAGAACTTCCCAAAGCACAAGCTCATCCTGGCAAAGCCGGACGGCTATCGGGAGGAGTCGCCGCTTTCCATCAAGGACGGCTATAAGGAAACCCTGCTCGAGGATCTGCACCGCCAGATCTCCGGCAAATCCCTGCGCACCCGGATGGGCGTGCGCGTGGAAGCCATCAAGCGCAAGCGCCTTTCCCAGGACGCCGGCGATGTGCTGACCCTGGAAACCAACCAGGGTCCGCTCCAGGCCTTGCGCGTGGTGCTGGCCATCGGCAAGACCGGAGACGCCCGCAAACTGGGCGTTCCCGGCGAGCACCAGCCCAATGTATTCAACCGGCTTTTCGATCCCGGGGAATTCCACGGGGAAGACATCCTGGTGGTGGGCGGAGGCGATTCGGCCGTGGAGGCCGCGGCCGCGTTGGCGGAGGCGGGCAACCGGGTCACGCTTTCCTATCGCAAGGAGTCCCTGGACCGGCCCAAACCGGAAAACCTGGAGCGCTTCGAGTTCCTCCGGGAGGCCGGTCTCATCGAACCCATTTTCCAATCCCAGCCCAAGGCCATCCGCCCGGGCGAAACCGTCCTCAAGACCGCGGACGGCGAGAAGACCATCAAGACGGACGAGGTGTTCGTCCTCATCGGCAGGGAATTGCCGACCGCATTCTTCAAGCGATCGGGCCTGCGCATGGCGGGCCAGAAGGATCGCTCCTGGTATGTCTACGTCGTGGCCATGATCAGCTTCTTCTCCATGCTCTATTTCGGCAAGGCGGGCGTGGCCCGGGACCTGTTCCACGATGTCCATTCCCTGCCCGGATTCATCCTCGCCTACCTCACCGGTCCCTTTTCGGGCGCCGTGACAGGCAAACTGAGCTGGTCATTGAACCATTATTCCTGGTACTCGTCCCTCAACTTCTACCTGGGTTGGCTGGGGTCGCTGGCATTCCTGGCCAGCGGAACGGCGGCGTTGGCCATGATGATCAAGCGGCGCGACAAATACTTCGGCACCGCCTGGTCCAGGATCAAGTACGGGTACTTCATCGCGGCGGCCGTATTCTTCACCTGGGTCTATTTCCACTTCCTGCTCGGCCGCACCGCCGGCTGGGTGGAAGAGCCCACCTATTACTATAGCCTCCTCTACAGCATCACCATCCTCCTCTTCGGCGTCCGGCGCATGATGGTGAAGAAGACGCGATATATCAAATACCAGGTGCTGTCCCTCATCATCGTCCAGGTTTTCTTCCTGTTCCTGCTTCCCTTCCACCTCTTCGAACCGCTCATCAAGGCCAATTTCTCGCCGGACGGCTACGTGATGCGGGAGATCTTCCCCTCCGGAAAATGGTCCTGCTTCGGGCTGGTGCTGTTCTGGCCCCTGGACATGAACGATTTCGGCACCAGTTCCTTCTGGACCTGGTTCCCGTTCGTGCAGACTTTCGGGATCCTGGCCCTCATCGTCTGGCAATGGGGCAAGGGCGCTTATTGCGGTTGGATCTGCAGCTGCGGCGGCATGGCGGAAACCCTTGGCGATGAATACCGCATGCAGGCGCCCCACGGCAAGACGCCCAAGAAGCTGGACAATATCGGGCAATTCGTATTGGCCTCGGCGGTCGTGGTCACCGCATTCGGCTATTTCACCAATCACATGGGCGGGCACCCGGCCTGGGTGGATACCCTGCGGGGCGCGTACAAGCTCGCCATCGATGTGTTCTTCGCGGGCGTGTTGGGACTGGGGGTGTACTTCTTCCTGTCCGGCCGCATCTGGTGCCGCTATGGATGCCCGTTGGCGGCGCTCATGCACATCTACAGCCGCTTCTCCAAATACCGCATCTTCGCCGAGAAGAAGAAATGCATTTCGTGCAACATCTGCACAAAGGTCTGCCACATGGGCATCGATGTCATGAACTACGCCAACAAGGGCGTTCCCATGAACGATGTGGAATGCGTCCGGTGTTCCGCATGCGTGGAAGCCTGCCCCACCGAGGTCCTTTCCTTCGGCAAAATCAAGGCCGCGGCGGATTCCGAAAACCGCACCCGCCAGGAAGTCCCGGCCTTTTCCAAGGATGACTGGAAGGCCGGCATCCGCTAGCCCCGCTTTATCCGGGCCGGGATCCCCAAAATGATAAAGGAATCCGGCCTTTTTCGGGGTTGTAACCTCCCGGAAACCATTGCCCCAGGGCAGGAATTTCTAGATTGATGCCCTCCGACGGAACGGACGTTACGTCTATCCGTTTGGCGACGGATCGGAATCCTTGGCGCGATGAAATCGAAAATCCTGCTCATCACCCTGGTCGTGCTCGGCGTGATCGCATTCAATGCGTTCCTTCCCTTCAAGGATTACCTGGAAGTTGCTATCGCCTGGTTCCGGGCCCTGGGTCCCCTCGCGGTGGTGCCGTATGTGATCCTTTTCGTGGCGGCTTCGGTTTTTTTCGTCCCCATTACGGGACTGATCCTGGCGGCCGGAACCCTGTACGGTTTCTGGATGGGCTATCTGCTGGTGGCCGTCTCCGGTCTGGCCTCCATCGCCGTGACCTACGGCCTGGGAAAGCGCCTATGGCGCAAGCGGGTGGAAGCCTTGCGCCACGATCATCCCCGCTTCGAATCCATCTATGAGGCCATTTCCAGGCATGGTCCCATCCTGGTCTTCCTCATCCGCCTCAATCCCCTGCTTCCCTTCTCGGTGCTCAACTACCTGTTCACCATTCCCAAACTGGACTTCCGCAAATACCTGCTCAGTTCCTTTCTGGGCCTGACGCCGGACATCTTCTTCTATCTCTACGTGGGACACGTGGGCAAGGGCCTGCTCGAAGATCCATCGGGACTCACGGTATGGAATTGGGTGGTCCTGGGAGCCGCCGTCGGCACCACGCTGATCGCCATCTACATCATCAACCGGTTGATCCGCACGGCCATACCCACCGTCCCTCCCGCCCCGGCCAAGTCGCTGGTCTCGACCTGACCGCGTAGAGCCAGTCGGCTCAGCGCATCACTTCCATGGGACGTTGCAAGGTCTTGCCGCCCATTTCCAACTGATAGAAATAGGTTCCCGGACTCATAGAGCCCGCCTCCAGCGTGCGGGCGTAGGTTCCGGGCGCGTGGAAGCCGTCCGCGACCACCCGCACCAGGGCGCCGTGGGAATCGAATACGCGCAGGCGCACCCTGTCTCCGCTGGAAACCCGATAACGCAAGGTGGTGGCCCCGCGGAACGGGTTGGGGAAGTTCTGCTCCAGCTCCGCGCCGGCGCCCGCAAGGCTGCGGGGCAGCACGGGCGAGCCCACGATGGGCAGGGCGGGGAAGTCCTTCAAGAGCACGGTCTGCAAATCGGCTCCCGCAACGCCCATCCAGTCCTTGAGGATGCTGGAGTAGATGGAACGGTAATCGTATTGCATGGGGATGTTGTCCTTCACCGTGACCGTGGCGGGAATGACGGGATTGGTACCCAGCAGGCCGCCGGATACTCCCGCGCCCCATACCAGCAAGGGCGCCGAGGTGCCGTGATCGGTTCCCAGCGATGCGTTGGAAAGGATACGCCGCCCGAACTCGGACATGGTCATGCCCATTACGCGGTTCTCCAGGCCCAGCAGGCGCAGGTCGTCCTGGAAGGCGACGATGGCGTCGTTCAGCTTGGTCAGCAAGGCGGCGTGGGAGCCGGTGGTGACATCGGCCGCCAGGACCTGGTTGGCGTGGGTGTCGAAGCCGCGCAGGGACACCACGTAGACCTTGGTCTGCAGTCCGCCCGCGATGAGGCGGGCCACGCCCTTGAGCTGATCGGACAGGGTGTTGCCGGTGGCGGGATACAGGGTGGACTTGTTGGTCGCCGCGGCGATGGCCTTCTTGATGGACTCCCCGTATTTCTGGGTTTCCGTGAACATCTGGCGTATGAAGGTGAGTTCATGGCCGGCGGGAGTGGCCGGCGCCGTGTCGAATCCCGCGGGCACCAGGGAGTAGATGGAGGTGGCGCTGGCCACGGCCATGCCCATGGGCACCGAAGAGCCTTGCAGCAAGGTGTAGAGGGCGGATCCGATCTGGATGGCGGGGGGATCCGGGAAATCCTTGCTGGGATAGCCGTCCGGGTAGCCGGGGTAGATCGTCTCCAGGTAACGTCCAAGCCACCCCGTGGTCAGGACCTGGTTGTAGTCCGACGCGGAGAACCAGATGTCCGTGGACCGGAAATGGCTCTGGTTGTGGTTGGGATACCCCACGGACTGGATCACGCGCAGCTTGCCGTCCGCGTACATCTTGGCCAGGCCCGGCATGGCCGGATGCAGGCCGGTGGCGGTGGTGAGCTTCAGGGCCTTGGCCTCCGGGATGAGGATGTTGGCCCTGGCCTTGGCCAGGTTGGCGTATTGATCCAGCGGCAGGACCATGTTGAGTCCGTCATTGCCGCCGTCCAGGCGGATCACCACCAGGACGCGATCGTTGCCGGCCAACGCGGCCAGGGAGGAAAGCGGGCTGCCGTAGACGCTCGCGGTGAGTTTGCCGGAGGCCAGCGGGATCGCGCAGGCCGAGGCGCCGATTTTGAGGAACCTTCTTCTGTCCATGCCGGATTTCCCTTCTAGCATAATTGGAACTCCGCCAATTGCATCATGGCCCCGAACAGGGCCCTGAGGCGAGTTTCCACCGGTTTGATCTTCGTCGCGTCCGCAGGCGCGGCCACGTAATCGTCCCATTCCACGCCCCATTCGTATTCGGGCAGGCCCGAAAGCATCACGTCCTTCAGGTACTTGATCTGGACGTCCGTGAGGGTGATGGGGTAGAAGATCGCGGCCAGCTCGGAGACGAGCGTGTCCACCGTTCCCGGCTTGGACGTGGCGTTGGCCAGCGCCAGCACATCGGTGGTGATGGCGTTGCCCGTGGGATAACCGTAGCCCTTGGCGGAAGCCAGCTTATCCGTGAACTGGACCCGGCGGGGCAGGGTGTCCGAATTGATCCACACTTCGTAGAAGACCGGATCCTGGTAATAGGCCGACCAGCCCGCGACGTTGGGAGGATTGCCGATCTCCAACTGCATGCGGGAGGCTTCGCCCACCATCAGCGCCATCAGGGTGTATTGCTTGATCGGGTCCGCGCCGTCCGGAAGCGCCGCTTCCAATAGGCTGAGGGTTCCCGCCACCACGTCCATGGGCGTCTTGATCTGGCAGCCCAGGTTGGCGGCGTCATGGAAGTGGGCGCTCTTGAACAAGGTGGCGAGCACGGGCTTGATATCGTAGTCCGCCTTCATCAATTGGTCCGCCAAGGGGGCGATGATGTTCGCCTCCACGGTGGCGTCGATGGCGTAGTACACGAAGAACCGGTACAGTTTGCGGCAGAAGTATTTCGCGGTCTCGGTCTGGGCGAAAATCATCTTGATGAGGTCGTCCAGCTCCAGGGTTCCCGCATCCGTTCCCGCCCTGCCGGTGATGACCGTGTTCCCGTAGGCGGCCGAGAAGACCTTGTCCTTGACGTCGTGCTTCTTGTCCTGGAATTCCGCCGTGGGCGTATCCCGCACGTCCCGCCATCCCGTCAGCACCCGGGCCGCGGCCTTCACGTCCTCTTCGGTATAGTTGGTATAGTTGCCGGCGGCGGTTTCCGGCCCCTTTCCCACCGTGAACAGTTCCTGCAGCTCGCGGCCGTAGTTTTCGTTGGGATTGGTGTTGGTGTTGCTGTCCCCGTTCAGGTATTGCAGCATGGCGGGATCGACGGTGATCTGCCGCACCAGATCCCGGAAATTGCCGACCGCATTCTTCCGCAACAGCAGATGGTGCATATACGCGTACTTGGGATCGCCCACCACGTCCAGCTCCGTGGCCAGGTGGTTGTGCCAGAACAGGATCAGCTTTTCCCGCGCCGAGAATTTCCGGCCCAGGATCAGGGCCATCCACCAGTTCTGCAGGGAACGTTGGCGCGTGCCGTTGAAGTTGCCGTCATAGGCGACGGTGGTCCAGGTCTGACCCACGGTCACGCCGGTATCGCCCGCATCCGTGGAAACGGGAGGCGGCAGGGTTTCCTCCGCCACGTCCAGCAAGGCATCCACGCAATTGGCCGAGTTCAGCGACAGAGCCTTGTCCAAATCCGCCTTGGCGAACCCGAACAGGACCCGGCGCAAAAGATGCGAAGCGTGGCGTTTGTCCCAGGCCCCCGCGAAGGGCTCCAGGCCTGCCGTCACTGCGGCGCGCTTGGGGAGCGCGGCGTTGGCGTATCTGGCAAAGGCCGGATCCCCGGCCAAGGCGGCCGAACCCGAAGTCTTGGCCAGCATGGTGCGTCTGTCCATATATGTCCTCCCGTTTTTTTTCCGGTCCGCGCCAGCCGCTTGGGGCGGTTGAAAGCGCGCGGAACTTCACTCCCAAAGACCAAACCATTGTACTCGACCGGGACAATCCGCGCCATGCAAATCATCGCGACGATAACGCGGCACGCTGCCGGAAATCCCCATGAATCCAGGCTCTCCCGGCATTTTCACTCCGGTTTCCCACTCCCAATCTCCCAAAAATCGTGATCAAAATCATTTTTTCCGATAACGGGAAGAATCCGGGAACCAAGGTTTGGCGCGGGCGGTCTAAATTTGGAATTACGGCAGAAGAGAATGTGCGGCGGAGGATTTCCGCCGCACCCCTCGGAAGCCCGGCGGGGAGTGTAATTTATCCTTGTGCCCGTGAATCCGAAACAGGAATCCGCCGTACCGAGTCGCCGATGGTGAATTGGTTCGGACCGGAAAAGAAAAGCATCGAGCAGCTGCGCGAAGGCCGGCTGGAGGGATTGCATTGGATCTATCAAACCTATTCCCAACGAATCCTGAATCAGTGTTTCAGGATCCTGCTTTCCCGGGAACAGGCCGAGGACGTGGTGCAGGATGTATTCCTGAAGCTTCCGGACATCATCTCCGAGTTCCGCGGAGAGAGCGCATTGGGAACCTGGCTGTACCGGGTGGCGCACAATATGTGCCTGAACCGTTTACAGCAGGCCAAGAACCGGAACAAGCTGGAATGGGAGAACGCCGAGGCCTTGGCCCCGCGCGGATCGGGAACCTCGGTGGAGCTTTCGGATTTGCTGGGCAAGGCGCTCGCGGTGCTGGATGCGGAAACCCGCTCGCTCCTTTGGCTGAAGGAGGGAGAGGGCGTGCCTCTCAAGGAGCTGATGGAAATCTTCGGGCTGCCGGAAGGCACCCTCAAGTCCAAATTGTCGCGGGCGCGCGACCGGGTCAAAGAGTACCTGGAAAAGGAGGCCAAATTTGAAAAAGTATAGGCAGCTGTTCCAGGACGCGGAACGCCTCACTCCCTCGCCGGGACTCTGGCGGTTAATCGAGGCGCAGGTGGAGTTGCCCTCCGCCGGAAGCAAAGGAGGGCGCGGCGCCGCCTTCTGGCAAAGCCCGATCTTGCGGGTGGCGGCCTCGGTGGTATTGGCCGTCGGATGCCTGGGGCTGGGACTTTTCATGCAGCATAAGCCCAAACAAGTGGCGGTTACCTCCGTTTCCGCCGTGGCGGCCGATGCGGCGGACTCTGAGCAATTGGAACTGGTCGATCCGGAGTTGCTGGGATGGCACGCGGATCTTGGAGAAATCGATTTGGAGGCCGATGAGGCCGAGGAGGTTTTGTGAAGCAAGCGAATGAGGTCGTGGACCGCGTCGGTCGCGGCCGCGGAAGCCGCGGACCCGGTATGATGGGACGCGTTGGCCGCGGACGCGGAATCCGGATCATGGGCATGGGAGCCGCGCTGGTGCTGGCCCTGAGCATGGCCGTGCAGGCGCAGCCGGGCGATTTCCGGGACGAGCCCGGAGGCCCGGGCGGTCCCGGCGGACCGGGAGACCACGGCGGAGTCGGAATGGGATTCAATCCGCACATGATGCGCGAGTTGCACCTGTCTCCCGATCAGGAACGGAAACTGAAGGAAGACCGCCTCGCGGCCCAAAAGAAGAAAATCCAGCTCCATAGCGAAAAGGCCATGCTGGAGTTGGATCTGAAGAACATCCTGAGCACTTATCCGGTGAAAAAGGCCGATGCCATGAAGCTGGCCGAGAAGATCGCCGACGTCGAGAAAAGGATGACCCTGCAGAAGGTCGAGAACATGACCCAGCTGCTCGGGAGCCTGACGGCGGAACAGCATGCCAAGCTGATGGATCTCCAGGAAGAGTTCATCGAAAAACGCAAGGCCTGGAAAGAGGAAATGCAGAACGATCGGAAGAATTTCAGGAAGGGGAGAGACGGCAAAGACGATAAGGGCGGAAACGAGTAGACCAGTATCCAATCGCCCGGATCGTCCCACCGGCGCGGGTTATGGCTATCTTTTGGCCATGCTCCGCCGGTTTCTTTTTTCCCCCGCGAAATTCCGCATTCTCCCCGTTTGCGCTTTTTCCATCGCCTTGCTGACGGCCCCATCCGCATCCTCGGCGGCCCCCGCTTCCAGTAACCCTCCGGTTACTCCCGCATCCCCATCCGTCCAGGCCCCGCCCGCCCTGCACCTGCGCCTGGGCCCGGACAGCAATGCCTGCGGCATCACCCTGCCGGCCGCGAAATCGGGCGCAAAAGCGGTGGGAAAATCCCGGCGTAAGCCCGGCCTCATCGTCTGGTTGCATGGGGGCATGCGCAGCCAGAACCGGGAAAAAGGCCTGGAAGCCCATCGCGCCTTGCTTCCCTTCGTGGACCCGGCCGGGTATTACCTGTGCAGCCCCTCCGCCTTCGCCGGCCAGGAGTGGCCTACACCCCAGGGCATAGCCCATATCGATGCCCTGATCGACTATATGTCGGCCCACTATGCCTTGGACACCGCGGACATCAACATGGTGGGCGTCTCGGATGGAAACCTGGGAGTGATCGCCTACAGTCTGCAAGGCGGACATGCGCTCAATCGCCGGGTGCTCATTTCCAGCGCACCGCAGCTTGTGCTCCCTTTGGAATCGCTGCCCGGCCAAGCGCGCTTTGCCCAAGGCACCTGGGACTTCCTGCAGGGCGGCCGGGACCGGTTATTTCCCCCGGACCAGGTTGTGCCCTACCTGCAACAATGGGAAAAACTGTATCCCAACGCTCATCTTCACTACTTTCCGGATGGCGAGCATGACTTTTCCTTTTACTCGGAAAAAGCCTCCGGCCTGCTCAAAAGCCTGTTTTCCGCGGAAAAGCCGAAATCGGCCGGAAAGTCCGGCTCTCAAAAAACACAAGCCATACAAAATTCTTCCCGGGCAAACTAGCATTTCCGGTAAAAAAAAGGCATAATGGGAATATGGCGAAGCGGTTTTCCTTACGGTCACTGGGATTTATTTCCCTTTGGGCGGCCGACCTGGCATGGTCAGCCTCCGGATCTCCTGCGCTCGTTCCCGCCAAACCGGCGATAACGGCTCCCGCCAAGGCCATCAAGCCCAAGGCGGCGCAGCTTCCCCAGGTTTCCGGCGGAGAACCCGCGACCCCAGGTAACGCACAAGGTACGGTAGACCCCGCTTCCGAGCCCGCCAATAGCGCCTCCAAGCCCATCCTTGCGGACGCCTTCATCGCCCAAACCGCATTGCGCGTCTATCTCAACCGCCCGGCCGCGATTTTCGTGTACAACTCGCGCGGGCAGCAGGTCTACCATCTGGATTCCGAGCGCGCCATGGAAGTGGTGCCCCTGCAGGGCATGAGCACCGGCTTCGTCTACCTTACGGTACGGACCGCCCAGGGTGAGATGACCAAGAAGCTCGTCTTCACCGGCAAGTAAGACCGACCCCCCAAGACCGCAAGGTCGACATTCCAGAGACTCGCAGCGGCATCGCCCTTTGAAACATTTCGTCGGGCGACGGGCGTCGGGCGTCGGGCGTAAAGAAAAACCAGGAAATCTTTTCCTGGTTTCTTTTTTCTTTACGCCCGACGCCGAGGCGCCAAGCTACTTTTTTTAAGTGTTAATGTCGTACGCGCCGGTCGCCCGACGCCCGACGAGATCTAACTAGTAGCGCCACAGTATCCAGTACAGTTGCGCTTGCCCCGTCACTTCTTCTTGAACAGGTCCGACAACGCTCCCAAGTCCCCGTCCCCGCCGCCGGTCGCGGCTTTCTGGTTTTCTTCCTTGATGCGTTTGAACACCTCCTCGCGGTGGATGGAAATCTCCTTCGGCGCTTCGATGCCGATCTTGATGTTCTTTCCGTCCATGTCCACGATGGTGATGCAGATGTTGTCGTTGATGCGGATGGATTCGCCCACCTTGCGTGTGAGGATGAGCATCAGGGAATGATCCGTTCCCGTAACGAATACGCATCGTTTTCGATAATGATTTGCTTCCCGACTTTTTCCCGGATGTTGATGAACAATGGCCCCATCAGATTGGCGGTCGATTCCATCAACGGGGTGCGCAGGGTGACGATGACATAGAGGAGCAGCTCCTTGGAATCCTGGATGTTCAGGGAAGCCAGCTCCTCCTTCTTGATTTTGGGCTGATAGTCGGGCCGGAAGGAAAGCGGATTGATGATGGCGAAGCGGATGGTATTGCCTTCGTCCACGCATTCCATCCAGTGGAAAGGCTGGTGCTCGGGCACGGACATGATGATGAATCTGCGGGCATTCTCGAATCCGGGAATGCCGGCGGGAAAGTTGATGACCTGATCCGTGGTCCACGGCACGCCGCCCGACGTGATTTGCTGAGTTTCTTTCATTCCGATCCGGGTTCCTTCCAGGTCATCCATTATGCCTTACCGGCGTGGTTATTTCAAGAGTTCCAGGACGCGCTGGGGAGCCTGGTTGGCTTGGGACAACATGGATGTCGCGCTCTGCGTCAATATCTGGTTGCGGGTGAATTCGGTCATCTCCTTGGCGAAGTCCACGTCGCGGATGGCCGATTCGGCTGAAGTCATGTTGGTTTCCTGGATCTCCAGGTTCTTGACCGCATGATCCAGGCGATTGATGATGGCGCCCAGGTTGGAGCGCACCGTGCTGACGGACCGTATGGCCGCGTCTACGGCGCTGATGGCGGCGAAGGCCGCGTCGCGGCTGGAAATGGACATGGCTCCCTGGGGCAACCCCAAGGCGCCCAGAGTGATAGGCTGGATGTTGACCGGAAGGGTATCCACCGTACCCAGCACGCTACCCCCGTTGAAGTTCGCGCCTATGTGCAGGATGGAATTGTTGCCCCCGGTCACGCCGAATGAGCCCGCGCCCCCGTCCATCAGCGTCATGCCGTTGTACTGGGTGCTTTGGGAGATGCGCTGGATTTCCGACATCAGCGACTGGAACTCCTGGTTCGTATAGGCGCGCTCGGTGGTGGAGAATGTGTCGTTGTCGGATTGGATGGCCAGTTCGCGCATGCGCTGCAGGATCTCGGAGACCTCGTTGCAGGCGCCTTCCGCGATGTTCAACAGGGCGATGCCATCGCCGGCGTTGCGCATGGCCACGGCGGTGCCGCGCACCTGGGTGCGGATCTTTTCGGAAACCGAAAGGCCGGCCACGTCATCGGCGGCGCGGTTGATGCGAAGGCCCGTGGACAGGCGTTCCAGGGACTTGGCCAGGCCGGAATCGTTCTGCGCCAGCGATCCCGCGGTGATCATCGCCGAAATGTTATGGTTGATTCTGGACATGCGGCCCTCCCTGGGCTTTTTCGGATGGCGCCAATCCTTGGCGGCTCTTGAATGGCCTTTAAAAGCAAAGTAGGTGCCAACCGGGTCGAATGGGCTTTATGCGGCGTTTTCGTCTTTCGCATTCCCGTCGCAGTCCGTCCGGATCGACATCCGGAAATTTCTGCCCGACGCCGGGAGGAAACTTCCCTGGAGCCGGATTCATAGCCAAGGCCGGAACCCCAGGAGTCCGGAGCCGCGCCGGGACAGGCACAAAGCTCCATGTCGGAACGCCAAAGGAGATGAAATAGTTCTTTCTGAATCACCCGTTTTGCTGGTTATTTCCACTTACATTCTGCACGCTTGAAATGGGCATTCAACGCACCGATCCTTGTTGCGATCCGGCCTCGGTTCTATCTTCGTAATCGCATTACGGGGTTTACTAATGGGACTATGTCTTCTTGCAAGCAGGGAACTGGATTTCCTTTACCACGAGCTGGACGATAGCATTTCCTGCAATCATTGTTACCTGACCAAGGGCGTGCCGGCGCGCATCCTTAAGAAGCTGCTCGAATATCACGTGTATGAGAACAGGACGTATTTCGAGTACCGGGAATTCAAGCGCGACAGGGAACTGTTCGTGCAGCCCAAGACCACGAATTTCGAGGTCAGGCTCCGCCGCTTGATGAAGCTGGTGCGGATCCAACTCCCCCGTTTCAGATTCGAGGTTATCGGACCCGGAAAACTCCATTTCAGTTACGCGGGAGAAGAGCGTTTGAGCATCCAGTCGTTCCGCGACCCCGCCCAGGGTATGCGCGCGGTAGTCCACAGGTAAGCGGCGGGTAGGCGACATGTAGTCGGAAAGTAATCTTGCGGCGGTTTACGTTTTTGTTGGCCCGCCGATGCGGGCCGAAACAAACCAAGCACACCGCAAGGAGTTCAAGATGATCGAGAAGTATGGAAACATCATGAAGCATGGGGCCTGGAAGGCGTCGTTGGGGATCCTGTTGGGCGTCGGCTTCTGCTTTTCACAGGATTTCGACGTGCGCGGCGACGGCTCGAATTCCTCAATCATTCTGCAGGGCAAAAACGTCAATCCCAGCGCGGCGGACAAAATCGGGGTCCAGGGGGTTTCCGTGCCCACCGGCTACTACGGCATCGGTGTCAAAGGCATGGGCGGCTACATGGGCGTATATGGCCAGAGTCTGGTCTCCACGCCCAATACCGGCGTCGGCAACCGGTTCGGCCTATACGGGCAAGCGGATTACGGCGCCTACAACTACGGTACCTATACTTACGCCACCGGAACGACGGGAGCCAACTACGGCGTTTACGCCGTCGCGAGCGGCGTCAATAGCCGCGCCGGGTACTTCGCCGGGGATCTCGAGTATACTGGCGCCCTGGTGCACACCAGCGACCGCAAGCTGAAGAAGAACATCGTGGATATGAAGAACTCCCTGGCGATCATCAATCGTCTTTCCCCCAAGGAATACGATTACCGTTCGGATGAGTTCCCCGCCATGCATCTTCCGAAAGGCCACCAGACCGGTCTGGTCGCCCAGGATGTGGAAGAGGCCCTCCCCGAACTGGTCCGTGAGGCCACCATGCCGGAGTCCCCGACCGATGCCAAAGCCGACCCGGCCGGGATTGCCGCTCCTAAAAAGCCCGAGACCTACAAGACCGTCGATTACGTCGCATTGATTCCGTATCTGATAGGCGCCATCCAGGAACAATCCGCCGAGATCGAAAGGCTGAAGAAGCGCCTGGGAGGTGGGTAATGGAAAACGGAACCGACCTGACCCGAGGAGGGTCCGGCAAGACCTCCGCGTGGTTGCTGGGAATCTTCCTGGCCGGAACCGCGGTGGGCGCGCTGGCCTTTGACCTGACGCCCGATCGGGGGCCCGTCGCGGCCTCCCTGAGCAGCGGCAACTCTTCGGTCAGTTTCAACGTATGGAACGTGGGAAAGGACGATTGGGGTCCGGTGAACAATTGCGGGACCACCTGGGCCGACGCCCAATGGCGCGACGAGGCGGGCAAGCGGATAGGATCGGTGGTGCCCAAGACCGTGGTGTATCAGACGGACTTCAACCCCATCACCAACGGCTGGTTCACCCCGAATCCTTCCCGGCCTTACATGGGTTGCGCGGGCAGTCATATCTCGCGGGGGTGGGACGACGAGTACTACAACACCCTTCCCAGCAGCGCTTCCATCAGCCATACAGCCAAACCTACCGTCGTTGTCAAGGTCGATCCGGCCAATCTCAATTCAGCCGATGAGAACCTGAACAACAACCGGGTGTGGGTGACGACGCAGTGGAACGTGCCTTTGTCCCTGTTCATTCCCATGGAGACCGTCGAGCTTGCCGCGGGGACGACCACCTTGGTGTCGTCCGATTCGCTTTATTACGGAGCGTACTCGACCAATTCGACGTATGGGAAGATTTATATCACCGCCAAGGCCCGAACCAATAACCTGACCTCGGCCAATGAATTGATTGGATACCAGGGCCGGCAGATGGTTGTGACCGTGACGGGAGCGACGGCGAACGTCTACACCATCCAGAACGGCGCCAAAGTACAGGCTGATTTCCTGGGACAGAATCACTACTGACCCGGGCTCGGAGCCAGGAGCCTTTGCGGAAAGGCTCCTTTCGGAAGTAGATTATTCCGGATCGAACTCCTGCCCGCGCATGCGGGCGGGAGTTGTCTCCGTTAGGGTCCGGTTGACCGTTGCGAAGAATGGGGATGGCATGTCGATATTATCCGGTCGCTGGAGAATCTTGTGGGCGGTTGTCCTGGGAGCGACGCTGCCGGAATCCGGGCGAGGGGCTACTCCCGCCCAGTGGACGCGAGTGACGGACCAACTCACGAATTTTCTGCTTGTGGATGGGGCCAAACTGTATGCGATGCGGGATCGCCGAATGATGGTTTCGGTGGATCAGGGCGCCCATTGGTCGGCCGCCAGCCCGGTGCTGCCGGACAATTTGTATCCAATCACCGTGGCCTGGAAAACCCCGGACTTTTTCGCGGCCGGACGCGAGGGCGGGATGTTCCGCGCCGGAGCCGGCGATGCCGCCTGGAAGGCGGTCAATGCGGGTTTCCCCGCGGACAAGGATGTGCTGACCGTGGCGGTAACGCCTACACTGGTATTGGCCGGAACCAACCATGGCATTTATTCTTCCCAGAACCGGGGGGAAGATTGGGCGTCCCTCAACGCTGCCATACCCAACGATGTCTACATCCCCAAGATCTGCGTCACGGGTACCATGGTCTTTCTGGCCACCAACACGGGAGCCTCATACCGGGGTGTGCCGGAAGGCGGCGGCTATGCCTGGATCGAGAAAGACTTGCGCTATCCCAAGGCGGTGATTTCCAAAGGCCGATTCCTGTTTTCGGCCAGCCTGGGAAATCCTTCCCCCGGAGGGGTGGTCACCGTCAATCGCTCGGAAGACAACGGACTTACCTGGACTCCCGCGGATTCGGGCCTGCCGCGCGGCAGCCAGGTCCGGGCCGTCGATCTGGCCTATGTGGGGAATACCCTGTTCGCGGGAATGCAATCCATCGATCCCGTGGATTCATCGGTGACCCCGATCTATCGTTCGGAGGATGACGGGGCATCCTGGATTCCGTATGGCGCGGGGATTCCCAAAAGCCTTATGCTCCAATCCCTGACCGTTTGCGACGGCGCTTTGTTCGCTTCGACCGGAGCGGGAGGAGTCTGGTTCCTGCCGGCAGCGGCAACGGCCGTCAGGACCGATCGGGAACGGTCCGGCGCGGAGGAGCGGCGCAGGCGGATTCATCCGGCCCCCGGAAATTTCCGCATTCCCGCCGAACCTTCGGGCCCAGTCCCCGCCGGAGAATACCGCGCCACGGGCAGCCGGCTCTCCGCCCCGTCTTCGGCCACTTCACCCCAGGCTCCTTGACGGTCGACGGATGCCGAAAGCTCTCACCGTTCCCGATATCAAAGCGCCGTCGCCCGGATCCAAGGCCGGACCTTTCGCGAAGCGGAACCTTCGCCGCTGGCGGACCTTCACCCTCATCGCCGTGCATCTCCTGTTCGCCATCCACTTCCTCCATTGGAAGCTCCACGGCCGCTCCCTGGCTCCGATGGAGTTCAGCGAATCGCTGCATACTCTGCACGATGGCGTGATCACGGTGGGGTTTCTGTTCGCGGTGGCCGCGGTCCTGGCGACCTTGGCGTTCGGCCGGTATTTCTGCGGGTGGGGTTGCCATATCCTGGCGATCCAGGACGGCTGCGCTTGGCTTTTGGGGAAGTTCGGTATCAAGCCGAGGCCCTTGCGCTCGCGGACCATGGCCCTGGTTCCCTTGGGGATCATGGCTTACATCTACTTGTGGCCCCAGCTTCTGCGCATTCTGGCCCACCGGGCTCAACCCGCTTTCGTCCTCCAAGGGGATGCGGAAGGATGGGGATCCTTGACCACCAGCCATCTCTTCCGCGCCATGCCGGGACCCGCGTTCTCCATCATAACGCTGGCGGTGTGCGGCGCGGCGATGGTCTATTTCCTGGGTTCCCGAAGCTTCTGCTATTCGGTCTGCCCTTACGGAGTCTTCTTCGGGTGGGCGGATCGGTTTTCCCCCGCGGGCCGTCTGGTCTTGTCCGGAAGCTGCGAGAGCTGCGGCTTGTGCAGCCTGAATTGCAAATCCGGCGTCAAGGTCATCCAGGAGCTCAAACAGTTCGGAACCGTCGTCGACACCAATTGCCTCAAGAGCCTGGACTGCGTGGCGGGATGCCCCACGGGCGCCATCGGCGTGGGATTCAAAATCCCTTGGGGCTTTTCCGGGAAGGAAAAGAAAACCGCGGTGCGCGCGAAGAAGCGATTCGACTTCACCCTCGGGGAGGAGGCGATTTTCACGGTGGTCTTCCTGTTCACGATGACCGTATACCGGGGACTGTATGAGATCGGAATCTTCCTGGCGGGAAGCATCGGCGTCATCGGGGGCGCCGCCGCCATCCGGTTTATGCGCGCGTACCGGGAGCGCTTGACGGCGGCCCCTCGGGGTTCCGGCCGGAAGGATCGGATCGGTTTGACCGCCCCGGCAAGGCTCGCGATGGCGGCATTTCTGATCCTCACCGGCCACAGCGCGTTCGTGCATTCCCAGACGTTCTTCGGGGATCGCCTGTTCGGACGTCCCGAATCGGCCGCGGCATGCGCGGGCCACTTGCGCCTGGCCCAAACGTGGAGCTTGTTCGGAAACGCGGATACGGAACGGAAGCTGGCAATCACCGCGGCATCCCTGGGTGAATGGGAGGAATCGCGGACAGCCTTCGCGCACTACCTGGCCGGGCATCCCACGGATGTGGCCATGCGCGTGCAATTCGGGACCATGCTGTCGCAAGCGGGGAACGGGAGCGCGGCTTATGGCGAATACCTGTCCGCCCTGGTTCCCGATTCCCTGCTGGCGGGCAACGAGGAAAAACCCTGGCGCGCGATGGCGCATTCCTTCCTGGCCCAACGCCAGGCCTTGAGCGGGGACACGGCGACGGCGATCCGGAGTCTGGAGGCGGCGGTCACGGACAATCCTTGGGATCCTTCCCACTACTGCAATCTCGGATTCCTGTATATCAAAATGGGGGACAGGGAAAAGGCGCGGAAAATCCTCGCGGCTGCGGAGGCGGGCTTGGGGCCCGTGCCTTGCGTAGGGCAATTGTCCGAGCTTATCCGCGGGGACAAAGGCGGGGAAAATGGGCCGCCCGCGCGGCCGCTTCCCTGAACCCTTTGGGTCGGGCGATCTCCCGAACCTAGAGAGTCAGGAAGACCTTGTTGCCTTTGCGGTTCACGAGCACCAGGATTTTGTTCCCCTTGCTGGCCTGGCTCATGGCCGTGCGGAAGGTTTCCACGTCCTTGATGGAAACACGGTTGATTTCCAGGATCACGTCGCCCTCGCGGATGCGCGCCGCCGCGCCGCGGCCTTCGGCCTCCACGGAGATCACCACCACGCCATGGGTGATGGCTTTGTCCAGTCCGAATCTGTCCCGGAGTTCCTTGGTCAGGCCGTCGACGCGTACGCCCACAATGGCCGATGCCGGAGCGTCCTCTTCGCCGCCATTCACGGTGCCGGCCAGCCGCTTTTCGTCCCGCTTGGCGATGCGGGTCTTGAAGTTGAGAGTCATGCCTTCGCGGATGACCCAGACTTCCACCCATGCGTTGGGGATGAGGAGCGCGATGCGGTTCAGCAAATCGTTGCCGTCCTTGATGTCCAGATCGCCCACCTTGGTGATCATGTCCCCGCGTTTGATGCCGGCCTTGTCCGCCGGGCTGCCGGGCACCACGCCCCCTACCAATGCGCCCCGGACACCCTTGCCGCCCCCCTTTTCGCCGAGCTTGAGCGCCTCCGCCTGCTCCGCGTCGACGGGTTGGATGGAAACGCCCAGCCAGCCCCGCGTCACTTCCCCGTCGCGGATGAGATCCTGCGTGATCTTCTTGGCCATGTCGATGGGGATGGCGAAGCCGATGCCCTGGTAGCCGCCGCTGCGCGAGAAGATGGCGGTATTGATGCCGATCAATTCGCCCGACAGGTTCATGAGCGCGCCGCCGGAATTGCCCGGATTGATGGCCGCGTCGGTCTGGAGGAAGTTTTCGTAACTGTTGATGCCCGTGTTCTTGCGGCCCTTGGCGGAAATGATGCCGGTGGTGACCGTGTGGGAAAGCCCATAGGGATTTCCCACCGCGATGACCCATTCGCCGATGCGCAGCTTTTCGGAACTTCCCAGGGGCAGTGTCGGAAGCTTGGCCACGTTGGCTTTGATCTTGATGACGGCCATGTCCGAAGGTTTGTCCGTGCCCACGATGGTGGCTACGTATTCCACCTCGTCGTAGAGCTGCACCTTGATGAGGTCGGCGCCCTCGATCACGTGGTTGTTGGTGAGGATGTATCCGGAAGGGCTGATGATGACGCCGGAGCCCAGGCCCGTTTCCTTGTGCGGCCGCGGCGGCGGTTTCTTGGCGTTGGGCTGCCCGAAGAAATATTGGAACGGTCCGTTGTCGAGGAAGTCATCGTAGGGGGAGGCGTTGTCCGGGATGGCGATGTTGCGTTCGCTGTAGATGCTGACCACGGCCGGAATCGCCTTTTCGGCCACGTCGGCGAAGATTTGCTGGAAATCCTTGAGTCCCGGCGGCAGACGGGGTTTGCTTCCCGGCGGCAGGGAATCGAACACGACTTGATCCGAAGGAGCGGTTCCCTTGGCCCCGGAGTCCCGGGTGCCGGGATCCGATTTGTTGTCGCCGGGGTCGGTCCGTTCCTGCCCGTCCGCGCCATTCCGATCGATGCGGCATCCCTGCACGCCCGCCAACAGCAAGGCGGAGAGGCACAGGAGGGCCGGCCCGACTCTGAGGTCGGCGAATCCGGCAGTCCGGGATGCGGAACGCTTGGGGCTTATCATGGGCCTCAAGAAGATACTTTCAGGAGTTGCCCCGTGCCACACCTCCGGAAACGATGAACGCCAGGAGTTTGGCGCTTTCCGCCGAGGCCAGGGGCGTGATCCGCTCCTTGGGCACCAGCATCATGTATCCGCCCATATTGTAGGATTGGGGCATGTAGACCGCCACGCGATCGCCGGCCTCGGGCAGGAACTCCAGCGTATCCGAGGTGATGAAACCGAGCAGCTTGATGTCCTTGCCCGGGGGCGACACCGGGTTGTCCACGGCAAGCGGGAGATGGGCCATGTCCACCATCACCGGGCGGTTGAACATTTTCTTCTCGCCCACGAAAGCGCCGATCAGATCCTTGATGGAAAAGTAGAGCAGCTTGACCACGGGAAGCCGCGTCAGGACCTTTTCGAAATAGTTGAAGAGCCTGGTGAAGAAGACGTTCGAGGCCAGCGCGCCCACCAGGATGATGAAAACGATGGTGATCACAAAGCCGAGGCCGGTGATGGAGATGCCCAGCAGGCCGTCGATCTTGGTGAAAATGGTATAGATGACCCAGCCCGTCACGAGCATGGGGGCCAGGATCAGGATGCCTTTGAGGAAGTTGGTAAACAGTCTTTGCATGGTTTTCGGCGGTCCCAAGCCTCAAGGCAGGACGCGCACGCCTCCTGGATGGCCCACCAATATGGTGGATTTTTTCGCGTAGCGCAGGAACAGACCGTGGCCCACCACGCCGGGAAGGCAGTTCAGGGCCGAGTCCAAAGCGCTCCAATCGGGATCGGCCGGGAACGTCACGTCCAGGATGAGGTTGCCGTTGTCCGAGACCACGGGCCCATCTTTGCCGCCCGGGGCCAGGCGCAGCACCGGTTTGCCGCCCAAGGCGATGATGCCCGGCTGGACCAGGCGGACCGCCGCTGGCATGATTTCCACCGGAACGGGGAATTTCGCGCCCAAGCGTTTCACCAACTTGCCTTCGTCGACTATGACGAGAAACGAGGCGCAGGCTTCCGCGAGCAGTTTCTCGCCTACCATGGCAGCGCCGCGTCCCTTGATCAGCCCTTTTTCCGGCGAAACCTCATCCGCTCCGTCCACGTACAGGTCGATGCGTTCGGCCTGGTCCGCGGAAAGCAGGGTCAGGCCCTCGGCGCGCGCGAGCAGGGAGCAGGCGAAGGAGCTGGATACGCACTGGATGGAAAGCTTTTCGTCCCGGATGCGGCGCGCCAGTTCCCGGATGAAATGGGTGGCGGTGGATCCGGTGCCCAATCCCACCACCATGCCGTCTTTGACTTGTTTGGCCGCTTCCAGGCCCACTCGTTGTTTATCGTCCACGGTGTCTTTCCCGGATTAAAAGGGAGTAAAGTTGATGAAGCCTAAATTTAGACTTTTTTCGGGGGAGGGGCTTTCCTCCCGGTACAATCGCTCCCGGAAGTAGATGCTGGATTTTGGTCAAATCCGGGATAAATAAAAAAGCCGGCCCCCAAAGCGGCTTGCAATCATGCTTCAAAATCTTATCTTATTTGTCCCTCGAGTGGTGTCCGTTGCGCGGGTAATAACGGCCCATTCAACTCAGCCTGGGAGATGGATCAAAGTCCATCTCCCAGGCTCCTCGAAATCCTGGTTGCACTTTTGAAGAGACCTTTCACAGGCGATTCTTTATCAGGCTCCGGACGAGGAGTCCTGACACCTTTCCTTTTTATCATCGCCGCAGTCTTCTTCACCGCGAATCAGGCATTCGCTTGGGGTGAGCTTGGCCACCAAACCGTAGCCGCCCTCGCCGAAGACATGCTCACTCCCGGCGCGAAAGCGGAAGTGAAAAAAATCCTGGGACCCGCGGGCGGATCCGTTTCCCTGGCATCCATCTCCACTTGGGCCGACGACATCCGCATGCTCCGGCCGGAAACGCGGCCTTGGCATTACGTCACCCTCCAGATAGGCGAGCCGCGCTACGATTCCACCCATGCGGATTCCGCCAATGTGGTCAAAGCGCTCAAGCGCCAGCTTGCCATTCTGGCCAAGCCGGACGCGGATCGATATGCGCGCGAGGAGGCTCTCAAGTGGGTGGTCCATCTGGTGGGGGATCTGCATCAACCCCTGCACACGGGCGAAGATCACGACAAGGGCGGCAACCTGCAGAAGGTGAAGGTGAACCGCCGCACCTACAACCTGCACGCGGTCTGGGACTACGTGCTCCTGGAGCGGTTGCATCTTTCCCTGGATTCCCTGCACGGTATGCTGGAGCGGGAAATCGCCGCCGATCCCGCTTTCATCCAACGTAACGCGTCCGGTACCGTGGAGGCCTGGACGGACGAAACCCATGCCAAGGCGGCGAAATGCTATCTCCTGCGGGGCAAGCCCCTCCGCAAGGGCATCAAAATCCAGCTCGATAAGGACTATGTCGACGCCGCGACCCTGACCGTTTTCGAGCAGCTCAAGATCGCCGGCGTGCGCCTGGCCTTTGCGCTGAACCGGGCCCTGGATCCGGGATCGAAAACGGCGGTGGCGCCTTTGGCCAGGCCGGCCCCGGGATGGCGCGATGACAAAGGCGCATTTTTCCGGCAGGCGGATGAGATCCGGGAAACGGCCGGCGGCGCCGAGGAAGCGGATACGGTTTCCGCAGCCAAGCCCCCCGCGGCGGCGGCGCAGGCGGCAAAGCATGCCAAACCGGCAAGGTCCCATGGCGCCCGCATTCCGGAAGGCAGGTATTCCTGGAGCGTGAATTCCGACGTGTACCACTTTTCCGAATGCGCCGAAGTGGCGCGTATCAAAAAGAAAAACCTGCGCACCGGAGACGTACCTCCCTTGGGGATGCGCCTGCATGCGGGCTGCCCCGTCCCGCGCTGAGCTGGAGCCCTTCCCAGGCGTTCCCCGCCCGCACGGTCAAGGCAAGGTCAAAAGCACTTTAAGTTCCGTCCTGTACGGTGGGTTTCCCCAGGGCCCCTTGGTATTGTAGATTCCCTTCTGGCAGCCTCGGGCCGCCTGGGGCGCGCAATTCGCGCGGATTCGCAAGGGCGCTTACCGGTCATTCGGGCATTGTGCTTTTTGGGTCATTCGGGAACTGGAATATCGGCATGCATGGCTCTATAATCAGATCAATGCGCTTCTCTTCAGCCGGAATTTCTTCCGCGGTCTTCCGCGGCCTCGCCCTTCTGTGCGGTCCCGCTTTCCTGCGCGGCCCCGCGTTCTTACGCGGCCCCGCGCCCTTACGCGGCCAGGGCCTCCGCGCGAGCGCATTGTCGGCGGCGCTCTTGCCCTTGTTGGCCGGCTGCCTGGATAGGACTCCCGTGGAAAAGATCGCGCCTCCCGCCGCCGCGGCGGAACAGCCCATCACGGGCGACGCCAAGGCCTTCGGCATTTATCAGTGGAACAAGGATTCCACCTACCAGGCCGGGCTGCAAAGCGAAATCAATGCCCTGGGCACCAGCCCCACCTATGCGATGTATTTCGTGGACAAGGACATGGGTTTCCCCAAGGACATCGTCCATTTCAACGCGGAGCGCAACATCAAGACCGTGCTCAGCCAGGAATTGGAAAGCTACACGAATCGTGACGACTTTCACGTATTGGATTCCATCCTGGCGGGGCGCTGGGACGGTTATTTCCGCCGCTTCGCCAAAGAGGCGCGGGCCACGCACCAGACGATCTATTACCGGTTCGGCTACGAGATGAACGGGGACTGGATGGCATGGGGCGAGCAGCCGGACAAGTTCACGAAGGCCTGGCGGCGCGCCTGGAAGATTTTCCGGGAGGAAAGGGCCGACAACGTGAAATGGGTGTTCAGCGCCAACGTGATCTGGGACGATCGCACGGTCAAGGCGGACATCGTGCCCTATTATCCGGGCGACAAGTACGTGGACGTGGTGGGCCTGGACGGTTACAACTTCGGGGACACGCATTCGCGGAACCACAAATGGAAATCGTTCCGCGACGTTTTCCAGGTCTCCCTGGACGGCCTGAAGGAGCACTTCCCCAAAAAGCCCCTTTGGATCACGGAGATCGGGTGCGCGGAGGGACCGGGCAAAGCGGAATGGATCCAGGACTTCTTCGGCCATTTCAACGCGGACAAGGACGTGCGCGTATTCGTGTGGTTCAACGAGGACAAACAATACGCCGGAGAACCCAACTGGCGCTTCGACAGCGATAAGGACTCCGGAGAGAAATTCAGGAACTGGGCGATTTCCAACAATTCCATCACGTACTTTTCGCTGCCGGCTATAGGGGAAGAGGCGGCGCGGGCGATTGCGGTGGAACCTGAAGCTGCGGTGCAATTATAAGCGTTTCGTCGGGCGTCGGGCGACCGTCGCGTACGAGTTAAACTTTTAAGAGACATTAGCTTGGCGACTCGGCGTCGGGCGTAAAGAGCAGGAAAAGAAAAAACCAGGAAATTGCTCTCCTGGTTTTTTCTTTTCGCCCGACGCCCGACGCCCGACGCCCGACGAAATGACGCAACATGCGCCACCTCGTCAATTTTCCACTTCGCTTATTCCGCCACTCTCCCCTGATGACTCGGCCTCAAAAGATCATTTACCGTTTTCACGGGATTAAATGTCTCAACAGGCATTTCCACGAACACGGTGTTCCAGAACGCCATGGATCCGTTCCATAATCCGGGAAGCTCCAGGGCTTTCAGGGTCTTGCCGTCCTTGGATTTGCCGGTGATGAAATAGGCGTCCGGATCGACGAAGTCCTGCAGTTTGTAGAGCTCGCCCTTGGCATTGCGCAGGGCGCAGACCAGATCCACGGGATTGAAATGCGTGGCCGCTTCCAGGATCTTGCGCTGTTGGGACGAACCCATATCCACTTGGGCCGTCTCCACGATCTGCGCGCGCATGGATCCGTCCTTGGCCTTGACCCAGAAGGGCCCGCCTCCGGGTTCTCCCTGGTTCTTGACCATGGCGCAGACCCGCAGCGGCCTATCCAGGGTCTTGATCAGGTAGGCGGCCTTTTCCGCCAGGGCCGGGGAATCCGCGGCGGGCTGGCGCATTGCCTCGGGAGGGACTGCGCAAAGGCGTTGCTCGGCGAAATGGGCGGCCTCTTCGATCAGGTTCGCGATCCGGTCCGTATCCCGCTCGCCGCGCAAGCGGCCCAGATAGGCGAAGACGCGCTCCTGCAGGCGCGCCAGGTAGCCGCCCAGGGCTTTGCGGCGGGCCAGCACGTCCGCGCGCAGGCGTCCGGGGACCAGGTTGTCGATATTCTTGATGAAGACGATGTCCCCGCCGGTATGGAACAGGTTTTCCAGGAGCGCCCCATGGCCGCCGGGGCGGAAGGCCAGGGTATTGTCCGCGTTACGTAGGGGCGCGTTGTCCTGATCCACCGCCAGGGTGTCGGTGGAAGCTTTCTGTTGGGAGAGGCCGATTTCGAAGCGGATTCCGGAAGCCTCGTATTTGCGGCGCACGGCGTCCAGCGCGGCCTGGATGGCCTTCTCATGCTCGGGGGAAACGGTGAAGTGGAGCCGGCATACGCCATTGCCGTCCTTGACCAGTCCCGCCGCCTCCGCCAGATGTTCCTCCAGGGCGGTATGGGCGCCTTCGGGATAGGCGTGGAACGGAATCAGGGCCTTGGGCAGATCGGAAAAATGCAGGCCCGACGGAGACAGGAGGGCTTCCAGGATGGGCGCATAATCCTTGGCTGCCATGAGCGCGTCCAGGTTCCGGCCTTGCCGGGTCAGGGTCGATCGCAGTTGTTCCAGGAAGGGAAACCGGGCCAGTCCGTTGAACCAATCCACCGTCTCTTTGGCATCCCCGCCCTGGGAGGCTTCCTTGACGAGGGCGGGAAAGGCGGGCCGATCGGAACGGTTCATCACCGCCAGCAAGCCCTTGAACATGCGCGTGGCCGCGCCGGAGGCGGGCACGAATTGCAGCGCGCGCCCCGAGTCCGCGGCGGCAGAGTAAGTGGCCGAGAGGCTTTCGATTTCCGGTTGGGACAGGCGGACGATGCCGTCGTTCAGGGTGCAGGCGCGCTCCAGACGGGTGTGCTTCTGGCCCGTCCGGAATATCTCCAACTGGGCCAGGGCCCGTTCCTCGCTGATGCCCAGGCCGCGGAACTGGGCGCGGTCTCCCGCAGTGAAGGCGAAGGGAGCGGCGGGAGCGGTCCGGTTCAGGCGTCCCCCCCGGCTTTGGAAAGCAGCTTCTGGACGTCGGCGGCCAAGCGGGTTTCCCGCCATTTTTCCGCGAAGGCGGCGGTGAACGCGGCGAACACTCTGGCGGTTCTCCAACGGCGGAACAGGGCGAACACGGCGGCCAGGCCCAGGGAAACCAGAGCGCCGCCGCGGATCCATGTCATGCTCGCCTTGTCGCTCACAGGATCAACCCTCCTCCGGACCACGGATCCGGTAGGGTGAAAATAGCTTTATGTCATTTCTCCGCCACTGCCAAGATGTTCAATCCCAACAGGAAACCCCGGATACCGGTTTTTGCGGGGGAAAAGCCGGCCTGGCCCAACAGTTCTCTGAGGTGGCGATGGAAGAAAAGGCTTTTGTGCTCGTCGATCTCCTCTTTGCTGACCAGGCCCAGGCGGGCGAGCAGTTTCAGGATTCCATCGGCGAACGCATGGGGCGTGGTAAGCACCAGTTGGCCCGAGGGCTTCAGGACCCGGTGGATTTCCGCCATCAGGAACGGCAGGCCCGCGGGCTCCAGATGTTCGATGACGGCCAGGGACGTGACGCAGGAAAAGCTCCGGTCCGGGAAGGGCAGGCGCAGGGTGCCGTTCAGGGACATTTGCAGGATCTCCATGCCTTCGGGAGGGCCGCCGCTTCGCTCCGTCCATGCGGGGGCGATTTGATCGACGCCGACCTTGCGCCGGAAAGGCGCATGCATCAGGAACAAGGGGTAACTGCCGCATCCCACGTCCAGGATTTCCGATCCGTGCAGGGATGGGTTGATGGCCTTGAGAACCCGTTCCATGCGCAGCCGGGCAATCAGACCTTCCAGCCTGCCGGCTCCCCGCGTGGGACGCAGGTCCGGTTGCGGGACGTTCGATCCCATCAACCCGGGTTCCGGCAGAAGATTCCGTATTTCAGGATCACCCACAAGGCGCGGAAACCGTCCCTCATGCGGATCTTCTTTCCCTCTTCGTAGGTGCGGCCGTGGTAGGAGATGGGCACTTCGTAGATGCGCAAACGCTTGCGCGCCACCTTGGCCACTATCTCCGGTTCGAAACCGAAGCGGTTCTCGCGGATGCGGATGCCTTCCAGGGCTGATTTGGTGAAGACCTTGTAGCAGGTCTCCATGTCGCTGAGGTTGAGGTTGGTGAAGATGTTGGAAAGCAAGGTGAGCAGGTTGTTGCCCACCGAATGCCAGAAGAAGAGAACGCGCCGGGTGTCGCCCAGGAAGCGCGAGCCGAATACCACGTCCGCGCGGCCGTCCAGGATGGGTTTGAGCAGGGTGCCGTAGTTGGCCGGGTCGTACTCCAGGTCCGCGTCCTGGATGAGAATGATGTCCCCCGTCGCCAGGGCCATGCCGGCGCGCAGGGCGGCTCCCTTGCCGGCGTTCCTGGGCTGGTGGATGACGCGGGTAGGATCTCCACGCCGGGTCAGACCGTCCAGGATTTCCGCCGTACCGTCCGTGCTGCCGTCGTCGACGAGGATGATCTCATCCGTGAGTCCGGTGGCCACCACGGAAGCGTACAACACGGCCACGGTGGCCGCTTCGTTGTATACCGGAATGACCACGGAAATCCGCATAGGGTTGATTATCCCATGGGTATCGGCGCGGGAGCCATCCCTTCCCGGCTGTCAGGGCGCTAGCCCCAGCCGCGATAGAGCAGGCGCGGGCGGGCGGGGCGAGTGGGCCTTGCGGGCAGGTCGGGCGGGTCGCCCGGACGCAGGCAGTGCATTTCCTTGAGGAAGCGCATGCGGGCATGATCCTGGATGCGCTGATTGTAGGCGTACAACCGCCGTTCCACGAATTTCCGCCGCAAGGCGCCGCCTCCGAACCATCGTTGCAGGAAGAGTACCTCGCGGTTGGTGCGGAACAGGCTGTCCAGGCTGGAGATGGTGAAGTCCTGTGCGGGAGGCATGGGGTATTCGTAGTCCAGGGATAGGGACGCTTTGCGCAGGGAATCGACGGCTTCGCAGCGGCCCTGGTGGGCGTAGGCATCCATCAGGATTTCCATGGCGGGCAGATGGTTGGGGTACCATTCCAGGATGGAGGCGGCGTACTTGGCGCTGGAATCGTAGCGATCCAGGCCTGCGTAGACCCTTGCCAGGGTCTCTTCCCGCTTCTTTGCGTCCGGGGCGAATTTCTGCACGAAGTCCAGCAAGCGCACCGCATCGGCTTCCCGGCGGAACTCCGCCAGCACCGTCACATACCCGTAGTTCGCCTCTTCATTGCGCGGGTTCAGGCGCAGGGATTCCACCAGCAGATTGGTATAAGCTTTGGAATCGCGATCGGCGACCGCGACGGCCTTGGCGAACTCGCGCTCCGAAAGCAGTTCCGGAACCCGGAGGCATAGATGCAGGCAGGCCAGGGAAGCCAATGCGCCTCCCGCCAGCGCCTTGGCCGTGAAGGTAAAGCGCCGGGAAGGCAGTCCCGCCGCCAGAAAAGACCAGCCGTATCCGATGAGCGCCCAGTAAACGATGCGCATGGGCGCCTGCTCCAGGATGGGGCAGAAAAGCCCGAGCATGGACAATGCGGCCAGGGAGAAGAAGGAGTACTTGGCCTCCATGCGCCATTCGCGGTAATAGATGCGCGCGAATCCCCAGCAGGCGCCGGCCACCAGGAGCAGTTCCAGGGCCAGGTACACCGCGCCGCCTTCGGCCAGGGTTTCCAGAAAGTGGTTCTGGGCATGGAAGAGGACGGGCAGCCCCGCATCGCTGCCGCTGGTCGCCCACACGCCTTGGAATGGGACCACCAGGTAGCGGAACCCGCCGATGCCGCCGCCCAGCAATGGGGCGGCCAGCCAGGTCCTCCAGGCCGAAGCCCATGCCCAAGGCAGAAAGCCGGGCGAGGAGGGCGAGAGCGCCGACGCCATTTTGTGAAGCTGCATATCGGGAAGATTGATCCAGGCGAAACCCAGGCTCAGGGTGATGCCGGTGATCCAGGCGAGGCGCTCCAGGCGCGGTTCGCGTCCGTCCAGCCTGAGCGAGAGGAAGAGCAGGGGCAGGAAGCAAAGGAAGAATACGCCCAGCACCATGCGCGAATCCACCACCAGGATGGACAAGAGCACGAGCAGGCTGGAGGTATACAGGAGGACCTGCACGGGTTTGTGCGGTTCCCCTTTTTCCATCAGGTAGAAATGCAGGAACGCGCCCAGGATGAGCACCCCGCCGAATACGTGCTTGTCCCCGAAAAAGGAAGTCACCGTATAGGCCGTGGCGGCATCGAAACCGTCCTGGACGGACTGCACGGGGCCCATCCCCAGGTGGGTCAGGGTCACCAGGTCCATGAGGCCGCGGGTCACGCAGAGCAGGACCAAGGCCGGCAGGAGCCACTTATGGGCCAGCGGAGCGCGCAGGAAACCCAGCAGGAAAGCCAGCAGCACGCCCACCTGCAACAGGGCCGTTTCCTGGAATACCGTGTTCCGCGACAACCTGAAATAGGCGAACATCCAGAAGACGAGGAACGGCACCAACGCACGGGTCATACGCAGGCGCGGCAGATACAGGAGCGCCAGACCCATCATGCCGGCCACCATCAGAGGGGCTTTCAAATCGGAAGGGTGCGACAGACCGCCCGTAATGGCCAAGGCGCCGCCCCATATCAGGGCGAGGCAAAGGAGGATGAGGGTGCGCTTAAGTATGGTGGGCATTATTTCCCAGGGCAAAAAAAGACCCGGCATATGCCGGGTCCGAGTTAAGGAATCCGTTCGAAACTGTTAGAAGTTGGGAACGTAAGCCCTGCATTTCCCGCCCACAGCTCCCTGTCCGGCACCGGTGTGCGCATAAGAGTCGGTACCGACGGTGTAGGTGGAAATGAAGGTATCGGTGGTGATGGTGCAATCCCCGAAAGTCTTGGCCACCTTGGCGGTGAGCAATGTGGTGCCATCCGTGTAGGTGAACCACTTGGAAGAGCCCGTGGGATCCTGGAAACCGATAGCCGCGAAAGCTCCGGCGCCGCCAGTTTCCTGGGCATAGGCGCTATTGAGCGTTTCCCAATTGGCTATGACGCCCGGGGCTTCGGCCGCTTTGGCCTTGGCGCTCACGCCGAACATCTTCGGGATGGCCAAGGCGGACAAGATTCCGATAATGACAATGACGACCATCAACTCGATTAAAGTGAATCCCTTTTGCATTTTCCGTATCTCCTTGTTTCTGATTTTCATTATCGTACCCCTCGATATTAATACTAAGATTTTCGACTTAAATTTAGAAGTTAGGAACGTAAGCCCTGCATTTCCCGCCCACAGCTCCCTGTCCGGCACCGGTGTGCGCAAAGGTATCGTTGCCGACGGTGTAGGTGGAAATGAAGGTATCGGTGGTGATGGTGCAATCCCCGAAAGTCTTGGCCACCTTGGCGGTGAGCAATGTGGTGCCATCCGTGTAGGTGAACCACTTGGAATTTGCGGTGGGGTTCTGGAAGCCGATGGCCGCGAAAGCTCCGGCGGCGCCGGTTTCCTGGGCATAGGCGCTATTGAGCGTTTCCCAATTGGCTATGACGCCCGGGGCTTCGGCCGCTTTGGCCTTGGCGCTCACGCCGAACATCTTCGGGATGGCCAAGGCGGACAAGATACCGATGATGACGATGACGACCATCAGCTCGATTAAAGTGAATCCCTTTTGCATTTTCCGTGTCTCCTGATTTCGATTTATGATTTTCATGCCCTGTGACTTTTTATGTCCTGCCGATTAAGGCATGAAATTCGGAACGTAGGCCGAGCAAAGGGGATTATTGGCATCGTGCGTCGCAACGTCCGTCGCTGCATCGTAGGTCGAAGTGAAGGTGTTTCCGGTTTTGCAATCCCCGAAGTCGTTAATAGCTGTGGCGGTGATCAGCGTGGTACCGTCCGCGTAGCCGAACCATTTTGAAGTAGGCGTCGTGAAACCAATTTCGGGCCATCCGCCGGCGACGGCCTTTTCCTGGACGAACGCACTCTCCAGGGTTTCCCAGTGCGCAATGACGCCGGGCGCTTCGGCTGCTTTGGCTTTGGCGCTGGTGCCGAACATCTTCGGGACGGCCAAAGCGGACAAGATTCCAATGATCACGATTACAACCATAAGCTCGATGAGGGTGAATCCCTTCTGCATCTTCATTTCCGGCTCCTTTTCAAATTTGCGAAAAAGCACAAACTATGTTCATCCTACGCTTTTCCAGGATTCCAGTCAAGCGCAAGAGCCGTACCAACCGCCCTGGTCGGGCCGCAATGCGGTAATTCGGGGGATTGGCGGGGAGGTAGGGTACGGGTTGGAAAACTTGAAGCGATTCTTTTCGCAATCTGCGAAGTATTCTTGGAAAAATGCGATGGGATTCTTTGGGAACAATCGTTTTTTGAAGTTCGGCCAGGTAACATGCGTGTTTCGTTGCTTGGGGTGTTACGCTAATCATAAAGAAGCTCCAATAGCTTCCTGGATTGGGGGGATAACGTATCCGAAAGGTATTCGTGTATCAGTCCCAGCCCCATCATTTCGGCCATGGGTTCCGCCAGGACCTCCTTGAGGATCCGCATCACCGTTTCCTTGCGTTCGGAATTCTTTTCGGGAGATCCCGGATACAGGCTCAGGATCTTATCCACGAAAATTTCCCGGTTTATGGTATTTTGCGAGTGGATATAGCGATCCACCAGGAAGGCCAGGGCCACGCGCCGTCCTCCTCCCTTGTTGAGCAGGGAGGCGCACATGGTGCGGATATGATCGGGCACTTCCTTGTCCAGGGTGATCGGCTCCAGGTAACCGGCCGCCTTGGTGAAATTGGAATCCAGCGCCAGTTGCGCCGTGGAGGCGTACAAGCGGAGTTTCCAGTCCTTGGGGAATTCCTCCATGCCCCGGTCCAGCAACTTCATGGTCTTGGGGAGCTGGCTTTTCTTCTTGGTCAGCACCACGCCGCCAAACTCGTAGGCCGCATACAAATGCGGATTGAGGATCGTGACCACGTCCAACATGTGGCCCAGCCATTCATAGGATTTGTTGGCCAGATATGCGTCGGCGAAATAGACCATGGCGTTGACCCAAAGGAGGTCGCCCGCGGCCTCGTCCAGGTCCATCATCATGGGCTTGAGCAGCTTTCCCGAGGGGAGGTAGGTCAGCTTTCCCTCGGTCCAATCCATAGGCTTGGTGTCGTCCGCCAGCGTAATGAACCAGATGGAGGCGGTGAAGAAAAGGACCAGAAGGGCCACACCCATCCAGGTGCGATCCGGTTCCCCGGACTCGGAAGCTTTTTTTTCGGGTTGATCGGGCATGCAAACCATTCCAAAATGCGCCTGATTCCCTTTCCGCTGGATCCGGTCCGGCGGAGAGGCGCTTTATCCAGCCCAGTATATTATAGCCGGACCCGCGCGCACAACCCTACCATCGATGGTCAATGCGCGCGCACGTCCTGGCAGCATCGGAAACCCACGAAAGGATAGCGCACGGTGGGATAGAAGCTGAACTTGGAGTAACCGCACGTGGCCGCATTGCCCGCCGTCCAGTTTCCGCCGGCCACCATGAAGAAATCCGGATCGGGAGCCGAAGTCGACGTCCATTCCCATAGATTTCCCGTCATATCGTAAACCCCGTAATAGGATCGGCATACCGGGAAGCGGCCGGATCGGGCGGCGGCGGCCTCCTTGGCCGGACAATGGTTCTCATTGTACCTGCCCCCGTAGGGATAGGCCTCCTTATCGGGGCCCTGGCAGGCCTCGCGCCATTCAGGCTCCGTGCAGAGGCGCTTGCCCACGGATTTGCACGAGTCCGCCGCTTCCTTCTGATTCACGAACGCGCGCGGTACCGCGCCGTCGCTGTCGGGCCATTCATACAGATCCATGCAGACGGTCTTGCCGCCGGCCGCGCCCGCTGCCGATCCGGAAACCTGGACCGGGGCCGATCCCGGGGACGGGATGGGGGCCGATCCCCGAAACGGGATCGGCATGGAGTTTCCCGCGCAGGCTCCCGGGTTCCGTTCGATCACGTAGTCGACGCGGATAGCTTCGGCTTGGCGGTTGAGGGAGTCGATGCCGGAGATCCACAGGGTGGTGTTGCGCTTGAACACCAGCGGGTCTTCGTAGGATTTGAAATGGATGCTGTCTTCCAGAGAGTAAAGCAGCAGGCAGCCCTCCCGGCAATGCAGGGTCACGCGCACGGAATCGAAATGCCGGCCGCCCCACGGATCGGCCCAGAGATAGGGACCGGAATCCACCGGAGCCAGGACCCGCGGTGCGGCCACGGTATCCTTGGGTTTCGGGGGCTTGGCCGCCTCCGGGTTGACCGGCCTGGGCTGGGGCGCCAAAGTGGTTTCCGGAGCGGCAACCGGAGGCTGGGCGGGACCGGAGCCGATGGGCGGTTTGGGAAGGATCGAGGAGGGGGGGAGCTTTTCCTCCTGGCAGCGGTGCAGCGCCAGGGCCAAGAGCAGGGTGAGGCAAAAAACCAGGAGGGGAAGCCAGCGCCGCCGATCCTTCGGGCCCTTTCCAGGATCCTTTCCCGAATGCTCCACTTGCTCTCCTTGTCCCGGACCTGCGTTAAAATAGCAAAGCGAAAATTCTATTTTCCTTCCATGTTCATGGACCAGGCCGAAAGCCTCATCTCGGATTACGCGGTCTCGGAGCATTTCATGTTCCTGGACCCCAAGGCCAAGGAAAACGTGGAGCCGGTCCTGATGGCGTTCTTCAGGAAGGCCGCCGAGGGCGGCGCTCCCGCCTTGGACGCCCTCAAGGCCAAGGACGTGGAGGATGTCCTCCTCAACGGCATGTCCCGCCTGGACCTTTCCTCGGAGCTTAAGCGCGCCGTTCCCGATCAGTTGGAGGCTTTTTTCGCCTTCCTAAAGGATACGGGGCGCTTTCCGCCGGCCGGAGCCTGGCGCATGTGCGTGGAAGCCAATCGCAAGCGCTATCTGGACAGCTTGCGCCCGGACGGTTCGGTCAAGGGAAACACCTTCAAGAAGCAGTACACGGACGTGGGACGGAACGACCCTTGCCCGTGCGGCAGCGGTAAGAAATTCAAAAAATGCTGCATGGAACTCATCCAATAGGGCCCCAAACCTTGACATAATCGGGATCCTTTCCCATCTTTGATCCCCTGTCCGAACGGAAATCCTCGATTTCCGGTTCAAAATCGCTCGTGCCCGGGTGGTGGAATTGGCAGACACGCAAGATTCAGGTTCTTGTGATCGCAAGGTCGTGGGAGTTCGACTCTCCCCTCGGGCATAAACTCTCTCCCCTCATTAGCAACCGCAGCCTCGCTACCGCCCCCCGGGGCCGGTCCGCGGGAATGTCTCCGGTTCCAATTCCCATTCGGAAGCACCGGAAAAAAAAGACAGCCGACATACGGATCACTAAATTATGTCTGCACATGAAAGCGGGGCGGGAATGATCAGATCGATACTCGGAACCTTGGCGGCGGCCTTGAGCCTTACCGCATGCGGTTCCAACCATGCAATGCTTGCGGAGCGCAGCCAAAGCGAAGCGACGCATCTTCAGGGATACTGCGCCCGGGCGGGCCTCAACAACGCCGAGACCCAGCGCGCGGACGCATCGCTCGCATCGGCGGCCAAGCATCTCAAGGACGGCGACGAGGATGAAGCCTCCGTGGAATCCGATCTCGCGGGCACGCTCTATCGTCTCGCCATGGCCCGCAAGGATCTGGCCGATGTCCAATCCCAGGTCGAGCTCCTCAAGAAGGGCCTCGCCAAGGACAAGGATCAACTGCAAACCTACCAGGAAATCCTGGGCGAAATGAAATCCGTGAGGAAGCCATGATGGTACGTCGAGCCGACCTTTCCTTCGCCGCCGCATGCGCATCCGTCGCGGCCGCCCTGATCCTGAACGTTACGCCCCTGCAAGCCGCCGCCATCCAGGCGCCCAGAGCGGCGCCCGCCGCCGCTCCCAAGGCAGCCGCCCAGGCGGGTCCCGTGGAAACGCTGCAAGCCAAGCTGGACGCGGCTCTCAAGGAACTCGATCCGCAAGTGGCGCCGCCCGATCTGGTGCCGGCCGCTTCGGCGCGCATCCACGAGTTGGCCGTTCTCCTGAAAGAGGATCCCAAGTCCAAACAAGCGCCCTCTTGGGTCCAGGCCTGTTCCCTTCTCACCGAAGCCGCCGTGACGCAGATCCATGCCAAGGCCGGAGAGCTGGAGCGCACGCGCCTGCAACAGGATCGCATCTCCGCCCAGTCGGAGCTGGTGGCCACCCAGGACGAGATCTTCAAATTGGAACGCGGCTACGCCTCCAGCCTCAAGTCGGATCTGGATGAAGCCAAGCGCAAGGCCCAAGCCGCCCGGGACGACGCCGAGAAGCGTTTCAGCGAACTGAACAGCGCGCTCATCCAGGTTTCCAAGGATGCGCGCGGCACCATCATCTCCATGTCCGATATCCTCTTCGACGTGGGCAAGGCCACCTTGACCCAGGACCTGAAAACCAACCTGGCCAAGATCGCCGGCATCCTCACCATCTACAAGGACGCCAACGTGCAGGTGGAAGGTCATACGGACAACGTGGGCGGAGAGGAATACAACCAGAAGCTGTCGGAAAAGCGCGCCAGCAACGTGATGGAATTCCTGACCAGCCCGGGCGGCATCGCCGCCACGCGCCTGACGTCCATGGGGTATGGATTCTCCAAGCCCCTCGCGGACAACGCCACCAAGGAAGGGCGCCAGAAGAACCGGCGCGTGGACCTTGTGATCATGGACAAGAAGGCCGCCCCTTAGGCTGAAGGCATCCTGACGCGACGCGGCTGGACCGCGGTTTGCGGGCATTCGGATTCGGTTTTTTTTCAAAAGGAGCAGTGCTATGAAAATGAAAAACGGATTGATTGGACTCGCAGTGGTGATGGGCCTGTTCTTGGCGGCGTGCAATTCGGGCGGCGGTTCAACGGCCCCCATCGCTTCCGGGGATTTGATCGGCAAGTGGTTCTACCGGAAAGCGGTAACCAAAGGCACCATCAAAACCAGTTTCACCATCGGCACTCAGAAATACGATACCACCGAAGTCCTCGACACGACTGCAACCTATACCGGTAGCGTTAACTATATCGAATTCAAGTCGGACAACACCTATAATTCCAACCGGCCCGATAATCCCGGTATCGGAGCTCCGAAAGCTTCGGCCGTCGCGGCATTGGAAAACGGGACATGGACGACGTCCGGCTCGACCCTGACCTTGGTTTCTTCCGCGAACGTCACCACCAAAATCGACCAGGTGGCGGTTTCCGGGAACGACCTGACGGGAACCCTCAACGTCGACACGACGGCCACGTCCGGCGGTTTTTCGTATAGCGCCAAACTTGCCATCAACTTGACCCTGTCCAAGTAGGGCGCCGACCTCGGGAACCCGCGATAGCGGGTTCCGGTCAGTCCATGACGCCGGCGATCACCTTGTCCAACTGGGATTTTCCGTAAGGCTTCTGCAGGAGGCCTTTCGCCCCCTCGTCCAGGAGGGTCTGGATCTCACCTTCCGGGCTGTAACCGGAAGAGATGATCACCTTCGCCTCGGGGTTGATCCGCCTCAGTTCCCGGAAAGTCCGGAATCCATCGATATCGGCCATGACCATGTCGAGAATGATCAGATCGATTTCCCGCCAGCGTTCCCGGTAAATCACAAGCGCTTCATGGCCTCCGGAGGCGCCTATGACCGAGTGGCCGCCGGCCCGGAGCATGTCCCCGATCAAATCCCGGATGGGGCCTTCGTCTTCCACAATCAGGACGCGCAGTCCCTGCGGGGATCCGGTCTGGGCGGCCGGCGGCGGATTCGCCTCCGCCTCCCGCCCCGTCAGTGGCAGGTAGACCCGGAAGCGGGTCCCGTGGCCGCTCACGCTTTCCACCGCGACCCCTCCCTTATGGGCATTCACGGTGCCGAACACGGAAGCCAAACCCATACCCGTTCCCTTGCCCACCGGTTTGGTGGTGAAGAACGGTTCGAAGGCCCGTCGCTTCACTTCGTCGGACATTCCCGTTCCCGTGTCCGTGACGGACAGATGCAGATAGGAGCCCGGGGGAAGATCGGAAAACTCCGCCTGCCCGGCCCGGTCGCCGCCCTTGGCTCCCGGGGACCCCGGTATTTCCAAGGCCTCCGTCGCGAAACCCATGACGCCTCCCTCCGGCATGGCGTCGCGCGCATTCAGAGCCAGATTGAGCAGCGCATTCTGGAGCGTCGCCGGATCGCCCATGACAAGCGCGTTCGGCGCCCGGAGATTCGTTTCCAGGGTTATGCGCCGATCGATGCTGTGTCCGAGGAGTTCGATGACCTCGCCGATCAGCTCATGGATATCGATGGCCACGTTTTCGTGGTGCCCTTGGCGGGTGAAGGCGAGCAGGTTCCGCGTAAGGTCGCCGGACCGATCCGCGGCGCGGACGATGGCGGCGGAGAACCTTTTCAATTCCGGATCGGTGAGCCGGCTTTCCAGCAATCCGGCGTAGCCGAGCATGACGCTGAGCTGGTTGTTGAAGTCATGCGCGATGCCGCTCGCCAGTTGCCCTATCGCGGTCATCTTTTCGCTCTGCCTGATCTTCTCCTCTATGCGCTTGCGCTCGGTGACGTCCAGAAAATAGACGGATAGGCCCTGGGGAGAGGGGTAGACGCGGTTTTCGAACCATTTCCCGGTCGGCGGATAGAAGTCCTCCAGAACAATCGGGATCTGTTCCGCCATCGCCTTCTCAAATGCGAGGTGGAATTTCTGTCCGACGCGATCCGGGAACGCCGACCAGATGTTCTTGCCGATCAGACTTGCCGGGTCATGGCCGATAAACCCCCCGGCCTTGGAATTCACGTAGGTGAAGCGCCATTCGGTGTCCAGGGCCACGAAGGCATCCGATATGCGCTCGAATACCTGGCGTTTCTTTTCCTCGGCCCGACGGCAATGGATGGCGATGCCGGCGATATTGGTGACGATACCGATGAGATTGAGGTGTTCGGGGGTGGGACGGCAAGGCTTGCGGTAGTAGATGGCGAACGTGCCCAGCACTTGGCGCTTCCGATCGAATATAGGCGTGGACCAACAGGCGCGCAGCCCGAAGGGTAGCGTGAAATCCCGGTATTCCGACCAAAGCGGATCGGTGGCGATGTCCTCGACGATCACCGGTTCCTTGAGGAAGGCCGCGGTGCCGCATGAACCGGCGGAGGGTCCTATGGGCCTGCCGTCGATGAGGCGCATGAACTCGGGCGGCAAGCTGGGCGCGGCGCCATGGCGGAGATGGATCCCGTCCGGATCCAGGATCAGGATGGAACAAAGCATTTCATCGGAGTTGGCTTCGCATAGCCGCAAGCAGGAGTCGAGGATTTGCTCCAGGGGTTCGCCAAGGACGAGCATTTCCAGCAGGTGCACCTGGCCATTGAGGAGTGATTCGTGCATGGCTTCCTCGCAACAGGGGATCCGCGCCGGCAGATTGCACCGCGCGCCGGTAGGGCATGTGAGGTTCGTCATCCTCAATCCGAAACCGGGTCCAAAATCTAATGAATAGTCGGCGCTCGCGTCCCGGGGAATCGTGATTTCAGGGAAATGCGCCTCCGGTTTTCCGGGGAAAAACGAAAAAGGCCGCCCCCTGGGGAGCGGCCTTCGATGGGCGGTGCGACGAGCCGCTTCAGGCGGGCGGATTTTCCTTGCTGAACAGCGCCGCCGAACCGTATTCGCGGTTCATCTTGGCGATGTGTTCCACGGAGATTTCCTTGGGACAGGCGGCTTCGCATTCGTAGTGGTTGCGGCAATTGCCGAACCCCAGGCCGTCCATCTTGGAGACCATGGCCAGCGCGCGCTTCGCCTTTTCGGGTTTGCCCTGGGGCATGTGCGCCAGATGGGAAACCTTGGCGGCCACGAACAGCATGGCCGAAGCGTTGGGACAGGCCGCTACGCAAGCGCCGCAGCCGATGCATTGGGCCGCGTCCATGGCCGTGTCCGCATCGGGCTTGGGAATCAGGATGCTGTTGGCGTCCTGGGCCCCGCCCACGTTGGCGGTGATGAAGCCGCCGGCGGCGATGATCGAATCGAACGCGGAGCGATCCACCACCAGGTCCTTCATGATCGGGAACGCTTTGGCGCGCCAGGGTTCGATGACGATGGTGTCGCCGTCCTTGAAGCTGCGCATGAAGAGCTGGCACACCGTGGTCGCCGACTCGGGACCATGGGCCTCGCCGTCGATCATCTGGCAACAGGTGCCGCAAATGCCTTCGCGGCAGTCGCTCTCGAAGGCGATGGGCTCCTCGTTCTTGATCACGAGCTCGTTGTTGACCTCGTCCAGCATTTCCAGGAAGGACATGTCGGCCAGGATCTTGGTCGCTTTGTATTCCTTGAAGCCGCCTTTATCCTCGGCGTTCTTCTGTCTCCAGACTCGAAGAGTAAAATTCATGAGATCGCTCCAGTAGCGGAGGTGGTTTGAAGCTGAAGAGGTTTGTGGAAGCGTTTCGTCGGGCGTCGGGCGTCGGGCGTCGGGCGAAAAAACCGAAGAATACCGAGGCTTGCCTCAGCACGGTTTTTTCGCTCGTTATTTCTTAACGCCCGACGCCCGACGCCCGACGCCCGACG
>JAQBPN010000075.1 GCA_028287505.1 Fibrobacterota bacterium | reverse complement strand
GGTCAGGTTCTCGCAATGCGTGCCCAGATCGCCCATGCAGCAGGAGCCGCCGGCGATGGCCGGATCCATGCGCCACATGCCGATGGAATTCCCGGCGTTGTTGATCATGCCGCTCATCCACCCTTGCGGATACTCGACCACGACTTTGTTGATTTTCCCGAGCTGGCCGCTTTGCACCATATGGCGCGCCTGCTTGACCATGGGATATCCCGTGTAGTTGTGGGTGAGCGCGAAGACCTTGCCGGACTTCTTCACGATCTTCTGCAAAGCCTTGGCGTCGGCCAAGGTCGTCGTCATCGGCTTGTCGCAGATCACGTTGATGCCGGCTTCCAGGAACAGCTTGGACGCGGGGAAATGACCGCTGTTGGGCACTACGATGGAGACGAAGTCGATGCGTTGATCGGCCGGCAGCTTCGCTTCCTTCTCCGCCATGACCTCATAGGTGGGATAGACGCGCGCGGGATCGAGCCCGAGCTCTTCACCCGACTTCTTGGATTTTTTCGGATCGCGCGAGAATGCGCCCGCGACGAATTCCGCCTCCCCGTCCAGGGTGGCGGCCATGCGGTGCACGGGACCGATGAATGCGCCCACGCCGCCGCCGACCATTCCGCCCCTGAGTTTTCTTTGTGCCATGAGAAGGACCCCTCTGTTGTCATTGCTGCGTGTTCAAAACGAATTTTGCAAATCGCAAATTGAAAGAGCCCAGTGCGATTCCCCGCATGGGCTCCGTTTTCCCGGTTTCACAATTCGCAAATTCCGGTTTGCGAATTGCAAAAGTCTTCTCTTCAGCTTCTGTACGCCTCGCGCCCGATCCCCTGGACCGGAATGTTCTGCGCCTTGAGCACTTCATTCTGAAGGGCGTACATGCAGCCCGCGGCTTCGTCGATCTTCCGGGTATAGGCCAGGGAGCCCTTGAGGATGGGCTTCAGCCGTTCCTTGTCCTGGATACGCGCGGGCGGGTATTCGTGCTCGACGACGAGCGGCGTTTCGCCCACGTCCAGTTTCAGCAGCTCGCGGGCGGCCAGCTGGTGATCCAGCCAATCCACGGTGCGGTTCTGCAGGTAGGCGAGCGGATCGTGCTTGGCGGTGCCGGGAAGCTCATGCTGGTTGTAGGAAACCTGCTTCTTCCAGGCGTTGACGTGGTCGGCCGCGTTCTCGGAGATATGCCCGTTCTTCCAATCTCCGCGCTGGGCCACCTGCCCTTGGTAACCCCAGGCGGCAACGCCCTTGGAGTCGATGACCTGCCCCTTGACGTGGAAGCCCGCGATCAGGAAGTTGTAACCCGTGTCCTTGAGGTACTGGAAGATGGAGCGAGTGTCCTGTCCCATCAGGATGGCGTGGGACGGATCGTAGTGGATCCGGAATTGATCCCCCACGCCGTGCTTCTCGGCGATTTTATGCAGGGCGATCCAGGCCCCGGGCACATGGGCGATATTGTTGACCCACAGGTCGGTGGGATTCCATCCGGGCATCGGGCATTGCTCGACGCGGTATTGGAGTCCGCGATCCTTGGCGGACTTGAGAAGGGGGACGAACTCCTTCTCGAACATGTCGTAATTCTGATCCATGCTCAGCTTGATGTTGCGCCCGACGAAGCCGCATACGGCCTTCATGCCGAGCGCGACGGCCGTATCCATGGCCCGCACCATGAAGTCGTGCTTCTTCTTGCGGTTCCCGTTGTCGTCGGTAAGCATGTTGTCGAAGTAACCGATGTCGGTCATGCCCACGCGGGTTTCCTTCATGGCGGCGAGCACGCGGCTGGCGCGGCTCTTGTCGAAAGGCTTCCGCAGGTCCAGGGTATTGGCGACGGGATCCAGCATGGCTTCCGGAGGCACGTCGGTTTCGGTGGGATGCAGGGCGGCGGAAAGCTGGATGTTGTCGACGTCGAGTTCGCGGGCGAACTGGAGCCAATCCTCGATGGCCTTGTCGGGATCCGGATCGCGGACCTCGCGGGGAGTCAGCTCCTGGAGGGCGGCGGTGAGCACGCTCATCTTCATGAATTTCGGTTCGAAGGATTTCACGGCCATGGGGTCTTCCTTTCAAATTCCAGTTTCGCGATGCGCTTGCCGAAGCTTCGGAAATTCCGCCCCGCCTTTGTACAAGCCGGCAGCGTCCGAATGCGCATCGCAACCCACCGCCGTGGGCAGTGGTGATATATAGATTAATGCGCCGAAAGGGGTCAAGGGGAGCGAATATTAGTGTTCGTTATCCGTTCGGCAACGCCCGGGAAGGCCTTCGACGCCGTTTTTTTCCAAGCCCGCGCGGCTTTTATACCGAGGGGGCCGGCCGTCCCTCAAAAGGCTTAACCCCGGGGGCGTCCCAGCGGTTGCACGGGATCCTTTTCATTGACGCTGCCCGCTTCGCCGGAACGCGGGTTTCCTCCGGTTTCCGCGCGCGTCCGGGCCGAGAATTCCCCCGCCCAATGGGCTGCGTTGGTGAGGACTTTAAGGATGTCCGGACGATGGTAGATGGGATAGGTTTCGTGCCCGGGGCTGAAATAGAAAATGCGCCCCAGGCCCCTTTCGAAGGTGCAGCCGCTCCGGAAAACGTTCCCGCCTTCGAACCAGGAAATGAAAATCACCTGATCGGGTTCCGGGATGTCGTGCCTTTCGCCGTACATTTCGTGACGATCGATCACGATGCGCTCGCCGATGCCCCGGGTGATGGGATGGTGGGGGGCGATGTTCCAGAGGATTTCCTTTTCGTCCGCCTCGCGCCATTTCAGGGTGCACTCGGTTCCCAACAGCGCCTTGAAAATCTTGGCGGCATGGCCGGAATGCAGGACCACCAGGCCCATGCCGGCCAGCACCTCCCGCCGCACCCGGCGTACGATGGCGTCGTCCACCCGATCGTGGCCCACGTGGCCCCACCAGAAGAGAACGTCCGTATCCGCCAGGACCTCCGCGGTCAGACCGTGTTCGGGCTCATCCAGGGTCGCGGTGCGCGCCTTGATTCCCGGCTGGGAGGAGAAATGCGCGGCCAGGGCCGCGTGGATCCCATGGGGATAGATCTCCATGGGCTTTCCTCCCGGTTTCCGTTCGTGGATGAATTCGTTCCAAACGGTAACGTTCAGGTTTCCTGCCATGGTCGGGCCGCTCCTGGATGATGCGTATGACCGCGCCGGGGATTCCGGCGCCGGAGAGAAAATAGAACCGGGAGCCCCGGGGGGCAAGGAGGAGACGAATCAGGGATGGACGACGAAATGCAGGTCGGTTCCGTTGGCCGCGCGGACGCGAAGGAACATGTCCCCCTTGGAAACCGGCAGGTTCCAGACGCCTTCGGAGGCCGGAGTACCCGCGCCGATCAAAGCGCCGCCGGCGTCGAAGCCTTCCACCGCCACAAGCTTATTGGCCTGGAGCCATCCGCCGCCCAGTTGGCCGTTCCGGATCCAGAGGTCGCGGGAAGCCCGGGCCACGTTGGAAATGCCGGCCAGGGAGCCGAGCTTCAGGGTGGCGATGGCCTGTTCCACGTCGCCGTAAGGAGCGACGCCTCCCGCCAGCACGCTCATGCAGGCGATGGTGAAAGCATAGCCGTCGGCGACCAGGTAGTAGACCCGGAAACTTCCGTTCTTGAGGGTGACGGGGAAGCCGGCCGCCTTGGAAACCAGGGCGCTCAGCTTGGGCAGGGTGTCATAGGTGTACTTCTGCCAATGCACTTCGTACTTGCCCAAGGTCTTCACGCCGGCCGAGTCCTTGGTGATTTTTCCGCCCAAGGTATCGGCGAAGGCCGCGGTCAGGGAGTCCAGGTCGGGAAGCGTGGTGCTCGCGGTGGCGCCCATGGTGGCCATGCCGTACAGGCCCCCGTACTTGGAGATGATGTACGATGAGGTCGCCGTGTCCCAGCCGGCGGCCTTGAATGTGATCGCGAAATTGTCCCCGCTGAAGGTCTTGCCTTGCGCGGCGGCCCGGTGCGGAATGCAAAGCGCCAGGATTGCGAAAGCCAACCCGAAGTATTTACGACCCATCATGGGATTACCCCCGTCCTTTTGATCGATCATCCCAATGGATGGCCTTGATTGCAATCCAAATATAAGCATGATGGCGGATAATCCACTTGCGGAATTGGGGCAATTCCGGGAATATGCCGGGAGTTTCCGGGGCCTGGGCGCGAGTGTTCCGGATGGTACACTCGCGCGCCCTGAAATCAGGTCATTTCCGTGAAGACGGCGTCTTCCGCGTCCGACCCGCCGGAGGCCCCTTCCTGCCTGGTTCCCGCGCCGCCCCCGGGCGCAGCCGCTTGGAAAGCGACGACGTTGAAGACGAAGGCATTGTCGCGATAGTCCACGGCCAACTTGTCGCCCGGCCTCAAGGAACCGGAGATGAGCATCCGGCTCAAGGGGTTTTCCAGGTGGGTCTGGATATAGCGGTTGATGGGCCTGGCCCCGAACTGGGGATCGTAGGACTTCTCCGCGATGGCGTGCGCCGCATCCGGCGTGATCGAGGCCTCGATGCCGCGCTCCAGGAGGCGCTTGGCCAGATCCTGGAAACGCAGCGCCGCGATCTTCTCCAACTCTTCCGTGCCCAGGGGCTGGAAGACGATGATTTCGTCGATGCGGTTGACGAACTCGATGCGGAAGAATTTGCGGATGTCCGGCATCAGATCGTCCACGGTCAAGGGCGATTCCGATTGGGAAATCCTCTGCGAACCTATGTTCGAAGTCATGACGATGATGGTGTTCCGGAAGCTGACGGTGCGGCCTTGGGAGTCGGACAGGCGCCCTTCGTCCAGGACCTGCAGCAGGATGTTGAATACGTCCGGATGGGCCTTCTCCACCTCGTCGAGAAGCACCACCGCGTAAGGCTGGCGCCTCACGGCCTCGGTCAATTGGCCGCCCTCTTCGTAGCCCACGTATCCGGGAGGCGCGCCGATCAGTTTCGAGACCGCATGCTTCTCCATGTATTCGCTCATGTCCAGGCGGACCACGTAGTTCTCGCTGTCGAACAGGAACTCGGCGATGGCCTTGGTCAATTCCGTCTTGCCCACGCCCGTGGGTCCCAGGAACAGGAAGCTTCCGATGGGCCGGTTCTCGCGGGCCAGGCCGGAACGGTTGCGCAGGATGGCGTGCGACAGCGCCTCGATGGCGAGTCTTTGTCCCACCACGCGTTTGGCCAGATGATCGGGCAGGTTCAGCAGCTTGTCCTTTTCCGCTTCCTTCAGGCGCGTCACGGGTATTCCGGTCCAGCGCGAAACCACCTCGGCGACTTCATCCTCGGTCACCTCTTCGTGGAGCTTCATGCCGGCCACGCGGGATTCGGCGGCCCGCTCCTGCGCCTCCTGGAGGCGGCGCTCCGCGTCGCGCAGGGTCTTGTACTTCAGTTCCGCCGCGCGGTTCAAATCGTATTCGGCCTCCGCCTTTTCGATCTGCTGCTTGATGCGGTCCACCTCGGCCTGGAGCTCGCGGGTCTTCCGGATCAGGCGGGAATGGGCGTCCCATTGCTTTTGCATGGTCTCCACCTGTTCCCGCAGGGTGGCGATCTCCTTGCGGATCTCCTCCAGCCGTTCCCGGCTTTTTTCATCCTTTTCCTGTTTGAGGGCCTGTTCCTCGATTTGCAATTGCAGAAGCCGGCGGCTCAGGGAATCCAATTCCTCCGGCGCCGTATCCAATTGCGTCTTGACCATGGCGGCGGCCTCGTCCATCAGATCGATGGCCTTGTCCGGCAGATAACGATCCGCGATATAGCGGGCGGAAAGCTTCACGGCCGCTACGATGGCGTTGTCCTGGATGCGCACCCCGTGGTGGCGATCGAAGCGCTCCTTGATGCCGCGCAGGATGGAAATGCTTTCCTCGGGAGTGGGTTCCGGAACCGTCACGGGCTGGAAGCGCCGTTCCAGGGCCGCGTCCTTTTCGATATGCTGTTTGTATTCCGTAAGCGTGGTGGCGCCGATGCAGTGCAGTTCCCCGCGCGCCAGCTTGGGCTTGAGCAGATTGCCCACGTCCATGGATCCTTCGGCCTTGCCGGCCCCCACGATGGTATGCAACTCGTCGATGAACAGGAGGGTGTTCTCGTCCTTTTCCAGTTCCTTGAGCACGGCCTTGAGCCGTTCCTCGAACTCTCCCCGGTACTTGGCGCCGGCGATCAGACTTCCCAGGTCCAGGCTGTAGATCTTTTTGCCTTTGAGGGATTCCGGAACGTCCCCCTTCACGATACGCTGGGCCAGGCCTTCCACGATGGCGGTCTTGCCCACGCCCGGTTCGCCCACCAGCACGGGATTGTTCTTGGTCTTGCGGGACAGAATGCGGATCACGCGGCGGATTTCCTCTTCCCGGCCGATGACGGGATCGAGCTTGCCTTCCCGCGCCTGGGCCACCAGCTCATGCCCGTATTTCTCCAGGACGTTGAATTCGTTTTCGGCGTTTTCCGAATGGGCTCCGGGCCCTTGATCTGCGGGGCCTGCCCCGGAGCCGGCGTTGCGGTTTTTCATGATGGCATCCTTCAACTTTTTGAAATCGGACTTGTGTTTCGAAAGAACTGTCTTGAGGTCGAACATTTCCGACTTCTCCAGGGCCAGGAGAAGATGTTCGGCGGTGATCACGGTGTCGCCCATGTCCAGGCTGATTTGCTTGGCCGCCCGCAGCACGCGATGGAGGTCCGGGGAAACCATGTCCTCGCCGCCGCCTTTGCCATCCTGGGCCTTGGGCAGCTTGGCTACGGCGGTCTCCAAATCCTCCGCGAAGGCGATGGGATTGATTCCCGCATCCGAGAGGGAAGGCTCGAGGAAGTCGTAGCCCGCCCGCATCAATCCGGCCGCGAGATGGAGCGAGGTCAGCTCCAAATCGTGCTGGGCCATCTTGATTTCCTGGGCCTTTTGCAATGCCTCTTGCGCCAAATGGGTCATGTCGCTCATAGCAATACCCTTCAAAGCAAATGGGGTGCCTGCCGGAATACCCCCTTTAATCAAAATAATTTCCGTACCGGGCGTATCCTTTATAGGCTTTCCGTTCCAGTTTGGAACGATGTCGCAAACCTTGTTCTTGCCATCCTGACGCAGCCCATGCCAAGGTGGCCCGCAACCCGCCATCCATCTCCATTCACCTCTAAAGGTTTTTCGAATTGGATCCGAAAAGATTAAGGAAGCCCCGCCGGCCCCGGGGGGTTTGGGGGAATTATTGCCGGGTCGGCAATTGTTTCCCGACCCTTTCTTCCCCTTGCCTTCCACCCAGCCACGGATGCCGCCGCTTCCGCGCCGAAACGGGCATTCGATCCATTTTCCCCCGATTGGAATGGCAATTGCTTTCCACCTGGGGCATGGACATCCGTCAATTCCTTTTCGGAGGGGATACGCGCCAATTGGCTTACAAAAGCCTGGACGCCACCGTGCTGCGCGGGAAAGCCATCGCGGAAAACCTGGCCAACATCAGCACGCCGGGTTACCAGCGCAAGGAAGTGAATTTCGAGGAACAGCTGCAGAATGCCTTGAAGGCCAAGCTTAAAGCGGTCAACGATCAGGATCCGCATATGCCCGCGGGCAAAGGGATCGACCTGACCAAGATCCAGCCTTTCGTGTTCGAACCCAGGGATCCGACCCTGCCGGGGGAAATCAACAACGTCGACGTGGATATGGAAGGCGCCAAGATGGCCGAAAACCAGATCTACTACAACTTCCTCACCAAGTTCGTCGGCTTCGATAAGATGAATTCGGCCATTGTCGGCCGCAGTTCGGGCTGACGCCGACGGGCATAAGCCCGGGCGCTATTTTCCCTTGGCGCCCCGCGCCTGGGCTTCGATCAGGAAATTGAGATCCTTTTCCGCATTGTCGAACATGTTTTCGATGCTCTCCTTCGCGGCTCCCACCCCTTTGGTGAACTCCAGCGACCACGTTCCCTTGAATCCCCTGGCTCGCGTAGCCGAGATGATTTTCAGATGTTCCGCGGCGTTTTCCTCCAGGAGAATGCATTCACCGCCCTGCTTGGCCTGGACCCCGAGGTTGGCGATGAAATCCCCCGCCGCATCCAGGACCTTTTCCAATTCCTTGGGGGCGAACAGGAACGGGTGGAGGACGGCCTTGTAGCGCCCGCCTCCCAGGGTTTTGCGCGCTATCGCCAACTCCCCGGAACCAACGCCTTCCCCTCCGTCGAACAACAGACTTATGTCCCTGGGAACGTCCCGGGACCATTCCTTGATGAACCCGAGGGAATCCAATCCCGTGGCTTTCGCGTCGGACAGATTGAACTTCAGGCCGTCCGGACGGAAGTAATCGCAAGCCTCGATGACGGAATCGCGGAAGCGCTGGCTCTTGTCGGAGGAGTCGGCAGGCAAGGTGGCGGAGATCAGGGAAATGGGAAGATCCGACTCCGAGGAACGCTCCTGGATCAGCTCCCATTCGGAACGGGAGGAGAAAAGCAGGTGGTTCATCCAGATTTCCAGGCCCGCGAAACCGGCCTCGCCCGTTTCCTCTATCCAGTCGCTGACGAGCAGGCTGGGGCCCTTGCCGTTGAACCTGTTCTTTTCCAGGAGCAAGGTGGAGAGATAGACATCGGAACCGGTAATGGCCATGGGGATTTCCTCTCCCCTAAATATTGAAAAAAGAGTCCTTTCGCGGCAACGGAATATTCCGGTCCGCCGTAAAAACGGACCCCTGGGAATAATCCGGCTTTAGCGGGACGGGAATCCGAAGAAAGCCGCCCTTTTGCCGAGACCGGACTCGCATCCATGCTGCGCCTCCATCTGCGCGGATTGATAGTCCAGAAAGGCGGGCGCGAAACTCATTACCCCGTACTGGAGGGAGGAGACGGAGGGAAGCAGAGCGACCGTGACCTTTTTGCCTTCGATTTTCTGGTAGAGGAAATAGAATCCCGCCGCCGGGATCCGGACGTCGGCGGAAAAACGGGAAGAGTCGCAAAGGGCATAGTCCGCGGAAAGGGTCGCGGCGCCCGAGAAGTACACCAGGACGGCGAAGACCTTCAGGGTTGGGTCAAAGAACCCATAGCCCTCACCGGCTTCGCTTCCCAGCACGGGCCCGCCGGACTCCGCTTCGGCAAAGGTGCCGATGCGCATGATCTTGACCGAGGCCGGGGATACCGCATCGAAAAATTTCCGCTCGGGCGTGTAGGGCGCGGGTTGCGTGGTCGAGGGGAAATTCGCGAGCCCCTCCCAGGGTATGCGGAAGGAAGAGCCGCTTGCCACCAAAAGGTTGAACAGACTATCCTCGCTGGGGCTGCCGAAAAAATCGCCGGGAATCCCCGCCAGTTCGATTTTCACCTTGGCGGGAAGGTCGTCCACAAGCTGGAAGTCCATGCTCGCCTGGGCGAAATGCATGTGCTTGATTTGGAAGGAGACATCCGGTTTGCCGATCTCCCCTCCGCCTCCGGGAGCGCCGGTTTCATCATTGATGCAGGCGGTGAACAGGGCCAGGGTCATGACGGACAATCCCGCGAATACGATATCCCTGATCGATACAGATCGTTTTTTCATGGTACCCCCATACCGTTTCCGATGTTTCAAAAAAGCGCGTTCAAAGCATATAAAAAAAGCCGCCCCGGTGGGACGGCTCTCGCAACGATGGAAGTAACCTATCCATTCCCCGGGAGATCAGAACTTGAAGGAAATCCCTATGCTCGCCAAATTGACGCCATAGCCCAACCCGGCCTCGGCCTGTCCGCCGAAATTCGGCGCAAACCAATACCTCGCGCCCACGCTGGGGCCGATCACGAGATAACTGTAATGGTTGTGTCCGGGTCCGGACCAATTGGCCTGGGTGTAGCCGACGGTGGCTACACCGTAGGGGTCGAGGGGAATTCTCATGCGCGAAAACCACATGGTGGGATGGAAGGTCCCCCGAGCGGCGAACAGCAGATAGGTCAGATCATCGCTCGAGTAATCGTACCTGGAAAACCCGAATACGCCGCCAATGCTCATATACTGGTGAAACGCATGGTCCAGGCCGATGTGAAGGGGAGGAAGGAGGGAGCTGCCGTATACGCCGATCGTTCCGGCGGAAAGCCCGGCGAAAAGCACCGTTTCACCCATGGAAAAGGGATCTCCGCCGCTGGTGGAAAAAGACGACCCCCCGGAAGTGGTAGTGGTGGTAGTCGTGGTGGTGGTTTCGCCTTGGGCCAATGAGGTCGCCGCTACGAATGCCAAGATCGCCGCCATCCGGAAGCAAAGCATCCGCCCTTGGGACTTGCGTTTTTCAATTTGATTGATCATGGTTTCGATTCCTATGGAGTGGTGTAATCTCTCGGGTGAAAATTATGCTTGGGAGATGCGAAAGACAAGCATCATTATTGATGATCACCCGCCGGCCCACCGTAACCGGGACGTGTCCGTGGAGCCTTTGAGCCCCTGAACCCGTTGCTGCCGGGAGGCTTACGGATGATGGTACCGCGGGATTTTCAAAAAACCCAAGCTCCGGTGACCGCTGGAAAATATTACATACTGCTTCGGTATGTTTTATAGGACATTAGGTAAACCTATAGGAAAAGTCAGAATTAGATCTGGTCAAAATGCACAAATTATGGCGACTAAAATCGGGGTAAACTGCCCGCCTTTACCAGACTAAAATAATATGTTAAAATATCCAGTCCTAGCCGAAAGACATCATGGAACACGATCATCTGGAACAGCTCGAAAACCAAAGCGTGTACATCCTCCGTGAGGCGTACGCCAATTTCAAGAACCTGGCCATGCTCTGGTCCATCGGCAAGGACAGCACCGTCCTGCTTTGGCTTGCGCGCAAGGCGTTTTTCGGCCACGTGCCGATCACTTTGGTGCATATCGACACCAATTACAAGATTCCCGAAATGATCCGCTACCGCGATCAACTCGCCATGGACTGGCATCTGACCATGGTATACGGCCAGAACAAAGGCGCCTTGGAAAGGAAGGAAACCTTTCCCGACGGAAACATCACGCGCCTGCAATGCTGCAAGAATCTGAAGACGGACGCGCTCAAGAACACTCTCTCCGGCGAATGGCCGCGTTACCGCCTGAACCTGCAGACGGGCAAGTACGAGCTGGACAAGAACAAGGATCCGTATACCGGCGTCATCGTGGGCGCCCGCGCCGACGAGGAAGGTTCGCGTTCCAAGGAACGGTATTTTTCGCCGCGCGACAAGAACAACGAGTGGGACGTGGGCGATCAACCGCCGGAACTGTGGAACCAGTTCAAGACCGACTTCGCGCCGGGCACGCATCTGCGTATCCATCCCTTGCTGGACTGGACCGAACTCAACATCTGGGAATACATCGAGCGGGAGAACATCCCCATCACCGATCTGTATTTCGACAAGGGCACCGGCAAGCGCTACCGGTCCCTGGGATGCTACCCCTGCACCACGCCCGTGGAGTCGACGTCCAAGAACGTCGCCGAAATCGTCGCGGAGCTCAAGACCGGAAAATTCGTGAACATCGCGGAACGCTCCGGGCGCGCCCAGGACAAGGAAGACGGCGGCGGCCTGGAGACCTTGCGCCGCGACGGATACATGTGAATAAGGACCAAGCCATGGAATCGACCCGCATCCCCACCCCCTTCGCCCCCACCGGCATTCCCGGCAGCAAGGTTGAGGGCCGCATCCGCATGAACATCGTCATCGTCGGCCACGTCGATCACGGCAAGAGCACGGTGGTGGGACGCCTGCTGGCCGACACCGGATCCCTGCCGGACGGGAAGCTGGAATCCGTGCGCGCTTTCTGCGAACGCAATTCCCGGCCCTTCGAATACGCCTTCCTGCTGGACGCCCTCAAGGATGAGCAGGCCCAGGGCATCACCATCGATACGGCGCGCACCTTCTTCAAATCCGCCAAACGCGACTACATCATCATCGACGCTCCCGGCCACATCGAGTTCCTCAAGAACATGGTGACGGGCGCCGCCCGCGCCGAAGCGGCCGTGCTGGTCATCGACGCGAAGGAAGGGATCCGCGAAAACAGCAAGCGCCACGGCTATCTCCTGGCGATGCTCGGCATCAAGCAGATCACCGTGGTGGTGAACAAGATGGACCTCGTGAACTATTCCAAGGAAGCCTTCGAGGATATCCGGGACGAGTACATCGCCTTCCTGGCCCGCATCGGCGCCACCCCGCGCTTTTTCATCCCCATCTCCGCGTTCAACGGCGAGAACCTGATCACGCCGTCGGACAAGATGCCCTGGTTCAAGGGCCATCACCTGCTGGGAGCCATGGACGCCTTCGAGAAGGAACCGCCCAAGGCCAACCAGCCTTTCCGCATGCCCATCCAGGACGTCTACAAGTTCACCTCCCTGAACGACGATCGCCGCATCGTTTCGGGCCGCGTGGAATCCGGATCCGCCAAAGTGGGCGATCCCGTGGTGTTCCTGCCCTCGGGCAAAAAAAGCCGCATCGCTTCCATCGAAGGCTTCCACGCCCTGCCCCGCACGGAAGTCGGCGCCGGGGTCTCCATCGGGTTCACCCTGGCGGAACAGATCTACGTGGGCCGCGGCGAGGTGATGGTGAAGGCCTCGGAAGTGCAGGCCGAAGTATCCCGCCGGTTGCGCATCAACCTGTTCTGGATGGGCAAGAAGCCTTTCAATCCCGGCAAGACCTATTACCTGAAGCTGGGCACCGCCAAGGTCCCGTGCCGGCTGGAGAAGATCAACTATCTCATCGACGCGTCCGAATCCGGCGGCCAGACGAAATCCGCGGTAGAGCGCCATGACGTGGCCGATTGCGTCATCGAACTGTCCAAGCCGCTCGCATTCGATCCCATCGCACGCCTGGAATCCACGGGTCGCTTCGTCATCGTCGATCAATATGAAATCGCGGGAGGAGGCATCGTCCGCGAGGCCTTGCCCGAGGAAGTCCACGTTGCCGCCTCCGGCAAACCGTCGCTCTTGTCCCGTTCCACTCTCGGCGGCGAAGCGCGCGCCAGGCTGCTCAACCAGAAGCCCGCCTTGGTGATCATTTCCGGCGGACCCGGACGCAACCCCAACCTCGCCGCCAAAGCCCTGGAAACCAAGCTCATCGGCCTGGGAAAGCACGCGTTCTATCTGGGCCTGGAAGACGCCCAGGAAAGCGAATCGCTCCAGACTTCCGAAAGCGGCAATGCCAAGATTGAATCCGGATGGGAAGCGGAGGTGCCCGCCGCCATATTGGGCCAAGCCGCGTCCCTGCTTTTGGATGCCGGCCTGGTGGTGGTCGCCGCCGCCAAGGGTCTGGATTCGGAGGACATTAAGACCCTGGAAAACCTGGTGAAACCCCATGCCCTTTTGCAGTTGGAGGCGCCGGCCGATGCCGAAGAAGCCACCGGCACCACCGCGGGCCTTGTCGAGGAAGCCCTGGGCAAACTGCGCGGAATGGGGTCCATTTGAGGGTTGATCCGCAAGGGTTCCAACCATACCTGGGCCGTTCAAAAAAGTAGATTAGAAGCAATGGCCGAAAAGCAAAAGGAAGATGCGACCACGGAAAACGTGGTGTGGCACGCCACCTCCGTCAACCGCGACGCGCGCATCCGCGTGCTGGGACAGAAAAGCGCGGTCTTGTGGTTCACGGGGCTTTCGGGCAGCGGCAAGTCCACCATCGCCAACGCATTGGAACTCCGCCTGAACGAGACCGGCAAGCTCTCCTACCTTCTGGACGGCGACAACGTGCGCCTGGGCCTGAGTTCCGATCTCGGTTTTTCCGAGACCGATCGGAAAGAGAACAACCGCCGGGTGGCCCATGTGGCCAAGCTGCTGTGGGACGCCAACGTGCTCACCCTGGTTTCCTTCATCTCTCCGTTCCGCCATGAGCGGGAGGTTTCCCGTAATCTGATCGGCCCGGACTTCCTGGAAATCTTCGTCGACACCCCCATGGACGTTTGCGAATCGCGGGACCCGAAGGGGCTTTACGTCAAGGCCCGCAAGGGCGAGATTGCGCAGTTCACGGGCATTTCCTCACCGTATGAAGCGCCGGAAAATCCCGAAATCACGCTCCATTCCGATAAGGAATCGGTGCGGGAATCGGTGGATCGGATCATGGGTTTGCTGGCCGCGCGCGGGTATCTGTAGCAGAGCGAAACATCCTCATCAGGCGCCGCGAAAAAAGACGGCCCGCTTGCGCTGAGGCCGTCCATCGGGATTGCTCCGGGCCGCAGCCCGGATACTCTTCCGGTTATTTGATCTCGATGCTTCTGGACAACGCTTCCTTGGCCTTCGGGATCCTCAACGTGAGCACTCCGTTGTTGTATTCCGCCCTGATCGCCTCACCGGAGACATTGCGGGGAAGCTCGAAGACGCGGGCGAAGGTTCCATAGCTGGATTCCGCGTACCGGTAGTGTCCGCGTTCCTCGCCGCCCGGCCCTTGGGCCCAGGCGTTTTCCTTTTTGCCGCTCAAGGTCAGGCGGTTTTCCTTCACTTCCACCTTGATGTTCTCCTTGGCCACGCCAGGCAATTCCGCCCTCAGAACGTAGTCTTCCTTCTCCTCCACGATGTCCACCGCGGGAGCGAAGTCGTTCTTGGCGGTCAAGGCCCGGTCGAAATCGGTGAAGAATTGGTCCAACCATTTGGTGGGGCTGTATACGATTGAATTGTTCATGGCGTTCGTCTCCTTGAGGGTTGCGAGCCTGCATGGCTCTTGCCGGATGGAAAAAGCAATGGGCGTGCCACGAGAGCGGAGCGGGGAAAATCCCTTTCCCGGCCGGACCGGGGCAGGAACCGGCCGGTTACCTCCGGGGGCGCCATCCGGAATTGCGACGGTCCCGTGAAACGCCCGTCGCAACTTGGCACCATCCGGTCCGATCATGGGTCCGCGGGGTCCGGAACGGGGGTTTTAACTATTTTAAGGCCCGATACCATGGCAAAAAAACCCGCCCGAACCATGACCTTGTCCCACGCAACCCTGGAAAAGCTTTTCGCGGCCTACCAAATCCATCCCGAGGGAAACGGCATTGTCCTGTTCGCCTTAAGAGGGGCGGTGCCTGTGAAACAGGCGTCCGGCTGGAGCGCATCCGCGCAAGTGCGCACGGCGCCCGTCGATTACGTGCATATGCGATGCACCCTGGGACTATGGGACAGGCGGGGCCGGCGGGTGTTCGCCGCTCCCGGATCCACCGTGCCTTATAAGGACAACGTGGAAAAGGCCGCGGCCAGAAAGGGCCGGGCCAGGGGGAAGGGCACCAATCAGCTTGAGCCCGGATATTATACCGATCTGACCAAGGGTGAGCACCTGCAAGGCAAGCGGAACGGGCACCAGGCCCTGAGGCAGACGGAATACCGGCTCTACCGGCGCAGCCTGACGGGCGCGCCCTATCGGGATTCGGCCCCCCTCTACTATGGTAACCCGTATGATAACCTGCATTGCGGTTGGAACCTGGACGGAAAGCCCGCCGGATTTTCCAGCGCGGGCTGCATGGTGGTGGCGGGAATGCCCCATTGCCCCAGGCGCGAAGATCAGACCGGGAACCAGGGCCCGTGGAAGATTTTCCATGATCTGATCTACGCCGCCGATCAGAAGCGTTTTCCCATCCTCTTGTTGCCCGCTGAAGCGGCCGCCTCGGCGATGGGCGCGGAACCGGGACCGGCGCGGACCAGGTTGGTTTATGGATCGGAGGGCGAAGCGGTGAAGGCCTTGCAAAGAAGCCTGGCGGCCGCCGGCTCCTACCGGGGACGTCCCACTGGCCGCTTGGACGCCCGTACTTACAGGGCCTGGAAAAGCCCGGCGTGAACGGACGGCGGCCGGCGGGGCGCGGCCGTTACTAGAAGACCATTTGCAATTGGCAGAAAAGCACATCGTTGGGTACGATGTTCGTCGCGCCTTCTTCCAATGTTCTGACGTATTCCCCCGTGACCTTGAGGCCCGGATAGGATTGCGGCGAAGGAGTGAAGATGCCGCCCAGAGTGAAAAGGTGCAAGGCATCGTCGGGATTGTACCCGTCCGTATTGTCGAAAAATTCGTAGCGGAAGAAATACCCGCCGCGCGCGGACGGATCGAAGCGGACTTGCGAAGAAACACCCCAGTTCTTGGTCGCAGCGCCGTCCGATGGGTTCGGCAAATCCCGATTGTACATAAGCAAAGCTTCGTTGAACATGTGGAACTTCCCCACGTCCAGTTGGTGATTCAAGGAGGCGTCCACCAGGGGATTGCTTTTGAACCAATACCCGACTTCCCATGCTTTATGCGTGCCCGTGAATTCGCCCCACTCATGATTGGCGAGCGCCCCGAGATGACCGCCCCAAACGGTAAAGGGTGAAATGCGCCAATCCAGGGCATAGTCGAACCCCAGGGCCTGGGTATTACTGGGACCCGCTCCGCTCGGCTCATCCACGAACACGTTTTCACGGTTCGCGTTGTGGATGAACAGACGATGCTTGACGTTGCCGCCGAAATAGTCGGCTTCGACCTGGACACCGAAATCGCGAAAATTGATCAGGCGCTTGTAGTAGCCCCAGTATCTGGAATAATACGGAGCGTTGATCCCGGTGCGCTCGAATTCATCGGTTCCGGATGCGGATTTCAGGCCGGCGCCCCGGAATTTGCCGGCTCTGAACGAATATTTGTCAAAGCGTTTTTCCACATAGACTTCCTGAACATCCGCGGTATACAGGTTTCCCACCGCCACCGCCGAAAAAGTGCTGTCGAATGCTATGCCGCCCTTAAGGCGCAACTGGGAAACATAGAATCCGCCCCGCCCGCGGTTGCTCAGGAGATCCTGGGTGAACAAGGGCCAGCCCACTCCGTTCTGCCCATAGTTGTAACCCATCTGCACGCCCGTCTGGAACACGGGCTTGTCGATTGCGAAGGCGTTCAGGAACCCTAAAATCGCGAAGCTACAGAGGGACAGCGCGCTGTTTTTCAGGATCAAGGGTGCGGCCTTTCGCTAAGTGGATTGGGTCATAAACATACAATTCTGTTATCTTTAGGTTATGGCCCCCGAGACGAATACCCAGCCCATAGCCCCTTCCATGCCCAAGCCCGTTTCCCCGGCCGCGGCCAACCGACCCGCCCCGGGCAAACCCGCCTGGCTCAAGGCGAAAATCCCCGGCGGCGAAGCCTATTCCAGGGTGCGGGCCATAGTGGAAGAGCATAGCCTGAACACCGTGTGCCAAAGCGCCAGTTGCCCCAACCTTGGGGAATGTTGGGCCAAAGGCACCGCCACCTTCATGATCCTGGGAAACATCTGCACGCGCGGATGCCGATTCTGCGATGTACCCAAGGGAAGGCCCGGCGCCTATGATCGCCAGGAGCCGGTCCGGGTGGCGGATTCCGTGCGGTTGATGGGCCTGAAATACGCCGTCATCACCTCCGTGGCCAGGGACGATTTGCCGGACCAGGGGGCCGACGTTTGGGCGGAAACCATCCGCGCCGTGCGCGAGGCCGCCCCCAAGTGCCGCATCGAGGTCCTGATCCCGGATATGCAGGGCAACCTGGCCCTGGTCGATCGGATCCTGGACTCCCGGCCGGACATCCTGAACCACAACTTCGAAACGGTTCCGCGCCTGCAAAAGAGCGTGCGCGGCCGGGGCAACATCGCCGACAGCAGCGCCGTACTGGCTCACGCCAAGGCCCGCGGGTTCGCCACCAAAACCAGCCTGATGCTGGGACTGGGAGAGACGGAGGAGGAGACCCTGGAAATGATCCGGTATATCGCGTCCCTCAAGGTGGACATTCTCACCATGGGCCAGTACTTGCAACCCACCCGGGATCATCTGCCTGTGAACCGCTACGTCACTCCTCCGGAGTTCGAGTCATTGCGGGTCTATTCCCTGGAAAACGGCATCCGCATCTGTACCTCCGCCCCCATGGTCCGGTCATCCTACAACGCCGATTTGCAATCGGCTCCGTTGTTCCCGGCTTTCCAGGCCTAGAACCCCCCGATTATCCGTCCTTCACGCTCTCCAATAGAGAGCGATTCCTGGTTCCAGGGTTTTGGGCTCGCCGGAACTTTGGAGGTTTGGGTTGTAGAAAAACGGGGGGGCCGCTATATTAGATTTCAGCTAATTTTAAACACTTTCGGTCAAGATCGAACCACTATGCCACCCACGGATGCACCTGGAAGGTCAGACTTGTTTCAACCTGGTCAATCCTTTGGCAAGTTCTACCTGGTGCAATTGATCGGGGAAGGCGGCACCTCCCGTGTCTTCAAGGCGCTGCAACAGCCGATCAACCGCCTGGTCGCCCTGAAAATCCCTTCCTTCGCCGATCAGGGAAACATCCTTACTCCGGACGAGTTCCTTTCCGAGGCCACCCTGATGGCGCGCCTTGAGCACACGCATGTCGTCCGCATCTACGATTTCGGCGTGCAGGAAGACAAAGCCTTCATCTGCATGGAATACGTGGAAGGCTGGAACCTGCTGGAACTGACGGAGGCGCGCGGTCCGCTTTCGGTTTCCGCCGTGCTTGCGGCCGGCCTGCAGACCCTGGAAGGGTTGCTCTATGCGCATTCCCAGGGCGTGCTGCACCTGGACCTTTCCCCGGCCAACGTCCTGGTGGGCAAATCCGGGATAGCCAAACTTTCCGATTTCGGAATGGCGGGGAAGAAGTTCAAGGCATCGCAAGGCAGGATCGTGGGAACCCCGGCCTTCCTTTCCCCAGAACACGTGTCGGGCGCGCCGGGAACAGTCCGCTCCGATCTCTTCAGCTTCGGTTCGCTCCTGTATTTCGCGGCCACGGGCCGGCCTCTGTTCGATCCCGGGGAGGGAAACACAAAGGTTACCCAAGCCCTGAAGGAAATAGAATCCGCGCGCGGCAACCCTCCCGCGGATCGAATCGGGCTTCTGCCCCACCTGCTCGCCAAGCCGGTGTCCCTGGCCCTGCAAAGCGGGGACCCGGCGGTCCTGATGCGCGAACTCAGGGAATCCTGGAAGAAAATCGAAGCCGAAGAGCGGCCCGAAGCGGTGCTCCGGCGCGAGTTGGAACTGGACGGGGACCCTTTGGCCCCCGGCTCCGCGACGGACGATCCGCTCTCGGAGCAGGATCTGCGCGAGCGCTATTTCAGGCTCAGGGAAGGAGGAAAGCACCGGGAAGCCGTGGCCCTTCTGGAAAAGGCCCTGCGCCGCCAGCCCGACAACCCGCTCTTGCGCGAATTGCTCGCGACGCCTCCCGCCAAAGCCAAATCCGCCCCCGTCACCGTGCTGGTCGGAGCCGCGCCGGCTGCGGCCCCGCCGGCCGCGAAGCCCGGAAAAAGCCGGGACGGGGCCGCCCTGAAATACGTCGCCGGACTGGCAGGTATCTTGGCCGTTACGGTAGGGCTGCTGGCATGGGGCAAAGGACAAAGCCCGCCCGGAAAAGCTTCGGACGATGGCAAGCCCGCCGGTTCCGCTGCGGCGGCCGGAGCGACGGCCTTCGCACCGGCGGTTCCGATAAAATCCCCGGACGCATCGGCGGAAACTCCCGTGAGCCTCCCTCCCGAAGGAACCCGCGGAAGGAAAGTCGCCGCCGGCGCGCATGCAGCCCCGGCCGGCGCGGCCCTCTCCGTCAGAAGACCCCGATCCCCGGCAGTCGCCGTGTCCGGTCCGGCGGGGACCAAGGTCACCGTGGACGATACCGCGGAATGGATTTCCCCCGGTCCCGCCGGCGGCTGGCCGCTCACGCCCGGGCTCGTCAACATCACCCTCACGCCGCCCGGCGGCCACCGGCCCATCAGCAGCAGCCTGTTCGTCTCGGCCGACACCCTCTACCTCTTGAGCCTGGAAGCGGACGGCGGGTTTTCCGTCACCCGCAAACGGCGCTGATGCGGTACCCGGACTTCCTTTGCCCGCTGGCGATCGCGGTCCTCATCGCATCCGTCCACGCCCAGACGCCGCGTCCGAGCGCCTCCGTCAACCAAGCGGCCGCGTTCTACCACCAGGGCCGTTTCGATACCGCGCTGGTGCGGTTGGAATCGCTGAAATCCCAAGGCCCCTGGAAGCACCGGGATTCGCTTTCCCTTTTCCAATACCTGGGCATGGCCTCAGCGCGCCTGGGACACGATACGGAGGCGGTGGCATATTTCTCCGGCTTGCTGGAACTGGACAGCCTCTTCCAATTCCCCAGGAACGAAGACCCCCAGGTTCTTAAGGCTTTCTCGCGGGCGCAGGAACAAAAAGCATCCCAGGCGGGGGCGGCCCAATTGCGCCCGGACCCCGCGCCGCTCGGCCCGCCCATGCAGCCGGCGGCCGTCTCCCCGGGCGAGCCGCATTCCCCGCCGGACAACGCATCCGGCCGGACCGATTCCGCCAACGCCGCCAAAGTGACCGGAAAAATCTCCATGGCCGATTCCGGCGCGCCCGGAATCAAGCCATCCCTTTCCCCAGAAAGCGGAAGAATCGGATTGGCCCTGGGAGCCGTCCCATTGGGGGGCGGCTGGCTGGCCGGCCATAAGGTCAAACAAGGCCTGGCCTTCGGATTGCTGGAGGCGGGAGGGATCGTCCTCTCGATGTATGCCTCACAAATGCAGTCCCGGGAGGCGGATGATGACTACCGTGTAAGGAACGAGGACGAAAAGGCGACCATCCAGAACTGGAAATGGGTGCAGCGGGTTTCCCTCTCCACGGCCTTGGGCGCTTATCTTTTCTCATTAATCGCGTCGGCGGGAGACTGATCATGGCAAGCTTCGGTATCGGCGCCCAACTGGTGTGGGAATCCGGGGAGCATCCCCCTTTCCCCCTCAACAAGGTGATCACCACCCTGGGGCGCAACGAGTCCAACGATATTTTCCTGGACGATCCCAAGGTCTCCTCCTTCCACGGAAACATCCTCAATCGCGAGGACGGCTTCCACCTCTTGGACCTCAAGAGCCGCAACGGCACCACCGTCAACGGAAAAGCCGTTTCCGCCTGCTCCTTGCAGGACGGCGACGCCATCGCATTCGGTGACATCCAACTGCGTTTCAAATCCCTGACGCCCTTTCCCAAGACGCCCATGCCCCTGGCCAGGCTCAACCAGAAGATCCACACCATGGCCATCCAAAGCCCGGGCCTGCGCGAGGAAGCGGAGGAAATCCTCCGCGAGGTGGAGCGTCATCAGGAGTTCCTGAAGGCATTGGTGGAAACCGTCAGCGCCCTCACGGAATCCCGCACGGTGGCCCACTTCGCTGAGAAGCTGGCCGAAGTGCTCATGCGCAAGCTGGAATGCCGATCCGTCTGCCTGGCCGCCGAAAAGTCCCAGGACCTGCCGAAGCCGTGCGCCCTGGAAACGGCTCCCTGGGAAGCCGCCGAAGCCAAGGCCGCTTCCGCGGGCGGGGGCCGCTGGCTCAAGGTCTCGCCGAACACGGCGGGCTGGCGAGTGCAATTGGCTTTCCAACCGGCGCCGGAACGCGGTTGGATCGCCTTCCTGGCGGACGGAATCCACATCGAGCCCAAAGAGGAAGCGCGCGATCTGCTCGATATGATCCTGCTGTTCGCATCCGTGCTGTGGCGTAACCTGCAGGAGATTGAAAACCTGCATCGCAAAGAGACCGGGCGCCTGCTGGAGGAGAAAGACCGGGAAAACCGGGGACAGATCGAAGACCTGCAAAGGCAGAACCGCGAACTGGACGATTTCCTGCGCCAGATGCGGAACCAATTGGTGTTCGCCGAAGGCGGACCCATGGAGAAGGTGCAGTCGCTGGCACGCAAACTGGCCACCGTGGATCTGCCCGTGCTCATCACCGGCGAAACCGGCACCGGCAAGACCTACATCGCCAAGCTCATCCATCATTTCAGCTCGCGCGCGGCCAAACCCTTCCTGGTCATCGACTGCGCCACCCTGCCCGCCAACCTCATCGAAAGCGAACTGTTCGGCCATGAAAAAGGCGCCTTCACGGGAGCCGTGGCCCGCAAATCCGGCAAGGTGGAAACCTGCGCGGGAGGCACCCTGTTCCTGGACGAGATAGGGGATCTTCCCCTGGAGTTGCAGGGGAAACTCCTTCGCTTCGTGCAGGAGGGCAAATTCGAAAGGCTGGGCGGAAACGAAACCGTGCATGTGGACGTGCGCATCGTGGCCGCCACCAATTACGACCTTCAGGAAAGGGTCAAGGCCCAGAAGTTCCGCCAGGATCTGTTCTACCGGCTGCACGTCCTGCCGCTGCTCATGCCGCCCTTGCGCGATCGCGCCGACGATATCCCGGCCCTGGCCCGCCACTTCATCCAAAAGCATTTCGGCCAGACCGCCTGGACCTTCGCGCCCGACGCCCTGGATTCCATCCGCGGCCATTCCTGGCCCGGGAACGTGCGGGAACTGGAGAACAAGCTGCAACGGGCCTGGCTGTTCCACTCCGGCAATACCATCACGGCTTCCGATCTGGGACTGGACCCGGGGACGCCCGCGCCCAGACATTCTTCTTCGGAAGAAGGCCTGGAGAAAAAGACCCTGGAGGAATACCGGGAGGAATACGAGACGGCCCTTCTGCGCCGCTGCCTGAAGCATTACCGCGGCAACATCACCAAGTGCGCCGAACACCTCCAGATATCCCGCAACACCTGCAAAAGCATGCTGCGCAAATACAAGCTGGTGGGCGATCAGGACGACGCCGACGCCGCCGACGGAGCGGAAGGATGAAAGGCTCCCGGCCGCTGATGGCGGCCGCGACGGCCGTCGGTTTGCTGGCGGCCGGTTGCGATTATTGGAAGAACCTGGTGAACGAAGCGTCCGTCACCAAGGTTCCCCTCACCCTGGTGGTCCGGGATGCCTGGACGCGGAATACGCTTCCCACCGCCACGTGCGTGGACTCGGCCCGTAGCCTTACGGTTACGATGAACGACGAAGGCCTCCACCGGTTTCCCGATGCCGGAACCGGACCATATAACTTCACATGCACGGCCGACGACTATTTTCCGGCGACGAAGCATCTGGAAGTGGGCGGAGACGGCGATTCCGTGGTCGTGGAAATGGCCCGTCTTGGCGAGGAGTCGTGGTATCCGGGCGATACGACCCGGCAGGTCATGTTCCCCGAACCCTTTGAAACCCTGCGGTATCCGCCGCGGTTCCAACTGGCTTCGCTTCCCAAGAACAACGGTTCCGTATTCCGCTATGCCTGGACCTTCGCGCAAAACAGGAACCTGGATCGGCCCATCACCATGGCCAGGGCCGGACTCCTCAATCTAGACCTGGCCGCGGAGGCTCGCGATGTGGCGCACCCGGGACCCGATACGGTAACGGTCACCGTCTACTCGGCCTTGCGGGGGCCGGACAGCCTCTACGTGGTGAGAACCTCCATCATGCCCTTCCAATGGGTCCGCAACAAGCTTCCCGCCTTCGCGCTCGAGAACTCCCCTCCTGAGCGCCCCAGGGTGGGGTGCCTGAACAGCCGCCCGCTCTCCTTCCCCTATACGGCCATGGACTCGGACGGCACCTGCCAACGCGTGGTTTTCTATACCCTGGATACGAATTCCTCCCTAGGAAACGTGCGCTTCGAGAGAACCTGCACCGATCATCGGCCGATAAATCTCCCGTTGCACAACCCTTTCACCAGCCTCAGCGACAGTGTCGCCTATCTGCTGGACGACAAACTGTTCGTGGAGGTGTGGGACGACAACGGCGAGGTCCGCCGCGATTCCATAGAGTTCAAAAGCCGCTCCAACATCCAAATCACGGCAGGCGGCGGCCTCATCGACCCGCAGCCGGCCTATTTCAGGAATACGGTGGTCCGCTCCTGGATCGACGGTTCGGACGTCGACGGACCGATATACGGCTTCAAGGTCGATTGGGGCGACGGTTCGCTCCCCGCGCGGCCGGGTATACTCAACGATGCGGTTCACTATTGGCGGGACACCACGTTCCATATCTACCGGGACACCGGAAACTTCAGAATCACCAATTATGCAATCGGCGATTGCGATCCGGAGAGTTCGCTTTTCGTTTTTCCGGATAGGGACATCATCCATGTGCGGGACGATACCAAGCCCAAGATCACCTTGGATACGCTCGGCTATAATACGCTGGGAGATCCCCGGTCCTACCAAATCTATTTGCGTGTCACGGACATCGACGCCGACGACGGCATCGACTCCCTGGAAATCGTCCTCGACTGGGGCGATGGAAATCTGGACACGATGGCCACCAACAAGGGAAGATCCTACGAAAACCATGCGCTGACGCACCGCTATGCGGCCGACCCCGGCGTCGGGGAATTCTACAAGCTCCACGTGAAGGCCACGGATAGCCAGACGGGAAGCGACGTGGCGATACGGCTCATTCCCAAGCCCGGGCCCTGACGCACGCCAAGCCCCCTAAGCGGATTTCCCTGCCGCGGCCCGGCGCAAGGCGGCCGATTCCATCGTCGAAAGCCGGCGGATTTTTCCCGCCTCCAGCCCGCCCAACTCCAGCGGTCCGATGGCCACGCGCACCAGCCGTTTGACCTTATAACCGAGCGCATGGAACATCCTGCGGATCTGGCGGTTGCGGCCCTCCGTGAGCCCGACGCGATACCAGCCCCCTCCATCCGCATCCACCCTGGCCGGTAACGTCGCGGTATCGTCCAGCATGATGCCGGCGCGGAACCTTTCCAGTTCCTCCGGCAAAGGCTTGCCGTCCAGTTTGACCCGGTAGGTTTTCTCCACGTGGAATTCCGGATCGGTGAGAAGGTTGGCCCACTCCCCATCGTTGGTCATCAGCAACAACCCCTCCGAGTCCTTATCCAGGCGGCCCACCGGAAACAGCCATCCCCCCGACAAATCGGGCGGGAGAAGCTCGTACACGGTTTTGCGGCCCAGTTCGTCGCTGCGGGTGGTGACGTAACCGGCGGGTTTATGCATGGCCAGATAGAGAGGTTCCCGGGCGGGATGGGCGGATGCGGGCGGCGAACCGGTTTCCGGGCCCGGCGCGTCCTCCTCCTTGACCTCGATTCGATCGGCCGCCAGGTCCACCCATTGCTCGGGCGAATCCGCGGCGGTCCCGTTCACCCAAACGCGTCCCTCCGCGATCCAGCGTTCGGCGGTGCCGCGCGAACAGAGTCCCAGCTTGGACAGGGCCCGGTTCAGGTGGGTGCGTTTGGGTTGCGCCAGCACTGCTCTACGTAATCCTTGATTTTGTTCTGGGAAACCTTGCCTTCGTCCAGGTCCATCGCGTCCAAGGGAGGGAAAAAGGTGACACGCACGTGCACGGGCCCTTTCCCCTGGGCTTTGCGGTTTTCCACCGCGTTGCGCGAGCCCTCGATGAGCGCGGGAACGATGATGGCCCGGGCCAGGAGCGCGAGGCGGGTGCCGCCCAGCTTGAAGGGAAGCAGGCGGCCGTCGCGGCTGCGGGTGCCTTCGGGGAAAACCACCAGGGGCGTGCCTCCCATTTCGCGCGCCGCCTTTTCCAGCGCCTGATGGGCGCCGCGCTTGTCGGACCTGTCGATGATGACGCAGCCCAATTGGCGCATCCAATAGTGGAGCAGGGGAATGCGCGACAACTCCCGCTTGGCCACGAACCCGGTGAGCCTGTCCATCGCCTTGGTCAAGGCGGGAATGTCCAATTGGCTCTGGTGGTTGGACATGATGATGATCTTTCGGCCCGGGGCCTCGGGAACGTTTTCCCGGCCGGAGATTTCCAGGTCCGCGTTGAATACCCGCAATACATACGCGGACCACATGCGGAAATCCTTGAGCAACCGGGCCTCGAGATTTTTCGATCCGGTCAGACGCAGCCATCCGTACGCCCATAGCCGGTTGAACATGAACCACAGGACCCGAACCACCTTGAGTATCACTGCTCGCCTTTCTTTCCGCGGAATGCGCGGTATGCGCCCGCGAGTCCGTCCGCGCCGCGCGCGAAAATCCCGGCGGGTCCCCCCGCGCGGAACCATCGCGCGCCCATCCCCGCGCGCGCCGCGCGCAAGAACGGGCTGGCCTCCGCCTCCACCGTTTTGCCCCGGAGAATGCGCCTGCGGCAGGAACACAGGTACAGGAATCGCTGCGCCCGCGTCACCCCTACGTAAAAAATGCGCCGTTCCTCGGCCAGGCGTTCCGGCTGCAGCGGTTCCTTGCCCCTCCGATAAGGGAGGATGCCATCCTCCAGCCCGGCGAAAAACACCGCGGGATATTCCAGTCCCTTGGAAGCGTGCACGGTGCTCAGGATAACCTCGCGGGCCGCGTCCTCGCCGCCCATGCGCGCCAGCATGGAGCGGTAGTAGGGTTCCAGCACGTTGAGCCGGAACAGCACGGCCATGTCTCCCCAGGCCAGTCCCTCTTCCCTGCGCAGCCTTTGCATTTCCGCCATCATCCATCCGGCCTGTTCCGCGCCGCTGCGGTGGGACACAATCCTCACGGGAGCCGAACCCCGCGGAGCTCCGGCCTGCAAGCGCTTGCGCAGGGCCGCCGGTTTGTCCCGGAACACGGCGTTGGCGTAGGCGACAATGGCGGCGGAGGACCGGTAATTCGTTTCCAGCTTGATGACGCGCAAGCCGGGAAAATGCCCCAGGGCCGCGTTGATATTGCCCGGATCCGCGCCGCGGAAACCGTAAATCGCCTGATCATCGTCGCCCACCAGGAAAAGGCTGGGGGCGTCGGCGGTAAGCAGCTTGACCAGTTCCAACTGATCGCGGGACGTATCCTGGAATTCATCCACCAGGATGTGCCTGTACCGGGTCCGGACATCCGCGCGCACTTCCGGATTCCCGGTAAGCAGGCGGATGGCCAGGGGAACCATGTCATCGAAAGCGACGCGTCCCGATTCCAGCAAATGGCGCCGGAATTTTTCCCGCAGGTCTTCGCGCGGGCTTTGCGGGCATTGCGATGGGCATGGGAGCGGAGACCCGGACACGATTGCGAACGGATCTTTGATCCATTCAGCCAGGATTTCCGGGGACTCCTGCAAGGCGAGTTCCTTTTTCGCCGCTTTCAACCAGGCCGAAATCCCGTCCGTTTCCAGCAAAGCGGGGCAGGCAGAGAATCCCAGACGCGTCCAATTGGGCTCTCCCTGGAAGCCGGACCGGACCAATCCCCATGCAAAGGAGTGGAAAGTCCCTATGGTAGGAAAGGAAACCGTGGAAGCGTTTTCCCCCAGCAAGGACCGCAACCGCGTTTCCATTTCCCGGGCGGCATCCTTGGTGAATGTCAATGCGAGTATTCCGCCGTTCGGAAAGTGTTCCAGAAGATACGCCACCCGTCGGGTAAGCACCGTGGTCTTCCCGGATCCGGCGCCGGCCAGAACCAACACCGCTCCCTGGGGATCGAAACCCACCGCGGCTCCCTGTTGGGGATTCATTCCCTGAATCCACTTTCCGGGGGCAGGGTCCGGCACCTTGCTTTCAACGCCGCGAGAGCGTATACTTGCGTTGAATTCGTGTGCCTGCACGTGTGAAAATCTAGTCAAAAGCTGGGACACATGTTCAAAATCCTAGTAGTGGATGACGAAGCTCCCATCAGGGATATGCTCTCCGACGCATTGCGGATATTCGGATATGAAGCCGATACCGCCCCCGATGGTCCCAGCGCCCTGGAAAAACTGCGCACCTCCCGCTTCGACATGATCCTCTCCGACATCAATATGCCGCACATGACCGGCTTCGAACTGCTCCGCAAGGTGGAAGCCGCCCATCCGGAACTCAAGCGCGTCCTGATGACCGCCTACAACCTCGATGACTATATGCGCATGGTGCGGGACCACAACGTCGGCAACGTCATTACCAAGACGGTGCCCTTGAACTTCAAGGAGATCCGGGAGATCCTGAATTCCCTGCTGAACAATGCCATCTTCGGGCTGGAACAGTACATGCTCCAGCCCCACTCCGTCCAGACCTTCAAGCTGACGGAACCGTCCCAGATCGACGAAATTTCCGAATCCCTGTCCGAACATTATTCCGGCACGCCCACGCACAACAAATTCAAGGTCGTGCTCATCGAACTCATGACCAACGCCCTCTTCTACGGCGCCCGGAACGAAACCGGGGACAAGAAGCAGGAATGGGTCAAGGATTTCCGCCTGCAGGAAAGCGAAGCCGTGATCGTGACCGCATGCCTGGACAAGGAGAAGCTGGGCGTCTCCGTGCTGGACGGCGGCGGCAAATTGGACAAGCATACCGTTTTGTATTGGCTCGACCGCCAGACCACCCACGATGAAAACGGATTGCCGATGGGGATTTTCGACTACCATGGCCGCGGGTTTTTCATCACGCGCAAATACGTGGATCGATTCATCATCAACATCGAAAAAGGCAAGCGTTGCGAATGCTGCATCTTCAATTACTTCGAGGAGAAGTACGCGGGGAACAAGCCTTTGATCATCAACGAGATCTGATCCGCAACTTTGGGTGGGGATCAAAAAAAAAGCGGCTCCCGCTAGGGAACCGCTTTTCGTCCGGGCTGTTCAGCCTTCAGACATTGGCTTCTAGTTGCTCTTTGATATGCTTGCGGATAGCCTGATTGTGCTTACGCTTTTTCATATCAGAGGGCTTTTCATACCGCTGGTTCTTCTTAACGTCGGACAAGATGCCCGACTTCTCGCAGGTCTTGGTAAACCTCCGCAGAGCTTTTTCGAAGGATTCACCGGGTCTTACGATTACGCCTGTCATGGAAATTGAATTCACCTCTTTTCCGTGCTTTTTGACCGTTGCCGCGTTTTCGCGGCGCAGCGCCACTGGTATGGCGCGGGGTCGTGAAGGTAATGTATCAAGCGGGAAAGCCCATGTCAATACATAAAGGTGTCGGAAACATGCGAGTGGACCGATTTCACAATTTTTCTAAATTTAGGCTCTTCAATGAGTTACAGGGTGACGAAAAAGCCCCTAGGTTGCCTTCGGATACCAAGGGTGCAAAGGGCAAGTGAGGGTACGCAAAACGTCATTTTCCAACCCAGCCAAGTCCGGGAAACCGGGTAAATTTTTGTATAATTTGGGTCTAACCGGTGAAGTTCCTTGAAATTCCCCAAAAAGGAGTCATACGATTCCAGCAGGGAAAATGAATCCATGAAAAACCCGTCATCACAGGGGGCGAGCTTGTCTCACCGTTATTTGCAATACTTGCTGGCTCTCGGCCTTGCCATGATGGTCGCCGGCTGTAAGAAAGACAAAGAAGCCCCCGCCGTCATCGAAGAGGTCCCTTCCACCGCAACGGCGGAAACCGACACTTCCGCCACCTTGTCCGAAGAACCCAATCTGCAGCAGGTCGGCAAGGACAAACCCGGCTCCGCCAAAAACACCTTTCATCCCTCCGGAACTCCCTCCGCTTCCGCGGACAAGGCCGGATTTTCCGATGCCGGACATTATGTGGTCCAAGTCGCCGTTTTCAAGAGCAAGCATCAAGCCGCCGGTCTGGTGGAAAAATTGGCGAACTCGGGCTATCCCGCCTACGTGGCCGAAGTGGAGAATCCGGTGCCCGCTCTGGCCGGCACCTATCATCGCGTCCGCATCGGCAAATTCCTCCATATCACGGATGCGAAATCCTTCGGTGAAAATACCCTGAAGCCCATGGGATATGAGTTCTGGGTGGACAACAAGAAGAACGACGCCGTGGGCGGCGATGGATCCGGCTATACGCCCGCTCCGGAACCCGTTTCCCGGAAAACCAAAGCGCCGGCCGCCGAACCCGCGGCGCCCAGCGAACCGGCCACTCCCTCCGGAGAAACCTGGGGCACTCCGAAAACCGAAGAACCCGCGGCGCCTGCAGGCGAAACGTGGGGCACCCCAAAAGAACCGCCCGCGACGACCCCGTCGGCGGCGTCCACGCCTCCCGCTCCCAGCGAACCTGCCAGCACCGCCCCGGCCAAATCGGGCCCCGCGGATACGGGCAAGGTCAATCTGGACGAGTGGTAGCCCACCCGGAGTCTTTCTTTGTCCGCTCGAAAATCCAATTCACGGCCGGCCGCCAAGTCGCCGGCCGCCTCCAAAATTATTCTCTCCGCCTCCGGCGATAAGAAAGTCCGTCTCCTCAACCTGGGCTGTTCCAAGAACCAGGTCGACAGCGAGAACATCCTGGGCGAATTCGGCCGCGCCGGTTTCATCAGGGCCAAGGATGGCGAGAATCCCGACGTCACCGTGATCAACACCTGCGGCTTCATCGAAGCGGCCAAAGAGGAATCCATCGCCGAGATCCTGGCCGCTTTGGGCAACAAGGTGGCGGGAGAAAAGCTGGTAGTGGCCGGATGCCTGGCCCAGCGCTACATGGAAGATTTGAAGCGGGACATCCCCGAGGTGGATCTCTACATCGGCACCTACCGCGAAGGCGAGATGCTGGAACGGCTGGGCCTGAACTCCGGGTTGCCCTCAGATTGCAAAGTGGGCGCGGCTCCGCGCTCCCTGATGGGCGAAGAACCCCATCACGCATTCCTGAAGATCGCCGAAGGCTGCAACCGCATCTGCGGATTCTGCGCCATCCCCGGCATGCGCGGCAAACAGAAAAGCCGCGCCATCGCGGACATCGTGGCGGAAGCCCAGCAGTTGCAGTCCTGGGGCATCCGGGAGATTTCCCTCATCGCCCAGGATCTGACGTTCTTCGGACGGGAGAAGGACGGCAAGGAAAGCCTGGAGCAATTGCTGCACGCCCTGATCCGGCATACGGACATCCCCTGGATCCGCATGATGTACGGCTATCCCGCTTTCCTGACCGACGGCCTGATCGACGTGATGGCCACGGAAAAGCGCATCTGCAAATACATGGACATCCCCATCCAGCACGCCAGCGCGCCCATGCTCAAAGCCATGCGCCGCAACTACTCCGCCGAGCAATTGCGCGAAGGCCTGCTGCGCATGCGCAACGCCATCCCGGGAATCGCCCTGCGCACCACCGCCCTGCTGGGCTATCCGGGCGAGACGGAAAAGGACGTGGACGAGCTGATGGCTTTCCTGGAAGAGATGCGCTTCCGCCACATGGGAAGCTTTTCCTATTCCGATGAAGAAGGCACCCATGCTTTCGACCTGGAGCCGAAGGTTCCCCAGGACGTGATCGAAGCGCGCGTGGACAGGGTGATGACCCTGCAACGCCAAATCTCCCTGGAAGAGAACGAGAAGCGCATCGGGCGGACGATGGAGGTGATCATCGACGCCGTGGCCGAAGGCGCGGACCATCACTATGCCGGCCGCACCGAAGGGGACGCGCCGGAAGTGGACAATACCGTGCTGATTTTCGGCGCGGCGGATGCCATGGACGCGGATCCGGGCACCTTCCGCAAAGTCCTGATTACGGACGCCAGCGAATACGATTTGATGGCGACGCTGTTGCCTACTGCTCCAATGTAATGGACTTCGGCGGCGAACCGCCGACTACTGCTCCAATGTAATGGACTTAGGCGGCAGGCACATATTGTTGTTGCAGGACTGATAGTTCAGGGTGACCCGGGTGCGGGGCCTGGGGGCGGCGGCCTTTGCGTTGAACGGAACCTGCACGTCGAAGGCGCCCGTGAACAGGGACAGATCGCCTCACATCACTTCCGAATGCTGCAGGACCGGTTTGGGATTTTCCGGCTTGCC
>JAQBPN010000073.1 GCA_028287505.1 Fibrobacterota bacterium | reverse complement strand
GGCATAGTTCGGATGGGTGACGTAATTCTGTTTCACGTAGGCCAAGTCGGTTTGGATTTGCGCGACGGTCGGGTTGCCGAACCCTTCCTTTTCATAATAGATCGCCCATTTGAGATGGGAGCCCGCGGCGACGGTTCGACTCAGCATGACGGGGAAGCGTTTGGATTCGGATTGCTGGTTGATTCCCCACCAGGAGGCGATGGCCACGTCAACTTTGGCGTACTCCATCGCCTTGATATGCTGATCGACGACGGCCTGATCGTCGCTGCTATAGTAGCCCAGGTCGGGTTGGTAGAATACGTGCGAACCGGCCACGCCCCAGGTGGCCGGATACCAGGAATAGTAGAACGCAGCGCGCACCGGAAAGGTCAACTGGCTGAATGCGCTCTCAAAAGCGGCGAAGACGAATAATGGAATCAATGCCGACGCTCTCGACCATTTCATACATGCCCCCAATAATGAAAAGTCCGTTCGACGGAATGGTTTAAATGCCGACCTCCGTGCGTTCTTATAGTATGCGCACGTCCGGCAGGCAGGGGCCCATCATTTTGAAGTTACGCGGACACCGGTATTTCTAATTCCGGAAAAACCCCAAGCCTGGGCGGAAGGTGGCCCCATACGGGATTCCGGAAAAGGCGATCGCTCCCAGCGTCACGGCTCCAACTGGAAGACCTTGACCTGAGCTTCGGGAAGCAGCCGCAGCTTCTGCCCGTCCACGGTGTAGACGGGCAGCCCGTCGAAGGCGCGGAATTGCGTCCGGGAGCGCATCGGCCGCACGACGGGAGAGGACAGGGGTCCCCAAATCGCCTTGATGGCCGCCTCGGCGCTGAAGCCCTTGGGGGAGGCGCTGCTCTTGGTGTTGCTCCAATACCTACCGGGGCTGCTCGCCGGCCCGTGGGTGATGACGCGGCTGCCGGGCATGCTGAGATGGGCCGAAGTGTCATTGGCGGCGATCCAGTCGTAAGCGTATTTCAGCCAGGCGTTCCGATCGGTTTCGCTCATGATGGCGATGAAGGTGATTTCGTCGTAGCCCCAGACGAAGGGGGCATTGCTCGACTGGCCGGCATTGCTGCCGCCGAAATTGTCGAACTCGGCGAGCCAGGGCAGATGGTCGGAGGACCAGCCGCTGGGCGTGGTGCCGCCCTTGCTCTTGCCGAAGAGGGCGTCGGCATAGCCGATGCGAAGCTCACCCTTGCAGCAGGTAGTGCCGGACTGGGCGATGCGCAGGGGAAAGGCGTTGAAGTCGAACATCGTCTTGCCGTTCACGACGAATGTTCCCGAAGGCGGGGTGTGGGCATTGCAAATGACCAGGTGGCGCCGCGCGTGCTGGTGGGCATATTCGCGCACCTTGGTCAGCATCTCCATCCAGCCCACATGGCCTTTGTCGTTCTGATCCATGAGGCCGACCTGCCCGAAGTGGAAGGCCTCGATCCCGATGTCGATATAGTGGGTGGCCAGGAAATAGAACCACATGCGCGCTTCCACACGGTTCATGTCCGGAACATTGGCAAGTCCCCCGCGCGATTGACCGTCCGCGTAGACGACGTTGGACATGTTGAATTTCCGGGTCACCACGGGCTGGCCGAAAGCCTCGAAGACATACGCCGGGACGTCGAATTGGTTCAGCTGGTTGTCGACGATCTCGAATATCGCTGCTTCGAAGATGATGTCCGGATCGACGCTATGCGCGGTATCCATCATGTGTTTGGCATTGGCGAGCCATGGGGTGAATTGCGAAAGATTCTCCTCCCCGCCCCAGATCATGATCGAGCGGCCGACATACTTGGCGCCCATATTCAGGATGGCGCGGAGGTTGTCGCGCGGATTGCCGCCATGCCGGTCCGTGGCCTGGTTGATGTCGTAGTGCAGCAACTCGGTGTAGTGGACGGCGCGGCTGAGATAGTTCTTCAGCACCGTATTGGAGATGGTGCTGTCGAAGCGGTAATCGGCGGCATGGACCTGGGGCGCAAGGCCGGCAGCCAGCAGCAGCGTCCCCGCGGCCATGGCCAAAACGCGTGTTTTCAGGGTATGCATAACCGGTTCCTCTTTCTGAGCGTGGCTGGGCCGCGCGCCGGGATACTCCGCGCCCCCCGGCCACGCGCTCCCGTCGTGAATATAGCGCACCCGGCGCCATCGGGTGGCCGTAGATCGGCGCTTCCGGACGGCGAAAGCGGGCGCGAATCGCGACTTGCCGAGGATGTACAAATCGGCGCCGAAGCGGTACAAGAAGCCGTACGATTTATATTTACCCCGTGAACAGTATCTCGCCCAGGGCGTCCACCGTTTTTGTGCCCTGCGGAATTCCCGTAGACAGCACTTTGCTTGATTTCCTCTCCGAGCGCTTTCCGCACATTGGGGCGGAAACCTGGGAAAGCCGCATTGGGGAGGGAAAAGTCCGGTTCGGCGATGGAACCGCCGCGTTCGCCCTATCCAAGGTCGGGCCCGGAATGGAAATCCGGTATTTCAGGGAAGTTTCCGCGGAGCCGCGCAAATTCGAGGCCCATCAAATCCTCTATCGGGACGATCATATCCTAGTTGCCTGCAAGCCGCATTTCCTGCCCGTGGTTCCGGGTGGAAAATTCGTGAGGGAGTGCCTCCTATACCATTTGATGGAGGAGACCGGCCTGAGTGGGCTTACTCCGGTTCACAGAATAGACCGGCACACGGCTGGACTGGTTCTGTTTTCCATACATGAAAACGAGCGCGGGCGCTACCATAACCTATTCAAGGAGCGTCAGGTGGAAAAGGAGTACCTGGCGAATGTCGGCTGGCTTTCAGGACCGCCCGCGGAAGATTCCTGGGAGTTGGGGGGCCGCATCGAAAAATACGGACCCTACTTACGATGCCATTTGGCGGAGGGGGTTCCCAATGCGTTTTGCCGGATAAGCCTCCTGGAACGGTCGGGAGCCTATGCCGGGCTCGCCCTATATCCGTTTACCGGGAAGCGGCACCAGTTGCGGTTGCAGGTCTCCCAAATCGGGGCGGCCATCCTTCATGATCCCTATTATCCGGATCTGCTTCCTGAAGTTCCGGATGATCCGGCCCGACCGCTCCAGCTCCTCTCAAAAAGCCTCCGTTTCCGGGATCCCTTCACGCAACGGGAGCGGGCATTTACTTCGCCTCGGGTGCTGCTTCCGCTGCCTGGGGATTAGAAGTGGTACACCAGGCAGGAGTCGAACCTGCGACCTCTGCCTTCGGAGGGCAGCGCTCTATCCAGCTGAGCTACTGGTGCCTGAAAACGGTCCGGTTCTTGACCGGCCGGTTCTTGGGAAACCGGTCCCGGGGGCACGACCCGGGCAAGACGGGAAAATCTACAACTTAGGCATCCAGACGGCAACCCGGCGGACCGCCGCAACGCGCCAAACGGTGCTTTCAGGCGGGGTTTCCCTCAGTCATGCCACCAATTGTTGTCCGGCCCCGATTTCTTCGCGGCTTCGGCTTCCCGGGCGCGGTCCCGATCCGGGGCATCGTCTCCGGCCCCGGCCTTGGCTTCGCCTTTCCCATCCTGGTACCACCATTGGTCGCCCTTGTCCCCGGAGGACTTTTTCCCGCCCTGATACCACCAACCGCTGCCGGCTTTGGCCTTGGAGCGGGCCGGCGCTTTTCCGCTTCCCTCGCCTCCCACCGGACTGGATCCCTTTTCAGTAACCTGAGCGTTACCCAGGTCTTCGAGTTCCTCGCGGTCGGAGCCTCCCACGGGCGAAGATCCCCTTTCGGAGGCGTGTCCCCGGCGGGCGTGGCTTTTCTTGCCATGATGGGAATCCGGCCAGAATGCGATCAGGAAAATGGCCAGGGCGGCCACCGACAAGGCGATGGGCAGGAGAATGCGGAACTTGGCCCGGGATCCGCCGGTGGCGGTCGGTTCAGGTTGCGCGGGGGCGGGGTCTTGACTTGACATGGATTCTCCTTGCCGGGATGGGTTGGAACGCCTTCCGCCCGCTTCCCGGTCCAGGGCTGTAATCTAATCCCATAGTCGGGGCAAGCGCAATGGACCCATGGGCAAAAGCGGAAATTGAGTAAGCGAAAGTAAGCGGGAACCGGATCTGGTTCCCAGCGGCCTAAATACCGGGGTGTTTAGCCCCGGGGGGTGAATAATGGTAGGTTATTATTGGAATGCAGCAGCCGTTCCGACTATAATTTCCGAGGTGAATGCCATGTCCGATAGTCCCAAGACGATACTCCTCGTGGACGATGAGGATTCCATCCGGAATCTTGCGGCATTGGTCCTGGAAGGGGAAGGCTATCGGGTGCTCAAGGCGCAGCACAGCGATGAAGCCCTGATCCTGTTGGACAGTTATAAGGGGACGGTCCACCTGCTTTTGACCGACGTGAAGATGGACCCTTTCCTGAGCGGCTGCGAATTGGCCAAGTGCATCAGGCTCATGCGTCCGGACATCAGCGTTCTGTACATCTCCGGGTACTCAAATAACCCAATGGTGCAGCAGGAAGTGGAAGAGTCCCGGGCCGCCTTCCTGGCCAAGCCCTTTTCTCCCCATGAGTTGCTGGAAAAAGTGAAATCGACGCTGATCGATACCCGCCTTCCCGCCTGATTTTCCGTTCCTACCGGAATTTCCTTGTCCTCCCTCAATACGGTTTTTTCTTTACCCCAATACAGTGAGGCCCCGGCGGGAATTCCCGCGACCCTTGGAAAGAGGGTTCTGGTCGTGCGGGCAATTTTTATTTGAATCGATACTGAAATCACGAATACGGATCCGACATGGATTTTTTTCTGGGATCATGATGGGGAATAAATTATATAGGTGCTTCATCGGCCGTAAGAGGAGACGCCCGGGGCGGTTCCTTGAATCGCGGGAATCCCATTCCCGATCGAAATCATCATCTGGATCATCATCCGGTAAAGGGGAATAGGCAATGGGGGCGGGCGGACGCGGTGCAAGGAATTTCCTGCGGACCGCTCTGGAAACAGTGCTTGGGCGGAAACCTGCCGAAGCGACCCTGCGAGATTGCGATTCGTTCCGGGACCTGTTCGCCAAGGCTCCGGACGCCATGGCTCTGGTGGACGGCAACCTCCTCTCCGAAACCAACCCGGCCTGGGACAACCTGTTCGGATATCCGGTCGCGGATATTCCCGGAAAGCCCTTGTCGCATTTCCTCCCTGACGCGGCTCCCCCGGACATGGGAACCCTCCCCCCAGGCGAAGCCCTGGGAACGAGGCGCGACGGAACGCGTATGCGTCTGGAGGTTTCCGCCTTCCCCTTTCCCTGGCAGGGACGGACCCTCAGGGTGGTCACGGCCCGCGACATCGCGGAACGGAAAGGCCGCGAGGAAATCCTCCGCAAAAGCGAACAGTCCTTGCGCAAGAGCGACGGAGTCCTGCGCACGGTGCTGGCCCATTCCCCCCTGGTGCTTTTCGCCTTCGACAAGGAGGGCGTCTTCACCGTGGCCGAAGGCAAGGGCCTGGAGGCCATGGAGGTCAAGCCCCTTGAGCTGCAGGGCCAATCGGTATTCTCCCGTCCCTCCCCCATGCGATCCCTGCAAGGTCCGGTGCGCCGCGCCCTGGAAGGCCGGGAGGTGGACGAGTCCGTGGAAATCGCCGGCAACGTCTTCGAAATCCACCTGCGCGCCTTGACGGGCGGGGAAGGAACGGTCGAAGGGGTGATGGGCCTGGCTGTTGACGTTACCGAGCGCCGCCGCGCCGAAGAGGATTTGCGCCGCAGCAAGGAACATCTGCGCACCGTCATTTCCAATGCGCCCATTGTCCTGTTCGCCCTGGATGCGAAAGGGACGTTCACGCTTTGCGAAGGCCGGGGCCTGGAGGCCATGGGCCTCAAGTCCGGCGAGGCGATGGGGAAATCCGCCTTCGAGTTGTTCCGCCACGCGCCCCAGGTGCGCATGAACGTGCGCCGGGCCCTTTCCGGCGAGGAGTTCACCTCCACCTCGGAAGTGGACGGCTTGTGGTTCGAGACCTATTTCAGTCCTGTTTTCAAAGGCTACGACGAAGTAGAGGGCGTGATCGGGGTCGGGATCAACGTCACCGACCGCCGCACCGCCGAGGAGGCGCTCCGCCGCAGCGAGGAGCAACTGCGCCACTCGCGGAAAATGGAAGCCATCGGCCGCGTGGCCGGCGGGGTGGCCCACGACTTCAACAACCTCCTGACGGCCATCACCGGTTACGCGGAGCTCTCGCTCTCCGGCACCGGCAATGGAGAGCGAGCGCTCGATAAACGAGCGCGAGCCGGAGGTGAGGAAAGCGGGGAACGAGCGCTCGATAAACGAGCGCGAGCAGGAGGTGAGGACAACGGGGAACGAGACCTCGATAAACGAGGTCGAGCCGGAGGTGAGGACCAGTGGGAATTGCAGCGCAAGAACCTGGAAGAGATACGGAATGCCGCCGATCGCGCCACCGTGCTCACGCGGCAATTGCTGGCCTTCAGCCGCAAACAGGTGCTTTCGCCCAAGGCGCTCAAACTCAACCAGCTTTTGGGCGAGATGGACAAGATGCTCCGCCGCCTTATCCGCGAGGACATCGAACTGGTGACCGTGCTGGACCCTAATCTGGGGGAGGTATGGGCCGATCCCGGGCAGATGGAGCAGGTGATCCTGAACCTGGCCCTGAACGCGCGGGACGCCATGCCCGGCGGCGGGCAGGTTTCCCTGGAAACGGAGAACATCGAACTCGAGGGCACTTTCGCCCGCGGCGAACTGTTCCTGGTCCCGGGATCCTACGTGATGCTCTCGGTAAGCGATACGGGCATAGGCATGGATGAAGAAGTGAAAGCCCATCTCTTCGAGCCCTTCTTCACCACCAAGGAAGAAGGCAAGGGACTGGGCCTGGGACTTTCGGCGGTATACGGGATAGTGAAGCAAAGCGGCGGCACCATTTCCGTGGAGAGCGAAAAGGGCCGGGGCACCACCTTCAAGGTGTACCTGCCGCGGGTGGACAAAGAGGCGGGGACTCAATACGCCCCCGCCAGCAGCGACTCCCTGAAAGGCGTGGAGACCGTTCTCCTGGTGGAAGACGAAGAAGCGGTGCGCACCCTGGTCCGGGAGATCCTGCGCATGCACGGCTATGACGTGCTGGAGGCGCGCCATGGCGGAGAGGCCATCCTCATCAGCCAGCGCCACAAGGGACCCATCCACATGCTGCTGACGGATATGGTGATGGCGAACATGAGCGGCAAAGAACTGGCCGAGCACTTGAAGCCCCTGCGTCCGGAAATGCGGGTGCTCTTCATCTCAGGCTATAGCGAAGAGGCCGTGCTCAACGGTCCGGGAGGCTTGAGGCCTTCGGCGCCCGTGGAAGCGGGCGGGCGGGACGGCGGTCCGGTGTATGCGGATGCCTTCCTGGCCAAGCCGTTCACTCCCAAGACCCTGGCCACCAAGGTCCGCGAAGTGCTGGACGGCAAGGCTGCCGAGCGCCGCGATCTGACCGGGCAGTTCTAGCCGGTTCCGGCCGCACTCGGGCGATGGCCCGGACCTACCTCGGTTCCATCCACTTTCCCAAGGCATTCCGGGCGGCACGGGTTCCCGATCCCGGGGTTCCCTCCCGGGAGTACTCCATCGATCCGCGGAGAAAACCCAAGGTAACCTCTTGGCTACGTACCGGACCGGGACGGAGGGCCGGCCGTATCCCGACGGCATCCGTAAGGGCTTGTACCATTCCCTGGTAGGCGGGCTTGGGTTTGTATTCGGCGTCGAAGGGGAGGGCCGCGCCTTGGCCCGGGAAGAAGTCCGGGACCCAGGAGTAGGCGTCCGTAAAGCCCCAGGTGAGGAAGGATTTGCAATTCGCGTTGGCCAGGCAGACTGCCAACAGCCGCGCGTAATTGTCCTTTTGCACGGCCAGGGCGGCAGAATCCGCGGGCAGGGCGGTGCGGAAATCCAGTTCCGTGACCGAGACGCGCAACCCCAGGGCGCCCAGCCGCTTCATATTGAGATCGATGTCCGCGACGGAGAAGGATTTGGCGCTGGCGAAATGGCATTGCAATCCCACGCCTTGCACGGGCACGCCGCGGTCCTTCATCCCTTTCACCAAGGCATAGATGCGGTCCGCCTTGCCTCCCATGCCTTCTCCGGAATAATCGTTGTAGAACAGCAATGCCTTGGGATCGGCGCGATGCGCCCAGGTGAAGGCCGAGTCCAGGTAATCGTCCCCGATACGCTGCCGCCAGAAGGTGTCCCGCAAGCCTCCCGAAGCGTCGTCCAGGCCTTCGTTCACCACGTCCCATTCCAGGATCTTTCCCTGGAAATGGCCGACCACGGAATCGATGTGGTTCTTGAGGATTCCCTGCATCTCGATCCGGTCGAGGCCCGCGGCGGCCTGGGAGATCCAGCCGCTGGCCTGGTGCCAGACCAGGTTGTGGCCGCGCAATGCCATGTCGTTCTGGGCCGCAAAAGCCGCCAGGTCGTCAGCCTGCTTCCAGGTGAACAGGTTGCGTTTGGGTTCCAATTGATCGAACTTCATGGCGTTTTCCGCCACGATGATGTTGTATTCCTTCTTGAGCGTATCCTTATAGCGGACATCGCTTCCCCAGAATGCGCCGCCCACGGCCGCCCCCACATAGACGCCGCGCTTCCGGGCCAGGTTCCCCGCCGATTCCTGACCGCGAATGCCCGTCACGGCGATCACCAGCACCATCACCGGCAAGCCGGCCGATTTGCAAATCCCCATGATCTCCCCTGTATATGCGCGCCATCCGTGGGGGGGCGGGCCGGACCATCCGGTTCTCTCTCCGGCATCCGACCCCTATAGTATAGGCCTCAGACCCGGCGGCCATGTGGGGATATTGCCTTATTTATAAAGCAAATCGGCGATCCGCCGCTCTGTTTCGCCTGGAACCGGGGCTTTGCGGCGCGGTCTGGGGTTCTCCAACCAGGGAACGGATAAATGGCCCCGCACCCCCTGGTTTCATGGATCCGCTTGTTGAACCCGGGCCTTCAGCATACCTTCTGCCCCAGTCATCCACCCGTCCATCGGGCCATCGGACAACACAAGGGGAAGTACGCCGTGAACACCAAGACATTGACCTATTCTCTGCTCCTCGCCGCTTCCGCCTTCGCCAGATTGGCGTCGGCGGCGGACTCCACCGTCGTCGCGGACTTCGACCTCCAGACGAACAGGAACAACATTTCGGGTTTCTGGTTCTACGTCGACGACAAAGGATCCGGAGGCAACTCCAAGATCACCAGCGGCGATACCCTGGAACAGCCCCCCATCTTCTCCTCCACCAGCTTCGGCGATCCCGCCACCGGTATCGTCGGATACTCCGGACGCATGGCTTATGAATTCGGAACCGTCAAACCCGCCTGCGGCGCCGGTTGCACCTATTCCAACGAAGTGACCTTCGGCACCAACGTGGAGCCGGTCCTGAACACCACCCAGCTCGACATCACCGGCGCCACCGGGATTTCCTTCTGGGCCAAGGCCACCCCCCCGGTGACCATCTCCATCATCTTCCTGGCCAAGGACATCACCGATTACAGCTGGCAGCGCGCCTCCGTCCCCGCCACCTCCACCTGGACGCGTTATGTGGCCAACTTCTCCGGCACCACCGGCATCGTCTTCAAGGGAACCTACGGCCAGGGCAAGGACAAGGCTCCCACCCTCAGCAAGCTGCAGGGCTTCAACTTCGCCCTCCAGAAGGATTCCAATCCCGGTGTCACCGCGGGCGAGCTCCTGCTCGACAATCTGACCATCCAGGGCTGGAAGGATCCCAACGCCGCCATCCGCAACGTGTCCCGCTCCAGCCTGTCCCAGGCTTTGCGCGCCTCCGCCGACGGCAAGTCCCTGCGCTTCAGCGTGCCGGAAGCCTACCGTAACACCACCGGCACCGTGGCCGCTCTCGACCTGTCCGGCAAGACCGTGGCCAAGGCCGATTTCGTGAAGGGACAGGAAAACGTTTCCCTGAACCTGCAGGGCCATTCCTCCGCCACCTTGTTCCTCCGCGTGTTCACGGGCGCGGACGCTCTCTAGTCAGACCCACATCCCCATCGTGTAAGGCTCCCCGCCTTACAGCCCCGCCCCCCCAGGCGGGGTTCTTCATATATAGGGCCCATGCTTCCCTTGGCTCCCCATCCGGCAACCATGTGATGGCCATCACCGAAGCGGATCCGAAAACCCGGTAAAACCCCATGATTACCGGCTCCAAATGCCGTAGGAGTTCCAATATCACAGGCAAGAATCCTCGAAATCGGAGTGATTCCAAGGCAAAGGGCCGATTCAGGGGGGATTGATGGGAAGTCAAACAAAGTGTAAAGGTTTCGAAAACCACCCCCGATATAACTAATGTAAACCCGGCCGATGAGTCTCTCACCGGCACCCAAGGAAAAGAAAATGAAGACCTTGATGCTCCTGTGCAGCCTGATAACCGTCATACCCGCCGCCGAACTCAAGGGCAAGGTAGTGGGAGTGAAAAGCGGGAACCTTCTGGAAATCCTGCAAGACGGAAAAGTGTTCACCCTCAGGATCCAAGGCATCGATTGCCCGGCGAAAACCTTCGCTGCCGGCAAGGCCGCTCGCCACTATCTGGCGGACAATGCATTCATGAATGATGTGCGGGTGGAAATCACCGGTACGGAATCCGATGGCACGTTCATCGGAAAAGTCTCCCTCCCAAACAGCACGAATTTGGGAGTGGAGCTGGTTAAGAACGGGCTCGCTTGGTGGGACAAGCAGAACAGCCCGGATGACGTGGGCCTGGCCAAGCTCGAAAAGGAGGCCCGCGACGCCTACCTGGGCATATGGTCGGGCGCTTCGGAGGAAGATGATGACGAGGATTTCGGCAAGGAAGTCCTGGCCAAGCGCGAAGTCGCCGGCAAAGACAAGACCGCCCTGCTGGCATCGGCGGGCAACTAAGGAAGCCGAGAAAATCACAGGCGCCATGCGCCCGGGCTGGAAGTGGTAGGCGCTTTGCGGCGGACCCTTCCAGCCCTAACGAACCCCCAACCCAAACCCAATCCCATGGCCCTCCCCGGGCCGACCTTAGCGGCCCCTCCCCGGGGCCGCGCTTTTTATGTGCCCGCGGGAAACCGGAACCGGTGGATCACTTGATCTTGAGGCAGCGGATCAGGACCTTGCGGCGATGCGGGTCCATGCGGTGTTCGCAGAGATAGACGCCCTGCCAGGTTCCCAGGCTCAGGGCGCCGTTGTCCACGGGAATGGATTCGCTGGTGCCCGTCAGCATGGCCCGCATATGGGAGGGGGAATCGTCCGGGCCTTCCAGGGTGTGCTTGTGCCAAGCCTGGTTTTCCGGCGCGATGCGGCGGAGGAATTCCTCCAGATCCTGGCGCGCGGTGGGGTCGTAGTTCTCGCTGATCAGCAGGGACGCGCTGGTATGTTGGAGGTACAGGTGGCACATGCCCTCCTGGACGTTCCAGAGCCGGAGTTGTTCGGCGATGCGATCGGTGAAATCGTGCAGCCCCCTTCCGGGGGTCCGCACTTCGAGTTCCGCTTTGAGCCATTCCATGCCGATAAAGATAGCACGCGCCTCAGCTCTCCAGTTTGAAATCGTAAGTGACCACGAACCGGCTGGGCAGACGCGCACCGTCCTTGACCAGGGGCTGGAAGAGGCTGGCGCGGGCGGCTTTCAGGGCTCCGGCGTCGAAATCCTTCCCGGCTCCGCGCTTGACTGCGGCATTGGTCACGCGGCCCTCCGCGTCGATGGTCACCCATACCAATACCACCGCTTCCACGCCCTGATCCTGGGCCCATTCCGGATACTCCGCCATCGTCTGCTTCAGGAACGCCGGCGCGCGATCCAGTTCCACCGGTTCCGAATACATCGGAGGCGGAGCCTCTTGCACGATGGCTTCCGGCTTGGCTGCCAGGGTGTTGCCCGTGGCCGAGGCCATGTCGCCTGCTTCCGAGGTTTCCTTCTCCTGCAACCCGAACACGGGAGGCGGAGCTTCCGTCTTTACGACGGGCGGCGCCGCGCGTTCCGGAGGCGGGGGTGGCGGCTTGGGCGGCTCCTTCACGTCCACGGGCGGCGGCGGCGTTTCCGCCATCTCCAGGACTTCTTCCGGGGGCTCGCGATGGACGGGCAGCTTACCGGCCAGGTAGAACGCCACTCCCATCAGGAACAGCACCATGGCGGCCAGGGAGAGATCCATCCCGCCGGGCTTTCTCGCTTCGGGCAGGTGCAGGACGAGTTTCTCCGGGCGGCCGCTGCCGTTGCGCCTGCGGTTCTTTCTGGACAGATACGGCATTTCCGCTCCTTGCGGGCCTCGCGACCTGGTGATGATCATGTTCCCGCCCTCGAGACCTTGAGCGCGTATTTGCGTACGCCGGCCCCGCGAATCATGTCGATGACTCCGACCACTTCCCGGTAGGGCAGATCCTCGTCCGCGCCGATGAGCACCTGGTGTTCCTCGTCCACGGCCACCGCCTGCTTGAGCAGCACGCAGATCTGCGCCGAGTCCCGCAGCTCGCCGTCCAGGAAGAGATGGCGGTCCCTGTCCACCACCAGGCCGGAGGCCTTGGGCGCTTCCGTACCGGCATGGGCCGCCTTGGGCAGGTTTACGGGAATCTGCTTCTGGTCCACCACGGAGCTGGTGATCATGAAGATGATGAGCAGCACCAGGAAGATGTCCACCAACGGCGTGATGTTGATGGCAGTCATGATTTCGTCTTCGGATTGGATCGCGGCGGCCATCAGTCCTCCCGTCCGGACGCGTTGGCGAATCCGGCCTGCAGGCTGCGGGCCACGATGAGGCCGCGGACTTCCCGAGCGCCTTCCAGGACCGATTTGGATTTCCCCTTGAGCAGGTTGAAGAAGACCACCGCGGGAATGGCGACCACCAGGCCCACCGCCGTGGCCACCAGCGCCTGGGAGATGGAGACCATGACTTCCGTGCTGCCTTTGCCTCCCGAGGCGGCGAAGCGCTCGAAGGCCACGAGGATGCCGACCACGGTGCCGGTGAGTCCCAGGAACGGGGCGTTGGCGCCCACGGTGCCCAGGAAGGAAAGGCCCTTTTCCAGTTCGCGTTTCTCGGAGGATTCCTGCACTTCGAACACCTTCTCGAGGGCGTCGGAATTCAGCGCCTGGTTGGCCAAGCCGGTGCGGACCACGCGGCCCGCCACCGTGGCCTCGTCGTCGAGGGTCAGGAACAGGGACGGGATGCGGGGGCTGGACATGTCCTGGGTGAGCAGGCGGATCCATTTCTGCGGCTGGCCCTGGGCCTTGCCGTAGCTTCTCCAGCGCCACATGAAAATCGCCAGGGACGCGGCGCCCAGGATGCCGAGCAGAGCCAGCAGGCCCTTCTCGAGGATGAGCAGGGCCGGAGCCAGGTTTTGGATTAAGTCGTTCATTTGATTCTCCTTTTTCGTTTCGCGGCCCGCGGGCCGTCTTTGTGTTGCCGTCGTGTTTAAGATATCCCCCGCCGCGGCCCGTCCGGATGTTTCTCCGGTGTAATGCCGCTTCGGGGGGATGAATGGCACCGAAGCGCCATCAAGGGCCCTGATCGCGGATCCAGGCATCGCGCAGGGCGCTGACGGGAATGGTGTCGCGGACCGCGCGGATATTGACCGCGAAGCTGTCCACGATGGCGGCGGAGAAATATCCGTCCCCGTTTTTCACGTTGCTGTAGCGGAGGATGTTCTGGGGCCGGCTGCTGCTGCCGCCCAATCCCGATCCGCTTTCCGTTCCGGACTGGATCAGGCCCTTGTAGTACTCGTAATACAAAGGATCCACGCTATAGGCGTAGAGGACATTGCGGCCCGTATATCCCCACAGGAGATTGGTCAGGCGCAAGGTATCAGGGTAGCCTTTGATGTCGGAAAAATAAGAGCCCGCCGTGATCATGGGGCGGACCGATCCATGCTGGTAGAATTGCACGCTGTCCAGATCGCTTTGGAAGGCGTCATCGAATCCTTTCTGGATGGGGTCGTAGATGCGGGCGCGCGTGCTGTCGAAATGTTCGGAGAGGATGACGCCGCCGAAATCGGCCTTGTCGATCCTTTCCCGGAACAGCCAGGGCAGGGAATAGCGGTGCGTGGGCGACCCCGTGTAATCCGTGGTCTTGGCCGCGTCGAAGATGTAATAGAGGGTATCCTCGCGATGCAGGGGGCGGAACACGGCTTTGCCGTCCAGGTACTCCGCGAAGTCCGCCTCGGTGACCTGGCGATCCGCCAAGGACCGCGCTCCCGGAAGCGCGCTGAGACTGTCATATACGGATTTGCGGTAGGCCGCGTCCGCGCGGGCCCGCGCCGCCACGGCTTCCGGCAGCCCCGTGGAAAGACTGGGATGCAGGGCTTCCACGGGAACCTGTACGGTGGAATCGAGGGAATAGGAGGCCGGCACGCGCGCCTTGGCCGCGAGCGTTTCCGTGCGGATATCGGACCCGGAAGGAAAGTCCCCGGACGCGTTCCAGCGGACGGTGGCGGCCAGGACGTATTCCATCCCGCGCTTGACCCGATAGGCCGTATCCTCGGGAACCCAGGCCGCCGCGCGGCCGGGAACCGGAAGGAAACGGATCCTGGTCCCGGCCGGCGATTCCGCGACCGTGATATCGCTCGCGGATGAATCCACGAAGACGGCGGAGGAATCCCTGCCGCGGCCGTTGTAGAGGGACGTGGGGCGTTCGATCCACAGGGTGTCCATGGGCCGGTCGGCGACCAGCAGCATGGAGACCCAGAGTTTGGCGGGCTGCGGCCCGGTTTCCGGCTGCATGTTCCAGGGCCCGTTGCAGGCCGTCAGGGACAAGACGAACAGGACGGCGAATACGGCCGCGGCCGCCCCCGCGGCGGCGGAGACGAGGGTGTGGGGGTTGATTTTTCTCGGAGCGTTCATGATGACCTCTTGGGTTTGAAAGTTTTCGTCCTCATCCAAATCGGCGAAGCGCGGTCTTGCGGCGCTGCGGGGTCGGGCTTCAGAATTGGTATTCATAGCCGACCAGGATGGGGAGCATGGGGATTTGATAGGTTTCCTTCTTTTCGGGAGGATTCTTGCTGGTATCGAAATTGATCAGGAAAACGTTGTCGCGGCCCGTGAGGTTGAGGACGGTCCAGTACAGGCGCCAGTTGCCCTCGCGGCCCCAATCGATGAGGGTGACGTCCAGCCGGAAATAATCGTCGCGGATGGCTCCGTTGCGGCGGCCCTGGCGCAGGTAGGCGTTGTCCTTGAGATCGGCGGTCGGTCCCGATCCGTTGGCGCCGTCATATCCCTGATCCGGTTCATGCACGGTGTAGTAATCCTGGAACTGGGTGTAGGGCAGGCCGGTGTGGTAGTTCGCTTGCAAGGTGCTGCGCAGGAACCGGCCTTTCTTCTTGCCGGCCCACATCGCGTTTTCCTTGTCGCCCTTCCAGTTCAGGTTCAGCTTGGCTTTGACGGTATTCCGCTGATCCCAATCGGCGGGATAGGCCTCGAAGCTGTGCGTGCCCAACGCGTTGACATAGTCGGTCTGGCGGAGCACGGCCTGGGAGAGGCCCCAGCTGAGTTCGCCGCTTACCGCGCCTTCGTCGCGGCCCACGGTGAGCTCCGTGCCCGCCGCGTATCCGTCCTGGGTGGTGAAGTCATGGGCGATCTGGTAGCCGGAGGCCGAGCTGTCCTTGGACTGCGTTTCCGATTGGGTGCGGTTGGGATAGAACAGGGGGAGGTCGCGGATGTCCTTGTAGTACGCTTCCAGGCCCACGCGCAGATGCAGGCGGGTCAATTCGGACTTCTCCACGCCGGCGGAGAGCTGGGTGGAATGGGAGGGCTTGATCGATCCTTTGGCGGGATACCAGAATTCATTGAAGGTTTCCTGATCGGTCCAGCGGATGCTCGTGAGGTACTGGTGGTAGATCCCGGCGCTGGCATCCACGCGCCAATCCTTGGCGGGCCTCCAGGTATAGGCGGCGCGGGGATCCCAGGCGACATCGTTCAGTTCCGGGTAGGCGTAACCGCGCACGCCCGCCGTGAACGCGTGCTTGGGGGAAAGCACCCAGCGATCCTGCAAGTAGCCGGCATAGAGGTCTGCGGACGTGTTGTCATGGCTGCTCAGATCGTAGATGGGCATATCCTGTCCCAGCTCCGCCAGGAAATGATTGTACTCGCCTCCCAAGGTGATCAGGTGGCCGGCGCCGGGGTTGAAGGAGAGTTCCTGGCGTACGTTCCAGTCTTCCATGGAATTGGTCATGCGCTGGATGTCCGAGAACGCCCAAACTTGGGAGAAGCGGGAGTAGGCGAACGTACCTGCGTAATCCCAGCGATCGCCCAAGCGCAATTTCAGGTTCACGGGGATGGCCGTATTGCCCCATTCGATGGAGATGGGATCCAGGGCCAGTTCGTCCCGGCCCTGGTAGGCGGAAACGCGGAGCGTATCGCCTTTGCTTCCGTAGGCGACGCTGCCCTGGGCATCATAGAAGTAGTAGGGCAGCTTGAGATCGGTGACCCCGGCGGCGCGGGCGGCCCCCAGGGCCTGGTCGATCCACGTGCGCCTGCCGGCCATCACCCAGGAGACGTTCCCCTTGCGGCCGTCGGTCTCCAGGGAGCCGGAGAGGGTGGTAACCCGCGCGGTGCCTTGGGCCCAGGTATCCCTCGCCGCGCCCGTATCGGTCGCGCCGCCGGCTTTGCTGTCCACGGTGAGCACCGAGCTCAGGCGGTCCCCATAGCGGGGACTGAAGCCGCCCTTATAGAAATCCATCCCGCCCACCGCGTCGGCCAGGAAGGTGGAGAAGATGCCGCCGAAATGCATGGGCGAATAGAGGGCGGCGTTGTCGAACAGCACCAGGTTTTGATCGCTGGAGCTGCCGCGCACGTACAGTTTGGTGGAAAAATCCGAGGATGCGACCACCCCGGGCAGGGCCTGTACGGCCCGGATCACGTCCGGTTCCGCCAATCCCGGCATGCGCTTGATTTCCGCGGAAGAGACGCGCGTCTGGCCCGCCGCGCGGGCGGGCTTGCGCCGGGCCCGGACCTTTACGGTGCGGGCGGCGTTCTCGCGGCCTCCATCCACCATCTTGGCGGAAGACGTATCGGGAAGGGCGGTCGCGGAGTCCGCGGAGCCGGCCGTGGCCGTGGAGTCGGGAAGGGTGCTTTCGTCCGGGGAGGTATCAGGGGCGAAGGCCAAGGGCGCCAACTCCAGGGTATCGTACCGGCCGGCATCGATGGTTGTGCAGGTCCGCCTTGCCGAATTCAGGAGGCAGAGTTCCTGGCGCGGGTCGGCGCCGTTATCGAGTACGAGGGTGGCTGACCAGCGTCCGGCGGAGTCCACGGGGAACTCCGCGCCTCCCACGGAGACCCGGAACCCCCTGGGCGCAGAACCCTTGATGAACACGGTGCGGCCCGCATGCGCTGCGGCCAGCGCCAGCGTTGCGGTGATGTATGCGACGAGAATCTTTTTCATCCGATTTCCTTTCCGGGAACGCATGTGCGTTGCCAGCGAAAGGAAATATACGGGTTACCGAATCGTCCATGTTTCACCGGTCTTTGAACTGTCGGTTTCTGCCGACGAACTGTCGCGGGGCACGTCCGGGCGGGATTCTTGGGTAACTTGTACGATACCCTTTTCCTTGGCCGCGCCGGTTTCGGGTTCATGGAAGACCCACGCCTGGGTCAACAGGGATGCGGCTACGAAGAGGAGTTTCAAGATGAGCATGGCGGCTCCTTTCCAGGGGAAGCGCGGCGTCGGCCGCGTACCCCGTCCTTACCTTCGGAAAATATCCGCCGGGAGGGGTCTGCCGGGAACCGCATCCGCCAAATGCGTTTTATGGGGGGTGAACGGCAGGCTCCCGTTTACGGGAGCGGCTTAAGGGAGCCGCGCCCGGACGAGCGGCGTGGCGGATTTTTTTGCGGCGTCCGAATCCTAAGCGGAGTCGGCGGACCGGATGGGAAGCATGGAATGGGCGCCGGCCAAGGCCGCCGAATCGGAGATGTGCACTTCCGCCTGCCAGGTGGATCCGACGGCGGAGGGGCCAACGCGCAGGGTCCAGCGCTTGGGGAAGGCTTCCTCCAGGCGCGCGCGCACGTACTTGAGGCCCGTATCGTCGGTGCCGCGTTGCCATTTGGGTTTCAAGGACGATGTATGGGAGAGCCGCAGGCTGAGACCGTCTCCCAGCCGCCGCTCCAGCAGGAAGCGGATTTCCCCATCGCCGTCTTCCGCCTCTTCCAGTCCCATTTCCAAAAGGGTATGCATCACCATGGGCGGAATGAGCTCCTCGCCGCCCACCCCGTGGGTGGCCAGTTCCAACGCCCGGTGGCGGCGGAGTCCCATCACTTCCAGATGGGTGCGGCACAATTTGATTTCCTCCGTCAGGGGGATGGAACGTTCCGAAGACATCTTGAGCATCATGCGCAGTTCCGTAGCCAGGGCATTGACCAGGCGGGCGGCCATCTTGGGCTCCTTCTCCAGCCAGTCCGTGATGGATCGCAGGGAAGTGAGCAGGAAATGCGGCTGGATGTTCTTTTTCAGGAGTTCGATCTCCAGGCGGGCGCCTTTGAGATGGTTCTCCTGGTATGCCATGCTCTGGCGCGTCAGGCGCCGCGTCAGGCTGGCGTTCAGGAACAGGATCAACGCGGTCAAACCCAATGCCCAGGCATAGCTTACCTGGAAAACCTCTCCCCAGGCCACTCCCGCCATCAAGCAGACCAGACCCAGGCTCGCCATCAGGCTGCCTTCTTTTTTCCGGTAGACGGCCCAAGCGGTCACTCCGAGGGAAACGCCTACGGCGGCGAATCCCAGGACATCATTGCCCTTGGACACCAGTTTGAAAATGCCGGCGGGCATGGCCAGGAAGAGAGTCATGATCTGAGGCACCGTAATCGCCGCCACCGCCAGCCCTACCGCGAAAAACCATTTCTTGGGCACGGAGGAGAACTCGCTCAGGAAAAAAAGCGGCAAGGACGTCATCATGACCGTCCAACCGATGGTCTGGACCGCCACCGCGCGTAGGAACGTATCCATCAACACGTTGTTGTACGCGGCGGCCACGATGGGGATGGTCTCCAGTGTGCAGCCCATGCAGAAAAGACTGAACAGCGCGTAGGTGGGCTGGATGCGGTTCAGGAAGTTGAGGAAATAGTAGATGCCGGCGATGAAGAAAATCCCCACCAGGAAAACCATCATGGCCAGGGGGCCGTGGAATGCATTCTGCAAGGGCTTCCAGGTCCCCAGCATCAACTCCCCGATGCCTCCCGTGAATTGGATCTGGTTGGAGATGCGCATGGCCAGCACATGGGTCCCCGGCCGCGCCGCTTTCCAGGGAATCCGCACCGACACGAAGATCCGCCCGGATTTCTCGTCCCGCATGTCGGCCGCCACGTGTCCGTTGCTGGCCATCAATACCCCGTCCCAATAGATCTCCTGGGCATTCGGGTTCTGGAAGGCGTGGATATAAAGGGGATCCAGGGAATCCGTCTCGGAAGAGACCAGGATGCGGGTGCGGTACCAACGCACTCCCCGTACGGCGTAGCCGGACTCCAACCACAGGGTGCCGGCTTTTTCCGTCTTCTCCCAATCCTGATCGGGCCAATCCGGAGCGGCCCAGGCCGTGTCGTCCCCGGGATGGGTCTTCCATTTCTGCAAGGTGATGGTTTTGCGGGCCTTCGCGTCGAAGGCGTATTCCGGTTCCGGGGCGCTTCCGGCCAGTCCGGCCTTGGGTAACACAAGTGTTACTATAAAAGCCAGGACGATCCCGGCCGGGACCTTGCCGGCCGCCAGGCCTGCCGACCCCGGTTTCAATAGGCCTCCCCGAAGGTAACGTAAAAGGCCGGATCGCCCTCGGCCGCAAAAGCGATGTCCGCGCGCAGGTTTATGCCCTCGTCATTGAGGCGGTAACGCAGGCCGCCGCCGTATCCGTAACGCACGGGCGCTTCCGCCAGGCTGCCGGGATCCTCCGCGATCATCCCTGCCGATGCGAAACCCGCGGCGCCAAGCCGCCGCCAGATATGGACGCGGTATTCCGATTGCAGGCAGGCCAGGTCCCGATCGCGGTAGCGGCCTTGGTAATAGCCGCGCAGGATTTCCGAGCCGCCTATCCTCGCCAGGAAGGGAAAAGGGATGTCGCCCCACATGGCCGTGGCCGTGCCCTGCAGCGCCAGCACGCCGTTGCCGGGAACAGGAACGTATTTGCGCGCGTCGAGCACCAAATTCCCGAATTCGAAATCGCTCCCGATGATCTTGGAAGCCATCCCCAGGGTGGCCGTGACGAATTCCCCGGTGGTGGGGTAATAGGTGGCGTTGCGCGTGTCCCACTCCACTTTCGGCCCGGCCCGCAGGGCTGTCCAGGTTCCGGATCCGGTCACCGCCCCGCTCCGCAGCATCCCTCCGGAATCCGTCTCCAACATGGTCTGATGGGCCCACCCGACGATTCCGCCGGCGCGCAAGCCCTTGACGATTTCCTTGTTGGCCTCCGCTTCCGCGGAAAAGCTCCGGGCGGAAAAGCGCTCCACGTCGCCGGCCTTGGCGGAGTTTCCCACGCCGTAGAATTGATCCGGAAACTCCCCCATGGAAAGCCCCAGGGTCAGGTAGCCCGCCAAGTGTTCCAGCCAATGGGAGACATGCAGGCTTAGGGAGTATTGGTTGCGCTGGGTATAGAGGACCTGGGTTTCCAGGGAGGAGGGCCGTTCCCGTTCGGGAAAATGCTTGTAGAAGCCTCCCGCAATCGCGCCGCCCAGTTTCGTCTCCGGCGCGTAGAAAGCGATGGGGAACACGATCATGCTGGTGGAGTCCAAGGCTTTGGCGGTATCCGGGGGCGCGGCGGCCAGGACCATGGGGACGAGCGCGGATGCGATCCACAGCGTCGCGGCGAAGGCGTATCCGGACCGGGCATGTGTGGAGGGCGCGCGGAGCATGGGCTATGCGATCAGGTTCCGGGTTTTCACGAAGCGTTCCAGATGCTGCTTCAGCAAAGCCTCGTCGATAGGCTTGAACACGTACGCGAATACGCCCAGCGAGAAGGCCTCGTCGCAGTAGCGCGTATCCGCGCTGATGATGATGACTCGGTCGGCGGGCAGCTTTTTTTCGCGCAGCCATTCCAGGGAATGGAAGCTTCCCAGATTGAGATCCAGGAGGATCAGATCGGGTTTTTCCGCCGCCGCCGCGGGCACGGATTCCGGATCCCCTATCCAGGTCACGTTGACGGGGACGTTGCCCCATTCCCCCAGGTTTTCGAAACTCCGATCCAGGATTTTCCGGAGCCTGCGGGCCGCCGGGGGTTCGTCTTCGATTAGCAGAATATCCATGGGCTCAAACCCGCTCTTTCAATTCTTTGTACTTGGTGCGGCTGATGGGCAGCAGTCGTCCGTCCGGCAGTTCCATGACGTACTTGCCCGCGCCCTGCAGGACGATGCCTTTCATGGCGCGCATGTCCGCGATGTAGGACTTGTGGATGCGTTCGAAGTGGGGCGGCAAAAGGCCCGCCAAGGCTTCCAGCGTCTTGCTGTGGAGCTCCATGCGGCCGTCATCCAGGTGGATTTCCACGTAGTCGCCCGCACCCTGCAGATAGCGGACCTTTTCAACGGGAACCAGCTCCACCTTGCCGTGCTTGCGTACCGAAAGGTATTTGGCGGGCGATTGCCCCGGACCCTTGAGGTTGACCCGATCCAGCGCCTTCTTCAGGCGCTCCAAGTCGAAGGGCTTGGGCACGAAGTCCAGTACCCCGTATTGGAAGGCTTCCACGGCCCGATCCGAATTGGCCGAGACCACGATGGTCTGGAAGGAACCGGCCGCCGCCAGCTTCAGCAGGCTGTAGCCGTCCTCGCCGTGCAGGTTGAGATCCAGGAGCAGCAAGTCGATTGGTTTTCCGAAAAGATGCTCTTCCGCATCCGCCAGGGACTCCTTCACCGTCACCGATTCGGCCTTCTCGCCCAGGATTTCCCCCACCATCCGCTCCAGGCGGCGGGCGGTGACGCTTTCATCTTCAGCGATCAGGATGCGCATGCCGATCCTTCCTTCCGGACGGAGCTCAAGGTTTGATATCCAAGGTGACCTGCCAGCCGTTTTCGACCGCGCGCGAATCCAGGTTCCACCGGCCCGGAAAGGTTTCCTCCAACCGCGAGCGGACATAGCGCAGACCCGTGCCTTCGCCTTTGTGTTCGCGCTTTTCCTTGGGAATCCCGTCGTTGAACAGCGAGAAGCGGACGCAATGGGGAAGCTCTTCGCGCTTGAGCAGGAAGGCGCCCTTCAGCTTGCCCGCGTATCCATGGGTGAGGCCGTTCTCGACCAGGGTATGCAGCACCATGGGCGGGATCAACTCGTCGCCTCGGATGCCGTCATGGTCCAGGCGGTAGCTTTTGTCCTGCCGCAGGCCCATCACCTGCAGATGGGTGCGGCAAAGGCGGATTTCCTCTTCCATGGGAATGGTTTTCTCGGAGGAGATTTTAAGCAGTATGCCCAATTCGTCGGCCAGAGCGTTCACCAGTGTCACCGCGGTCTTGGGCTCCTCTTCCAACCACGCGATAATCGAATTCAGGGAGTTGAGCAGGAAATGGGGCTGGATGTTCTTCTTGAGCAGTTCGATTTCCAGGCGCGCGGAACGCAGTTCCGTCTCGCGATGGAGGCGGATGCGCTCGGACATCTGCAGGGATTGCGCGCGCGCCAGGAAGATGATGTGGGCGGCGATGCCCGCGGCCCATCCCCAGTTGTTGTCGAACCCCCAGGTGAAGGTGATCCCGGCCAGCATGCAGAGGATCCCGATCAAGGCCGTTCCGCTGCCGGTCTGCTTCCGCCATACCGCCCAGGCGATGACCCAGATGGACGCGCCGACGCTCATGTAAGTGAAGATCTGGTTGGCCAGATAAACCATCTGGGCGTGATGGAAGGGAATCCTTCCCGCGAAACCCAACCCCATCGGCACGGCCACGAACAGGCCGCCTATCAGCAGCGACGGAACCAGCCACCGGTAGGGGAATTTCTCGGCGAAGATGAAATAGTCAGGCACCATGCTGATCATGAAATACCAGGCGACGCCCAGCACGATCAAGGTGAGGTCGTAGGTCCGCTCGGACATTTCCACGTACAGGCCGATGTATTGGATGATGATGTAGACCGAGCAGGAGAGGACGAAAAGCGAGAAGAAGAAAGTGTTCCTGCCGTACCCGGTCGCCCGGTAGTTGAGAAAACGGTAGATGGCGCCGAAAATGAAGACCCCGGCCAGGAAGAACATGATCATGGCTTCCCGTTCCAGTTCGAGCTCCAGGGTCGCCGGATCGCCCAAGGCGATGTAGAGCGGATTGGGGTAGAAAATCGGGTTATGGGCCGAAAGGCGGATGGCCAGCACGTGGGGCCCCGGTCCCGCCATGGCCTTGGGGACTTCGCAGAGAAGCATCTCCCCCATCTTCTCTCCGGCCGCCGTTGTCGAGGGCATTCCCGTGCGGCCCACTAATACGCCGTCCCAGTAGAACTCCTGGGGCGTGAGGGGGAGGTGCCGGATCGCGAGATTGCCCACGCTTGCGGGCAACGGCCCCAATTCGACCGTGATCCGGAACCACGCGAACCCGGGGGTCTCCACCAGTTTCCGTTTTTTGGAATCCATCAAGGCGGCGGAATCCCAATGGGAGGCATCGTAATCGGGCCGGGCCCATTGCAGGGAGTCCCCGGAATGGTATTTCCAGGATTCGCCGCACAGGATGACGGGTTTTTCCCAGACCCCCGCCAGGATGCCGGGTTTTGCCGCCGCAAGACCTTGGCCGGCCAAGCCGAAGGCCGCCAGCAAAAAGGCCATGAATGGAACGGATCGGGCACCCATTGGCTGCAATATAGAAGCGTTCCCGCCTCATTTATGCCGATTAATCGCCCAACTGCACATTCGGGCGGTGAATGGCCCGAGGGCCGTTCGAGGGGCTAGCTTTTGCCCTTTTTCCACGCCACGGCGTCCGCGGCGCATTCCAGATTGTACAGGTCCCGCAGCCTGCGGAATACCGGTCCCACCTTGCCGCCGCCGATTTTCACATCTTCGATCCGGGTGATGGGCAGCGGTCCGCGCACGGATGAACAGAGGAATGCTTCCTGCATCATGTGCGTTTCCTTCGGAAACAGGGCGACCTCGCCGAAGGGGATTTTTTCCCGGCGCAGGATGCGCAGGAGCACTTGGCGGGTGATGCCGGGCAGGATGCCGGTTTCGATGGGCGGCGTCAGGACCTTGCCTTTCACCACGCAGAAAAAGCTGGAGGTGCTGAGCTCGGCGATTTCCCCGTGGGGTCCCAGCAGGATGGCTTCGTAAGCGCCTTTGCGATCGGCTTCGGCCTTGGCGAAGATGTTGGCCAGGTAGTTGGTGGACTTGATGGCGGAATCCAGCCCGGAGGCGGCCGCCTTGTTGATGGTGGAGATGGCCACCTTGACGCCGCGTTCGTAGAGGGCGGGCGGCAGGCCGGAAACGGGCGCCACCGTGACGATGAGGGTGGGGGGCAGGGAAGGATCGATGGCCAATCCGCCCAGGTAACGTCCGCGCGTCAGGGTGACGCGCACCACCGCGTCCGCCAGTCCGCTTTTGGCGCAGAGCTTCTTGATCAGTTTTTCCAGGCCGGCTTCGTCCATGTCCAGACGGATGCGCAACCGCTTCGCCGATTTGCTCAGGCGCCGGTAATGGAGGCCGAAGAACTGGGGGTGGCCGTTCCAGGCGCGCACCGTCTCGAACAGGCCGTCGCCCAATACCAGGCCCCGATCGAAGACGGAGACCACGGCTTTTTCCGCCGGCGCGATTTTGCCGTTCACGTAGGCGAAAAGAGACTCGCGTTCAGCGGCGGGCAAAGGGCGATTCCGGTTTCATGGGAGTGTGCACGGCGTTGGAGGCGTTCTTCCCCAACAGCCCGTTGTAGAGTCCGAAGGAAACCCCGAGGCTGATGCGGGTGGCGTAGGTGTCGATCTCGGTGCCGCGCCCGCCCAGCTTGATCTTCACGGTTTCCAGGGGAACCAGTCCGCCCTTGCCGTCCGGGAAGCCGGAAAGGCCCGTGGCCGCTTCGAAATAGGCCAGGAAGGGATAGTTGTTGTAGATGCGGGCGTTGAGTTTGAGGCCCCAGCCGACGCTCTGGAACCAGCCGTAGTTGTTGTCCGCATCCGCACTGCGCGCCAGCTTCCAATAGTCCGGGTTGAACAGGCGCGTATCCAAGGCGGATCCATTCCAGACCCGGCCGGATTCCCAGAACGCGTTGAAGTACAGGTCTTCCACGAAGAAGATCCAGTAGCCCTTGTAAATGTCGTTGACGATGGGCTGGTTCAGATCGGCGCTGAACTTCAGGGTGTTCTCCCCCTGGAAGGCCAGGTTTTCTATGTCGCGCAGGTAGGGGTAACCGCGGAGGAACATGCCCTTCGCGAAAAAGGTGTCCAGGGTATCGGCAACGGGATCCGAATCGGCGGTATTCCAATCCAGGATGCTGCCCGCGAAACCGGACAACAACAAGGCGCCGTTGTCGGACCAGGGAAGACCGATGCCGTAGGTGGCGCCCAAATCCAGGTCGTGCAGGGTGTATTCGCGGAACTTCGTGCGCACCTCTCCTTCCGGGGTGACTTCGAAGGTCTCGGCGAAGGAACCCTTGCGGACGATGCCGGAACGGTCGTAGGTGTACGCGGCCACCGCCGCCAGGCCCGTGGGCGCGATGGCTTCCTTATCGTTATAGGAGGAGCTGTAGAGGTTGGCCACCGTCGACAGATACAGGTTCTTGTAATACTGGAATGCGAACGGGAACTCGTAGAAATTGAAATCGTTCCAGGCGTAGCCGCCGGCCACCCGCACGTAGGAGGTTTTCGTGTCGTCTTCCACCGCGCCCGCATCGAAGAGGTTGTAGGACGCGGCTACTTCCACGTTGCGGAAGGTGACGGCGTAGTTCTGTTCTTCGACGCTTTCCGCCGGCTCCCCCAGCTTGTCCCGTACCGTGACGGTGTCGTGGGTGGTCAGGTTGCCGCGCGCGAAGGAGATGTCGAAGGAGACCGGCAGGGAGTGGTTGGCCAAAGCGATATAGAACTGGGATTCCTTGTCCGCCGAAAGAATCTCATCGTTGGCGCCGAAGTAATCCAGGCCTTTGCCCAGCTCCAGCAGCAAGGCCCCGGAGAGTTCGTTCTTCGTGATCGGATCGTTCACGATTCCGTTGACGCCGGCCAGCCACCGGGTCTCCCCATACCGAGCCGTGCGCGAAGTAGCCGACATCTCCTCGCCGATCAGGAGCGGGTTCAGGATGAAACGCGTGGGGATTCCCATGTATTTCTCGCTCTTGCCCTCGAAGTCGATGGGCTCCACCTTTTCGTTCTCCGGATGCAAGGTGCGCAAAGCGGTGGGCGGCGCGGCCACGGGCTTGAGGTCCGGGAGCAGGTAAAGGGAGAATCCGTCCTTGTCGTAATTGACATAAGCGAGACGGGTGCCGCTGGGGTCCACCGCGGGGGCGAAGGCGCCGCCGGAAACCTGGGTGATCGACTCCAGGGCGCCGGAGGCCAGGTCGCAACGGTAGATGTTGTAGATGGCGTTGCTGTCGGCGGAGAAGAAGAAGGATTTTCCGTCCGGGCTCCATTCGGGGTCGCGCTCATCGTAGGGCCTATCCAGCACGGGCCGGAACCCGGTGCCGTCCGAGTTGATGATGGCGACGTTGCGGGAAGCCCCGTCGAAGTACGAGAAGAGGATGGACTTGCCGTCCGGGGAGAAGCGCGGCGAATAGATGTTGAAACCGTAATGGTCCTGCATGGCGCTGTCGGCGGGGAATATCGTCTTAACATCTTCCGGATCGAGTTTTTTGCCTTCCGGAACCGGGGCCACGCACAGGTAGAAGTTGGTCAGGTAGTTGCGCACGAACACGATGCGCTTGCCTTCCTTATCATAGCTGGCCTGCACGGCGTTCATGCTCTTGGTGTAACGCTTCTCGGTCTTGTCCGGGCCGAAATCGAAGAAGGCCGCCTGGCGGCGGGGATTGCGCTGGAAGATATCCAGCTTGTGGATGCCGTTGGAGTCTTCCTCCCGGGCGGAATGGTACAGGATGGTGCTGTCGTCCGCGGCCACGTCGAAGGGGCTGCGGATGGGCGCGATCATCTTGAAGCGCTCGTCTTCCTTTTTGGTCGTGTCGGCCAGCTTGTACAGATACAAGGAGCCTTTGAAATCGTCGCGGCCGCGATTGGAGACCAGGAAGATGTTCGCGCCCTTGGAATCCCAGCGCGGATAATAATTGTAGAAGCCCTTGGAGGTGAGCTTCTGTCCCTGGCGGAGCGGCCCCAGGGCCTTCACCTGGTCCGCGTACTGGGCGGTGATGGAATTCCTCCAATCCGCCCAAACGGTCTGGGCGTCCTTGCCCAGCACCTGCTCCATCGATCCCGAAAGCGTCTGACGGTGTATGCGCGCGTTCTCGGCCCACAGCTTGATGACGGCGTTGTCGCCATAGCGTGCGGAGATGTATTTGACGAAAGCGAAACCCTGCGTGTAGGGTCCCAGTTCGTATTCCAGGCTGGTCCCGGCGAAGGTGCCCATGCGATCGTAACCCAGAAGCTTATCGTTCAGGGCCGCGGTGCGCAAGAGCATGTCGCGATGGGAATCCCACGCGTCGAACCCGGAGAACTCCGATTCGTATTGGGCCACGCCCTCGGCGAACCAGTTGGGCTGATGGGTGAATGGGATGATGGTGGCCGCCGATGACTGGACGGCTTCGTTGTAATAGTCCTGGTAGCCCAGCACCAGGCCCTGGATGGGGCTGGGCAGCTTGCTCGAGGATTGGATCGAGACCAGGTGCGAGAACTCGTGGGTGACCACGTCCTTGAGCCAGTTGTGCGTGCTGCGGATGGGGAAGTCCCAATCGGAAATCCACACCGTCATGGTATTTTCCAGGGAGTTCGCCCAGCCGTTGGAGAAAATGTCCTCGCGGATGATGAACTCCACCTTGTTGGGCAGGCGCATCTGGTAGCGTTTCATCTTCTCCTCGGCCACGCTTTCGGCGATGCCGGCGATGTACCCGGCCACCGGTTCCAACTGGGCGGGATAGTGGAACCGGAAATGCGCGGTTTCCGAGGTCCGCCACTCGATATGGGCTTCATTGCGGTTCAGCGTGAAGGCGTGGGCGGACGCGGAGAAAAGGATACCGGCGAGTGCTATTCGCGTAACGCACGAAAATGCCGCGGCGGATAAGCGGGAGAACGGGCGGGAAAAGGAAAGCCGGAACGGCATAAGCCCCCATAGTGTACAAAAATCGGGTCTCAGGTTACATTCCAAAAGGAGCAAATACCTTGGCCAGTTTCACCGAAAGATACCACGAACTCACCAAGTACAACCCCCATACCATAGACAAGCTGGGGCCCGTGCACTGGGACCACCAGCCGCCGGCCTTCAAGGCCATCAGCTCAAAAGTCAAAATCGACCTGCTCTCGCGCCTGCAATCCGTGATGGATCATCTGGAGGAAGGCCCCCAGATCTCGGACAGTCCCGAAGCGGGGCTGGAGAACATCGCCCGCCTCCTTTTCTTCACCTTGGGATTGACCGCCCGCCTGGGCGACCAGGGCGGCGGAGACTATTTCCTGCGCGCCGCCCCCTCGGCCGGAGGGCTCTATCCCACCGAGATGTACGTTGCCGCGCACAACCAGAGCGGCCTGCCGGACGGGCTCTACCATTACCACTCCCTCAAGTCCGCGCTCATCCCGGTCTGGCAAGGATCCTTCTGGGGGGATCTGAACCATTATTTCCTGGGTCATCCCGCCGTCGAGGCCTCCGGCCTCATCTTCATCTTCACGGGACTGTACGGCCGCAGCGCCTGGCGCTATAAGGAGCGCGCCTACCGGCGCATCCTGTTGGATACGGGACACGCGGTGGGCAACCTGTTGGAAGCCTGCCGTTATGCCGGCCTGGACCATTCCCTGATGGGCGGGTTCCTGGACGCCGGTCTTGAGGAGTTGCTGTTCCTGACTCCCAAGGAGGAGTTCCCCCTGTTGGGCGTGGCCGTAGGCAAAGCGGGAACCATCCCCATCCTCCCCGGACAGCATCCGGGCGAAACGCCCGCCGAAGCCATCCGGCATCTGACCTCCGGGGATCCCATGCAGGTGCAGCAGAACGCATCCGAACGCATCCGCTCCGACAAGACCGTGCGCGCGCCGGTGGCGGCGGACTGCGGCGGCCCGGCCTTCGCGGTCCCCAAGGATTTCAATCCCCTCAAGACCATACTGAGCCGCCGCAGTTGCCGCAAGTTCAACGATGGCGCGGTCACCCTGGAGCAGATGAAGGAGATGCTGGCCTTCACTTTCCGGGACTCCGGCGCCCCGTGGTGCCTGGCCCCCGGCCGCATTGCGTTCCACGTGGTGGTCCTCAACGTCGAGGGCCTGGAACCGGGCGTTTACCTGCTCAAGACCGATAGTCTGGACCTGGAAATCAAGCGCCCCGGGGACTTCAAATCGGAAACCTATACCATGTGCCTGGGACAGGACCTGGCGGCCGAATGCGCCTTCGCCCTGGTCCACAGTTCGGACCTGGCCCAATTGGCCGAAGTCTACGGGGATCGCGGCTACCGCTACGCGTGCATGGACGCGGGACAAGTGGGCGAACGCATCAATCTTTGGGCCGTCCACCGCGGCCTCGGTTCCAGCGGCGTCGGCGGGTATTACGACGATCAGGCGAACGAACTTCTGGACCTGCCGCTTTCCCACGGCATCCTCTACATAACCCTGGTAGGCGTTCCCGAACAGGAATGACCGGGCTACGCCGGTGTTTCAAATCGTCCCCATATTACCTAAATTTGCGATGTCCCCTAAACCGGTTGGCCGCATGACCCCTCAACTCAGCTTCTACAACACGGCATCCCGCACCCAGGAGCCGTTCACCACCCTGCATCCCGGCGTCGTGAACATGTATTGCTGCGGCCCCACCGTGTACCATTACGCCCACATCGGAAACCTGCGCACTTTCGTCTTCGAGGATCTGCTGCGGCGCGTATTGGATTACAACGGATACGCGGTCAAACATATCGTGAACATCACCGACGTGGGCCATCTCACCTCCGACGCCGATACGGGCGAGGACAAGATGGAAAAAGGCGCGGCGCGCGAGGGCAAGTCCGTTTGGGAGGTCGCCGAATTCTACACCAAAGCCTTCATGCAGGATTGGGAGCGACTCAACCTCAAGCCGCCCACGCGCTGGACCAAGGCCACCGATCACATTCCCGAGCAGATCGCCCTGGTGGAGACCCTGGAAGCCAAAGGCTACGCTTATGTGATCCCGGAGGACGGCGTCTACTTCGACACGGCCAAGTTTCCCCGCTACGCGGACTTCGCCGGCCTGGACATCCGCGGCATGCAGGAGGGCGCCCGCATCGGAGTGACCGAAGGCAAGCGCAACCCCACCGATTTCGCCCTCTGGAAGATTTCCCCCAGTGACGCCAAACGCGCCATGGAATGGGATTCCCCCTGGGGACGGGGCTTTCCCGGCTGGCACGTGGAATGTTCCGCCATGGCCATGAAACACCTGGGGCCCACATTGGACATCCATTGCGGCGGCTCCGATCTGATCCGCGTCCACCACAGCAACGAGATCGCCCAGTCCGAAGGTGCCACCGGCGTTACCTTTTCCCGCTTCTGGATGCACGGCGGCTGGCTGCTGGAGGCGCCCACGGCCGACGGCAACGGCGGCGGCAAGATGTCCAAATCGGCGGGCGAATTCGTCACCGTGGATCTTCTCCTCAAGAAGAATTACGGCGCCCTGGACTATCGCTATTTCTGCCTGGGAGCGCATTACCGCAGCTATCTGAATTTCAGCTGGGAAGCCCTGGACACCGCGCGGGACTCCCTGAAAAGCCTGCGCCGCAAGACCGATCCCCTGATCGGCCGGGCCTCCGCCATCGTTTCGGAAAACGCCTTGGGCTGGCAGCGCCGTTTTCTGGAAGCCGTTTACGACGACCTGGGTTTCCCCCAGGCCCTGGCCGTCCTCAACCAGATGCTGAAGGATCCGGATCTCCTGGAAGGCGAAAAGGCGGCGCTGGTGCGCGACTTCGATCGGTTGCTGGGACTGGGATTGGCGGAAAAAACCGAGCGCGAGGAAAAGGTCCTGCCCGGCCCGCTCGCCGCGTTGCTGGAAGAGCGCAAGGACGCGCGCAACAACAAGGATTGGAAGCGCAGCGATGAGATCCGCGACTTGTTGAAGGGCAAAGGCTTCGGAGTCAAGGACAATCCCGACGGCACCACCAGCTGGTTTCCATTGTGAAACCGTTTTGTCAGGGGAACATTGCATTCCCCCGGACGAAATTTCTATTTATGGTGTTCGTATATTGATGATATAATCCGGAGAACCCTCAACCAAAGTCACGGCGGCAACATGATCAGGAATGACGACAAAGACAAAGAGAAGGACAAGGAAGAGACTTCGTTCCTCGCCAAGGAAATCATGGAGTCCTTCATCAAGGCCAGGAAGATCTTCCTGTGGTCTCCAGTGGACGACGCCGCTGCCGAGAAAATCGTCAAGCAGCTCATCTATCTCGACACCCAGAACCATGAAGACATCTATTTCTACATCAACAGCCCTGGCGGCGTGATCTCCTCCGGTCTGGCCATCCTCGACGCCATGGAGGCGGTCAAGTCGGACGTGGTCACCATCGTTTCCGGCCAGGCGGCTTCCATGGGGGCCGTGTTGCTCTGCGCCGGCACCAAAGGCAAGCGCTATGCCTGGAAAAACTCCCGCGTCATGATCCACCAGCCCCTTATTTCCGGCCACATGTACGGGCCCGCCACGGACATCCAAATCCAGGCGGAGGAAATGCTGCGCATCCGCACCGCGCTCAACAAGATTCTTTCCGACGCCACCGGCAAATCCATGGACCAAATCGAACTGGACACGGATCGGGACCGGTTCATGACCGCGGACGAGGCCAAGACCTACGGCATGATCGACATCATCGAAAACAGGCTTTAAAACCCCCGGCAGGCGCGCCAAGGCGCCGCCTCATTTTTTCCGGAGCCGTCAAAACACCAGGTTTGACGGCTCTTTTTTCGTTCGGCCTCCGGAAAAGACCCGCTTTTTACTTTTCGATTACTGCAGTCAGGCCGCGCAAAATCCGGGACTTATCCCCTTTTATTCCGCCGATGAACCATGTTAGAATCAACCAAGCACCCCAAAAAAGATCAGGAACATGAACGAGGAGTCCAAGAAACGTTACCAGCGCATCATCCAGGATCTTGGACAGATTCCCACGATGCCCACCATCGCCGCCAAGGTGATGCAGATCGTCAACGACCCCCATTCCAGCGCCGAGGATGTGGCCAAATTCATTTCCAGGGACGTAGCCCTCACCTCAAAGGTGCTCCGGCTCGCCAACTCCGCATTCTACGGCATCCCCCGCACCATCTCATCGGTCAATTCGGCCATCGTCATCCTGGGCTTCAACACCATCCGCAGCCTGGTCCTGTCGGCCTCCGTGCTCAAGGTGTTCCCCGCCAAGCCGGGACTCGTGAGCTTTGACCGTAAGGCGTTCTGGAAGCATTCCTTCATGGTCGGCATCGCCTCGCGGATGGTCGCGCAGATCTATCGCAAGAAGAAGCTCGTGGACATGGAAACCGCGTTCAGCGCGGGTCTGCTCCATGACATCGGCAAAATCATCCTGGAACAGTTCTCCAACGAGGAGTACATCCCCGTCCTGAAAGCCGCCAAGGAACAGGGCCTGCCCTTGTTCCTGGTGGAAAAGTCCATGCTGGGAATGAGCCACGCGGACGTGAGCGGCATGCTGGTCGACAAATGGCAGATGCCCAACGAACTGAAGGGTCCCATCGTCAACCACCATTCTCCCGTGGAGGATAAAGCCTCCCAGGACATGGCCTGCATCGTGCACTTCGCCAACCACCTCGTCCATATGAAGGGCAGCGGTTGCATGGACAAGGAGACCTACGCTCCGCTCATCGCCGACGTCGAGTCCGTTCTGAACCTGGGCATCACCCAGGAGCAGCTCCTGGAGGAACTGGAAAAGCACATTCTGGAGGCGGAACCTTTCTTCTCCCTGATCGAAGCCAATTAAAGCGGATCGTATCCGGCCCCGCATGAAATATGGCTGAAAGCGACTTCGGAAACCCGGAAGCCTTTTTCGCCCGCCACGGCGGCGTTCCCAAGAATCCCGCGCTTATCCGGCAGACCCTGACGGTGCTGCGCGATCCCTCCTGTTCCGCCGCCGATCTGGTGCAGGTCCTGGAGAAGGAGCCGGCCATCTCCTCCAAGGTGCTCAAGGCCGCCAACTCGGTCTTCTTCGGCACCCCCAAGTCCATCACTTCGCTCAAGGCCGCCATCGTGCGTCTCGGGAACCACAATATCTCCCGCATCGCCCTGTCCGCGTCCCTGGGCGCGACCGGAGGCAGTCATTGGAACGACTTCTGGCGGCATTCCATTTCCGTGGCCATGCTGGCGCGCCATATCGGGCAGTTCACGGGCGCCTATACCAAGCAGGAAGAGGAAGAGCTTTTCAGCATGGGCCTGCTCCACGATCTGGGCGTCATGATCGAAATGGATTCGGGGGAATTCCAGCGGGTGGGCCTGACCCTGAAAACCGGTCCCGTCACCCTATCGGAAGCGGAAAACCTGGTGTTCGGTTTCGATCATGGCCGGATTGGCCGCCTGGTCGCGGAGCGGTGGAACTTTCCGGCCGATCTGGTGGACGCCATCGCCTGCCACCATCAGCCGGAGGCCAGCAAGGATTTCTACCGCAAGGTCATCGTCATCCACCTGGCCGACCTGGTGAGCCATGCGTTCCAGATCACCAATGTTCCCGGCGAGTCCGCGCCGCCCACCCAGGAGGCCTATCTCGAGGAGTTCAACCTGCCCGTGGAACAGCTGGTGATTTTCGGCGAGTGGCTTCTCTCTCAGAAAGAAGAGATTGATGCTTTCGGCGATTTGATGGGGTCTTAGACGGTCTTGCTCAAAGGCGGCAACCCTGCGTCCGCGCGGGCCCGAGGGGTTCCGACCCCGCCAAAGCAGGCTCCACTGGAGCCTGCTTAAAACCGGCTCTAGCGGGTTTGCTTCTGATACAGGTTGCTTCCGGCCGTTCGGCCGGGCGATTCCTTGAGTCGATGCGCTTACTCGCAAATGGGCAGCTCTCGCAGAGCGGTCACGCAGCCGCTCGTTCGCGCCCGGGCCGAATGGCCTGCAAACGGGGGCTTTCTTGAAATGGTCAACTCCCGCCGCTTCCGCCTGATGGCCCGGAACCCCTCGGGCCCGCGCGGACGCTCCCTTTCCATCGTTGAATCCAGTACGTTTAACTGTCATGAACCGCGGAACCGGGCTTCGTCTATCTGAGAGATCTAGCTGGACGTCGGGGCTGCGTGGTCCCAAGAGGGGGTCGATGGGGTCCGATCAGTTTGTCTACTGAGGGGGTGGGAGGGTTCGGCCATTGGTAGGGGTCGCCTCCTTTTTCCTATTCGGCTGGTGCGTGGCTGCGGTTCCGGATGATTTCCCCCTGGAAAACCGCGGGCGTTGCCCGGCATGGGCTCTTTGGGCCTTGGAGTGGGCGATCCTTTGAGCGCCGGAGCGGAAAACCTCTTTGGATGCGGTTATTTTATATTCGATCAAAACGGGAAGTCATAAATGGGTTTTTTCAGCAAGATCGCCAAGGGCCTGACCAGGAGCCGCGAGAGCGTGGTCAAAGAGGTCAAGGGCGCCTTCGGCAAGGGCAAGCTCACCGAGCAGGTCATCGAGAACATCGAGGAAAAGCTGCTGGCGGCGGACATCAGCATGGAGGTGGCGGCGCGCATCATGGAGGATGTGCGCGTGCAGGCCAAGGGCGAGGAAATCGATTCCAGGCAGCTATTGACGTGGATGGCCGAGTCCACGCGCAACCTGATGCCGGAGACGCCGGTCTGGGTTGCCAAGGCCAAGCCGCACGTGATCCTGATGATCGGCGTGAACGGTGCGGGCAAGACCACGACCATCGGAAAACTGGCGCACCATTACAAGACCCAGGGGATGTCGGTGATGGTGGCGGCGGGGGACACCTTCCGGGCGGGCGCCATCGCGCAGTTGGAGAAGTGGGCGCAGCGGGTGGAAGTGGATATCATCAAGCATCAGGAGGGCGCGGACGCGGCCTCGGTGGCTTTCGATTCCTATGCGGCGGCCAAGGCGCGCGGCATGGATATCCTGATTATCGATACGGCCGGACGGCTCCACAACAAGGGCCATCTGATGGAGGAACTGCGCAAGATGGTGCGCGTCCTGCGCAAGCATGACGAGGCGCTGCCGCACGAATGCCTGCTGGTGGTGGACGGCAATACGGGGCAGAACGCCATCCAACAGGGACAAGGGTTCAATGCCATTGTGAAACTGGACGGACTGGTGGTGACCAAGCTGGACGGCACGGCAAAGGGCGGGGCCATCATCCCCTTGTGCCGGGAATTCGGGATTCCCGTGTGCTGGGTGGGGGTGGGCGAAGACCTGGATGATTTGATCCGGTTCAACCGAGAAGAATACGTACAGGGGCTGTTTCTCAAGGAAGAAGTGGAGCTCATTCCGGATCCCACCGCCTTGCCGGAGGGGAAGACCGCTTCCGACTATTATTTGGGAGTTTGAGACCGGACGGCTGATGCACAAACGGGCCGGTATGGTTTCCGCCTGATCCCGGTGTCTTTTGGGAAACGCCGGAGACCCTTTCCGGGCCCCGTGGAAGCGGTACTTCCTGTCCCGCAAAAACCCCTGATGCCCGGGCAATGCCTTCCCACGCGTTGCTCCCGGCCGCGTAGGCGCATCAGGCCCGGGTAAAATCGTTTTTCGACTTGCCCCGCCCGGCGGGCCCTTTGTACCTTCCTTCACTTCAGATACTACCGATGGGGTCCGGCCGGCCTCCGGATTGGGGAATTCGAATTGACAGGCATAGGCACCGGCAGTACTATAAAAAACGGAGCGCTAAGGCTGTTGCCGCTGGTTCTATTGGCCCTGATGGGATGCCGAAGGGGTGAGTTCACCCCGGATGCCAAGTTTGTAGATTTGTACGTTGAATTGAAACTGGCTACGGTTGGGTATGCCAACGACTTGGAGAAGGTGAACGAGGCGAGAAGGGTGATACTGGCGCAGCACAATGTCACCCCGGCCGAGTTCCATCAAGAGACCGAAAAGCTGATGACGCATCCGGATACCTGGAGAAAGTTCCAGGAAGACGTCGTCGCCAAGGTTGAGACCTTCCAGGCGGGCCATAAAGAAGAGAAGAAGAAATAGGAGCTATTAATGTCATCTGAATTTGTGATGGAACTGACCAGCGAAAACTTCGAAGCGGAAGTCGCATCCTACACCGGTACCGTGCTTGTGGATTTCTGGGCCCCCTGGTGCGGTCCGTGCCGCATGGTCGGACCCGTGGTGGAAGAACTCGCCAAGGATTACGCGGGCAAGGCCAAGGTCGGCAAGCTGAATACCGACGATGCCCCGGATATCGCCAGCAAGTTCGGCATCCGCAGCATCCCCACCCTGTTGTTCTTCAAGGACGGCGCGGTGGTGCAGCAATTGGTGGGCGCCTACCCCAAGAGCAAGATCAGCGAGAAGCTCGAAAGCGCGCTGAAATAACATGATCGCAATGCGGCGGGTTCTTTCCATTTCCGCGCTCCTACTGGGGGCGCATGCATTTTCGGTCGCTCCCCAGTGCGCCGAAATCGTCAAATGGAAGCCTTTCGAAAAGGGACTCAAGGACGCCGCCGCGGCCAAGAAATACAGCTTCGTGGACGTCTATACCGATTGGTGCGGCTACTGCAAGCAGTTGGAAGCCACCACTCTCAAGGCCAAGCCCGTGCTGGCCGAGCTCGAAAAGAATTTCGAAAGCATCAAGTTCAACGCGGAAAGCGAAGACGTGGTCACCTGGAAGGGCAAGAAGATGACCATGCGGGAGCTGAGCGCCAATTGGGGCGTGGAAGGCTTTCCCACCATGCTTTTCCTCAACTCCAAAGGGGAGATTATCGGCAGCTTCGCTTCCTTTGCGGACGCGGAACTGATGGTCAAGCTGCTCAACTACATCTCTTCCGGAGCCCGGGAGCGCAAAGTATCCTTCGAGGACTTTTTGAAAGCCGCCTCTTGATGGAAATCGTATTCCTGGTCAGCGCGGGGCTGCTGCTCCATACCTATTTGCTGTACCCGATCTCCCTGCCCGTGCTCAGCCTGTTCTTCTCTCTGCGCCGCAAACAAGGCAATCCCGGCAAATTCAAGGTCTCCATGGTCATCGCCGCGCACAACGAGGAGCGGGTGATCGAAGAGAAGATCCGCAACTGTTTCGACCTGGAGTTCCCGCGCAAGAACCTGGAGATCCTCATCGGCTCGGACGCTTCCACCGATAAGACCAATGCCATCGTTTCCAAATACGCTCCGGACGTCAAGCTGTTTGCCTTCAATCAACGGGGCGGCAAGGCCACGGTGCTGAACCAATTGGTGCCCGCGGCCCAGGGCGACATCCTGGTCTTCTGCGACGCCAACACCATGCTGCTCCGCAACGCCCTGCAGAAGCTCCTGGCCCATTTCGAGGATCCCACCATCGGGTGCGTGTGCGGCCGGCTCATCCTGCACGATGCCGGGCATTCCGCCCTTGGGATAGGCGAGAGCATCTACTGGAACCTGGAATCGGAAATCAAGAAGCTGGAAGGCAAGCTCGGCATCGTCATCGGGGCCAACGGCGGCATCTACGCCATCCGCCGGGAACTGTTCGAACGCATCCCCGTGGAAAAGACGGTCATGGACGATTTCTTCGTCACCACCCGGGTGCTCAAGGCCGGCAAAGCCGCCATTTACGAGCCTCAGGCCATCGGCAGCGAAGAAACCTCCCTGGAGACCTACGGAGAGTTCCACCGCAAGGTGCGCATCAGCCAGGCCAATTTCAATTTGCTGTCCAAATACATCCCCCTGCTGAACCCTCTCCGCGGCCTGGTGGCCTACGGTTTCTTTTCCCACAAGTTCCTGCGTTGGATCGCCCCCGTACTGATGATGATACTCCTGATCTCGAACGCCTGCCTGCTGGGCCGCGCCCCGTTCTACTACGCCGCTTTCGCCGCCCAGGTCATGTTCTTTTTCGTGGCCGGCCTCGGCTATGCCCGCAACGGCAAGACCCGCAAATCCAAGCTGCTCCTCATTCCCTTCTACTTCGTATCCATGAATCTGGCCCTGGCGGTCGGCATGTTCCGCGCCATGTTCAAGAGTGAAGGCGGCAAAGGCGGTATGTGGCGCCGCATCGAGCGCACTTCCGTGCGCGTGGAAATGCCCATGCAGCGCAAGCCCGCCGCCTCCCGCATCAAGGTCAACGAGCTCTCCTCCTGACCGCCCGCCCAGGCCGCTCGCAGGCCCTGGACATCCCTCTCCTTCGATTGCATATCCCTCGTTCCGCGCGAATATGTTACCTTTTCGCTTATGAGCCCCTTGCGGACTCCCAACCGCTTCATCTTCATCCTGCTTTCGCTGTTTCCCCTGGCAGTCCATGCCGGCGCCGTGCTTACGGGCACCTTGGGCGCCAATTCCCGGGACCATTTCAAGGGCGCGCACTTCGCGTATTCGGCCGCGCTCTTCGCCAAGTTCGACGAAATGACCCTGGTGGGCATCCAATCCGGACAGGGAACCGTGACCGGGACGGACGCGATTCCCTTGCTGGGCAGCGCCATGATCCGCCTCCCCATCGGCCGCGTGGTCCTGCCCGTGGTCACGGGCGATATCGGGTATGCGTTCGATGACGTCCATCCCGGCCTCCTATGGCGCGGCGGCGGCGGCTTCGACATCCGCAACGGCCGCCATTCCAGTATCCTCACCCTGGGCGCCTACGAGCGCCAAGGCTCCCGCGCGGGCTGGCTGGGACGCCTGGGCATACTCCTGGAATTCTGATCCCCGCCGGCGCTCCCGGACCCTCGCGGGGGACCCTTCCAATCACCCCGAACTTACGGTACACTAACCCCATGGCCGGATTCCCTCCCGGAAAGCGCCTTGTCAAGAAAAGCCTCAATGCCTTGGGGCTTGAGCTGCGCCGCGTGCGCCCCGCCTCGGATTCCGGATCCCGCAGCTTTTCCAATTTCGACGAAGACCCGATCATCCGGGACCTGTTGGCCAAAATCCAATTGCGCCATCGTTTCGCCGTGGACATCGGCGCCGGCGACGGCGAGACCATGTCCAACTCCTTTTCCCTGTTCAACTCGGGGTGGGAAGGCATCGCGGCCGAATGGGACGCCGCCCGCTTCGCCAGACTGGCCTACCGTTACTCGTCTTTCGCCAATACGCGCCTCATCCGCGCCCGCATCACTCCCGACAACGTCCTCAACCTCCTGGCCTCCTGCGAAGCTCCCAAGGAGTTCGGCTTCCTCAACCTCGACATCGACAGCTACGATCATTACGTCCTGGAAAAGCTCCTTACGGCCTATCGCCCGTCCCTGATCTGCGCGGAGATCAACGAAAAAATCCCTCCGCCCGTCCGCTTCACCGTGAAATGGAGCCCGGACCATGCCTGGGCCCAGGACCATTTTTTCGGACAAAGCCTTTCCATCCTCGAGGATCTCGGGAAGCGCCAAGGCTACGCCCTGGTGGGCCTGGAATACAACAACGCCTTTCTCATCCCCCGGGAGCTCAACCCCGTCCCCATCATGACCGCCGCCGAAGCCTACCGCAAGGGATACGCCGACCGCGCCGATCGGCTCCAACGTCTGCCCTGGAACAAGGACATGGAGCCGCTCCTGAAAATGCCTTCCGCGGAAGCCGTAGAGTTCATCCGCGAAAAATTCAAAGCGTACGCAGGCCGCTACGTCCTGGAATAACGCATCGTATCCGACCGTCCTGAACCGGCCTCCCGTCCCGGAGCCCGGGCTTTCCGTTTCCAAAGTGGATTCGGCCATGTCCCTTCTGATGTCCACCTATGGGATACCGGGAGGATCCGTCGCCGTGTCCAGGAACGGAAGGATTCTCCATGCGAGGGGATTCGGCTATGCCAATCTGGATTCCGCCGTAATGGTGGACACCCGCCACCGTTTCCGCATCGCGAGCATCTCGAAGCCGATCACGGACGCGGCCCTGCACAAGCTGAAAGCGCAGGGCAGGCTCCGGTTCAGCGCTCCGGTTTTCGGCGCCCATGGCATCCTGAACGGGCGGGAATATTCCCGCTTCCGCGACCCCAGGGTGGCCCGCATTACGGTGGCGGACCTCATGGGCCATTCGGGCGGTTGGGACGTTTCCGCCATCGGCTTCGACCCCCTCTTCAACCAAATCCGCATCGCCAGGGAAATCGGCAAACCGCTTCCCATCTCCGCCGTCGATATCATCCGGTACGTTCTGGAAAACAAAGAGCTTTCTTTCGAGCCGGGCTCCGCTTACAAGTATTCCAATCTGGGGTACGCGGTCCTGGGCCGGGTCATCGAAAAGATGGCGGGCCGGCCGTACGAGGACTACGTCCTGGAAAACGTGCTCCTGCCCGCGGGAGCCACCGGCATGCGGCTCGGTTCATCCCTCCTCGGGAACCGGGCCGAACACGAAGTGCTCTACTACACCACGCCCCAGGAAAATACCACGGTTTCCGCATTCGACGGATCCACCCCCGTCCCGTGGCCCTATGGCGGATTCGCGATTGAATCCATGGATGCCCTGGGCGGATGGATCGCCTCCCCTTCGGATCTCTTGCGGTTCCTGACCGTAGCCCCATCGGATTTCGGCTGGTTCAACGGCAACCTTCCGGGTTCCATCGGAAGCCTCAAGCGGGAAGCCGACGGATTCGGCTGGGCCATCCTGTTCAACCGCCCCCCGGAGAACTGGGAATCCCTGCACAAGGAAATGCACTCCTTGATGACCCAGGCCGTTTCCACCCGGTAATTCCACCCGATAAAGCCACCGGGCCGGGGCCGTTTGCCCGGCTCCCCATCCTTGGTATCTTGATCGTATGCATCCTTCGGCGCCCCTCGACGCCTATCCGCAACCCCGGAGGATCTTATGTTCCAGGCAAATCCCAGCGACCTCGCCAGCGCCTTGGCGCTGATCGCACAGCCCCTCAAAACCACTCCCGACGATTACGATATCCTCCTGGACTCCATCGGCGACGCCCGCCTCGTCCTGATTGGCGAGGCCTCCCACGGCACCCATGAGTTCTACCAGGAACGGGCCCTCATCACCCGCCGCCTCATCGAGGAGAAGGGTTTCGAGGCCGTGGCCGTGGAAGCCGATTGGCCCGACGCCTACCGCGTGAACCGCTTCGTCAAAGGCGAAGGGGACGTCCTGGAAGCATCGGATCCCCTTTCCGGTTTCCGACGTTTCCCGCAATGGATGTGGCGGAATACGGAAGTCCTGGACTTCGCCGTCTGGCTGCGCCAATGGAACGATTCGCTATCGGACCATCGCCCCAAAACGGGATTCTACGGCCTGGATTTGTACGGTCTCCACGCCTCCATCGATGCCGTGCTGCGCTACCTGGACCGGGTGGACCCGGAAGCCGCCCTGCGGGCGCGGGAACGCTACGCCTGTTTCGAAGGCGCGAAGTCGGATGCGACCGTCTACGGATATGAAGCCTCCCTGGGTCTCACCGAGTCCTGCGAGGAAGAAGCGTTGCGGCAACTGGTGGAGATGCGTCGAATCGCCACAGAACGCCTGGCCGGGCAAGGGCGGCTGGATGGGGACGACCAATTCGAAGCCGAACAGAACGCGCGCCTGATCCTGGATGCGGAACGTTATTACCGGACCATGTTCCGGGGTCGCGTCGACGCCTGGAATCTGCGCGACCGCCACATGGCGGACACCTTGGACGCGTTGGCGGAACATCTGGCCCTGCAACGCGGAGGAGCCGTGCCCGCAAAGGTCGTGGTCTGGGAACACAACTCCCATCTCGGCGACGCCCGGGCCACCGAGTTCGGGGAATGGGGGGAATTCAACGTGGGCCAGCTCATGCGCGAACGCCACGGGAAACAGGTTTACCTGCTGGGCATGACCACTTACACGGGCAACGTCATGGCCGCCTCCGATTGGGGCGCCGCCGCGGAATCCATCCGCGTCCGCCCGGCCCTGCCGAACAGCTACGAAGCCCTGTTCCACGATACCGGAATCGAACGCTTCTTCCTCGACCTGCGCTTGGACAATGAAGTCATCGAGACCCTCGCCGAAACCCGCCCCGAGCGCGCCATCGGCGTCATCTACCGCCCCGAAACCGAACGGGCCAGCCACTACTTCCACTCCCGACTCCCCGCCCAGTTCGACGGCCTGCTCCACTTCGACCACACCCACGCCGTGGATCCCCTCGGCCCCCCCGAACCCCGCCTAGGCGACGAAGTCCCCGAAACATTCCCCAGCGCAGTATAAAGCAAAACCTTCTTCTCTTCTCCCTTCTTCTCTTCTCCCCTCCCCGCTTTTCTTCCCCCCGGCCCTTCCCCGGGGGCCGCTCAGACCGCAAAGCCTTCCATCAACAGACCCACGTATTCTTTCTCTTCTCTTCCTCCCTGCATTTTCCTCTCGCATTCTCTTCGCATTACCCGAGGCGAAAAAGAGGAGGGTAGGGAACACCGCTCCCGACGTGAAGGACGGAGGTTGAGGACATCTTGTTCTGAAGACCGACCGGGGATATGACGAAGCGCGCTTTGAGTTGGAGCGGCCGCGCGGGGGTTTGGGGATTCCCGCGATTTTGCAGCAGGTCGGCGCGGTATTGCGCAATGTTTACAGGGCCTGGACGGACCGCGGCACCGAGACCACGCTGAGAGTTGATTTCGATTCGCGGTCCCGCGCAATTCCGCGACGACCGGAAACCCACCCGTTCAGATCAGCTGCAAGCCTGAGCGGGAATCCCCAAACCCCCGCTCGGCCTCTTCAGCCCACCAAGCAACTACTCCAGCAACCGCGCTCTAGCCCAAGACTCAGCGTCCGCGACATCCGCCAACTCACCCTCGAGCTGAAGCTCGAAACTCTCCGCAATCAACCGCCCTACCTCCGGTCCGGGCTTCATCCCCAGGGACAGCAGGAACTTTCCCGTGAGGTATGGCTTGGGCTTGGTATCCAGCACGTTCAAAAGCCTGGATTGATCCAGCAGCCACTCGCCCGCCGGAAACTCCCGCGCCAAGGCGTCGGGGGTGGTGCGCCCGAAATGATCCGCGCGCGCCACCCGCACCAGCTTTTCGATATCCACGCGCAACGCCAGCCGACGGATGGCGCTCGGCTTGATTTCCGCGCGCGCCTTGTAGAGCATGGCCGGTTTCAGGTGTTCGCGAACGTAGGCGACCACGGTTTCCACCAGCGCCGATTCATTGGTGAGGCGCGCCAGGAATGCGCGCGTGGGGGCCTCCCCGCGCACGTCATGGGCCGGGCTGCGCCAGCGGCCTTCGGAGAAGACCGTACAGGCGGGCTTGCCGAAATCATGGCAGAGCGCGCCCAGCATCAGGGCCATATTGTCGAACTCGCCGTATTCTATCCGGCGCAGCTTGGCGGCCTCGTCGATCACCATGTTGTTGTGGATCCACACGTCGCCCTCGGGATGCCATTCCGGCTCCTGTTCCACGCCGATCAGGGACTCCAGTTCCGGAAAGTATTTCAGCAGGTCCAGCTTGCGCATCCATTCCAGGCCCAGGGATGGGCGCTTGGCCTTGAGCAGCAGCTTCCGGAACTCGCCGTAAATGCGCTCCATGGGCAGCTCGCCCAAGGGCAGTTTGCGGCAGAGCGCCTGGGTTTCCGGAGCGATGTCCAGCTCGAAGCGCGCGGAGAATTGCACGGCCCGCAGTACGCGCAGGGGGTCTTCCGAGAACGCGGCCGACACGTGTCGCAGCACCTTGGCCCGCAAATCCCGATACCCGTTATGGTAATCGACCAGCTCCATCTCCGGGATTTTGATGCCCATGCTGTTGATGGTGAAATCCCGGCGCGAAGACGCCGTCTCGAAGCTCAGGAACGGATCGGAGGTGACGGCGAAACCCTTGTGGCCGGGCCCGGTCTTGTTCTCCGTGCGCGGGAAAGCGAAGTCGAAGTTCAGGCCGTCGATGCGCATGGTGATGATGCCGAAGGATTTGCCCACCAGGTTGGGCTTGGCATGGCGCACCAGGATGTTGAAGAGTTTCTCCATGTCCAGGCCGTACACTTCCAGATCGTAGTCGTGGGAAGGTTCGTCCAAAAGGAGATCACGGACCCATCCGCCCACCACGTAGATGGAACCGCCGGCCTGATTGATCTCGCTGGCGATTTGCAACAGCCTTTTGGGCAGGACGTTGCCCGACAATTTCAGGGATTCGGTCATTGGGAGCCGGTCGGGGTGCCATCCGAATCGGACGGCGTGAAGCGCTTTTCCGTGCCCTCTATGAAGGCGGAATCCTTCTGTTCCGCGGATTTCACGCGGCCGCGGCAATCGTCCAGTTCCTGCTGGGCGAACCGTAGCTGATCGCCGCTCAGGTCGCCGTAATCGATGCGGGCCTGCAATTCCTGGCATTCCATTTTGATGGGGGCGGAACTGCATCCCCATAGGCATCCGCCCGCCAAGACGGCCAAGATTGTATTTTTCCGGAACTCGAATTCCATGGGCAATAATCTACTTAGGTTAGCGCCCTTTTCCGGAGCAGGCCCACAACATGGACGCATCCCATTTCCGCGCCGTTTTCCTCGTCTTTTTCGGATTGGGCCTCGCGGTGGAGCTGATCCTGAACATCCTCAACCGCCGGGAGGTCCTCCGGCACCCATCCCTGCCGGCCCGCTTCTCGGATCCGGTCTTCGCCGGCCACTTCGACGCGGACACCTTCGCCAAGAGCCGCGCGTACACCCTGGAGCGCCTGGGCTTCGATACCTTTTCCCTTCTGTACTCCGCCGCCGTGACCTTCTTCCTGTTGTTCTCCGGCATCCTGCCCTGGTTCGATCGTCTGCTCGCGCGGGCTTTCGACGGCGGCCTGCATCGGGGCGCGTTGTTCCTGGCGGGTGTCACCGTGGTGCAGGTTCTGGTCAAGCTGCCCCTGACCTTGCACGCCACTTTCCGCATCGAAGGGAAATACGGTTTCAACACCATGACCTGGGGACTGTTCTGGCGCGACCTGATCAAGCAAAGCATCCTCTCGGCCGTCCTGGGACTGCCGCTCGTGTACGCCGTGCTCGCCCTCGTGGATTTTTTCGGGACCCATTGGTGGCTGTGGGCCTTCGGTCTGTTGCTGGCTTTCCAAATCGTCATGATGGTGGTCTACCCGGTTTTCATCGCCCCATTGTTCAATCGCTTCCAGCCTTTGGAAGAGGGCGAGCTGAAAAGCGCCCTGTTCTCGCTTGCGGCGCGCCTTCGCTTTCCCGCCGGCGGCATCTACGTGATGGACGGAAGCCGCCGCAGCCTGCACTCCAACGCCTACTTCACCGGATTCGGCCGCTTCCGCCGCATCGTCCTGTTCGATACCTTGCTGCGCCAGATGGAGCGCCCCGAACTGCTCAGCGTGCTGGCCCATGAAATCGGACATTACAAGCGCAAGCACATCTACAAGATGATGGCGGCGCAAGTCTTCATTATGGGCGTGGTGATGTTCCTGGCTTCCCTGGCCTTGCGCTGGCCGCCTCTTTATGCGGCGTTCGGATTCCAGACCGGGTCCAATCCGGCCGGCGCCATGGTTCCCGGACCCTTCGCCGGGAACCCCGCCGTGGGCCTATTCCTGTTCATGACGGTGTTCTCATCCCTGTCATTGCTCATTTCTCCCGTGCAGAATCTTTTTTCCCGCCGGCACGAATACGAAGCCGATGCTTATGCGGTGCAAGCCATCCAGGATCCCGCCGCCATGCAAACCGCCCTGATCAAGCTGTCCAACAAGAACCTTTCCAATCTCACGCCGCATCCCTGGTACAGCGCCTTCCATTATTCCCATCCCACCCTTGGGGAAAGACTACGGGCCCTAAGGGCCTAGTGGCTACTAACCATTACGTAAGCGTCTTATTTCGCAAAAAACATAAATGGGCTGAGGTTTGCTAGAGCCTCGCTGGATATTCACTCCCACTTCTCGTAAATCCTTGATGGACCGGCAATATTTTTGCTAAATTTCTCCCTCCCTTTTGAGGATCAGCGATTTTGGTCTCGTTTCGGGTCATTCCTAGGCGAAGCCATGGATAGGGAAGGGACATTCGGGCCAACGTAGCTCAGCTGGTAGAGCACCTGATTTGTAATCAGGCGGTCGTGGGTTCAAATCCTATCGTTGGCTTTTCCGAGTCTCGATGGTTTCAGGAGAGAGAAGACGGAAAAACAAAGAATAGGGGCCTTTTAAACGGGTGGGTGCCCGAGTGGTTAATGGGGGTGGACTGTAAATCCACTGGCTATGCCTACGGCGGTTCGAAACCGCCCCCACCCATTTAAAAGTTCACTTTTCAGTCGATTAGGACAAGCAAAGAAACAGAAGAGGATAGGAAAAAGGGAGCAAGGGTTTGGCTTGGGTCGATATGGCCAAAGCAGGGTCCGATCGCAAAGCCTCCACTGAAAGTGGAGGCTCGCCGCCCGAGGAGGGAGTACTTTTGTACCCCGACGAGGGCAATGAAGCGAACGGGCCCTGATTTGGCCAGAGCGCCCCAAGACAAGCGGGCTTAACTCAATTGGTAGAGTACCACCCTTCCAAGGTGGCTGTTGACGGTTCGAGTCCGTTAGCCCGCTCCACTTCCTCCTGCCTTAATTTGGCCCAAATAGCTCAGCGGTAGAGCACTTCCTTGGTAAGGAAGAGGTCCCGGGTTCGAGTCCCGGTTTGGGCTCCATTAAGGTAGGCTGGCACCGGGTGCCGGACCTTTTGGAACAGCGGAGAGGCCGGTAACGGACCCTCCGGACGAAGTACCGGGCCATAAGTGAATGGCCCTGAATGAATTATGTGGAGCCAGGGTGAAATTTCCCGGAAATTTTGCTATCAATTACTGCTCCAAAAAAAATGCAACAAGATTTGCTCAGTTTTTGCTGAAGAAATTTTGATAGGGAAGTCAAACAGGAGGTTATAGGGAAATGGCCAAGGAAAAATTCAACCGGAATAAACCCCACGTCAACGTTGGCACCATCGGCCACGTGGACCATGGCAAGACCTCCCTGACAGCCGCCATCACCACCGTTTTGGCCAAGAGCGGCGGCGCCGTGGCCAAGT
>JAQBPN010000072.1 GCA_028287505.1 Fibrobacterota bacterium | reverse complement strand
TACGGTGACCCCAAGTTCAACAGCACCTTGGTCACCCAGTTCATGAACGTCGTCGTCAGCCGCGGCAAGCGCAGCATCGCCGAAGACGTGGTCTACTCCGCCCTGGTCGAATTCAAGAAGAAGATCGGCGGCGAAGACGACGAACTGACCCTCTTCAAGAACGCCCTCAACAACATCAAGCCTTCCCTGGAAGTGAAGTCCCGCCGCGTGGGCGGTGCCAACTACCAGGTTCCGGTCGAAGTCGCTCCCGCCCGCCGCACCGCTTTGGCGCTGCGTTGGCTCAAGGAAGCGGCCCAGGGCCGTAATGAGAAGGACATGTCCCGCCGGCTGTCCGCCGAGCTGATCCAGGCCCTCAACAATGAAGGCAATGCGGTCAAGAAGAAGCAGGACATCCATCGCATGGCCGAGTCCAATAAAGCGTTTGCCCACTTCCGCTGGTAGCGGACGACCTCAGGCAAATCGAGTAGTGAAAAACCCCGGGCAACCGGGGTTTTTCGTTTTCAGGACGATCGGACCGGCCGGCAACCTCCGACTCCGAGAGCGCCCAGCCGGCGGCGCCAAAGGCGCCCCCCGCGGGGATGCGAGGCATCCCCGGCCGCGAAGTGCTACATTTATACCGTACTTCTCCAACGGGATAGCATCCAACCATGTCCTCCGCTCCCAAAGACACCCGGGCCATCGCCATTCTGGCGCATGTCGACGCCGGCAAGACCACGGTTTCCGAGCGATTGCTGTATTTCAGCGAAACCATTCCCGGCCTGGGAGAGGTGGACGAGGGTCTGGCCACCATGGATTACCTGGAGGAGGAGAAAAAGCGCGGCATCACCATCGAAGCCGGCATCGCCTCCTACCAATGGAAGGGCACGCGCGTCACCTTCGTCGATACCCCCGGCCACGTGGATTTCGGCGTGGAGGTGGATTTCGCGTTGCAGGCCGTGGAAGGCGTCATCCTGGTGCTTTCCGGAACCAGCGGGATAGAATCGCAAAGCCTGGAAGCCTGGCAGAAAATCAAGGCCAACCGCAATCGCTCCCTCATCTTCATAAACAAGCTGGACATCCCCGGTTCCGATTACCGGAAAGTGATGGAGCAGATCCATGTGATGTTCAACGTCAAGCCAGTAGCGCTCACGTTACCCGTGTACGTGGACGGGAAAATCGACGGCGTCATCGATGTGCTCAACCAATTGGCCATCTACCGCTCCGTGGAAAATCCCCGCAAGCTCATCAAGGGCGAGGTCCCCGTCTTCCTGGCCGAGGATTACGCGCGCGCGCGCAAGGATTTGATCGACGTCGCGTCCCGCTACAATGATGTCCTGCTCCACGCCTGGTTGGCCGGCGAAGAACTCAGGAACGAGGATATCGTTTCCGGATTGAAGGCCGCCATGGAGGACGGTAACATCCCGGTTTACATGGGATCCGCCCTCAAGAACGTAGGCATCCGCCAGCTGATGAACGGCGTCAACCAATTGTTGCCGCCTCCAAGCGTGCGCGGCCTGCCTGGAAGCCCGCAGGGCCGGTATGCCGCCGCCGGCCAATCCGCGGGCTCCCACGATACGGGCGCGGGTTCCCCCGGACCTGGAACCATGGGTTTCATTATCAAGATCCGCCATTATCATGAAATCGGAAAAATCTTCCTGGCCAAGATTTACGATCCCTCGGGGCTTAATCGTCTGGAATCGGCGCGTTTTTTCCGCGTGTTCGCGGAAAGCCTGCAGGAAATCAAGGACACGGCGGAGGTGCTGCCCGGCGACGTGGTGGCCATCCAATCCCCGCAGCATTACCGCATGGGCCAGGTGCTGCTTTCGGACGGCAAGGCCGACACGGGGCCCGCGACCGGCATTCTGACCAAGAAATACCGGCCTCTCCTGCAATCGCGCATCGAACTGGTCAATGCGGCGGATTTCGCCTTCGTCGACCGGATCCTCAAGCAACTCGGGGATTCCGAGCCCTCCATCTCCATCGCGCCGGATCCGGGAACGGGAGGGTGGCTTATCAGCACCGTGGGCGAATTGCAGTTGGACGTGTTCTGCAAACGCCTCAAAAAAGATCACAAATGCGACGTGAAGGTCGGCGCGCCTTCCGTACGTTACCTGGAACGGTTGAAGGCCCCGCAGCCCGGACTGGCCAATACCAGCGTGGGCATGGGCGCGGAAGCGGGCATCGTCGTGGACGTGCTCGGAAACGCGGATGACGAAAAAAACGAAATCTCGTATGCGATCCCGGTATCGCCCGAATACAAAGAGGTTTTGGATGCCACTTTCGAGCATTTTTCCGGCCAGGGAATGTGCGGCATCGGTACGGTCGCGGGGCTGCTCTGCCGCGTCACCAGGATTTCCGGGGTCAAGGTTTCCGGCGAGTCGAGGAACAAGACCGGGGACGACTTCCCTTTGCCCCTTCCCCTGCTGGCAAAATGCCTGGCCGATTGCCTGAAATTGCACCTTTCCTGCGCCCAATTTGACGTGTTTGAGCCCATTATGCGCCTGGAAATCATCGTTCCTGACGAATTTTGCGGGGTGGTGCTGGCGGATCTGGCCGCGAGAGGGGGGATCGTCCGCAAATTGGACTCGGACGGGTATAACTCGATAATCCTCCTTGAGATACCCTTGGCAAACACATTCGGCTATACTACTTTACTGCGCTCCTTAACAAGAGGGTTAGGAGTTTACGTTCTCACCTACGAAAAACATGGTGTAAGAAGATAAAATCGGGATTTTGACCTAACTACCTGGGAAACCCCCTCGAAAAAAAGGACAAACCGAGCCGAGGTTCCTCGCAAGAGGATAACGCGGCCCCGGAACGGGACTCATTAGAGCAAGTGGAGTTGTATTATGGCTAAAGAAAAATTCAACCGGAATAAACCCCACGTCAACGTTGGCACCATCGGCCACGTGGACCATGGCAAGACCTCCCTGACAGCCGCCATCACCACCGTTTTGGCCAAGAGCGGCGGCGCCGTGGCCAAGT